>NZ_JBBPFS010000004.1:0-501874 GCF_038069765.1 Arthrobacter sp. G119Y2 | reverse complement strand
GTCCTCCGCGCCCACGGGGTGGGCGGAAGAACCAGTTCAACCAATTAAAATAATTGGTATCAATAAACTTGGCACACTATTGAGTTCTCAAACAACAGATGCATCCGAAATACTCGGAAAAACAATGAATTGTTTTTCTTTTCTCTTCGCTGCAGTGTTTCTTTATTCTATTTCATCCGGACTGTTTTAGCAATTCGGGATAATTCCCGAAACCGCGTCTTTTTCCTCCGGAGGACCCCGCACAAAAGCCCCGGCTTTCCGTTCCCGGCCCGTGGGGCAGGATGGATCACCAGGATGTTTTTGGTGGGGTTTGGCCGCCCTGCTCGGTAAGTTTTTCAACTCCCGGCCGCGGCGACTTAGAAGACTTTACACAGGTTTGGACCCCGCCGCAACTCGGCTCCTGAAGGCCTCCAAACGACCCTCGGACAGGCCGGATACGTACCCTGGTTCGCTCTCCGAACAGCGCCGCAGGCCGTCACCGCAAACGCCCCATGGCTAGGTCCAGGGCACGATCGCCGCCCTACAGCCCTATAAGGGGAGCAGGCGGCTGACTCCCTTATGGGGTGCCAGAACGGACCCTCTGTAGCGCGCCAAAACGGATCCTCTATATGGGGAGCAGGAACAGACCCCCTATAAGGGAGCCTTAGCGGGCAGGATGGAACCGAACCGCCGCCCGTTAGCGACGACGAAAGGAACACCATGCCTGCGGCACCAAGAGCTCTGAGGGGAACGCCCCTCGTGCTTCCTGTCCTCCACAGTTTCCGGGTGACGCTTCGCGCCTTCACGCCCGCCGACGTCGTCCTTATACAGTCGGCCTCGCAGGACCCCCTGATTCCGCTGATCACCTCGGTCCCCTCCACACCAGGACAGGAGGAGGCGCTGGCCTTCATCAAACGGCAGCACTACCGTCTGGAAAGCGGTGCGGGCTGGTCCTTCGCCGTCGCAGATGCCGCGACCGGCGCCGCCGTCGGGCAGATTGGGCTGTGGCCCGGGCAGTCGTCGCGCCGCACCGGGAACCCCGACACGATCGGCTATTGGATCGGACCCGGACACCGAAAGCAGGGTTACGCCGGCGAGGCCCTGAAGCTGCTGACCGAGTGGGCTCTGACGGTCCGGCGGATGCCGCGGATTGAACTGTATATAGAGCCGTGGAACGAGGGCTCCTGGCGCACTGCCGAAAGTGCCGGCTACCGGATGGACAGGCTGCTGCCCTCCTGGCAGAAGATCGGAACCCAGTGGCGGGACATGTACCGCTATCTGCGGACCGTGGAACCGCCGGAAACCGGCCGCCGCAAAACCGGTCCAAAAATCGGGTAGACTGATTCGCGGCCCCTCATGTGGTGTCATCCTGTGAACTCCCCCAGGACCGGAAGGTAGCAAGGGTAAGCGGGCTCTGGCAGGTGCATGAGGGGTCTTTAATTTTTTCAGGACCAACCGGTTTTCCCCGTGCCAGGTGCCGGGATGCAAACCGTCAGTGCCAACCGATAGGGTTCTATCTGTGAGTACAGCCCTTTACCGCCGCTACCGTCCCGAGAGCTTCGCGGATGTGATCGGGCAGGAGCACGTCACGGAGCCGCTCATGGCGGCCCTCTCCAAAAACCGCGTTAACCACGCCTACCTCTTCTCCGGCCCGCGCGGCTGCGGCAAAACCACGTCCGCCCGTATCCTGGCCCGCTGCCTGAACTGCGCCGAAGGCCCGACGCCGGTCCCCTGCGGAAAGTGCGACAGCTGCGTTGAGCTGGCCCGCAACGGCTCCGGCAGCCTCGACGTGATCGAGATTGACGCCGCCAGCCACGGCGGTGTGGACGACGCCCGCGACCTGCGCGAACGCGCCACTTTCGCCCCCGTCCGGGACCGCTACAAGATTTTCATCATTGACGAAGCCCACATGGTGACCTCCGCCGGCTTCAACGCGCTGCTCAAGATCGTGGAAGAGCCGCCGGAGCACATCAAGTTCATCTTCGCCACCACGGAGCCGGACAAGGTGATCGGCACCATCCGCTCCCGCACCCACCATTACCCGTTCCGCCTGGTACCGCCGGAACCGCTGCTGGCGTACCTGGACCGGCTCTGCCAGCAGGAAAACGTTCCGGTGGCGCCCGGAGTACTGTCCCTCGTGATCCGCGCCGGCGGCGGTTCCGTCCGCGACTCGCTGTCGGTGCTGGACCAGCTGATGGCCGGAGCCGGACCCGCGGGCCTCGACTACGAGCTGGCCGTCAACCTCCTGGGCTACACGCCCATCTCGCTGCTCGACGACGTCGTCGATGCCTTTGCCGCCGGCGATTCCGCCACCGTTTTCCGCGCGGTGGACCGGGTCATCCAGACCGGACAGGATCCGCGGCGCTTCGTCGAAGATCTTCTGGAACGCTTCCGTGACCTGATCATCGTGCACGCGATGCCGGACAGTGCCGCAGCAGTGCTGCGCGGCATGCCCGAAGACCAGATCAGCCGGATGAGCACCCAGGCCACCCAGCTTGGCGGCGCCGAGCTCTCCCGCGCCGCCGACATCACGAACACGGCGCTGACGGAAATGACCGGGGCCACGTCTCCGCGGCTGCACCTGGAACTGCTCTGCGCCCGCATCCTGCTGCCCGCCTCCGACCAGACCGAGCGGGGCACCGCAGCGCGTGTGGACCGCATCGAACGGCGGCTGAGCTACGCCGGCGACAGCACCGAGGCGGTTGGCCGCGCGGCTGCCGCATCGTCACCCGTCGAGTCCATCCCGGCAGCGCGCCCGACGGCGGCGGAGACACCCGCCGTGGTGGCCGACGCGCCTCCTGCCCGGACCGAACCCGCACCCGCAGCAGCTGCAGCCCCGGCCCCGGCTCCGGCCGCAACCCCGGACAGCTCCCCGCTGGACTGGGGCGGAACCTGGGCCACCGCGCCCGAACCGCAGGCAGCGGCGAACGGCTCCGCTGCTGCGTCCAACGCTCCGGCCCCCGTTTCCGCCACGGCACGCCCCGCAGCGGACGCTCCCGCTCTGGAACGGGACCGGCAGCCCTCCCCTGCCGCTGCTTCCGCACAGCGACCGGAGCCGGCAGCTGCCTCCGCACCGGGTGCTGCTCCGAGCGGCGGACAGATCGAAATGATCCGCCGCGCCTGGCCCGAAATCATGGATGCCCTCACCGGAATCCGGCGTGCAACCTGGCTCAACGTCAGCAAGAACGCCAGCCCCAAGTCCTTTGACGGGCGGATCCTGGAGTTGGCTTTCAGCAACCAGGGCGCTGCCACCAACTTCAACCGGCCGGATCATCTGGAGAACCTCCGCAAGGCGGTCACCCAGGTGCTCGGTGTGGACTGTCAGGTCAACGTGGTGCACGACAGTTCGGCGGCAGCGGGTGAGTCGGGCCCAAAAGCAGGTAGCCGGCTAACCCCGGCGCCGGCTTCCGCACAGGTCCAGGCTCCGTCCCAGCAACAGTCCGTCCCGCAGCAGTCCGCACCCCGGCAGGCCGCCCCGTCGGCTCCGCAGCAGTCCGCACCCCGGCAGGCCGCCCCGTCGGCTCCGCAGCAGTCCGCGCCGCAGCAGTCGAATTCTCGGCCGTCGGCACAGCCGGGCAACGCTCCCGCATCCGCTGAATCGCCGGTATCGGTGTCGTCAGCACCTGCGGCATCCGCAGCCCGCACCGCTCCGGTACAGCCGGAGGCGGCAGCAGCACCAAACGTTCCTAACGGTGCCGCCGGCGGCAAGGCTCCGGCCTGGCCGAACGCCGTCATCCCGGTGCCCGCTGCGGAGGCAGCACCTGAACCTAACGTTCCTGCAGAAGCTGTCCCCGGTGCCCCTGCTGCCCCCGCCGCACACGGAGCTTCGCCCGTGGCATCGGGACCTGCGGCAGCGGCTGCCCTGAACCGGCGCCGCAGCCAAGGTTCCCAGACCGGTTCCTCCGGCACGGCACGGCACAACGGGCAAACGTCCGAAGCGCCGCAGCCCGCCGGCCGAACCCGCAAAGCTGCGGCCGGTCCGCTTCCGGAAGACTGGCAGCAGGAGCCTCCTGAGGATCCGTATGCAGGCGGACCGGAAAGCAATGCCTGGGAACAGGCTGAACCGCCCGTTGACGTGTACTCGGCCGGACACCTGTCGGATACCGAATGGGCTGCCACCAACTGGGCCGGCACGGGTTCGTCTCCCGCGCGCCGGGAAGACCGGGGCAGCCAGCCGGCCGGTGCGCCGGGGCAGGCCTCTTCCCCCCGGGATTCTTCCCCGCAGGCCTCTGCAGCGCCAGCCGCACCTCAGGTGCGGCCGCAGCAACCGGCACCGGCCCCGTCGTCGCCTACCCCGTCGTCGTCAGCACCTCCGGCGCCCGTGCCGTCGTCGTCCGCGCCCGTGCCGTCGTCGTCCGCGCCCGTGCCGTCGTCGTCCGCGCCCGCGCCGTCGTCGTCCGCTCCTGCGGCGGCCGGCAACGGCAGCCGTCCGCTGAGCCGTTACCAGAAGCTGCTGAATGAAGCAGCCCAGCGCGGCGGCCCGGCAAACGTCTCGGCCGGGCGCAGCAACGTAAACTTGGTGGAGGACATCCCCAGCGCCGACGACATCAGACTTGAGGATTCAGGACTGGTGGGCCGAAAAGCCATTGAACGGATCCTGGGCGGCCGGCTGATTGAGGAACGCAGCCTCGACGGCCGCTGACCAGTGCCGCTCCGGCACATGGCATCTGCAGGTCTCCCCACGAGTGGCCGCACAAACACAGCGCACATCTATCCAGCAGAGAAGGTCACGTGTACGAAGGTGCCGTTCAGGAACTTATTGACGAGCTCGGCAGGCTCCCGGGCATCGGCCCCAAGTCTGCCCAGCGCATTGCCTTTCACATCCTGGAAGCTGACCCGGATGACATGCGGAAGCTTGCCTCATCCATCGTCACGGTGAAGGACAAGGTTAAGTTCTGCAGCATCTGCGGCAACGTCACGGAGCAGGAAACCTGCGCCATCTGCCGCGATACCCGCCGGGATCCCACCATGATCTGCGTGGTTGAGGAGTCCAAGGACGTCATTGCCGTGGAACGCACCCGCTCCTTCCGCGGCCGCTACCATGTGCTCGGCGGCGCCATTAATCCCATTGCCGGGATTGGCCCGGACCAGCTGCGCATCCGGGAACTGCTCAGCCGGCTGTCCGACGAGCAGATCTCCGAAATCATCATCGCCACCGATCCGAACCTCGAGGGCGAGGCGACTGCCACGTACCTCTCCCGGATGCTGAAGACCCTGGGCATCAGCGTCACCCGTCTGGCGTCCGGGCTCCCGGTGGGCGGAGACCTTGAGTATGCCGACGAAATCACGCTGGGCCGGGCCTTCGAGGGCCGCCGCAGCATGTCCTAGCGCGCCGGCCCCGGTCCGCGGCTAGGCGATCCGGGTCCCCGCTGCCAGCCGGCGGACGGGTGTGACCAGCCGGCGCCGCCCGAAGGCCAGGAGCACGGCGGCGAGCGCGAGCTGCACCACCAGCCCCAGCGGCCAGATGGGGAAGGTCTCCGGAGCACTGGACCGGGCCTCACCGTTTGCGCACGGCTGGGAGTATTCCGGCCCTGCCTGTGCCAGCCGGACCGTGCTGCTGATTCCCTGCATCACCCCTGTTGGCTCATACATGGACCTCTCGGGATCCGGCTCTCCGTGCGGAATGGCATCAGCCACGATCACAAAGGGGTTGGCGGCAAGAATCCAGGCCACCCGATCCGTGTGCGCCACCGGAATGTCGACGATCGGCCCGTCGCAGGTATATCCGGGGGCGAGGTCCGGGTCGAGGGGCACCTCGGTGTAGGGCTCGTAGGTTGGGAAGTTGGTTTTCACCGTTCCCTGGACCAGGGTCAGGCTCAACCCGAAACCAATCAGTGTTCCCAGCCCCAGCAGAGCCACCAGCATGTAGGTGACCACAATGGAAAACAGCGGCCGGTTGGCCAGCGCGGACACACCGAGCCCGATGGCGCAGACTATGCCCAGCTCCACGGCCAGCATGACGACGGCGACAACGGCGGACAGCGGACGCACGCCTCCCAGTGCCAGCCCCCAGATCAGGAACGGCACGCTGGCCACCAGAAAGCCGAGGGACGCCACCCACGAGGCCAGCCACTTTCCGGCCAGGATCTGCCCCGGCCTCAGCAAAGTCACCTGCAGGATCGCCAGGGTGCCCGCGGCGCGGTCGCCGTTGACTGCGTTGGCGGACAGCGCGGGAGCCAGCAGCAGCCCGAAAAACAGGACGAAGCCGACAATCAGTTCATAGAGCACCGGCCCCGCGGGCCCCTCGGACGCGGAGGCATTCAACGCCGTCAGCATGGCGACAAGCCCGATGACGGCGAACCAGACTCCCAGGAGGATGTACCAGCCGCGGGAGCGCACCCGCTGCTTCATTTCCAGGACAAAAACTGAGCGGACGCCGGCGAGGGTGCCCAGGGCCGACGGCGCGGCAGGTGCGGTCGGTGCGGAACTTTGCGTACTCATCGGCGATCGGTATCCAAACTCATGTAAGTCTCCTCTAGCGCGCCGCCGGCAGGAGCAAAGGCGACCACCGGAACGTCGGCCCGGACCAGGGACCGCAGCAGCTCCGCCGCAGCGCCCTCCCCGGCGAGCCGGACCTGCACCGCAGGCCTGCGGTCATCACCCTGCATCCGGTGCGGAACCTGCAGCGCTTCCAGTTGGCGCATCAGGGAGCCGTCGTCGAGCGCCCGGACGGTGTACCAGCGTGCCTGCACCCCGGCGTCGGCCAGTGACTGGGTGGTGACGGTTTCCCCGCGTGCCACGAAGACCGCGCGGTCCGCCATTTCATCCAGCTCGGCGAGCACATGCGAGGAGACCACCACCGTTTTCCCCTCGCCGGCGAGCCTGCGCAGCAGCAGTCTCAGATCCACCCGCGAGCCGGGGTCCAGCCCGGAGGCGGGTTCATCCAGCAGCAGCACCTCGGGATCGTGGATCAGCGCCCGCGCCAGGCTCAGCCGCTGCTGCTGGCCGCGGGAAAAGACCCGCGCCGGCTTCAGCGCCAGGTCGCTCAGGTGCACGGTTTCCAGCAGTTCCGCGGCACGGTTCCTGGCCGCGGCCGGCGCCATGCCGTACATCGAACCCATGGTGACCAGGATTTCCGTTGCCGTCAGTGAGTCCCAGGTCCCCAGGGTGTCGGGCATCCAGCCAACACGGCTGCGCACCTGCCCGGGATCCGCTGTGGGATCAAAGCCGCAGATCCGCACCTCACCGGCGTCGGGCGCCAGCAGTGAGGCAAGCATCAGCAGCAGTGTGGTTTTCCCGGAACCGTTGGGACCGATCAGGGCCGTGACTGCCCCGGGCGGAGCCGTGAAGTCCATTCCCCGCACCGCTTCAACGGATCCGAACCGGCGGCGGACGCCCAGGGCGCTCACCCCTGCGGGCACACCACCGGCATCCCTGTGCTCGTTGTTCATCGAGGGGTTCTTCGCGGGCTCGCCGTTGACCATGGGCCCACCCTAGGAGCCGCCTGTCCCAACAGCACCGGCGGACTCGCCCAAACGTGACGTTAAGTTCATATATCCCCGGTATTTCGGCACGCCAGAGCAGCAACGATAGACTTTTGCTGATCGGCCGCAGGTTTTGCGGCCTTATCTCCCCGGATTCCCGGGGAAGAAAACCAGATGCACCGCGCCGAGGATGTCGCCGCGCAGCAACCGGAAGTGATGCAGAGAGCGTGTACGCATGAGCCTGATAGTGCAGAAATTCGGCGGGTCCTCCGTATCGGACGCCGAAGGCATCAAGCGCGTCGCCAAGCGGGTTGTGGACACCCACGCCGCCGGCAACGAGGTAGTGGTGGTGGTCTCCGCCATGGGCGATTCCACCGACGAACTTCTGGACCTCGCCGGACAGATCACCAGCGGAGGCAATGCCCGCGAGATGGACATGCTCCTGAGCGCAGGAGAACGCATCTCCATGGCGCTGCTGGCCATGGCGATCAACGAACGCGGCGGATCCGCGCAGTCCTTTACCGGCAGCCAGGCCGGCATGATTACCGACGCCATCCACGGCAAGGCCCGCATCATCGACGTCTCGCCGCACCGGATCAAAACGGCAATCGAAAAGGGTGACGTTGCCATCGTCGCCGGATTCCAGGGCATGAGCCAGGAAAGCCACGACATCACCACCCTGGGCCGCGGAGGTTCCGACACCACCGCCGTCGCGCTCGCCGCTGCACTGGGTGCCGACGTCTGCGAAATCTACACCGACGTTGACGGCATCTACACGGCCGACCCCCGCGTGGTCGGATCCGCTCAGAAGATCGACAAGATATCCAGCGAGGAAATGCTGGAAATGGCCGCCTCAGGCGCCAAAATCCTGCATCTGCGCTGCGTGGAGTATGCCCGCCGCTTCGGCGTGCCGCTGCACGTGCGGTCCTCCTTCAGCCAGCATGAGGGCACCTGGGTTCTGCCCAGCCCCGATGACAAGATCAAGATTCAAGAGGGAGAACCCTTGGAACAGCCCATCATTTCCGGCGTTGCACACGACCGTTCGGAGGCCAAGCTCACGGTGATCGGTGTACCCGACATTCCCGGCAAGGCAGCGGAGATCTTCGGGATTGTCGCCGGGGCCAACGCCAACATCGACATGATCGTGCAGAACGTCTCAACCCAGGGTTCCGGGCGCACGGACATCTCCTTCACCCTGCCGATCATTGACGGCAAGGACGCCATTGATGCCCTCAACGCCGCCAAGGAAGACGTCGGGTTCGACACGATCGATTACGACGAGCAGATTGGAAAGCTCTCGCTGATCGGCGCCGGCATGCGGTCCAACCCGGGCGTCTCGCACCGCTTCTTCGAAGCGCTGCACCACGCCGGCGTCAACATCGACATGATTTCCACGTCCGAAATCCGCATCTCGGTTGTCACCGACGCCAAGCTCCTGGACACGGCTGTTCGCGCTGTCCACGCCGCCTTCGGGCTCGACGGCGACGCCGAGGCCACCGTGTACGGCGGCACCGGGCGCTAAGGCGCTTCCTGGTTGATCCCCGGCTCCCCCCTGGGCGGCCGTCGAGCCGCCCCGTGCCGATAAAGGCTTAGGGCCGGTACAGGCCTAGGGCCGGTAACGGCTTAGGCTTCCGGGACGTTCAGCAGCGGGCGGTTGGCGAAATAGCGGTAGGTGACTCCGGGGCCCGCCGGGTCCGGAGCTGCGGGAGCCAACCTGCGGACGGCGTAATGCCGGCCGCCGGTATCGGTTTCAACAGAGATGGACGCGAGCTGCCGGTCAATCTCGTCTTCCACCGGATCATGCAGGTGGCGGACCGGTTCGGTTACCCGGTCCCGTTCAGCGTCCCCGTAAAAGACGGAGACCATGCGTGCCAGCCTGCCCAGCGGTCCTGTGCCGTGCAAAACGGGTGCGGGCCGGGGAGAGATTTCATCGCTCATGGAGAATTCCTTGTGCGGTCGAGGCCGGAGAAATTCCTGGATGAGGGCTCCGGGGGTTAATCAACCGTACGCTTTGGACCCTGCCTTACGGGCGGAATCCGGAAAGTTTTCCAGCTAGCTCCCGCTGGGCCTGCTCCCGGCGGGACTACTCCTGGCGCGGAACAATGTAGGAGCTGCCGTCAGCCCGGGTAACGGTTTGCCACTGGGCCTTTTCCTGCGCCTGCTGTTCTTTGAGCAGCTGCTGGTTTTCCTCGGTCATCGGGTGGTCCAGGGAACTGGTCTGGGCAGGGCCGAAAATCATCCGTACCTTGCCGGTGGTCCGCATGAATTTCGAGGTAAAGCTCTCTTTGTCCGCCATCTCCCGCACCTTTCCGCAGCGACTAATCCTGCTGCCATAGTACGCTAATCATTAGTGCACTAACGATCGATCGGTGAAGACCGGCAAAGAGGGAGCGGATGATGGATCAGGCTGACGAGGACCTCCTGCTGGAGCACCAGCTCTGTTTCGCCCTCTCCGTGGCTGCCCGCAGTGTGGTCGGCGCGTACAAGCCGGTGCTGGAGAACCTCGGACTAACCCACCCGCAGTACCTCGTGATGCTCGCCCTCTGGGAGCACAGTCCCCGCAGCGTCCGCAGCCTGGGCAACGCCCTGGCGATGGACCCGGCCACTCTCTCACCCATGCTGAAGCGGCTGGAAACAGCGGGGCTCCTCACCCGTAACCGGGCCCCCGGGGACGACCGCTCCCTCGCCGTCGACCTGACCGAGGAAGGCCGGGCACTGCGCCGCGACGCCGCGGAGGTTCCCGGCACCATGATGGGCAGGCTGGGCCTGACCCGCACGCAGGTGCAGGAACTCAACGACTCCATGCGCCGGCTGATTTCCGCAGCGCAGGGAGCGGGATAATGGTGCCGTGACCCCTTCCCCGTTTCCCACCGTCCTGACCGAGGACCAGTGGCTGCCGCTGAGCCTGCAGCACCGCGAGCGCGTGCAGCCCTTCGTAGACGGTTTCCTGGACCGCCGCTCAGCGGGGCGAAAGCATCCGGTGGAGGACTTCCTTTTTACCTACTACTCCCAGAAACCCGGGCAGCTGCTGCGCTGGCACCCCGGCGCCGGCGTCGTCCTGACCGGTGCCGCGGCGGCAGAGCGCACGGACTGGAAATTCTACCGGCCCCTCACCGACGCCGAACTCGCCGCCCAGGGGCTCGACGGCGGCACAACAGCGGTCACGGTGGACCTGGCGGGCTTCGGTTCGGCACGGGGCAGTGCCGTCGACTTCACCCGCACGCTGTTGTCGCGGACGGCGGCCCGGAAGCCGTCACTCGGCTGCTTCGGCATGCATGAGTGGGCCATGGCCTACAAGTCCGAAGTCAACGGCATCCGGCATGACTACCTGCAGCTGCGCCTGGGAGCGGAGGGCACGGACCGGCTGGTGGAAAAGAGCCGGATCAAATGCACCCACATTGACGCCTTCCGCTTTTACACGCCGCAGGCCGTTCCGCTGAATGAGCTCACGCCCACCCGCGAAAACCAGCCGGACCTTGAACAGCCCGGATGCCTGCATGCGAATATGGACCTGTACAAGTGGACCTACAAGCTGGTTCCCCTGCTGCCCAGTGACCTGGTGATGGACTGCTTCGAGCTGTCCTGGCGAATCCGGGTCATGGATATGCGCGCCTCCCCCTACGATCTGCAGGACTGGGGCTACACCCCCATTCCCGTGGAGACACCCGCCGGGCGGAGCGAGTATGTGGCGGCCCAACGCGGCTTCAGCGAGGAATCACAGCAGCTGCGGGCCCGCATCCTTGGCTTGCTGGAACCCCTTCAGGAGCACCTATGCAGCGCGAACCCACCGGCCGGATCAGCCGCACCGGACCGCAGACGTACAACCTGACGTTTATCCGGAACTTCACCGAACCGCCGTCGGCGCTCTGGCGCAGCTTCACCAACCCGGAGCAGGCCGGACAGTGGTTCGGGCGCTGGGAGGGAAACCCCGGACGGGGCGAGAGCATTGACCTTCAGATGCTCTATGAGGAAGGACTCCCCTGGAGTCGGCTGCAGATCGCGGAATGCGCGGCGCCCGAGCTGCTCCGACTGATGGTCGAGGACGAATACGGCAGCTGGGACCTGGAGGTCCGATTCCGGGAAAGTGCCGGCGGAACCCGGCTGGATTTCACCCACCATCTTGAGGACCCGCTGGCTGCGGAAAGCGTGGGGCCGGGCTGGGAGTACTACCTTGACCGGCTGACGGCGAGCCTCGCCGGAAGCACAGTTCCCGCATTTGATGAGTACTATCCCGGACAAAGCCCCTATTTCCTGGCCCAGGCCCGGGCAGCGGCTGACTCCGGCGGGGATTCCGGGGAAACCGGGGAAGGCGGGAAAACCGGCGAAACCGCCTAGGCATCCGACTAGGCTGGGACCACCCTAGCTGGAGGTCTCACACATGTTCCGTCCGCTTCGCAGTCTGCTGATTCCCCTTGCGACCGTCCTGGTGCTTGCCGGCTGCGGCGGTTCGCCCGGCAGCGGGACGTCCGAATCTTCCCCGGAACCTTCGAGCACAGCGACTGCGAGCACAGAACCTTCAAGCACAGCGCCATCGAGCCCGACGCCGTCCAGCCCCGCGTCCTCGGGCCCCGCCGCGGCTCCGTCGTCGCCGGCAGCCACGTCGTTGACCGTGGAGTTCCGTGCAGAAGGCGCCGATGTCACGGACACATACTCCCTGGAGTGCGACGGCGGCGCCCCGGTTGGCAGCTCCGCCGCCCCGGATCCCGTTGCCGCCTGCGCCGCCCTCGCCGCGCAGGGTGCCGAAGTTTTTGCCCCGCTGGACCCCAACCTCATGTGCACGCAAATGATCAAGGGGCCGCAGCGGGCGCACGTGAGCGGCACGCTGGACGGGGCAGCCGTGGACCGTGAGTTCTTGCTCGCCAACGGCTGCGAGATTCCCCGCTGGGAAAGCCTTACCGGACTGCTCGGCCCCGCCGAGGCCACCCTGTAGCTGATGCAGCCGGAGCAGGTGCCGGCTCGCCCGGCGCAGACTCTCCTGCTGCCGCTGGCACGGCCGCTTCTTCGCGCTTGCGCCGCACATAAACCTGCTTGCGCACCCGGGCCACCACGTCGCCGTCGGCGTCCGTTACGTCTACGGAATACCACTCGAGAACCTTGCCTCCGCCGGCAGCGAGCGTGCGGATCCGCTCCACGTCCTCCTCGGCGAGGACGAAGCGGGCGGTAACATTGCCCCTGCCCGGCTTGAGGAATTCCACCTCGGCCGCGCGGTCCCAGACCAGATGGTCCCGGCCCAGATGCTGGAGCAGGAGCATCATCCAGAACGGGTCGGTCATGGCGAACAGCGAGCCGCCAAAATGCACCCCGGCGACATTCCCGTTCCACCAGTGCTGCCGCAGCCTCACCTCCGCAGACAGGGAATCCAGATGCGTGATGCGGATGCCGGAGAAGGCGAAGGGCGGCCAGAGGTTCATGGACCGGCGCACCATGGCCGGTTTCGCAGCAAGAGGCTTCACGCCCCCACTCTAACGACCCCGCAAACGCACCCGGGCCGGGAACGTGTTTCCGGGACTTGTCTGTGCCGGAGACGCTTGCGTAGAATGAGTAAGCATACTTACTACCTGTTCTGGGCGATGGAGTTCTCCGTCCGGACCTGAACTGGAGGAACGATTATGTCAACGCAAGCAAGACCCGAAGGCGCGGCCGATCCCGCCCCGGAACCCAACGCCCCGTGGTGCACCAACTGCGGGACGGATGAATACCTGATCATCGAATCCGTGGAACCGGCAGTCGGCGAAGATGCCGCGGAGTTCCTGGAAATCAGCTACACCTGCTCGGAGTGCGATCGTTTCTACGGGCACCCGGTTCGGCACTCCCCCGTCTGGGCCCGCCGGATGAACACCACCGGAACCGACGCCGAATACCTGCACTGCGGCGAGCCCATGCAGCCGAAGGACACCACCTCGGTGTCCATCTTTGAACCCGTCTACACCGGACCGGACACCATCACCGTCCCGGAAGTACAGCTCGACACCACAGTGCTGCGGTGCCGCTGCGGCTTCCAGATGAGCGTTCCGGCCTGATCCCCTCCGGGCGGCGGCCAGCACCGCCGCCGCCCGGCGCCGCACATCCGTCTTCGGGCCGTCATCCATAGTTGGATGACGGCCCGAAGACGTTTAAGCCATGGCCCGGCGACACGAAAAGACGGCCGGGGGAAACGCCGCTAGAATGAAAGCGCAAGCTCGCGGAGCGCTGAATCAGCGTGAGACGGCAGGGTCCGCGGCCACCCATTTCTCTCACAGGAGTTGCCCGGATGCCCCGGATCGTTGTTGACGTCATGCCCAAACCTGAAATCCTCGATCCGCAGGGCAAGGCCATCGCCGGTGCCCTTCCGCGGCTGGGCCTGACCGGGTTCACCGGGGTCCGGCAGGGCAAGCGGTTCGAGCTGACCGTTGACGGAGACGTCACTGAAGAAATCCTCGAACAGGCCCGCACAGCAGCAGCCACCCTGCTGTCCAATCCCGTCATCGAGGACGTCACCCGCGTTGAAGTAATCTCGGAGGCCTGATTTTGAGCACTCCCCTGATCGGCGATTTCGCCGCTGCGCCCGCCAACGACGCGTTGCGGGCCGTCCGGATCGGCATCATCACCTTTCCCGGCACCCTTGACGACCGCGACGCCGCCCGTGCGGTCACCCTCGCCGGCGGCACCGCCGTCGGCCTCTGGCACAACGAAGCCAACCTGCAGTCCGTGGACGCCGTCATCATTCCCGGCGGCTTTTCCTACGGCGACTATCTGCGTGCCGGAGCCATTGCCCGCTTCGCCCCGCTGATGGACAAAGTGGTGGACGCTTCAAAGGCCGGCATGCCCGTGCTGGGCATCTGCAACGGTTTCCAGATCCTCACCGAGGCTCACCTGCTGCCCGGTTCCATGATCAAGAACAACCACCTGAAGTTCTCCTGCGCGGACCAGCTGCTGCGCGTGGAAAACAACACCACGGCCTGGACCTCTGCCTACGCCAAGGATTCCGGCATGGTCATTCCGCTGAAGAACCAGGACGGCCAGTACGTCGCCGACGAAAAAACCCTGGATGAGCTCGAGGGCGAAGGCCGCGTGGTGTTCCGCTACGACGGCGCCAACCCGAACGGCTCACGCCGAAACATTGCCGGCATTTCCAACGCCGCCGGGAACGTCGTCGGCCTCATGCCGCACCCCGAACATGCCGTCGAGGCCGGTTTCGGGCCGGATTCCTCGGCCTACGGCGAGGTCGGGCTGGGCTACGGCACCGACGGCCTGGGCATGTTCACCTCAGTACTCACCTCGCTCGTTGCCGGAGGCAAATAAATGACCGTTTCCGCAGCCTCCACCGAGGCGAAGAAGTTCCGCATCGACACGGTTGAACACGCCGCCGCGACCCCCGACACCGAGCTTCCCTGGGCCGAACTGGGCCTGAAGGAAGACGAGTTCAACCGCGTTGTCGAAATCCTGGGCCGGCGCCCCACCGCGGCGGAACTCGCCATGTACTCGGTCATGTGGTCCGAGCACTGCTCCTACAAGTCCTCCAAGGTGCACCTGTCCCAGTTCGGTGAAAAAGTCACCGACAAGATGAAGGAACACCTGCTGGTCGGCATCGGCGAGAACGCCGGCGTCGTCGACATCGGCGAGGGCTGGGCCGTGACCTTCAAGGTTGAATCCCACAACCACCCCTCCTTCGTGGAGCCCTACCAGGGTGCCGCGACCGGCGTCGGCGGCATTGTCCGCGACATCATCTCCATGGGTGCCCGTCCGGTGGCCGTGATGGATCCGCTGCGCTTCGGTGCGATCGACCATCCCGACACCGCCCGGCTGGTGCACGGGATAGTCTCCGGCATCGGCGGCTACGGCAACTCGCTCGGCCTGCCCAACATCGGCGGCGAGCTGGTCTTCGACTCCGTGTACCAGGGCAACCCGCTGGTCAACGCCCTGGCCGTGGGCGTCATGCGCCACGAGGACATCCGCCTGGCCAACGCCTCCGGCACCGGCAACAAGGTGGTTCTCTTCGGTGCGCGCACCGGCGGTGACGGCATCGGCGGCGCCTCCGTGCTCGCGTCGGAGTCCTTCGACTCCACCAAGCCCTCCAAGCGCCCCGCCGTGCAGGTGGGTGACCCGTTCGCCGAGAAGGTGCTCATCGAGTGCTGCCTGGAACTGTTCAAGGCCTCCGTGGTGGAGGGCATCCAGGACCTGGGCGCGGCCGGCATTTCCTGCGCGACGTCGGAGCTTGCCTCCAACGGCGACGGCGGCATGCACGTGGAGCTGACCAAGGTGCTGCTGCGCGATCCCACTCTGACCCCGGGCGAAATCCTGATGTCCGAGTCGCAGGAACGCATGATGGCCGTAGTGACGCCGGAGAACGTCGAGGCGTTTGAAGCGATCATGGCCAAGTGGAACGTGGAGTACTCCTGGCTCGGCGAGGTCACCGGCACCGGCCGGCTGGTCATCGACTGGGCCGGCGAGACCATTGTCGACGTCGACCCCAAGACGGTTGCGCACGAAGGACCGGTCTACCACCGCCCGTTCCACCGCCCCGAGTGGCAGGACAAGCTGCAGGCGGATTCCTTCGCCGGGGCCCGTCCGTTCGGCAGCGAAGCGGTCAAGAAGGCCATGCTGGAACTGATGGCCTCGCCGAACCTGTGTGACAAGTCCTGGGTCACCAACCAGTTTGACCGCTATGTGCAGGGCAACACCGCGCTGGCCATGCCCGACGACGCCGGCGTGATCCGCGTGGATGAAACCACCGGGCTGGGCGTGGCCATCTCCACAGATGCCAACGGCCGCTACACCTACCTGGATCCGTATGAGGGCGCCCGCCTGGCCCTGGCCGAGTCCTACCGCAACGTCGCCACGTCGGGCGCAACACCGCTGGCCGTCTCCGACTGCCTGAACTTCGGCTCCCCCGAAGACCCCGAGGTCATGTGGCAGTTCGCCGAAGCCGTCCGCGGTTTGGCCGACGGCTGCCAGGAGCTGGGCATCCCGGTCACCGGCGGCAACGTCTCGCTGTACAACCAGACCGGCGGCGTCGCCATCCACCCGACCCCCGTGGTCGGCGTGCTGGGAGTGTTCGACGACGTCGCGCGCCGCACGCCGTCGGGCTGGCGTGAAGACGGCCAGGCCATTTACCTGATGGGCGTCACCAAGGACGAACTGGACGGCTCGGAATTCGCGAACCTTCGCGGGCACCTGGGCGGCCGGCCGCCGGCGGTGGACCTGAAAAGGGAGAAGCTGCTCGGCGAACTGCTGGTCAACGCCTCCCGCGACGGCATGATCGACGCCGCACATGACCTGTCCGAGGGCGGCCTGGCCGCTGCCCTGTCCGAAATGGCGCTCCGCTTCGGCGTCGGCGCCCGGATCGGGCTGGATGAAGTCTGCGAGCGTGACGGCGTGGACCTGTTCACCATGCTGTTCTCCGAGTCGCAGTCCCGGGCCGTGGTGTCCGTGGCCCGCAGCGAAGAGGTCCGTTTCAAGGACATGTGCGGTGCCCGCGGCTACGCCCACATGCGGATCGGCGTGGTGGACACCGAGATCGGCGCCCTGGATTTCCAGGGCCACTTCTCGCTGCCGCTGTCCGAGCTGAAGGAAGCCCACGAGGGGACCCTGCCGAAGCACTTCGGCTAGCCACCTCCCATCCCGCGAGATGGCAGAAGGTGCGCTTCTCAGCTCTGAGAGACGCACTTTCTGCCATCTCGGCGGTACGGGGAATCGAGGCGCCAGCCGGCAGCAATCAACGCCGACCGGACCTTGCTCACGGCCGCACCGCCGTCGTCGGCCATGTGCCGGCGCGAGATTCTAACCTCAGTCCAGCCCAGGGTCCGAGTCCGTTCCTCACGGCTGATGTCCCGCTCCACCTGACCGGGTTCGGAGTGTCCCGCACCCTCATATTCCACGGCCACCCGGTAATCGGGGTAGGAAAGGTCCGGCCGATGGTGCGGATTGCCGAAGGCATCGAGAATCGGTGTATTCACCAGCGGTTCCGGCAGCCCGGCGTCCGCCAACGCCAGCCGAAGCAGCGTTTCCGGCGGCGAATCCGCTCCGATCCGGCTCAGCTCCAACGCAAGCCTGGCCTTACGGATCCCCCGTTTGCCGCTGTGCCGGTCGATAACCGCCTGCAGAGACTCCTTGGTGGCATACGGCGTCGTTCTGTTTTCATACTCGGGGCGGGGAATGCGGATCAGGTAGTCGGTTATGACCGTCAGATCCGCGACGGTTAGCCGCTGGGCCAGATCAAGCCAGGTCCGCTCCCTCGCGGTCAGCGACAGGCCATCCACGACACAGATCTCCCCCGCGAACATTTGTCCGGTATGGCCGCTGACCCCACCACGCCGTTGCGGAGACATACCGGTCAGCCGCGTGATGTGCAGCTTGCCGTCGTCTGCGAAGGACAGCATCGGAAATTCCCACACTTCGGCCGCGGAGTCATGGGAGGCAACGGAATAGGGGGTCACCTGTGTGTAAGCCCGGTAGCGGCGGTGCGGGGGCATGCTCTGCAGATCCGCAAGGTCCCGGGAATCCACCCACCGGATGGACCTGCTCAGGCGAATAATCCGGGCGTGCCGCAGCCGGCCGCGGGAAACGCCGGACGCGTCTGCCTCGCTGACGGTGAAAGGGTCGGTGGAGAACCCAGAGGGCAATGGCTCGGGAATACGCATGCCAGAAGAATGGCCCTTTCGCATTTCCTCTGCAGCCGCTATCCACACCCTCCGCCGAACTGGCAGAAAGTGCACGTTTCAGAGCTGGGAAGCGCAGTTTCTGCCAGTTCGCGGGGGAGGGGCGGACGCGACGGGACGGGACGGGACGCGAAAAGATGTTGCTCACCAAATAGCGGCAAAATGAAATCGGGCAGGCACAATTACTCAGTGACCTTGACCCCTGACGACACAGCATCGGCCGCGGAACGCCCCACGCCGGCCACCGGCCTTCCCGCCGGACTCTCCACCGACCGGCTGCGGCTGTCTCCCATCACCACCGCCGAGCTGGACGCCCTGATCATCCAGTCCCGGCTGCCGGACTGGGCCCCGGACTTCCCGCAGCCCACAGACCACGACGCCGCCCGGCAGTTTTTCGAGGCGGGCCTGAACACCGTGGAAGACGCCCTGAGCACCCGGCTCATCCGGGAAAACGCAACCGGCCAAGTAGTGGGCACCATCGGATTCCTGCTGCTGCCCGAAGACGGAGACGTTGAGGTCAGCTACAGCGTGGTGCCGTCCCGGCGCGGGCAGGGCTACGCCACTGAGGCCCTTACCGCACTGGCCCGGCATGCCCTGGACCAGGCTGCGGTGTCACGGGTCATTGCGTACACGGAGCCGGAAAACGCCGCGTCCCAGGCGCTGCTGCTCACGGCCGGATTCCTCCCGGTGGAAACTCCGGGCCTGGGCCTTGGCTTCATCCTTCAGGCAGCTCAGCTTCCCGAAGCCAACGAGTAGGCTGCCGCGAGATAGCGCCGGGTGATGAACTGCTGCACGGCGCGGTTGGCGAAATCTCCGGCGGCAATCAGCCGGTTGGCCGGCCGGCTGTAGGCCGCCAGCCGAAAGATGAGCTGGCCGTCCCCGTCCAGTTCGGCATAAAAGCCTTCTTCGCCCTGCTCCGGGTGCCCCTTCAGCGTCCCGTAGCCAAAACCGGCACGCTGGCCCGGAACGGGAGCCCCGGCGTCGTCGACTGCGGGTTCTTCGGCCCACAAAACCCGGCACGGCGCGAAGTAGCGCAGCGGCCCCAGCCCAACGCCGGAAGACATCTCCACGCCGGGAGCCGCGCGGGGTGTGGAGGCAGCGACGCGCAGCCCGGACAGCCGGTGCAGATCCCAGTCCAGGATGCCGTTGGCCAGCCTCAGGAATCCCGCCGCCGGATCCGGAACGCTCAGCTTCTCCCGGCGCAGCACCAGCCGGTACCCCTCGGGCCAGCGGTGCGTCAGCGGCTGCGGATAGGGCCGGCGGGTGTAGCCGGAGTCCGGGTAGGTCAGGGACCGGCTCATCCGCCGGCCAGTCCTTTCCACATCAGCGACTCCCGGTCCCGCCGCGGCAGCGAGGCCACCACCAGATCATAGGAATCCTCGACGAGGTCCTGCACCAGGTCCGGAGCGAATCCGTCGTCGAGGCGCACAGAGTTCCAGTGCTTCTTGTTCATGTGCCACGCCCCGTTGATCTGGGGATGGGCGGCGCGCAGCTGGACAGCCAGCTCCGGTTCACACTTGAGGCTGATGGTCAGCGGCGAGCCGTCCAGCCAGCACAGGGCAAACATTTTCGCTTTGCCGCCCGATGCCTGGACCTTGAACACGGAGGCATCGGGCCCGAACGGAAAGTCCTCATAGGTGCCCGGGAACTGCAGGCACACCCGCCTTACCGCTGCCGCATCCATCCTCCGAGCCTAGTCCGACGCCGCGCGGCGGCGCCACAGGTGACAGGATGGAAGGAACCCACAACCCTAACCGGCGCATGCCATGGCGTGCGCCTCACTCGCTCATTCACTCACGGAGGACACTTTGGCTCGCACAGGACACGGGGACAGGCTGGCCTCGGCCGCGGCGAAGGCTGCCGATTCCAAGGGCTTTGAACGCGCGGCCCGCATGGGATACGTCGCAAGCGGGCTGCTGCATCTGCTCATCGGGGTCATTGCACTGCAGATCGCGTCAGGCGGCAGCGGCGACGCCGATTCCTCCGGTGCGGTGGCGGCGCTGGCCGGGCAGCCCGGCTGCTTGATCCTGCTCTGGATCTGCTTCCTGGGCTGCCTCACCCTGGCCCTCTTCCAGCTTTCGCGGATCTGGCTGGAGGGCGGCGGGCTAAAGGGCAAGGACCTGTGGAAGATGCGCGGCTCGGCCGCCGGGCAGGCCATTGCCTACGGCGCCATCGGCTCGACCTTTGGTTCTTTCGCCCTCGGCGGCGGAACGGACAGCGGTGAGAGTTCCTCCAGTTGGAGTGCCCGGCTTATGGCCCAGCCTGCCGGGGCGCTGCTGCTGGGCCTGGTCGGCCTGGGAATTGTCGTCGTCGGCGGCTACTTTGTGTTCAAGGGCGCCAGCCGCCGGTTCCGCAATGACCTCCGCGCCGTTCCGCCGGGAACATGGAACCGGGCGGTTACGGTCACGGGCGTGCTGGGATTCGTTGCCAAGGGAATTTCCCTGGCCATTCTTGGAGTGCTGGTGATGGTTGCAGCCGCCACCGCCGATCCGGAACGTTCCAGCGGCCTCGACGGCGCCCTGCACGCCCTGCGCGAGCAGCCTTTCGGCTGGCTGGCACTGGGCGCGGTGGGCGCGGGGCTGATTTGCTACGGCCTCTACACGGGGATCCTGCGGGCGCGGTTCGCCAAGCTGTAGGAACGCTCACAAGCCGTAGTGTGGAGCCTCAATGACGGGGCAGGTGTCCATCACGACGTCCAGGCCGGCATCGGCTGCGCGGCGGGCGGCTGCCTCGTCAATGACGCCGAGCTGCAACCACACGGCTTTCGCCCCGACGGCGATGGCCTGGTCCACCACATCGCCCACCCGGGCGGAGTTTACAAAGCAGTCGACGACGTCGATCGGGCCCGGGATTTCGCTGAGCCGCCGGTAGCCCTTGTTGCCGTGGACATCGTCGCCCTTGAGACTGACCGGAATAATCTCCATGCCGAGATGATCCTGGACGTACTTCGATACGCCCACTGCCGTGCGCATGGGGTTATTGGAGAGCCCGACGACGGCCCACCGGCCCTTCTGCCGAAGCAGGCGTTCGACTACCGCCGGGTCATTTACGTGTGCGCCGTCAACTGCCATGTGCCGTCCTTCGATGGAAACCGTAAAGGGGGCTCCAGCTTACGCCCGGGCTGCCGACACCCGCGAGGAGGTGTCCGCAGCCCGGGCGTAAAGCTCGGGGATCCCGTTTACAGATCCTCACCGGATCCGCGGCGCCGCTTTGCCGCGAGGAGGAGCAGCCCGCCCAGCCCCAGGGCTCCGACTCCGGCGGACACGGCCAGGGCCGTTCCGTCGCTGCCGGTCTTGGGGAGCTTCCCCGACTTTCCGGGCTTCTCCGGCCGCTCCGGCTTTTCCGGCGCGGGGGTTGGTGCAGGCGTGGGGGTGGGGGTGGGAGCCGGCACCGCGGTGTAGGCATTGGTTACCGTCAGGTCCACAGTGCTGCCGGCGGCCACGGCAACCGGCTCAGGCAGAGTGGTCTGGACAGTAACGCTTTCACTGCTGCCGTCTTCCGGCTCCGTCACTATGGGGTAGTACGAGTTGAGAATCCGGTTGACGTACCCGATGTTGGGCACTGTCGCTTCGTCCCAGGTGCCGTTCTCATAGCCGATCCCGACACGTGTTTCGGTGCGGATATCGATGCAGTACATGGGTGCCGTTGTTTCGCCGTTGATGTCCTCGGTAACGATGACGCCGGCAAAGCCGGGGTTGTTGGTCTGGTACCCCGAGGGAATGGACGTTGGATATGACGCAACCGGCCAGGTGGTCCCCACCGGAGGCAGGGCTCCGGTCAGCGACTGGCCCTCCCCCAGCCGGCTGATGACTATGTCGGTGTTGGGGCCATAGGGATTGTTGGCCGGCACCTCCCGCACATAATCGATTCTGGCGGACGCCGGTGAAGCGAGCGGAGCGATCATCAGCATCGCCAGAAGCACACCCAGCAGGCCTCGGGCGGCAATTCGCAGCCGCCTGCGCCCGGTGTGTGATCGAGCCTCATGAAGTGGTTGGAAACGACTCATAGGGTGTGCCTGCCTAAAGTGAGATCAAAAGCGCAGTGGAACGCTCGGGGCCCTGAACCTATAGGCCGACTGCTGGGGTATTCCAGAGCAGAAAGCAAAATTGCTGTTTCCGGGAAGAAGTTTTTTAGAAACTGCGTCCGGTGGGTGGAGCAAACCACCGGAGGTTCCTTGTCCCCTGCCGGACTGATACTTGTTTTCGAATCGAAGACATACGGGACGGATACTGCCGTGCGGGCGGAAACGGAAACTTGACTCCGACGCAGCGTCATAGTTCTTACTCGAGAGCATGAAATCAACCGCAGTCTTCTACCTCACCTCGTACTCGCTTTCACTGCTGGGAAACTCCATTGCGGCAATTGCCCTGCCCCTGATCCTGCTTCAGGCAACGGGCAGCATCATGTCTGCGGGCATCCTGGCGGCATCCACCGCCGTTCCCGCATTCCTGGCCGGCCTGCTAACGGGGGTGGTGATCGACCGGGTCAACCGGCGCACCGCCTCCGCTGCTGCCGACGCTGTTTCTGCCGTTTCACTTGCGGCTCTGCCGGTGGTTGATGCGTTGACCGGTCTGGATCTGGGCTGGTTTATTGTTTTCGGCATTCTTGGCGCAGTAGGTGATATGCCGGGTTTGACCGCACGGGAGGCGCTCCTTCCGGCAATAGCCCGTGCGGCCGGTCTTTCCGCAGGGAAACTCCTCGGAATTCGGGAGAGCATTGGAGCGCTGGTCATGGTGATCGGGCCGGCGGCCGCGGGCGGACTAATGGTCTTATTTGAGGGGTCCACGGTCCTTTGGATAACCGCGGGGACCTCCCTTGCGGCAGCAGCGGTGACGCTTCTCATTCCAGGCAGTGCCTGCGCCCTTAAACCCGAGCCGGAGTCCCTAACAAAAAATCGTCCGGCCTGGAATCAATTGCGGCAGGGCTGGAGCGTCTTGTTTCAGCGCGACAAAACCCTGCGCGCGGCCACCCTCATGACCCTTATGATGGTGGGCGTCCTGGTTGCCCTGCAGGGCATCATCCTGCCCGCGCATTTTTTCCTGCTGAACCGGCCCGGAGAGCTGGGGCTCGTCCTCGCCGCACTCGCCGCCGGGACGCTGGCGGGCGGGACACTCTACGCAGTCCTGGCCTCACGACCGGGGCTCCGCCGGTATTGGCTCACCGCCGGTCTGGCCGGAACGGCAGCCGGCCTGGCCATTCTCGGCACACTGCCGGCGTCGTGGGCCATGCTCACCGGAGCGTTGATCCTGGGCCTCGCCTCCGCCCTGCTCGGATGCGTAACCGGAACCGTCATGGTCGAACGCATCCCGGAACAGATGCTGGGGCGCATCATGGGAACCCAGAACTCCCTGGCCCTTCTGGCAGCGCCCGCGGGGATGGCGGCAGCAGCCCTTATCGCCGAGCGGCACGGATTGGTTGCGGCAGGCCTGACCGTGGCAGGCCTGTGGACCGCGGCGGCGGGGTGGGCACTGGGATCGCCCTCCCTGCGTCTTACCCCGCAGGTTCCGCTCGAGGCCTCCGCGTCCACACCCGGAACGCCCGCGGCACCGGGCACAATGGACCCCGAGAGGACGGTGGGAGATGAAAAGCAGTGAGATGGCAGCGCTGGCCGGGGTAACGGTGCGGACATTGCGGCATTACCACCAGCTGGGAGTACTGCCGGAACCGGAGCGCGGGTACAACGGGTACCGTAATTACGACGCCCGGGACCTCATTCGCCTTCTTCGTATCAAGCGGCTTGGCGCCATCGGAATTCCGCTGGACGCAATGGCGGAATTGTTGGACGGCGACGGCGGAACCGGCGGCCCGGGAGCTGAAGCCACGGCCCTGCTGGACGAGCTGGAGGCCCGCATTGACGCGGAAATGGACCTGCTGCAGCGCCGGAAACGGCTGATCACCGGGCTCAGGACGGCCCGCGCACTGGATCTGCCGCCGGAGCTGGCGCAGGTGGTTGACGCCTTCGCCGCGTCAGCTCCTGCATCCGTGCGGCAGATGGATCGTGAACAGGCCATCCTGCTGGCACATCTTGCGGGTGAGGACGGTGTTAACAGCCTTGCGGAGGTCTACGAGAAACTGAGCTCGTCGGAGCTTGCCGACGGGGTGCTGCAGTTTTACACCGACTTTGCCGGGCTCACCCAGGAAACCTCCGACGAAGAGCTGGAGCAGCTGGTTACCGGTTTCGTGGAAACAGTCGCTGTTCCCGTCCGGGACGCGATCGCGGGTTCCGGGCAGCTTCTGGCCGCGGACGAGTCCGCCGTCACGGCCGTTTTTGACGAGTACCGGCAAAGCGCACTGAATCCGGCCCAGCAGCTGGCCCTGGCCCGGATCACAGAGCGGCTGGAGGGAGTGGGCTGAGCTGGCGACGCCGGATACTTCGCCGGCGCTAGTTCAGGAAGGACTCGATGGCGTCCGCAAGCGCTGTGTCAGGCACGCTCGTCGTATCGCCCTCCAGCAGCTGGAACTCCCCCTCATCGAGAGCGGCCGCGGCGCGGCGGGCCAGGTCCTGGGTTTCGTCGCCGCTGGTGCTGCCCGCCAGAACGAGAACCGGGACCTGGACGCCGCCCAGTCCTTCAAGTTCGGTCTGCAGGAGCAGAAGCTCGTCCTCACCTTCCTCCAGCGCCAGAGTTGGCTCCAGCGCCACCACCCGGGTGATCACCGCCGACTCCTCAGCGGCGCGCAGCGCCAGGAAAGCGCCGGAGGCAAACCCGTAAAGGCTCGCGGAACCGCCGGCCACCTGCACCACCGCCAGCAAGTCATCGACGTCGGACTCTGCCGTGTATTCCTCCCCCATTCCGCTCTCCCCCATGCCGCGCCGGTCATAGGTGTAAACCGTGTGGTTCTCCGAAAGCAGGTCGGCAAGAACCTGCGTGCTGGAGCTGCTGCGGTCCGCCGTGAGGGGATCGACGATCACGAGCGGCGGGCCGCTGCCCTGCCGGGACCAGGCAATGCGGGTTCCGTCTGCGGACAGAGCGATTCCGGAAGCGCTGGGAGAGTGTTCCATGGCATGCTCCTGCACAGGCTGGGGACGACGCACCGGATTGGATGCGCCACCTTTCAAACGTAGGAGCGGGCCCGGGTACGGTCAATGGCGGCGGAGGCAGAGCCGACTTGCGTACTCCGGTTTAATACACCGCCGGCTGCAGCCGGTACGAGGCGCCGCGGTGTTCCTCCGGCAGCTTGTCTCCCCGGTTGAACAGCTTGTTGCGCAGGGTGCCGGCGCTGTATTCGGTCCGGTAGGCGCCGCGCTTCTGCAGTTCGGGCACCACAAACTCGACGATGTCCTCGAAGGTGCCCGGCGTAACCGCGTAGGCCAGGTTGAAACCGTCGACGTCGGTCTCTTCCACCCAGCGGATCATCTCCTCGGCGATTTCCGCTCCCGAACCCACCATCCGCGGCCCCAGTCCGCCGATCCCCACTGAATCGGCGATGTCGCGCACCGTCCAGGGTTCGCCGTCGTCCTTGGGCTTCTGGAAGTTGCCCGCGGCGGACTGGATGGCATTGGATTTCACGTTGCCCAGCGGCTCGTCCAGGTTGTAGCCGGACAGGTCCACGCCCATCCACCCGGACATCAGCGCCAGGGCACCCTCATGGCTGGCGTACTGCTGGTAGTCCTCGTGTTTGGCGGCGGCTTCTGCTGCGGTGGCGGCAGTGATAACGGTCATCAGCGTGTAGATCCGGATGGAATGCCGGTCCCGGCCTGCGGCCTCGGCGGCGTCCCGGATTTTCGTGACCGTTGCCTTCAGCTTTTCCTTGGTGGGCGCTCCGACAAATACCGCCTCGGCGTTGGCAGCCGCAAACGTTATGCCTCGCGGGGAGGCGCCGGCCTGATAAATCACCGGCGTGCGCTGCGGCGACGGCTCGCTGATGTGGATTCCCGGAACTTTGAAGTACTTGCCTTCATGGTTGATGTCATGAACCTTGGCCGGGTCGGTGAAAACGCCGGTCTCCTTGTCGCGGACGACGGCGCCGTCCTCCCAGGAGCCTTCCAGCAGTTTGTAGATTACTTCGAGGTACTCATCTGCGTGGTTGTAGCGCTCATCGTGTTCCAGCTGGTCTTCAGCCCCCAGGTTCCGGGCGGCGGAGGGCAGGTACCCGGTCACGACGTTCCAGCCGACCCGGCCGTTGGTGAGGTGGTCAAGCGTGGAGAGCCGGCGGGCAAACGGATAAGGATGCTCGTACGCGGTTCCGGCAGTGACGCCGAAGCCGAGGTGTTCAGTGACCAGGGCCATCGCGGACACCAGCAGCAGCGGATCATTGACCGGAACCTGGGTTCCCTGCCGCAGGGTGGCCTCGTTGGAGCTGCCGTACACGTCGTAGGTGCCCAGCACATCCGCGAGGAAAATGCCGTCAAACAGCCCTTTTTCGCAGGTCCTGGCCAGATGCGCCCAGTAGCGGAGGTCGGTGTACTCGGCGGACTTATCCTGCGGGTGGCGCCACAGGCCCGGCGACTGGTGGCCCACGCAGTTCATGTCGAAGGCATTGAAGCGGATCTGCCGCCGGCTGCTCTCTTCGGTCGCGGGGATGCTCTGCTCTGACATGGGGAACCTTTCGGAACGGGACGCACCCGCAAAGGAGCGCCGTACTTGCCGTCCGCGGACGCGGGACGGCCGGATCCTCATCTGGGGCACCCCGCTACGGAGAAGAGGGTTGCCGCCCAACCAGCCAGAGCTTCGCGTTGGGACTCATGATCCTTCGGCTCCAGTATCTGCACAGCACTGCAGCGCTTGGGAAGTCAATGACCTTTTGTGAACCTGCCCGTTGCTGCCCACTCCTGCCGCCGGCCGGGGTCCCGCCCGTTGCCGGACCCAAAACACGCTTCCGCTGGCGCGCCCAGTCGCTATTGTGTGCGACATGAAAAGACACCTGAGCTGGATCGTGCCGTTTGTTGGTGTTTTTGCGCTTTATCTCGGCGCGGCCCTGGGGACAAACATCAACCTCCAGTCCGGCAGCAGTGTCAATGTTCAGGCCCTCATTCAACTCGCCATTTTCCTGATGTGGGTTGTGCTCACCATTGTTTTGGTGATCCGTACGGTGCGGAACGGTTACCGCGTTTTCCGCGGCTATCGGCGGTCCGGCGGCCATCTCACCAAATCGGAGCAGGCCCAGGCAAATCTTCAACAAAACTACGAGAACTCATGGGCCGCGGCCAGAAACCTGGTTGCACAACTCTCGGCGGGACACCGGCCGGCGTCCCTTGAAGTGTGGGGAATCGTTCTGGAACCGGGCGAAACAGTGCACCTTTCAATCAGAGCGGATTATGCACGCTTTTACGGCCTCAACGGAACTTATGTTCATACATCGGGATTCTTTTGGGGGCAGCCTGCCTTTGTCCTAGCAGGATTCGGAGTTACCGCCCTAGCCAACAGATCACGACGGCGGGCAGCTCAGGCTGCATCGCGCCAACAGTGGCGCGATTCCCAGCACAGTCAAATGTTCCTGACCGACCGGAGGATTATCTGCCAAGCAAACGGCAGGTGGCTCAGCTTCTATTACGCGCACGTCTCCGTTTGTTATCCCGAGCCGGAGAACAACAGCATGGTGCTCGAATTCCACTCCTCGGAACCGCTTCTGATCGGAGGAGCGGAGGCGCCGGTGGCCATCGCCTACTTGGTCTGGGCACTCTACGGGGAGCACGGACTGAAGGCCCACCCTGCCCTCGAAAGCCTGCGCAGATGATGATCCACAGCCTGCACCGGCTTGTGGGCCGCCAGGGCAGCGCAGCGAAATATTACGCCGGGGACTTGCCCGTTTCCCGAATGGCGCGTTTAGTAGCACTTGACCATCCCGAGCGGCTGAGAGACCTGGATCAGTGAAGCCGCAGCAACCCTGGTTGCCGTACCTTCTCCTTGAGGAACGGCAATAACGAGGACAACGCCGCAGGAGGCCGTAACCGGCCCAAGGCGTTTTCCGTAGGGTGCTACTGCCAGGACCGATGGAGAGTTAACATGACCGCCTTGGCTTCACAGTCCCCTGCCGCCGCCCCGCCCGCTGTTTCCGGGCAGGCACCCGCCGGCTCCGCGCTTCCCGTGACCTTTTCCGGCCTGGGCCGCAGCTTCGGCACCGGACCTGAGGCCCACCTCGTCCTCCGGGACATCACCTTTGAAGTTTCCCCCGGCGAGGTCCTGGCCATCCTGGGTTCCAGCGGCTGCGGAAAGTCCACGCTGCTGCGTGCCGCTGCCGGCCTGGATCCTGCCAGCACCGGCGAAGTCCTGATCAACGGCACTGCCGTGAACGGAATCGACGACCGCTGCGCCGTCGCGTTCCAGGAACCCCGGCTGCTGCCCTGGCAGACTCTGCAGGCCAACATCGCCATGGGACTGCCCAAGGGCACAAGCGCCAAAAACGGCAAGGCCAAGGTCGCCGAACTGCTGGAACTGGTGGAACTGGCGTCCTTCGCCAAGCACCGGCCGCGGGCCGTCTCGGGCGGCATGGCGCAGCGCGCCTCGCTGGCCCGGGCACTGGCCCGCACCCCCGGGGTGCTGCTGCTCGATGAACCTTTCGGTGCCCTGGATGCACTGACCCGGCTGAAGATGCAGGACCTGCTGCTCTCAGTGCACCGGGCCACCCCCACCACCGTGCTGCTGGTGACCCACGACGTGGACGAGGCCCTCCAGCTGGCCGACCGCATCATCATCCTCGGCAAAGAGCCCGGAACCCCCGGCGCCACGATCACGGACACCATCACCGTGCCCGGCAGCCGGCCGCGGAACCGCGCGTCGGCGGAGCTGGCACGAATGCGCGGCGAGCTCCTGGCCCGCCTCGGCGTCGACCGCCACTAGCCGTCCAGCGCCCCTCCCGGAACCATCCCGGCTGCCGCCCTCCCGGGACGCGCCCCGGTTCCCGGGCGCACTCCCGGTCCTCCCGTGCCTTTTGCGGCACTGACTCATGCTTCCCAGACTTCCCAGAGAAAGAAACTCCCATGAACAGCCGTTCCCGCAGCTCCTCTCCGATTTCCTCCCCCATCAAGGCCCTCGCCGCGGCCGCAGCCGCAGCGTCCCTGCTGCTGACCGGCTGCGTGGCCGGGGAGGATTCCGAATCTGCCGCGAACGCCGGAACCGCCGACGGCGGAACACTCACCCTGGACTTCGCGACGTACAACCCGCTGAGCCTGATCATCAAGGACCAGGGCTGGCTGGAGGAAACGCTCGCGGAGGACGGCGTCACCGTGGAGTGGGTGCAGTCCGCCGGGTCCAACAAGGCCAACGAGAATCTGCGGTCCGGAGCGGTGGACGTCGGTTCCACGGCCGGTTCCGCCGCGCTGCTCAACCGTGCCAACGGGTCCCCGATCAAGGCCATCGACGTCTTTTCCCAGCCCGAGTGGTCAGCGCTGGTAGTCGGCGCGGATTCGGAGATCACCTCCGTGTCGGACCTCAAGGGCAAGTCGGTGGCCGCCACCAAGGGCACGGACCCGTATTTCTTCCTGGTCCAGGCCCTGGAAGAGGCCGGGCTGAGCCTCACCGACGTCACCGTGGAGCAGCTGCAGCACGCCGACGGACGCACCGCGCTGGAGAACGGTTCGGTGGACGCCTGGGCCGGACTTGACCCGATCATGGCCGGCGCCGAGCAAAACGGTGCCCGGCTGGTCCACCGGAACCTGGACTTCAACACCTACGGCATCCTGGCCGCAAATGAGGCGTTCCTTGAGGAGGATCCCGAGCAGGCACAGGCCGTCGTCAACGCCTACGAGAAGGCCCGCGCCTGGGCTGCGGAGAACCCGGAGGAAACCGCGCAGATCCTCGCCGATGTCGCCGGACTGGATCTGGCCGTTGCGCAGACCGTGGTGCTCGAACGCAGCAACCTCGACGTCGACCCCGCCCCGGGCGAGGCGCAGCGCAGCGTCCTGGAGAAGATCGGCCCCACGCTCGTGGAGACCGGAGACGTTGCGGACCAGGCCAAGATCGACACCGCCCTGGACAGCCTCTTTGACGATTCCTACGTGCGTAATGCCGACCCCGACGCCGTCAAGGAGTCCTGATGACGCAGTTCGAAACCCCGTACCTCACCGGCAACAGTGCCGTTCCCGTCTCCCGGGCAGGCCTGGCCGCCACCGGAGCTGCGGCGGCACCCTCCCCTTCCGGGCCAAGCAGGGAAACTGCACCCGCAGGCCTGCTTTCCCGCCGCTGGATCCGGCTCGCCCTGGGACTGGTGGTTCCGGCCGTCCTGCTGGCAGCCTGGCAGCTCAGCACGGCCGCCGGTGTCTTCACCGCCGTCCAGCTGCCTTCCCCCGCCGCCGTCTACACCGCGGCCCTCGACCTCATCGACCGCGGCCAGCTGGGCCAGCACATCGCCATTTCCACCCAGCGGGTGCTCATTGGTTTTGTCATCGGCGCCCTGCTGGGGCTGGCGCTGGGTGCCCTGCTGGGCTTGTCCCGGCTGGCGGAGGTCCTGCTCAGCCCGGTGATCGGTGCGCTGCGCGCCGTACCGTCCCTGGCCTGGGTGCCGCTGCTGATCCTGTGGTTGAAGATCGGTGAGGATTCCAAGATCACCCTGATCGCCATCGGCGCGTTTTTCCCGGTGTTCACCACAGTGTCCCTGGCCCTGCGCCACGTGGACCGGAACCTGGTCGAAGCTGCCCGGGCCTTTGGCCTGAACGGGCTGAAGCTGCTGAGAACGGTGCAGCTGCCCGCCGTCGTCCCCGCCGTGTTCTCCGGGCTGCGGCTGGCCCTGGCCCAGGCGTGGCTGTTCCTGGTTGCCGCCGAACTCATTGCCTCCTCGATGGGGCTGGGCTTTCTGCTCATCGATTCGCAGAACAACGGACGCACCGACCGGCTGCTGCTGGCCATCGTCCTGCTTGCCCTCATCGGCAAGGCCACCGACGCGCTCCTGGGACTTGCAGAGAAAGGGGCCGTGAAGAAATGGGCCTGATCCCAACGATCGAAGCCACCGTTGACCCGGCCGGCGCCGTCGATCCCGCCACGGAGGACGAACGCATCGCGTTCTGGGAAGCCGCCGCACGCCGGCTCCAGTGGGAGCAGCCCTGGCACACCGCCCACACCTTCGCCGCGCCGCAGCGCCTGAGCGGGCCGCAAACGCCCGAGGACGACGCCGAATACAGCGTCCCCTCGATCGAATGGTTCGCCGGCGGCACCCTGAATGTCGCCGTGAACTGCGTGGACCGCCATGTGGCCGCAGGCCGCGGCAACAAGGCGGCCCTGCATTTCGAGGGCGAACCCGGTGACCGCCGCACTGTTACCTACGCCGATCTGCAGCGCGAGGTCTCCCGCGCCGCCAACGCGCTGCTGGCGCTGGGCATCGGCCGCGGAGACCGCGTGGTCATTTACCTGCCGGTGATCGTGGAGACCATCGTGATCACCCTGGCCTGCGCCCGGATCGGTGCCGTGCATTCGCTGGTGTTCGGCGGCTTCTCCGCCGAAGCGCTGAAGTTCCGGGTCGAGGACACCGGCGCCAAGCTGCTGGTGACCACCGACGGCCAGTTCCGCCGCGGCGCCGCCGTGCCGGTCAAGGACAACGCCGACGCCGCGGTGTCCGGAACCAACGCCATTGAGCATGTGCTGGTGGTCCGCCGCACCGGATCCGAGATCGACTGGACCGAGGGACGGGACCTCTGGTGGCACGAAACCGTGGACACCGCCCCGGACCTGCACGAGCCGGAGGCCTTCGACGCGGAGACGCCGCTGTTCATCATGTACACCTCGGGCACCACCGGGAAGCCCAAGGGCCTGGTCCACACCATGGGCGGCTATCTGACGCAGACCTCCTGGAGCTACGAATACCTCTTCGCGAACCCGGATCCGGGCGCCCGCGAGCGCGACGTGCACTGGTGCACCGCCGACCTGGCCTGGGTCACCGCGCACACCTACGAGATCTACGGTCCGCTCTCCAACGGCGCCACCCAGGTGATCTTCGAGGGCACCCCGGATACGCCGCATCCGGGCCGGCACTTCGAGATCATCCAGCGGTACCGCGTCACCAGCTACTACACCGCTCCCACCCTGGTCCGGTCGCTGATGGGCTGGTTCCCCGAGGGCGTTCCGGGAACGTACGACCTCTCCTCCATCCGGCTGCTGGGCACGGTGGGTGAAGCGGTGAACCCGGAGGCGTGGCGCTGGCTGCGCGAGCAGCTTGGCCGCGGGGAGGTGCCGGTCATTGATACCTGGTGGCAGTCCGAGACCGGCGCCACCATCCTCTCCCCGCGTCCCGGCGACGCGCAGTTCAAGCCCGGCTGCGCCTCCCGCGCGCTGCCCGGCGTGAGCACCCGGATCGTGGACGGTGACGGAAACCCGGTGCCGCCGAACACGCAGGGCTTCATCGTGGTGGATAAAACCGGGCCGGCGATGGCCCGCACGGTGTGGGGCAATCCGCAGCGTTACCTGTCCTCCTACTGGCGGCAGTACGCCCGGCAGGGCTGGTTCCTGGCCGGCGACGGTGCAAAGTATGACGACGACGGCGACACCTGGATTCTCGGCCGCACCGACGACGTGCTCAACGTGTCAGGGCACCGGCTGTCCACGATCGAAATTGAGTCAGCCCTGGTTTCCCATCCCTGGGTCACCGAGGCGGGCGTCTGCCCGGTGCCGGATTCCAAAACCGGACACGCGATCGCGGCGTTCGTGGTCCTGTCCCCGGCGGCCGCCGCCGCCCTGCCCGAACCGGGTCCGGCGGACCCGGCCTTCACCCGGCGCGTCACCGTGGAACTGCGGGCCCACATTGCCCGGGAGATCGGGCCGATCGCGAAGCCGGCCGCCGTCGTCGTCGTTCCGGATGTACCCAAGACCCGCTCCGGGAAAATCATGCGGCGGCTGCTGACCCAGCTGTTTGACGGCACGGCGCTGGGCGACACCACCAGCCTGCAGAACGAGCTCTGCATCGCGGACATCGCCCGCGTGTGCCGGGACCGCCGCGAAGGAGTGTCTCAGTGAACGCGGGCCAGCGTCACCCGGTCCATCACCACTACTCCGCCCATCAGCCGGTGGATCCGCATGAACTCCGTGGGCGAGATTTCCAGGTAGGTGGTGTCCGCCTTTGCGGGCAGCAGATCGGCGTGCATCCCGTCCATCAGTTCCAGGAACAGCCGGCTGGCTTCGACCTGCGGCAGCGGTTCCGTGGCGGAGATTTTGTGCGTAGCGGCACCCAGCTTGTAGCCGGTTTCGATGACAACGACGTATTCGTCCATGGCGCTGATGCCCTTCGTTGGTCCCTCCGGCGTCGCCCGCCGCTGCCTGTCCGCTGTGTGCCCGCTCCTGCTGAACATTCTTCGCCCGCTGTCTCCAACTCGCAACGATCAACGAGCCGCTTTGCCGCGGCCACCAGAAAGGAGCACTCATTTCATGAGTGATCGCCACTTCGGCTTCCGGACCCGTGCCCTGCACGCCGGCGGAACCCCCGACGCCACGCACGGTGCCCGCGCCGTGCCCATCTACCAGAGCACGTCGTTTGTCTTCAAGGACACCGACGACGCCGCCAACCTCTTCTCGCTGCAGAAGTATGGCAACATCTACTCCCGCATCGGCAATCCCACCGTGGCTGCCTTCGAGGAACGCATCGCCTCACTCGAGGGAGGCATCGGGGCGGTGGCGACGGCCTCGGGCATGTCCGCGGAATTCGTGACCTTTGCCGCGCTGTGCGGGGCCGGCGACCACATTGTCGCCGCCGCACAGCTCTACGGCGGCACCGTGACCCAGCTGGACGTAACCCTGCGCCGCTTCGGCATCGACACAACCTTTGTTCCCGGCACCGACCCGGCGGACTACGCTGCAGCAATCCGGGAGAACACCAAGGCCGTGTACGCCGAGGTGGTGGCCAATCCCAGCGGCGAAGTCACCGACATTGCGGGACTGGCCAAGGTGGCACACGACGCCGGTGTGCCGCTGATCCTCGATGCCACCCTCAGTACGCCGTATCTGGTGCGCCCGTTTGAGCACGGCGCGGACATTGTCATCCACTCGGCCACCAAGTTCCTCGGCGGCCACGGCACCACGCTGGGCGGGGTGGTGGTGGAATCCGGAAAGTTCAACTGGGGCAACGGCAAGTTCCCGGCCATGACGGAACCGGTGGCCAGCTACGGCAACATCTCGTGGTGGGGGAACTTCGGCGAATACGGGTTCCTCACCAAGCTGCGCTCCGAGCAGCTGCGCGACATCGGACCGACGCTCAGCGCAACCTCGGCGTTTGCCCTGCTGCAGGGAGTGGAGACCCTCCCGCAGCGGCTCGACGAACACCTGAAAAATGCTCAGGCCGTGGCCGAATGGCTCGAAGCCGACGAGCGCGTGTCGTGGGTCAGCTATGCCGGGCTTCCGTCCCATCCCCATCACGACCGGGCGAAAAAGTACCTGCCGAAGGGACCGGGATCGGTCTTCAGCTTTGGTGTCCGGGGCGGCCGCGAGGCCGGCAAGACCTTCATTGAAGCCCTGCAGCTGGCCTCGCACCTGGCCAATGTGGGTGACTCCCGGACGCTGGTGATCCATCCCGGATCCACCACGCACGGCCAGCTCTCCTCCGAGCAGCTCTCCGCCGCCGGAGTGGCCGAGGATCTGGTCCGGATTTCCGTGGGCCTGGAGGACCTCGAGGACATCCTCTGGGACCTGGACCAGGCACTCGACGCGGCCGTGGCTGCCGCCTCTGCGTTTCCCGTTGCATCCACCGTTGAGGAGCCCGCCAGTGTCAGCTGAAGTTGGAACCGAATCCAGGACCTGGGACGGGCCGAGCGCCCCGGAACGGCTCGCTCTGCTGCGCAGCGCGAAGTCGATCGCGATTGTCGGAGCCTCGGACAAGCCGTCCCGTGCCTCCTACTTCGTGGCCACGTATCTGCTCTCCTCCTCGCCCTACACGGTCTACTTCGTGAACCCGGTGGCCAGGGAGATCCTCGGCCGGCCCGTTTATGCCTCGCTGGCGGACCTGCCCGAGGTTCCGGACATCGTGGATGTTTTCCGGCGCCATGATGACCTGCCGCAGGTGCTTCAGGAGTCCGTCGCCGTCGGCGCGAAGACCCTGTGGCTGCAGCTGGGTTCCTGGCATGAGGAGGTGGCGGGGGATGCGGAGGCCGCCGGCCTGGACGTGGTGATGGACCGCTGCATCAAGATCGAGCATGCACGGTTCCACGGCGGACTGAACCTGGCCGGGTTTAACACCGGAGTCATTTCCTCGAAGCGGCAGCTGACCGCTTAGCGGCCCTGTCCGGTCCCGTTGTTTGGATGGGCGCTCTCTCGGCTGTGGCCGGCGGGGCCGGCGGAGCCCCTCCCCTGTCCGGGGGCCTGGGCCGATTCCCGGTCGCCGGGCCAGTGCCTGCCCCGCCCGTTGTGGCCGTCGGCCGGCCTGCCCTGTCCCGGATGGATGCCGGAGGGATGCGCGCCGCCGCTCTTCCCGGGTTGCTCTGCGCTGGCTTCGGGAATGGCCGGGGCTTCCGGAGTGGCAGCGGTTTCCGGAAGGACGGCTGGTGCGGGTTCAGCAGCCGGGGCGGGCAGCGTGTTGTCGGCCGGCGGCGGGGTTTCCGCCGCTGCCGGTGCCCCCTGCCCGCCGGTGTCAGCCGCGGGCACCGGCAGGTGGGTTCCGGGAACCGCCGGCTCTCCGCCGGAACCACCGGCACCGCCGGCACCGCCGGCACCCCCTTCCGCCGCAGCGTCACCGGCGGCCAGGGGGACGTCGTCGGGCGGCTGGGCGGGCGGCTGCGGCTCGTCGTGGTTGTGGCCCGGCAGCATCTGTTCAATCAGGTGGGCGGAGAATGTATCGGTGGCGAGGCGCAGGTCGTTGTTCGCGGCAACCCCGGTGGTGCCCGCCGCCATGGCACCCGCCAACGCAAAGCTCAGGATCAAGCCGCGGTGCCGCGGCGGCCGCTGAGGGGGCGGGGCGGGTGTTTCGGCAAGCAGGGCAGCCAGCTCGCCCGTGGGTTTGGGGGCGGGGGCGGAGCGAAAGGACCGCAGGCGGCGCAGGCCCTCGAGGAGCTCGGGGCTTTCCCCGGTCCCGGATTCGGCCAGGAGATGCCGGATGCCCAGGTCGTTGTCCGGTTCAGGCAATTCGTTCATGAGCCGGCTCCTCCTTTCGTTCCCGTTCCAACCGGTCCTTGAGTGTTTTTAACGCCCTGTTTTGCAGCTGTTTGACTGCTCCCTCGGTGCATCCCATGATCTTGGCCGTGTTTTCGACGGACTGGTCACCAACAACACGCAGCAGGAGCACTTCCTGTTGCCGGCGTGTCAGCCCTTCCAGAAGTTCGGCGACTCCGGCTCCCGATCCAAGCACCGTTTCTTCGGCTGAAGCGGTGACTCGGGCGTCGGCCGAGGGATGAAACTCCGCCAGCAGCGGTTGCCGCTCACGCCTCCGGGCATCATCAACCATCCGTGCATGGGCCACTGAAAAAGCGAAGGTCCGCAATCCGGATAAACCCCCGGTCAGAGTGTTCAGTTTGCCGAAGACCGTCAGGAAGACTTCCTGGGTCAGTGCCTCAGGATCTTCGCTTCCCTTGCCGCTGAGATAGGCCAGGATCGACGGTGCGAGCGCCTCATAGATCCGGCGAAGTGCTTCGGGCTTCCCGCCGGCGGCGGCAGAGAGGATTTCCTCTGTCAGGGCTGTGGCCAAGGTTCGGTCTTTCCCTCGCGGAAGGATGGGCGCCCCACATACTACCCTGCCGGTTTGGCCCCCACACATGAAGAAACGACCGCACCGGGGCTCGTTGGGGGGATAAGCCTCGGTGCGGTCGTTCCAAAAGAGTAATCGTACCGGAGTACCGAAAGGTTACGTTGTTGCGAAAAAAGTTTTATTGGGCGGAAACAATGCGGTCGTTGGCCGCAAAGCGGCGGTTGCGGAGCACCGGCAGGAACTCCCGGACGTCGTCGATCCGCTTGCGGGTGACCTCCGCCGTGACCACTGCCTCGGATTCATCACCCAGGAATGCCTGCGCCACGCCCATGGGGTCCAGGATCGCCGAGTGGCCCACCGTGTGGCGGCTCGAGGTTCCCGCGGCGGCCACCCATACGGTGTTTTCGATGGCGCGGGCCTTGAGCAGCGTTTCCCAGTGTTCAATCTTGTGCTCGCCCTTGAACCAGGCCGCCGGAACCGCCAGCAGGTCCGCGCCCTGATCAGTGAGCGCACGTGCCAGTTCAGGGAAGCGGATGTCATAGCAGGTCATCAGCCCAACCTTGATGCCTCCAAGCTCGACAACCTTGACGCCGCCGTCGCCGGGCTTGATCCGCTCCGACTCGGCGTAACTGAAAGCGTCATACAGGTGCAGTTTGCGGTAGGTGTCGGCGATCCGCCCGGTGGCGTCTATCAGCACCAGCGTGTTGAAGGGCCGGTCCTCGCCGCTGGATTCATACCCGCCGGCGACGACGGCGATGCCCTGTTCGGCAGCGAGGAGGGACAGCTGCTGCACAAAAGTGGTCCAGCCGGCGTCGACCGCCGCGGCCAGCGGGCCTTCGACTTTGCCCACGCTGAACATTGATTCCTCGGGAAACACGATCAGCTCGGCGCCCTCGGCCTTCGCTTTGGCCGTCAGGGAACGCATGACGTCAAGGTTCTCCCCGACGTCGCCCGTGGGACTGAACTGGCCTACGCTCACCAACATAACAACCGCCTTCTTCCGGAACCGAAGTTCCTCCCAGCCTAGACCAGGACCCGGAAGCGGAGCACGGATCGAGAGCACCAGCCGCCTAGACTGGTGCCGCATGGACGAACTCACGCTGCCGACAGACCTGACCACTGCCCGCGGATCCCTTAATCCGCAGGCCGTTGGCTACTCCCGCTCGCCGCTGCACCGCACCCCGCTCCCTGACGGCCCGGCGGGGCGGCTGCGGACCAAGCGCTGGGAGTACTGGGGGATCCTGTCCCCGGAACTGGCCGTGGGCATGACCATTGTGAACCTCGGGTATGCGGCAAGTCTCCAGATCTACGTGCTGGTCCGGGCCACCGGAGAGGAAATCAGCATCGAGCCGCTGAAGATCCTCCCCTCCCCCGCAGACGTCCAGCTGCCGGACACGCTTCCGCCGCTGACGGCGCTGGGCGCCGCGGGCGATGTGTCGCTGCGCTTCCACGACGACGACGGCGGCACCCACCTGCGTGCCCGCTCGCCGCGGGTGGCGGTGGATCTGTACGCACCCGCGGACGGAGAGGTGCTGGGCGTGGTGGTGCCCTGGTCCGACCGGCGCTTCCAGTACACGCTCAAGGACGTGGCACGGGACGTCTCCGGAACCGTGACGGTGGACGGGAAGACGTTTGACGTTGGCGCCGGCGCCTTTGCCGTTCTGGACCGCGGGCGGGGCCGCTGGCCGTACCGGACCACGTGGACCTGGGGTGCGGGGTCGGGAACCGTGAACGGTACGCGGCTGGGGCTGCAGATCGGCGGGCAGTGGACGGCCGGAACTCCGGCCACGGAAAACGCCCTGATTGTGGACGGTCGGCTGCACCACTACGACGGCGAACTTGAGTTCACGTATGACCTCAGTGATCCCGCGTCACCCTGGACGGTGCACGGGCCGTGGATCGATGCCGTGCTGACGCCGTTCCACCGCAGGACGTCGGCCACCAAGCTGGGCGTGATCTCCTCCGAGATTTGGCAGGCCTTCGGCGCCTGGACCGGAACGGCACGCACCCCGGACGGGACCGAGTATTCGCTGAGCGGGCTAACCGGCTGGATCGAGGAGGCCCGGCACCGCTGGTGAACCCCCGTGGCCTGAGCTGCGTTTTGAGGCCCGGCGCGGCGCCGTCGTAGGCTGGTGCCATGAAGCTCAAGCGTGTCATCCTGCCCGTTGCCGCGCTGCTGCTGGCCACGGGCTGCAGCGCCGGCCCGGACGACAGTGAAACGAACAGCCGCAATTTGCTGCGTGAGCATGGGCTGGAGCATGCCAGCACCTCGGAAGTCGTTGAACAGCTGGACCGCACCAATGAGGACCGGTCCACCGGCCTCTCCGCCTCCGTGACCTATGATTCGGTCATCCTTCAGGACAAGGGGCAGGAGACCGTACTGGCTCTGCCGGAGGATCAGTTCTATCTGGCCGTGGCACCATGGACCACCACCACCCACGACTGTTTCCACCACAGTCTCTCCGGCTGTCAGGGCGAACTCACCGACACCCCCGTGCAGGTGCGGATCACAGCTGCCGACGGAACGGTGCTGGTGGATGAAAGCACCAGCACTTATGAGAACGGCTTCGCCGGCTTCTGGCTGCCGAAGGACATTGCCGGGTCCCTGCAGATTACCTCCGCTGCGGGCACCGCAACCCAGGACTTCGGGACCTTCGAGGACAGTCCCACCTGCATCACCACAATGCGGCTGGCGTAAGCCTGCATGAATCAGGTTCTGCGGGACTTCATTTCTCCCCAAAGCCTAGTGTTTCTTCGGTGGGGGGAGGCGCCGCGGGTCCTGGGGCGGTTACTCTGGCGAGATGCTAAAGGGATTCAAAGACTTCATCATGAAGGGCAATGTACTGGACCTGGCGGTTGCCGTAATCATCGGCGCAGCGTTTAGTACAGTCGTGAACGCCCTGGTCAACTCGGTGCTTATGCCGTTCATCTCCGGGCTCGTCGGTTCGCCGAACTTCGACAGTTTCGCTGCAGTTACCTTCAACGGGAACCAGATTCAGTTCGGGGTCCTGCTGACCGCCGTCGTGAACTTCCTGCTCATCGCGGCTGCCGTGTACTTCGCGATCGTGCTGCCCATGAACAAAATGATCGAACGGCGCAACCGCAGGCTTGGAATCACCCCGGAACAGAGCGCGGATCCCCAGGTGATGCTGCTGACCGAAATCCGGGATGCGCTCACTGCGCAGCCGCCGAACGGGACAGCACCGCCCCAAGGCGGGCAGAAACACTAATCGGTTCCGGCCGGGCGGATTGGACCCTGCGCCTGATACTTTTGGCCGGGAGCAGCACTCAGGAGCAGGAAGTGGAACGGCTCCTCGCGCTGGGCGCAGTGCGCGCCGACGTCGGGCAGGGGCTGGGTGGTGCTGGCCGATCCGGAGGGCAACGAATTCTGCGTGCTCCGCCGATCCGCCGAGGAAGCCGCCTTGGATGTGCCGGGCGCCCCGGATATGCCGGCCGCACCCTAAACAGGGGAAGGCCCCGCAGCCTTAGCGGCTGCGGGGCCTTCCTTATATCGAAGTCCTACTCGTTGATCAGATCCCGCACCACGATGGTCTGGTCGCGGTCCGGCCCGACGCCGATGGCCGAGAAACGGGTGCCGGACATTTTTTCCAGTGCCAGCACGTAGTCCCGGGCGTTCTTGGGCAGGTCGTCCAGGGTCCGGGCACCGGTGATGTCCTCGGTCCAGCCGTCGAAGTACTCGAAGATCGGCTTGGCGTGGTGGAAGTCGGTCTGCGTCATCGGCATCTCGTCGAACCGCACGCCGTCGACGTCGTAGGCCACGCACACCGGAATCTGCTCGATGCCGGTGAGCACGTCCAGCTTCGTGACGAAGTAGTCGGTGAAGCCGTTCACGCGCGAGGCGTGGCGGGCCAGTACGGCGTCGTACCAGCCGCAGCGGCGGGGACGGCCGGTGTTTACGCCGAACTCGCCGCCGGTTTTCTGCAGGTACAGGCCCATGTCGTCAAAGAGCTCGGTGGGGAACGGGCCGGCGCCGACACGGGTGGTGTACGCCTTGATGATGCCCACGGAACGGGTGATCCGGGTCGGGCCGATGCCCGAGCCCACGGACGCGCCGCCGGCGGTGGGGTTGGAGGACGTCACAAACGGGTAGGTGCCGTGGTCCACGTCCAGGAAGGTGGCCTGGCCGCCCTCCATCAGGACAACCTTGCCCTCGTCCAGCGCGCGGTTCAGCTCGTACGTGGAGTCGATGACCATGGGGCGCAGCCGGTCCGCGTAGGACAGGAAGTATTCGACAACCTCTTCGACGTCGACGTCGCGGCGGTTGTAGACCTTGACCAGCAGCTGGTTCTTCTGGCGCAGCGAGCCTTCGACCTTCTGGCGCAGGATCGACTCGTCAAAGATGTCCTGGACCCGGATGCCCAGGCGGGCCACCTTGTCCATGTAGGCCGGACCAATGCCGCGCCCGGTGGTGCCGATGGCGCGTTTGCCCAGGAACCGTTCGGTCACCTTGTCCATCACCTGGTGGAACGGCGCCACGAGGTGGGCGTTGGCGGAAATCCTCAGCTTGGAGGTGTCCGCGCCGCGGGCCTCCAGGCCGTCGATTTCATCGAAGAGTGCCTCGAGGTTCACCACGCAGCCGTTGCCGATGACGGGAATGGCGTTGGGGCTCAGGATGCCGGCCGGCAAAAGCTTGAGTTCGTATTTTTCACCGCCGACGACGACGGTGTGGCCGGCGTTGTTTCCGCCGTTGGGCTTGACGACATAATCGACGCGGCCCCCCAGCAGGTCGGTGGCCTTACCTTTACCTTCGTCGCCCCACTGGGCGCCGACGATGACAATTGCGGGCATGGGATCCTCCCCCATTAGTTACGAAAGGGGAAAAACGCCGACGGCGCGATCCGCTTCCGTGCATGAGAACGCCCCTGAACTCGCAGGCCAGACCGGAATAACAGAAAGCCGGAGTCAAGCCGGAGTCGCGGGGCTCTTACCTACCAAGTTTAGCCGATTGTAACGCCGGCGCCCTTTACGCAGCGCCACAATGGGTATTCCCGGTGGAAACCTTCGCGTAGCGTAACCGGATGGACCGTTTTCGCGGCTACATTGCAGGGATCGGCACGTATTCGGGTACTCGGCTGGTGATGGGACACTGGCTCGAGTCGCCGTTCGGGGCCTTCACCGACGTTATGGCGGAGAATGCCGCCGGCTCCCGTCTGCTCCTGGCGCCGAACAGCGACGTCGCGGCGTATGTCGGAGGCACCTACCATTTCGACGCGGTGGATGTGGTCGACGTCGAGGCCAGGCTCACGGCCGACCGGTTCCTGGTGAGCGCCGGCCCCCTTCGGCTGAACCTGGCCCTGGGTCCGCGGACGATCCTGGGGCGGCTGCTGGAGCACGTGCCTCCTGCTTTGGCCGTGCATCCGCGCTGGCTGGCGGCGGTTAACCCCGTGGCCGCGGTGCTGGTGCCGGGCGTCTCCACGGCAGGTTCTGCCGGCGGCGGGCGCCGTGAGTTCTACGGCGTGCGTTCCATCCGTTCCGTGGCCGGAGCTTCCGCGGTGTGGAACGGCCGGGACCTGGGCCGGCTCTCCCCCCTCAAACCGCCCGTTCGCTTCGGTTTCAGCTCGTTTCCGCCCAAACCCCAAATTGTGGCCGTGACTACCACCATCATTTCCTAAGCGCTCCCGCACCGGATTTTATTTGCCTGCCGGGGACCCAAAACCCCCTCCTACTCGGGTGACAAAAACTACCTTCTCCCTACTCTGTTTCCATCACCCACCACTTGGGTGACTACCTCCACACGGAAAGCAGAGGCACCATGAAAAAGCGCACTGCAGGTTTGGCTCTCGCCGCGGTCACCGGCTTCTCAGTCCTTTCGGCAACTCCGGCTTTGGCTGACGGGCCAGGTCAGCCTCCCCAGCCGCCCGAGCCGCCGGTCATGCCCTACGCGAATTGCACAGAGGCGGCCAATGAGGGCGTGTACAACATTCCCTCCAACCATCCCCGTTACGGAACGCATCTGGACCAGGACATGGACGGTTACGGGTGTGATGATGCCACGAAGCCGGTGACTCAGTGGCCGGCCTCAACCCAAACCGATTGGTCCACCACACCGCAGGTTGACCGCGTGCCTTCGGGCGGGGCCAACACCGGCATAGCCCAGGAACCGCAGGGGTCCAATGCCGGAGTGCTGGCTCTCGGCGGCGGGCTGGTGCTGGCAGCCGCCGCAGGAGGAACGTTCATTGTTCGTCGCCGCACGGCACAGCAGGACTAGGCGTCAGAGATGAACCGGAATGACTAGTGCACCGTACGGCCGCCGCGGAAGCCTTCGGGCCGCAGCGGCGGCCGTCCTCCTTCTTCTCACCGCCTGCAGCAGCACCGGCCAGGCAGGCGCCGAACCTCTTGGCGCCGGAAGCACGGCAACCGCCGGTTTGGAGATATCAGCCCGGACGACTTCGCCGTCGTCGTCCTCTCCGGTATCACCCTCTGGCACCGCTGCACCCGCCGGGCCCGCCGTTCCAGGTCAGGAATCACCGCAGGCCGCGGGTCCCCCTGCCCCGGCACCTCCACCTCCACCGGCTCTGGCCGAATCAGCACCGGCCTCCCTGAACATTCCGTCCGTGGGGGCGCGCTCCCCCCTGATCCGCCTGGACGTGGATGACAAGGGAGCCCTGGAAGTTCCTCCCGGCAAGCCGGGGTCACCTGCAGGCTGGTACCTTCACTCCCCCACTCCCGGGGAACCCGGACCCGCGGTGATCCTGGGCCACGTCAACGCCGAAGGCGGCGGTCCCGGGATCTTCGCAGACCTGCGAAAGCTGCAGCCCGGAGATGAAGTGGAGGTGGCCCGCGAGGACGGCAGCACGGCAGTCTTTTCCGTCCAGTACGGGGAGCAGTATCCCAAGGACTCGTTTCCCACCGAGAAGGTCTACGGCAACACCGAAGGTCCCGAGCTGCGCCTGATTACGTGCGACGGATATGACCCCAAGGCCGGAACCTTTGACGACAACTACGTGGTGTACGCCCGCCTCAGCCAATAGTCCGCACCGGGCCATCCGGACGGGCCGCGGTTCCGAAGCACCCCTTAACCCGGGACCCGACAGTGCAACTTCTCCCAGGCGTTCCCTCCGGTTTGTGCAGATCCCTCCGGTTTGCAGCGGAGGGATCTGCACAAACCGGAGGATCATCCCAAAGCGGAGGGATCCCGGGCCCGCAGCACCCATCCCCGGCCCCCGCGGTTCCGAAGCACCCCTTAACCCGGGACCCGGGCCTTACCTCCGGCTCCGGCCGGCATTCGAAAGGCTGGCCATGGAACATCAAGCGTTGAACCGTGCACAGGACCAGGACCGCGGACAGGAGTCGGTCTGGGACTACCCCCGCCCGCCGCGGCTGGAGCCGACCTCCGAACACATCCGGATTTTCCTCGGCGGAGAGCTGATTGCCGACACCACCGCCGCCGTCCGGGTGCTGGAGACCAGCCATCCGCCGGTGTATTACCTTCCATTGGAGGATTTTGCTCCCGATGTTTTGGTGCCGGTATCCGGGTCGAGCTTTTGCGAATACAAGGGAAAGGCGGCCTATTTCGACGTCGTCGCTGGCGGCACGCGTGCCCGCCGGGCAGCTTGGACCTACCCGGACCCGGTTTCCGGCTACGGTCCGCTCGCCAGCCGGGCGGCGGTGTATCCCGGAAAGATGGACCGCTGCACGGTGGACGGCGAGGAAGTGCAGGCGCAGGCAGGCGACTTTTACGGCGGCTGGATCACCGGGCGGATTACCGGCCCGTTCAAGGGCGCCCCGGGCACCGGCGGCTGGTGAACCGAAACCCTCCGGACACAGCACAAGCCGGCAACCCTGGAATCAGGGCTGCCGGCTTGTGCCGGGGGTTAGGACTCGCGGCCCTCGATGGCGATCTTCGCCTGCGGGTCCGACTCGTTCAGGAACTTCGTGATGCGGTCCACTTCTTCGCTCTCGCCGATGGCTGCGGCCGCCCGGCCCAGTGCATACAGCGCACGCAGGAAGCCCTGGTTCGGTACATGCTCCCAGGGGATGGGGCCGGCGCCGCGCCAGCCGGAACGGCGCAGCGCGTCCAGGCCGCGGTGGTAGCCGACCCGGGCGTAGGCGTAGGACTCGATGGTGCGGCCTTCATCGAAGGCTTCGTCGGCGAGGATCGCCCACACCTGCGAGGAAGTGGGGTGCTTCGCTGCCAGGTCCACGGCTTCGTCTCCGGCTTCGAGGCGCGCGACGACGTCGGTCTCCTCGGGCAGGTACGTGGGCTCGGGGCCAAGCAGGTTCTTGCGGAATTCATCTGACATTAGAGGGACTTGCCTGCCGATCCTAGGGTTTGGGCTGCTTCCATCACGCGGGCGGACATCCCGGCCTCGGCCGAGGCGCCCCACACGCGCGGGTCGTACTGCTTCTTGTTGCCAACCTCGCCGTCGACCTTCAGGACGCCGTCGTAGTGGCGGAACATGTGGTCCGCGACGGGCCGGGTGTAGGCGTACTGCGTATCGGTGTCGATGTTCATCTTCACGACGCCGTAGGAGACGGCGTCGGCGATCTCCTGGGCGGAGGAACCCGAGCCGCCGTGGAACACCAGATCAAAGGGGCGTTCCTTGCCGATGGACGCGCCCACCGCGTCCTGGATGTCCTTGAGGATCTCGGGGCGCAGCTTCACGCCACCGGGCTTGTACACGCCGTGGACGTTGCCGAACGTCAGCGCCGTAAGGTAGCGGCCCTTGTCGCCGTCGCCCAGTGCCTCGATCGTCTTCGTGCCGTCCGCCACCGTGGTGTAGAGCTTGTCGTTGATGGCGTTCTCCACGCCGTCTTCCTCCCCGCCCACGGTGCCGATTTCCACTTCAAGGATCATCTTGGCGGCGTGGGTGCGGGCGAGGAGCTCCTGGGCGATGCGCAGGTTTTCCTCGAGGGTTTCGGCGGAGCCGTCCCACATGTGGGAGTTGAAGATGGGGTCCTCGCCGCGCTTGACCGCTGCTTCGGAGGCTGCCAGCAGGGGCAGCACGAAATCATCCAGCTTGTCCTTGGGGCAGTGGTCGGTGTGCAGGGCGATGTTCACGTTGTAGCTCTTGGCGACCTCGCGGGCGTACGCGGCGAAGGCGAGGGAGCCGGTGACCATGTTCTTGACCTTGGCGCCGGACCAGTAGGCGGCACCGCCGGTGGAGACCTGGACGATTCCGTCAGAGCCGGCCTCGGCAAAGCCTGCGAGCGCCGCATTCAGCGTCTGGGACGAGGTGACGTTCACAGCCGGATATGCGAAGCCCCCGGCTTTGGCTCGGTCGATCATCTCGGCATAAATCTCAGGGGTTGCAATAGGCATGCTGACTCCTCGTGAAAGGTCGATCTACGGCAGGGCCAGGGCCCTCGTTGGCTTCCTCCATCCTAGCCACATGTGGGCTTCGGACATCAGGCATGTCCCCGGATAACAGCGTCCGTGTCCGGACCCCGGGGCCGGACTCAGTTCACGCGCTGGCCGAAAACGTGGCGCCGCACCCACCCGTGCATGGCAATGGCCGCAGCCGCCGAGGCGTTCATGGACCGGGTGGACCCGAACTGTGCGATGGACAGCGTCGCATCCGCGGCGGCGTGCACCTCCGGCGTCAGGCCCGGCCCTTCCTGCCCAAACACCAGCACACAGTTTTCCGGCAGCTCGTAGGTCTCCAGCGGCACGGAGTCGGGGAAGTTGTCGATGCCAATGATGCGCAGGCCCTCGCCCTGCGCCCACTCGACAAACTCTTCCACCGTGGGATGGTGGCGCACGTGCTGGTAGCGGTCGGTGACCATCGCCCCGCGCCGGTTCCACCGCCGTCGTCCGATGATGTGCACTTCCTTGGCCATGAACGCATTGGCCGTGCGGACCACGGAGCCGATGTTCAGGTCATGCTGCCAGTTTTCGATCGCCACGTGGAACGGATGCCGCTTGGCATCCAGGTCAGCCACAATCGCGTCGTGCTTCCAGTACCGGTACTGGTCCACCACGTTGCGGGTGTCCCCGTTGGCGAGCAGCTCGGGATCCCAGTGGTCGCCGTCGGGCAGCGGGCCCTCCCAGGGGCCAACGCCAACTTGGTGGGCGGGCACCGTGTCCGGGCCGGCGGGTTCGGCGGTTTCGACTGTTAACTCAGGGTTCTCCGGCAATTGCTCAACGCTGTCTATCACCCAACAAGCCTAAGGTGAAAGACTGGACCGCAGGATCATGAGGCAACAGCGGCCCCGGGGGAACCCGGCCGCAGGTAAGGAAAAGGAAAAGCGTGGGCGAAAACGAGAACATTGAATGCTGGCTGACGGACATGGACGGCGTCCTGGTCCATGAAAACCATCCCATTCCGGGAGCAGCCGAACTCATTGAACGCTGGGTGGCCACCTCAAAGCGGTTCCTGGTGCTGACCAACAACTCGATCTACACCCCGCGCGACCTGGCCGCACGCCTCCGCGCTTCCGGACTGGAGGTGCCGGAGGAAAACCTGTGGACCTCCGCACTGGCCACCGCCGAATTCCTTAAGGACCAGGTGAAGAACACCGGCGCTCCCGGCCGCTGCTTCGTGGTGGGCGAGGCGGGGCTGACGACGGCGCTGCATGAGGCCGGAATGATCCTGACCGACACGAACCCGGACTATGTGGTGCTGGGCGAGACCCGCACCTACTCCTTCGGCACCATCACCAAGGCAATCCGGCTGATCCTCGGCGGCGCCCGTTTCATTGCCACCAACCCGGACGTCACCGGACCGTCGCATGAGGGCGTCCTGCCCGCCACCGGCGCCATCGCCGCCCTGATCACGGCGGCCACCAACATGGAGCCCTACATTGTGGGCAAGCCCAATCCGATGATGTTCCGGTCCGCCATGCGCAAGATCGACGCGCACTCGGAAACCACGGCCATGATCGGCGACCGGATGGACACCGACATCGTGGCCGGCATCGAGGCCGGGCTGCACACGGTGCTGGTGCTCAGCGGCATCACGCAGCGCGAGGACATCAACCGGTATCCGTTCCGCCCCACGCAGATCATGAACTCCGTGGCTGACCTGATCGACACCGTCTAGAACACGGACTTCAGCCCGCCGCCCAGCTCCGGCGGGGAGTACAGTCGCAGCACCTCGCGCAGCACCTCCTGGTAGATGCCGGGGTTCCACTGCGGGCTGGCGTGGGCGGGCCGGGCGCCTTCGGTGACCAGGGACGTGGACACCATGTTGCCGGGAAAGAGCGCCGCCCACTCGTACTTCGCGCCGAAGTAGTTGACGGTTTTGTCCTCCGGGTTCCCGATGAACGCCAGCGAGGTGCTGCCCAGGGCGCCGGAGTACAGCCCGGCGTCGAAGTGGTAGATGTAGGAGGCCTCCGCCTGGATCAGGGTGGTCGACGGCGCCAGCGGCGAGAGCTGCTCGAGGGTCTGGTCCACCACGGTGTCCCAGGACCGCTCGTCCTTGTGCAGGACCCGCTCCCCCAGTTCGTAGCCGCCGCGCAGCACGCTGGGAATCCGGTAGCCGGCGTCGTACAGGGCCGCCACGCCCCTGAACATTGCGCGGTCCAGCACATCCTGGGCGCCGGCCGGGCTGGAGTCGAGGATGATGAGTTCGACGGCGACGCCCCGCTCGAGCAGGCGGGCCGCCACTTCCACGGCCAGCATTCCGCCGAAGCTGTGGCCGTAAAAGTAGATGCGCCGCAGCTGGTGGTTGCGGATGTAGCGGAATACCGCGGCGACAATGTCATCCACGTCCAGCCCGAGGTTGGAGTAGCCGACGCCGGCCAGCTGCCCGCGGGAGATCAGCGCCGGACGCAGCGAATTCAGGATCCAGACCGTCTCTTCCCAGCTGGTTTTGTAGCCGGGGAACAGGAACCAGGAAGCAGCGGGGAAGCGCCGTTCGGCCTCCTCGTCGCGGACGCGCAGAATTTCCAGGTCTTCGCGGTACCGCTGAATCCGGCGGGTGACAAAGAGGTCCGCGGCCAGGGTCAGGCCGAGCGCGCTGCCGGCCAGGAACCGGCGGCGGGAATAGCGTTTCAGGCTCTCCGCCGACCGCAGGAAGTCGGCCGGGTCCATGCTCACGCCGTCCCGGCTTCCGGGCCCGGCAGGACGGACGCCGCCGTGGGCCCGGCCTTAGTCCAGACCCAGTTCATCCTTGCCAAAGGCGTACAGGTACGGCACGCCGGCTTCAGCCTCGATGCGCTCCTTGGATCCCGTGTCCCGGTCCACGATCACTGCCACGGCAACCACGTTGCCGCCTGCACGCCGCACGCCTTCCACCGCAGTCAGCGCGGAGCCGCCGGTGGTGGAGGTGTCTTCCAGGACCACAACGTTGCGGCCGGCAACGTCCGGCCCCTCGACCTGGCGTCCCATGCCGTAGGACTTCTGCGCCTTGCGGACGACGAAGGCGTCGATGGGGCGGCCCGCCCGGGCACCGGCATGCATGACGGCCGTGGCCACGGGGTCGGCGCCCATCGTCAGCCCGCCAGCGCACTGGAAGGAAATGCCGGCATTGTCGATCAGGTCCAGCATGACGTCGCCCACCAGCTGCGACGCTTCGTGGTGGAGGGTGATGCGGCGCAGGTCAATGTAATAGTCGGCCTCCGCTCCGGAGGAAAGCGTCACTTTGCCGCGAACCACGGCCAGTTCGCTGATGAGGTCCAGAAGGCGGGCACGGGCTGCAGGCAAAACGGGCGCGGTCATGGCCTCAATCCTAGCCGAGCCGTTTCTTTTCCCGCCGCGGATGTGACGGGAGATATAGGGTGGAGGACATGCGCCAACTACAAGCTGAAATTATCGCGGAAATGGGCGTGCAGCCCGACATCGACGCCGCTGCCGAGATCCGGCGGCGGGTGGACTTCCTGAAGTCCTACGCAGCGGCGTCCCACACCGGCGGATTTGTGCTGGGCATCAGCGGCGGCCTGGATTCCACGCTCGCCGGCCGGCTGGCCCAGCTGGCCGTTGACGAACTCACCGCCGAGGGCAAAGAATCGCAGTTCATCGCACTGCGCCTGCCCTATCAGGTCCAGCATGATGAAGCGGACGCCCAGGCAGCCCTTGAGTTCATCCGTCCCACCCTCTCCTGGGTCTACAACGTAGCTCCGGCCGTGGACGGCTACCAGGAGGAATACGTGAAGATGAGCGGCGAACAGCTCAGCGACTTCAACAAGGGCAACATCAAGGCGCGGGCGCGGATGACCGCCCAGTACGCGGTGGCCGGACAGCGCAACCTGGTGGTCGTCGGCACCGACCACGGCGCCGAATCCGTCACCGGGTTCTTCACCAAGTACGGCGACGGCGGTGCGGACATCCTGCCGCTCTTCGGGCTGAACAAGCGCCAGAACCGCAAGCTGCTCGCCGAACTCGGCGCTCCGGACAGCCTGGTCAACAAGGCTCCCACGGCGGATCTGCTCGACGACGCCCCCGGCCAGACCGACGAAACCGAACTGGGCATCAGCTACGACACGATTGATGACTACCTCGAAGGCCGGGCCGTTCCCGACGACGCCGCCGAAAAGATTGAACGGCGCTTCCTGATGACCCGGCACAAGCGCACCGTCCCGGTCAGCATCCTGGACACGTGGTGGAAGCCCTGAGGCATGCCCTGATCCGGCGGCGCATTCGGTAACGTAGCAAGGGTGAAGATTGCTACCTGGAATGTGAACTCCATCCGTGCCCGTGCCGACCGCGTGGAAGCGTGGCTGCGGCGCTCCGACGTCGATGTCCTGGCCATTCAGGAAACCAAGGCCAAGGACGAGAATTTCCCGTGGGAAGTCTTTGAAAACAACGGCTACGAGGTTGCGCACTTCGGCCTGAACCAGTGGAACGGTGTTGCCATTGCTTCCCGGGTGGGGCTCGACGACGTCGAGCGCACCTTCCCGGGGCAGCCGAAGTTCGGCAAGACCGAGGAAACCACCGTGTCCGAGGCGCGCGCGATCGGCGCCACCTGCAACGGCGTCCGGATCTGGAGCCTCTACGTCCCCAACGGCCGGTCCCTCGACGATCCCCACATGCCCTACAAGCTGCAGTGGCTGGACATCCTGAAGGACCAGGCCGCAGGCTGGATTAAAGAGAACCCGGACCTGCCGCTGGCCCTGATGGGTGACTGGAACATTGCACCGCAGGATGATGATGTGTGGGACATCGAGCTGTTCCGCCGCGAGAACCACACGCACGTCAGCGAACCGGAGCGCCGGGCGTTCCGGGCATTCCTCGACGCCGGCTTCACCGACGTCGCCCGTCCCTACACCCCGGGACCCGGGGTGTACACCTACTGGGACTACACCCAGCTTCGTTTCCCGAAGAAGGAAGGCATGCGCATCGACTTTGTCCTCGGTTCCCCGGCGCTTGCCGCGCGCGTTACGGGTGCCTCCATTGACCGCGAAGAACGCAAGGGCAAGGGCGCCTCGGACCACGCCCCCGTCATTGTGGAGCTGGACTGACCGTGAGCGGGAAGCCGCAGCGCTCCCTCTACCGCACGTTCCCCTACGTGTCGCACCTGCGCGTCTACGAACCGCTGGATGTGTTCGACGACGACCAGCAGATGGCGATCATGGACCAGCGTGCCCGGGGACGGCATGAAACCGAGGTGCTGGACCGCAGCGACGCCGTGCGCCGGCTGGTCCGTGCGGTCTCGGACCCGTTTCCGCACAGCACCGCGGATCTGGTGCGCGTGCTGCATTATCCGGACCATGACGGAACCACCCGCCGGCTGTACTGCCCCAACCAGCTCGCCGTCCGGACGTCGCTGGCGGCGGAGTCCCTCGGGGAGAGCATCCGCGGGCCGCTGGTGGACGTGCTGGTGCCGGAGGTGGCCCGCGAGGCGCACGCCGCCCGGATCGATCCCGATTCCTTCGCCGACTCCCTCGCGCACCTGCACACGCGGTCGGCGACGTGGGGAGTTCCGTTCGGCTGGTTTGTGCTGCTGCACGAGGACGACCACTCCGAGGTGGTGGAGGACGACGGGAAGGTTCAGACCGTCCGGCTGACCGCACCCGTCACCCAGTGCCTGGACCGGGCGCGGAAGGCGAGCGCGGCGCTGGCGATGGCCGCTCCCGAGCTGGACCTGCTGGACGAGCTGGACGAGCTGACCAACTGGCTGGAAATCTTCTCCGAGGACGCCGTCCTGGAACTGGACTACGGTCCGGTGGCGGATCTCGTCTTTCCCGACGATTCCCCCTCCGACGTGCGGCTGGGGATCGAGTCGCTGGCCGAGGGCGACATGACCGGAGCCGCCGCGTCCTACCGCCGGCTGGCCAACCGCTGGATTCCAATCCGGCAGCTTTCCCGCGCCAGCTAGCGGACCCGGTCCTCGCGGCTGAAGCGAAGCTTGCGGCCGCTGTCAATGCTGATCAGCACCGGAGTTTCCCTGCCCAGTGCAACGTCGAGCGCTTCCACCAGCGCTGTGGCGTCGGCGGCGATCAGGTGCGGTGCCGCGCCAGGGCGGGGGTTGATCCGGATCCGCAGGGCCGAGCTGCCGTGCACGTCGTAGGTGCTGACGGCGGCGGCGGCCACGTCCGGGTCTTCCTGCAGCGCCGACCGCAGCGCCTGTTCCGCCATGGCTCCGCTGATCGCCACCCGCCCCGGGGCGCCGTCGTCGTCGTATTCGGAGACCAGGGTGCCGGTCCGGCCGCGGCCCTGCGCCGCGGCCCACAGGATCAGCAGCACGATCGCCACGACCATGGCCAGGGCCAGCAGCGCCCAGATCCAGCTTTGCGGCTGGCCGGGCAGTGCGGTCTGTTCCCCGACCTCCTGCAGCCTGTCCATCACGCCGGGCGCAAAGGACTGCCAGCGGCGGGCCGCGCCGCCGTCGATGCTGATCCACAGCAGTCCGCCGCCAATGCCGATCAGGACCAGCCCCAGCAGACCCAGCAGGAAGCGGTTCAGCGACCGCGGAGTCCGGTTCACTGCCCGATCACCCCGAGAGTGGAAACCTGAACGCGGACCTCGGGCTGCGGTTCCAACCCGGTCAGCTGCAGTTCTTCCTGGACGGCCTCGCGCACCGTGTCGCCGTTGACGGGCACGCCCGAAGTGGGGCGGATCCTCACGTCGACGCGGTTCCGGCCTACCGTGACCAGCACCTGCTCGGCGGTGACCCCGGCCGTGAGGCGTGCGCGGCGCGCCAAAGACGAGGCCAGCACCTCGGCGTCCACGACGACGGCGGCCCGCGGGTTGGGCAGGGCATAGCGCGGACGGCGGCCCGGCAGGACCGCCTGCAGGAAAAAGGCCAGCCCGGCCAGCAGGATCAGCAGGCCAGCGAGCCCGAGGATGGCCGAATCCGTTTCCGCCGGCAGCCGGGACAGCCAGCTGCCGAGGGCGGCCGGATCCGTCAGCCAGGCGTCCTGGCCCAGGGCCTGCAGCGTTGCTTCGAGCAGGACGTAGAGGCAGAACAGGATCCCCAGGAAGGCGGCAATCATGGAGCCGGAGGTCCGGCTGGCGTGGGTCTCGCGGCGCACTATCCGCCGGGTGAGGGAGTCGTTGCTGCTCAACGGACCCTGCTTCCTTCGCTGAGCTGGACACCGGTGATGCGGATGTCCACCCGGGACACCAGCGACCCGGTGAGTGCGGTGACTTTGTCCTTCAGGTACGGTTTCGCGTCGTGCGCCCGGTCCCAGACGGAACCGCCGGCGCGGGTGACAAGCCCGGGGTCGGCGGCAATGCGGTTCAGCGGCGGAAGTGACACCGGCAGGGACAGTGCCATGGCCAGCATCCCCTGGTCATCCGACCAGCCGACCCGGATGGAACCGGGGGGAACATTAAAGAACTCTGCGGCAGCCGCCTTCGCCGTAGAGGTCAGGGCCTGGGTGCTGATCCGGTTGTGGCCGGCGAGGCCGGAGTTCCGATCAGCGGCGGGGGCAGCGGCCGGGACTGCGGGGCTCACGAGGATGAACGGCGTCCGGTCAGCGCATCGCGGACGGTGCGGAAATCCACTTTGCCTTCGGCCGCGCGGCCGCACAGGGCGCCCACGGCGATGAAAAGCGCCATCAGGAGGAACCCCCAAAAATCGAAAATCAGGGCGGTGAAGGCCAGAACTGCCCCGATCGCCATGCCCGTTACGGTTGGTTTCATTGTTCCTGCCTCATGACGGTGTTCCCTGGTGTTGCGTTTCCGGCTCTCTCCGACCCTATACCGCTTCCTCCCGCCCAGCCGTGTCGGCTAGGACGGAGCGGAGCCCGGACGTGCCTTGTCCGGCCGGCCCTCCGGGGCTCCGGGAATCTGGACGTCGTTCACGTCCACGTTTACTTCCACTACCCGCAGCCCCACGAGGGATTCCACCGCGGAGTAGACGGCGGTCCGAACTGCATCCGCGATCCGGGTGAGCGGGATCCCGTACACAGCCACCAGCGTGACATCGACGGCGACTTCGGTTTCCCCGACTTCCACGTGGACGCCCTGGGTGGCACTGGAGCCTCCCACGGCGTCGCGAACCGCGCCCAGCGCCCGGCCGGAGCCGGTGCCGAGGGCATAGACGCCGTCCACTGCACGGGCCGCGATGGCCGCAACCTTGGCCACGGCCTGCTCGCTGATGGCGGTCTTGCCGCCGATGTCCTCCGGACGGACAGCGGCGCCCGCGGAGGCAGCCGGGGCCCGGACGGCCGACGGCGCCTGCACCGGCGCGGGTGCGTGGCCCGGCGTGCGGTGAGCCGGAGCGGCAGCGTCCGTGGAGCCGCTGACGGCCGGGGGCGTACTGGCCGGAGGAAAGTTCTCATTCTGGGCGTCATCCATGATGCCCAGCGTATCCTGCAGCCCTCGTCCTTGGGCAGGCGGGCGTCCGGGTGCTCAACGCATTCCGACCCGGCGGCCGGTCACCAGTGCGGGCTCAATTCCGATGAAAACGTCACGCTGCCCGCCGCCCCAGGGCTCGGCCATGCGGCGCCCCCAGAGGATTGTCAGCAATTCGGAGTCATCCACCGCTGACGCCCGTCCGCTGAGCAGGACCGACCACCCATCCATGCGCAGGGCATCGTGCTCGTCAATCTGGAAGGAGGCGTTCCGGTAGTCCAGGCCACCGCCCAGGACTCCCTCACGGGCGGTGCGGAAATAGACAGCCCTGTCATGGACCACATAGTTCACGGGGAACACCAAGACCCTGCCGTTGTCCTGATAGGCGACCCGTCCGGTCCCCTGGCTGGCCAAAAGTGTCCAGCATTCCGCTTCCGTCAGATCAACACTTTGGTGTGTAGCCGCAGTTTCCCACGCGAAACCCTGTGCTTCCGTCGCCATCATTGCCTCCGAGGTAGATTTCGGGACCAGTCAAGCGCAACAGGGCGGAATTTGGGAAGGGCAGCGGCGGCCGGGCGGCACAAGGACAAAGAAAAACCCCGGACTCTGTGAGTCCGGGGTTTTAGCTGGTGGCTCCGACCGGCGTCGATCCGGTGACCTTTCGATTTTCAGTCGAACGCTCTACCAACTGAGCTACAGAGCCGGGCATCATCGCAACCGATGATCACCGAGATCTTCCAAATCGCTTCAGAAAATCTGAGCGACCCTGACGGGACTCGAACCCGCGACCTCCGCCGTGACAGGGCGGCGCGCTAACCAACTGCGCTACAGGGCCTTACTTTTCACGAGTGTAAACTCTACCAGCATTTCGCCGGCCCGATTACCACTCATGAGTACCCCCAACGGGATTCGAACCCGTGCCGCCGCCGTGAAAGGGCGGTGTCCTAGGCCGCTAGACGATGGGGGCCTTTAGAACACACCTGAGCGCTGCAAGATCGGAAGTTTCCGTTTGTTTGCGCCCCGGTGGACTCATAAAACTATAGGGCCTGTTGGGGAAAACAGCAAAACGGCTTCGGCAAGCACCGCCGGGGCGGGCCCGGTTAGAGTGGCTGGGTGCCCATAGACATGCTCCCCGAAGACTTCGAGACCGCAGTTGACGATGCCATCGACTCCATCCCGGCAGACCTGGCGGCGGCCATGAACAACGTCGCGATTTTCATCGAGGATGAGTACGTTCCCGGGCCGGGCGAGGATCCGGAAACCGAACTGCTGGGCATCTACGACGGGACGCCCCTGACGGAACGTGACTCCTGGTGGGACGCCGGTTCGCTGCCGGACCGGATCGTCATTTTCCGCGGGCCGCTGATGCGCATGTGTTCCTCCAGGGAGGAGCTGGTGCGTGAAATCCGCATCACTGTCATTCACGAGGTTGCCCACCATTTCGGCATTGACGATGCCCGGCTGCATGAACTCGGCTGGGGGTAGCTAGCCTTAAGGCATGGAAGATCATCACGGCCACAGCCACGGACTGCCGGCAGGCACCGCAACGGGACGACACCGCCGCAAGCTGCTGATCGTTTTCCTGATCACCATCAGCGTGGTTTTCGTTCAGGTGGCCGGTGCCCTGCTCTCCGGTTCGCTGGCCCTGCTGGCCGACGCCGGACATATGCTCTCCGACGCCGCCGGCGTTTCCATCGCCCTGCTGGCAGCGTGGATTGCCACCCGCCCGGCAACAAAGCGGCGGACCTACGGCTACCAGCGCGCCGAAGTCCTGGCGGCACTGGCCAACGCAGTCCTGCTGATCGTTATTGCCACCGTGATCTTCGTGGAAGCCGTCCGCCGTTTCGGCTCCGAACCCGAGGTGCACACGGGCCTGATGCTCGGCGCTGCGATCATCGGCGGACTGGCGAACCTCGCATCCCTGCTGGTGCTGCACAGCGGCCGCCGGGAGAGCCTGAACGTGCGCGGCGCCTACCTGGAGGTCCTGGGCGACCTGCTCGGCTCGGCCGCCGTCGTCGTTTCCGCGCTGGTCATCATGCTCACCGGCTACCAGCAGGCGGACACCTGGGCCTCCATCCTGATTGCGCTGATGATCCTGCCGCGGGCCTGGTCGCTGCTGAAGGAAGTCATCGACGTCCTGCTCGAAGCGACACCGCAGGGCGTGGACACCGAGATGATCCGCGACCACATTGTGAACGTGGAGGGCATCTCGGACGCACATGACATCCATATCTGGACGATCACCTCCGGTGTCCCCGTCTTCTCGGCGCACGTGGTGGTCGACGACGACCACCTCACCTCGGAACGGATGGATCAGCTCCTGGACCGGCTTACAAGCTGCCTGAGCCGGCACTTTGACACCGAGCACTGCACCTTCCAGCTGGAACCCGCCAGCCACGCCGTCCATGAAGGACACCAGCACGCCTGAGCGCCAGTGAAGCGCGGGCCCGCCGTGACCGGGGTGCCGGACAGACAGTCGAACCGAGCCGGTTATTCCTCGGGGAGCGCGCCGAACGCCGCGCGGTCCGCCAGGCGGGGGTCGTCGTGGTCGGGGACCACCATGACCGGCCCCTTGGCGTGGTGGAGGACGCTCTGGCTGGTCGATCCCATCAGCATGCCGGCGAAACCGCCCCGGCCGCGCGTTCCCAGCACCAGCAGCTCCACGGAAGCCGTGCGGTCAATGAGGATTTCCGCCGGCGGCCCGTCGATGAGCTGCACCGTCATGGCCAATTTCGGGAAATGGCTTTGCAGCCAGGCCCGGCCCGCCCGCAGCTGTTCGGAGATTTCCTCGTGCAGCGCTTCCAAATCCAGCGGTGCCGGCACCCACGCCAGGGACCCGGTGAACGGCGGCAGGGCACACAGGATTTGCAGCGGCAGCCCCCGGTTCATTGCCTGCTCCGCAGCCACAAGGGAAGCGGCCCGCCCCTGCTCCGACCCGTCCACGCCAACCACCACCACGTCCTCGACGGTTTGCTCCGTCGGCGCCCCGGACGGAGGCCGGACCCCGGCTTCCGGCAGCCTGCCGGCGGTGCGCAGCGGGACCACAACCGTGGGGCACTTCGCATGGGCGGGCAGTGCGCTGGAAACCGAACCGAGCAGCCGGCCCACAAACCCGCCGCGCCCCCGCGAGCCGACAACCATGAGATCGGCCTGCTCGGAGAGCTCCAGCAGGACAGCCGCAGCGTCCCCGGTCTCCACCCGCGAGAAGACCTCAATGTCATACCTGCCAATACGCTCCAGCGCCTTATTCAGCACCGACTGCGCACCCTCGCGGATGATGGCGTCATCCATGGTGGTGTATCCGGCGTCCATGGAGGAGGCCGCAAAAATGGGAACGGTGTAGGCGGTGACCACATGCAGTGGAGTCCTGCGGCGCTCGGCCTCCTTCGCCGCCCAGACCAGGGCACAGAGACTCTGGTCCGATCCGTCCACGCCGACGACAATGCCCGCCGATCCTTCCAGCCCGCCGTACTCGCTCCACATTGAAGTCACAGTGCCCCACCCCTTAGAGTTCCTCACCGGCTGCCGCGTTCTTCATCGAACATCCGGAACAGTGCTTGTTTTCGGTAGCCTACCGCGCCTGCTCCGCGCACGTTATCTCTGCTCAAACACGCCCGCCAAAGAACTACACAGAGGTGTCCGCGGAGGCTAGGCTTCGGGGCATCACAACCGAAGACCGTCGCCGGGCAACCGGCTGACGCCCATCTGCGGGACCGGAAGAGGCGCCGGCCCCGCAGCCTTGATCTACGTCAGGGGGTTGCCTCGGTGGTTAAGACAACAAACGTCGCGGACAATGACGCACCCGCAGCGGCGGGACCGCGCACGGAAGCGACGGCCGCCGTCGTCATCGGCTGCGGACTGACGGGTTTGGCGGTGGCGAGCGAACTGAGCCGCCATGGAATTCATCCCGTCGTTCTCAACGGGCTCCGCCAGGACACCGAGCCGGCGCCCGGCCCTGTGCCTGATGCCCTGAGCCTTTCGGAGCGCACGGAACTGCTGCGTCTGCTGCACGGCTACGCTGCCGGGCATTCACTGGATATCCGCCGCAGCACCCCCGCAGAGGAGCTGGGCCCGCTGCGCGGTTCCGGCAGCCCGGCCCCCGAGCCGGGCATGAAATGGGCCGTCCGGACCCGCCACGGAGTCCTGCTGGCGGACACCGTGGTGCTCGCCGGCTGCGGTCAGCCGGCACTGGTGAAACTGATCCGCACCCTCGGTTTCACGGCAGGCGCGGAACTGAGGAACGCCCTGCGCAGCGTTGGGCTCTACGTCGTGGGCGCCGGCGAGGTGCTGACTGCTCCCACCCGGGAGCTTCTGCGCCAGGCAAAGCGGGCCGGCCAAGAAATAGCCGCCCGCGATGCGGCACTCGACGGCGCTTCCGGCATCCGGACGGGCACTGCCTAAAGCACAGCACCGCAAAATGCGATGAATCTCACGCGGTATCCCCGCGTTCCGTGCAACCCGGGCCACGGTCTGCCCCGGAACCGGCGCGATAAGATCGGATGGCGGGATTCCCCTACCTAGCCATCACTCATTCAGAGGAAGCGTCATGCTCAAACAAGGTTCAAAGCTGGACCGGTATTTTGAAATCTCCAAAAGGGGCTCGTCCGTCTCCCGCGAAGTCCGGGGTGGTTTGGCTACATTTTTCGCCATGAGCTACATCGTGGTGCTTAACCCGCTGATCCTCGGCGGCGAGGATGGGGTAGGCAACACACTGTCCGGCCCTGCCGTCGCTGCCGCCACCGCACTCGTGGCCGGCGTGCTGACCATCATCATGGGGGCCTGGGCCAAGCATCCTTTTGCCATGGCCACCGGTCTGGGCGTCAATGCCTTCGTTGCGGCGACCGTTGCCACCAATCCGGGCCTGACCTGGCCGGACGTCATGGGCCTGATCCTGCTCTCCGGTGTCACCATGTTCATTCTGGTGCTCACCGGGTTCCGGACCGCCGTCTTCAGGGCGGTTCCCGCCAGTCTGAAAACAGCCATCGTGGCGGGCATTGGCCTCTTCATTGCCATGCTCGGGTTCGTCAACGCCGGCTTTATCCGTCGGATACCCGATGAGGCGGGAACCACCGTTCCGCTGGAACTGGGCACCGGAGGCCAGCTGCTGGGCTGGCCCAGCCTGGTCTTCGTCTTCGGACTGGTCCTCACGATGGGACTGCTGGCCCGCAAGGTTCGGGGCGCGATCCTCATCGGCATCGTCGCTTCCACCATCTTCGCCGTGATCGTCGAGCTGGTGGCCTCACCGGGGTCACAGGGCGCCGGCATAGCGACCGGCTGGTCACTGGTCACGCCGAGCATGCCCGAATGGGCGGCACCCGATCTCTCCCTGCTGGGCCAGGTCAGTGTCTTTGGATCCTTCGAAACCCTCGGCGTCGTTGCCGCGTCCCTGCTCGCGTTCGTGATCCTGTTGAGCATCTTCTTCGACGCCATGGGCACCATGGTGGGGCTGGCCACTTCGGCCGGATCCATCGACAAGGACGGCAACATTCCGAACGTGGACCGCGTGCTCCTGGTGGATGCCGCCGGCGCCGTTGTCGGCGGAGCAGCCGGCGTCTCGTCCAACCAGATCTACGTGGAGTCCGGATCCGGCATTGCCGAGGGCGCCCGCACCGGCCTGGCCTCCGTGGTCACCGGCCTGCTCTTCATCGTCGCCATGTTCCTGACGCCGCTGATCTACTTGGTGCCCTTTGAGGCCGTTGCCCCGGCTCTGGTGGTTGTGGGTTACATGATGGTTTCGCAGGTCGGCAAGATCGACTGGAGCGACATAGGACTGGCCATTCCGGCGTTCCTCACGATCGCCCTGATGCCGTTCACGTACTCCATCGCCAACGGCCTCGGCGCCGGGTTTGTCACCTTCGCCCTGATCCGTGTTTTCCAGGGCCGCGGCCGGGAAGTCCACCCGCTGATGTACGTGGTTGCCGCAGCCTTCGTGCTGTTCTTCTCCGTGGGTGCCATTTCCTCGGTCCTCGGGGTTTAGGACCGGAACCGGCGCAGCAAAAGGCCGTCCGAAGTGCTGGGCACTTCGGACGGCTTTCTTGTATCCGGAGCCGGCCCGGAACACCGTCCGGTCGGTTTATGCCGCCTGGGCGTCAGTGAGCGGGTGCGTCCCCGCCGCGAACGCCCGCACCTTGGCGTCGTCCCACAGGTGGGCGGGAACGCCGCCGCCCAGCAGCGTCCGGGGCAGCGAAGGGTGCCCGGCGAAGGGGAGGTCACTGCCGGCAATAATCATGTTCCCGTACCGCCGGCCCTTGAGCATGGCGGGGTCGGCAACGATGGCCGTATGCGCGAACACCGAGCACACAGCGGCAGCTTCGCGCCGGGCGCCTTTCAAATCCGGCGTGTCTCCGCAGTTCATGATGTACAGCCCGCCCGGCGCCAGGACGCGCGCCGCCTCGGCGGTGAACTCGAGGGTGGTCAGGGCCGGCGGGGTTTTGGCCCCGGCAAACACGTCCCGGATGATCAGGTCCCGGCTGTCGTCGTGGAGGGTTTGCGTCACTTCGCGGGCTTCCCCCACCCGCAGCCGCATCAGCGGCGCGCGGGGCAGGTCGAACCAGGCCCGCACCAGTTCGGCGAGGCGGCCGTCCAGCTCAACGACAACCTGGCGTGCGTTCGGGTAGCCCGCGGCAAAGTAGCGGGCGAGGGAGCAGGCGGCACCGCCCAGATGGAGCGCGCGCAGCTTCGCGTCGGCTTCCCAGTGGGTGTCAACCAGGGCGGCGATCCAGCGCATGTACTCAAAGTCGAGCTGGCGGGGATCTGCGACGTCGATGTGCGAGCTGTGCACGCCGTTGACTTTCAGGATCCAGCCGTTGGGATTGAACTGGTCCGGCAGGAGCTCGCAGGTTCCGGTGTCGATGGGAAAAGTACCGGCCACGGGCCCGGATTCAGGGGTCCCGCCCGGTTCGGAGACCGCTGGCCCCTTGCCCGGCCGCTGCCGGCCCATCAGGCCACCGTCCGGAGCATCCGGACGTTCCAGGAGATGCGGGCGGCCGGGATCCGGCTGAGCGTGTGGGTCATATCCCCAGTTTAAGCGCCGCCGGCCCGGCCCCGGGCCAGCAGAATCAGGCTCCGGGCTCCCCGGAACGCTCCAGGGCTGCTTCCAGGCGTTCCACCTTGCCCTCAAGCTCGCCGGAATGGCCGGGCCGAATGTCCGCCTTAAGCACCAGGGATACCCGGCTGCCGTAGCGGCCCACAGCCTCCGTGGCGCGGCGGACCACCTCCATGACTTCGTCCCACTCCCCCTCAAGGGTGGTGAACATGGCATCGGTGCGGTTCGGGAGGCCTGACTCGCGGACAATCCGAACGGCGGCCGCGACGGCGTCGTGCACTGATGCATCCACCGCACCGGGGCCAGCGGGGGTATCCGGACCGACGCCGGACGGGGCTACTGAAAAGGCAACTAACATGCCGCCCAGTCTGCCACCGCCGGCGTCAGGCGCAAGTCCGGACTAAGCTTCCGGCGCGGGAGAGTGCTGCTCGCGTTCCAGCCGGTCGGCGCGCTCTGCCCGCTCCGCCGTGCGCAGATCCGCGAATTTGTCATTCAGGCGGGAGTGACGCTGGCCGTACGCGAAGTACAGCAGGAACCCGACCAGCAGCCACCCGGCAAAGTAGATCCAGGTCTCCACGGCAAGGTTCGTCATCAGGTACAGGCACAGGACAGCCGAGAGGACCGGCAGCACCGGGCCGAAGGGCACCCGGAAAGCGGGCTTGAGGTCCGGGCGCTTCCGGCGCAGAACCAGCACGCCGGCGCTGACCACGACAAAGGCGGACAGGGTGCCGATGTTGATCATTTCTTCCAGCACGTCCACCTGGGTGAACCCGGCGACCAGTGCCACGAGCGTTCCGCACAGGATCTGCAGGCGGGCCGGAGTCGAGTGCTTGTCGCTGGTGCGGGAGAGGGAGCGCGGCAGCAGGCCGTCGCGGCTCATCGCGAGGACCACGCGGGCCAGGCCCATGAGCAGGACCATGATCACCGTGGTGAGGCCGATCAGGGAGCCGACGGCGATGACCTGCGCCGCCCAGGGGTTGCCCACCAGCGTGAAGGCAGTGGCGAGGTTCGGCGACTCGGCGGCGGCAAGTTCGGTGTAGGGAACCATGCCGGTCAGGGCCAGGGAAACGCCGATGTAGAGGAGGGTGACCACGGCCAGTCCGGCGAAGATTCCGCGCGGCAGGGTCTTGCCGGGATTCTTCACCTCTTCCGCAGAGGTGGCGACGACGTCGAACCCGATAAAGGCGAAGAACACGATGGCTGCGCCGGCGAAAACGCCCAGGGTTCCGTACTGCGCCGGGGCGGCACCGGTCATGAAGGAGAACAGCGACTGCTGCATAACGCCCTCGCTGCCCAGCGACTCAGTCGGCACGGAATCCGGGATGAACGGGATGTAATTCTCGGCCTTGACGTAGAAGAAACCAGCAACAATGACGAACAGCACCACGCCGATCTTGATCAGCGTAAAGATGTTGCCGACCTGGGCGGAGAGCTTGGTCCCCATGACCAGCAGTACGGTGAACACCGAAACGATCAGCAGGGGTCCCCAGGTGAGGTCCACGATCCCCAGGTCAATGGTGGCCGGTATGTCCAGGCCCATCAGGCTGAACACCTCACTGAGGTAGATGCCCCAGTACTTGGCAATCACGGCCGCCGCAGTGAACAGCTCCAGGATCAGGTTCCAGCCGATGATCCACGCCACCAGTTCGCCCATGGTGGCGTACGTGAACACGTAGGCGGAGCCGGCCACCGGAATGGCGGTGGCAAACTCGGCGTAACACATGATGGCCAAGGCACAGGTGATGGCGGCCAGGACAAAGGAAAGGGTTACGGCAGGGCCGGAAAAATTGGCCGCCGCGTTGGCTCCCACGGAGAAGATGCCGGCACCGACGGCAACAGCGACACCCATAATCATCAGGTCCCACGTGGTCAGCGTCCGCTTGAGCCGGCGTCCGGGCTCGTCGGCGTCCGCGAGGGAATCCTCGATGGGCTTGGTTCTGAAGAGACTCACGGTGGTCCTTGTGCTCTGGTATTCGTGAAAACTAACCGACCAATCGTAGGCCGCGGCGCGGCTGCCTCCAGTTTAATCCCACATGGTGAGACGCCGCAGTCCAGCCGGAGCTGCGCGACTGCCGATTCGGAGCACTGCTGCCGCATGTCCGCTAGCCACTGCCCGGCCCTTTTGGGAGGATAAGACTGTGTCCAGCACCACAGCACGGTGAGGCGAAACGCACCGCCATGCCGGCACGCTTCACCCAGCACGGGGCGCGGACCTCCCGCTCTCCAGCTCAGAGATCGGACAACAACCATGGCCCGCGGAATCTACATCAGTGCCATGACCCCGGGGTCGGGCAAGTCCCTTGTCACCCTCGGCCTGGCCGACATGCTGCTGCGCCACGCTGACCGCGTGGGGTTCTTCCGCCCAATTGTGGAAGGCAGCGAACCGGCGCAGGACCCGATGGTGCGGCTGATGCAGCGCAAGTTCAACCTCACGGCTGAAACAAGCCGGGGCGGGCTCACCCGCCGCGAAGTGCGCTCCCTGCTCGTAGCCGGTGAGCGCGGCGAGGTGGATTCCAGATGCCTGACGATCTACAACGAAGTTGCCGCCCACTGCGACGTGGTGATCATCGAGGGCACTGACCTTTCGGGGCACGACGTCGCCCTCGAGTTCGTCCTGAACGCCCGCCTCGCGAACAACCTGGGCGCCGTGGTGCTGGCGGTCGTCAACGCACGGGAGATGACAGTGCCGGAAACGGCCGATGCAGTGGACGTGGCCCGCCGGGAGCTGCATGACGCGCACTGTGACCTCCTCGCCATGATGGTCAACCGGGCGGAATCGGACGCGGTTGATGAGGTCAGGGCCGCCGTGCGCCCGGGAGCCTCCGGCAGGCCGGTGTACGTGATGCCCGAATTGAACGAAATTTCCCAGCCCTCCATGTCCGAGGTCGCCAAGGCACTGAATGCGCGGCAGGTGGCCGGCAGCGCATCTCTGGAACGCGATGTTGTCGGCATCAAGGTCGCCGCCATGACGGTGGGCAACTTTATCTCCCAGCTGGACCACGGCAATCTGGTGATTGCCCCCAGCGACCGGGCCGATGTCATGGTGGCCGCACTGGCGTCCGCCGTTTCGCCGGAGTTCCCGGTGCCCAGCGGCATGCTCCTCACCGGCGGCCTGCCGATCGATCCCGGAATCCTGGCACTGCTGTCCCAGGCTCCGTTTCCGGTGTTCGCCGTCGACGTCGACACCTACTCGGCCGCCCGGCAGGTCAGCCGGGTCCGCGGGGAAATATCGTCGGGCCAGCGCCGCAAGGTCGCGGCCGCGTTGGGCGTCTGGACCCGCCATGTCGACGAACATGAGCTTCTGGAGCGCCTGGAGCTGCCCCGGCCGGAGAAAATCACCCCGCTCCGCTTCCTGAACCAGCTGATCGTCCGGGCCCGGGCGCAGCGCAAGCACATTGTTCTTCCCGAGGGCCTGGACACGCGGGTCCTGAGGGCGGCCGAAATCCTGCACCGCAGGGACGTCTGCTCGCTCACCCTGCTCGGGCCGGAAGGGGAGGTGCGGGAACTGGCGGCCAGCGAGGGGATCGACCTCAGCGGCACCACGATCATCAACCCGGCGACCAGTGCCCTGCGGGACGAGTTCGCCCGCGAATACGCGGAGCTGCGGGCCAAGAAGGGCGTCACGCTCGACGACGCCCAGGAACGCATGCTGCACGGGGCATATTTCGGGACCATGATGGTCCATCTGGGGCGTGTGGACGGAATGGTCTCCGGCGCGGCGCACACGACAGCCAACACGATCCGCCCGGCATTGGAATTCATCCGGACCAAGGAGGGGGTGGATATTGTGTCCTCGGTCTTCCTGATGCTGCTCGAGGACCGGGTGCTGGTCTACGGTGACTGCGCCGTAAATCCCGATCCGGATGCCAAGCAGCTGGCGGACATCGCCCTGGCGTCTGCGGACACCGCGGCGAGGTTCGGCGTGACGCCGAGGGTGGCGATGCTCTCTTATTCGACGGGTGCCTCCGGGCACGGCGAGTCGGTGGAAACGGTCCGGGAGGCCACGGAAATTGTCCGCAGCCGCAGGCCGGACCTTCCGGTGGAGGGCCCCATTCAGTACGACGCGGCGGTGGACGCCAGCACGGCCGCTTCCAAGATGCCCGGATCCGACGTCGCCGGGCACGCCACCGTTTTCATCTTTCCCGACCTCAATACGGGCAACAACACCTACAAGGCGGTGCAGCAGTCCGCCGGAGCAGTGGCGGTGGGGCCCATCCTGCAGGGACTGCGCAAACCGGTCAATGACCTCTCGCGCGGCTGCACGGTCGAGGACATCGTCAACACCGTGGCCATTACCGCGGTCCAGGCCCAGGAGGGCTGATGCTCGTACTCGTCATTAATTCCGGCTCCTCGTCCCTGAAGTACCAGGTGCGGGACACCGCCAACGGAGAACTCCTCGTTAAAGGGATCATTGACCGCATCGGCGAGGAAGCGGTGCCGGACCACGGCGCCGCCCTGGAGGAGCTGAGCCGCCGCCTGCCCGACGCGCTGGGCGGCCGAAGCATCGACGCCGTCGGGCACCGGGTGGTCCACGGCGGCGAGCGGTTCAGCGAACCCGTCCTGATCAACAACGAAATCGTACGGTCAATCGAACGCCTCAGCCCGCTGGCTCCGCTGCACAACCCGGCCAGTGCCCGCGGGATCCGGGCCGTGCATGACAAATGGCCGAAGATTCCCCAAGTGGCAGTTTTTGATACCGCCTTCCACCGGACACTGCCCGAGCAGGCCTGGCGCTATGCCCTGCCGAACAGCCTCTACCGGAAGTACGGCATCCGCCGCTACGGCTTCCACGGGACCAGCTACGGGTTTGTTGCCCCGGCCGCGGCCCGGTTCCTGGGCATCGATCCCGGCGAATTCAATGCCGTCATCGCCCATTTGGGCAACGGAGCGTCCGTCACGGCAATCCGGGACGGCAGGAGCATTGACACCTCCATGGGCTTCACCCCGCTGGAGGGGCTGGTTATGGGCACCCGCAGCGGCGACGTTGACCCGTCCATCCTGGTGTTCCTGCTCCGCGAAGGATACGACGCCGATTCCCTGGACAACCTGCTGAACCGGGAGTCGGGCCTCCTGGCACTGGGCGGTGCCTCGGACATGCGGACCCTGACTGAAGCGGCGGAAGGCGGGGACGAAGCGGCTGCCCTGGCGCTGAACGTTGCAGCCTACCGGCTGGCGAAATACATCGGTGCGTACCACGTGGCGGTGGAAGGAGCGCAGGCGCTGGTGTTCACGGCAGGCATCGGTGAAAACGCCTGGGAATTCCGCGAGCTGACGGTGAACCGGCTGGCAGCCCTGGGAATCACACTGGATCCGGAAGCGAACCGGAAACGCGGATCCGAAGCCCGCCTGATCAGCACGGCAGAGTCCGCTATTCCCGTACTGGTGGTGCCGACGGATGAGGAGGAAGCCATCGCCGAAGCGACCGCCGAAACGGTGGCGCGGGACTTTGCCTCGCCCGCGGGAGCAGCGAGCAGCTGACGAAACCTCCCGGATTACCCGGATTACCCGGATGAGACTGAGTGACAGGCCGGTAATCGGTGGAAGGGACTGCCATTCCGCTGCCCTTTCGGCTACGGTCGAATACCGGTTAAGCAAAGGCCGGCCGCTCCTCGCCTGCGGAGAATCCCATGGAAAGCTTCAGCTCACGGGAACACCCGTCCTTCGAACATTCGCTCCGGGTTCTGGTCCGGATCGACACCCAGCTGCAGCTTGCCTGCTTGGAAGTGCGAGGGTGCCTCACCGCGGACACCTGCTCCACGCTGATAAACATCCTGACCCACACCGGTACTCTGGGCGCGGCGGTGAGCGTGAATCTGCTCCGGGCCGCGCACGTGGAAGAGGAAGCCCTTGAACTGCTGTGCGCCGGCGCCGGGGCTGCGGTTGATACCGGTGCCGAGACACGGCCGGTCGAGATCCTGGCACCGCCGGACCTGCCGGTCTGCCGCCTCGGTCCGGTTCCGGCAGCCCAGGCACCACCGGGTGCGGGCTCCTGGGGTCTGGCCCTGACCAACGAGGACGCCGCCACACTGATCACACAGAGGGATTCGCAGGTTCTGGCGGACCGGAACGGCTGCCGGCCGCGGAAACGGTAACCGAACGCGCGCCGCTTCCGGATGTTTTGTCAGTAACCTTACTATTTGTAAGAATGGGGGTTACGTCCAAAGCACCCAAAGCAATCAGCAGGAGGTTCGCGCGTGAGAGCAGTAACTTGGCAGGGAAAGCAGTCCGTCAGTGTCGAAAGTGTTCCGGATCCGGTGATCCAGGAACCCACTGACGCCATCATCCGCGTCACGTCTACTGCAGTCTGCGGCTCGGACCTGCACCTGTACGGCGTCCTGATGCCCTACATGAAGGAAGGGGACATCCTCGGCCACGAGTCCATGGGCATCGTGGAAGAAGTCGGCTCGGCAGTCACCAACCTCAAGAAGGGCGACCGCGTGGTCATCCCCTTCCAGATCTCCTGCGGCAGCTGTTTCATGTGCCGGCAGGGCCTCCAGACCCAGTGCGAGGTGACCCAGGTCCGTGAAAAGGGAATGGGCGCCCAGCTCTTCGGCTTCTCCGAGCTGTACGGCTCGGTACCCGGCGGTCAGGCGGAATTCCTCCGCGTGCCGCATGCGGACTACGGCCCCATCAAGGTCGGCTCGGAGCTGCCGGACCACCGCTACCTGTTCCTCTCCGACATCCTCCCCACTGCCTGGCAGGGCGTGCAGTACGCCAACGTGCCCGACGGCGGCACCCTGGCCGTTTACGGACTGGGCCCGGTGGGCCAGTTCGCAGCCCGCATCGGGACCCATCTCGGCTACCGCGTGATCGGTGTCGATCCCGTGGCGGAGCGCCGGAAGCTCGCCGAACAGTACGGCGTGGAAGTCCTGGACCTGCAGAAGGACGTAGCCGACGAATTGCGTGAAATGACTGACGGGCGCGGTCCCGACTCGGTGGTGGACGCCGTCGGCATGGAAGCCCACGGCTCCCCGGTGGGCAAGGCCGCCCAGACTGCGGTTGGCCTGCTGCCGGACAAGCTGGCCCAGAAGGCCATGGAGAACGCCGGTACCGACCGCCTCTCAGCCCTGCACGGCGCCATCGACGCGGTCCGCCGCGGCGGTACGGTCTCACTCAGCGGCGTGTACGGCGGCACGGCCAGCCCGATGCCGCTGATGAACATGTTCGATAAGCAGCTGAATCTGCGCATGGGCCAGTGCAACGTCAAGCGCTGGATCGATGACCTGATGCCGCTGGTCGAGGATCCCGCCGATCCGCTGGGTGTCACCAACCTGGTCACTCATCAGGCCAGCCTGGAAGACGCCCCGGAGCTGTACGAGAAGTTCCAGAAGAAGGAAGACGGCTGCATCAAGGTCGTCTTCCAGCCCGGAAGCAACTAAGCAGTCCCGTCTGCTGCCCCGCCCGTCCGCATTTAGGAGGGGCGGGGCAGCAGACTTTTAAGCCGCGGGCCTTCGCGGCGGGAGCCGCACCAGCTCGGAGTCCACGGTTGTGCCGTCCACCGTGACGCGCAGGTAGGTACAGAAGGGCTGCCGGCGCCGGTCGGTCGGCGAGCCGGGGTTCAGCAGCCTCAGGCCGTGCGGCGTCACCGTGTCCCACGGGATATGGCTGTGCCCGAAGATCAGCAGGTCGGTGTCCGGGAACTGTTCGTCCATGCGCCGCTCCCGGCCCGCTGCCGGGCCGGTTTCATGAATGACAGCCAGACGGACCTCTTCAACGGTGGCGGTGGCCACCAGGGGCAGCCGGTCCGGCAGCGCACCGCCGTCGTTGTTGCCGTAGCAGGCGATCAGCCGGCGGGAGCGCCGCAGCATCTCGTCCAGCGCGTCCTCGCTGACCCAGTCGCCGGCGTGGACAACGGCGTCGGCCGCCTCAATGTCCCGCCACAGCGATTCGGGCAGTTCCTTCGCCCGCTTGGGCAGATGGGTGTCGGAGAGCACCAGCAGGTGTGTAGCCACGGTCCGGCCCTCCTACCGGCGCAGGCTCCAGGCCCAGCGGATCAGGGGCAGCTGCAGCGGCAGGCGGGCCAGGTGGATGGCCTTCTGCTGATCGGAGCCGCGCGGTCCGAAGGCGCGCTGCAGGGCGCTGAGGTGCCCTGCGATGAAGGCAACGTACATCAGCGCCGTTGCCGTGGCCGCAGCCCGGCGTGTGGCCGGCAGCAGGAGGCCGGCGGCTGCGGCGAACTCCAGGCCGCCGCTCAGATGCGTCCACTGCCGGCGCGTCATCACGCCGAGCTTGCCGCCGGTGTCAGTGCTGATGCTCCGGGGCACCACGGCGTTGTAGAACTTGGGATTGCGGAAATGGTTCACGGCGCTAATGGTCAGCAGGGAGGCCATGGCGGCGGCTGAAATGCTGTGGCGGTTCATGTGCTTCTTTCACTGGGGGAAACTGCGCCGGTGGGCACAGGGGACGTCCGGCCCGGCAGCCGGGCTGCGTTGTTCAGCGCATCCGCGGCCCGGACCAGGGCAAGGTGGGAAAAAGCCTGGGGGAAATTCCCGGCCATGGTGCTGTTTACCGGATCGTACTCCTCACTCAGCAGACCCAGCTCATTGGAATAGCCCACCAGCTGGTCCATGAGGGCGGCGGCTTCCTCTTCCCGGCCGGTCGCGGCGTACTGCTCCACCAGCCAGAAGCTGCAGGCGAGGAAGGGGTTTTCGCCGCCGGGCAGGCCGTCCACCCCGGTTTGGGTGGCGTAGCGCAGCAGCAGCCCGGATTCGGTCAGCAGATCCTTCTCCAGCCGCGCCACCGTGCCGAGCATGCGTTCGTCGTCGTACGGCAGGAAACCGACCTGGGGCAGCTGCAGGAGGGAGGCATCCACCTCCGAGCTGCCGTAATACTGCGTAAACGACCCCAGTTCGGGGTTGTACCCGCGGTTCAGGATTTCCTCGCGCAGTCCGTCCCGCAGGGCATCCCACAGTTCCACCGGCCCGTCCAGGCCGTAGGTCCGGGCCGCGGCCGCCGCCCGGTCAAAGGCGGCCCACATCATGACGCGGGAGTGGGTGAAGTGCTGCGGTTCGCCGCGCATTTCCCAGATGCCGTGGTCCTTGTCTTCCAGGTGGCGCTCCAGGAAGGACATCAGGGCGCGCTGCAGCGGCCAGGAGAAGTGGTCCTCGGCCACCCCGTTCTCCCGCAGCTTGGCCAGGGCCACCATCACTTCGCCGACGACGTCGGCCTGGTACTGGCTGACGGCCCGGTTTCCCACCCGGACGGGAACGGCTCCGCGGTAGCCGGAGAACTGTGTCAGGATGCGTTCGGGCAGGTCACGGGCACCGTCCACGGCATACATGATCTGCAGGTCCTCCGGATCCCCCGCCACCGCGCGGAGCAGCCAGTTGCGCCACTGCAGCGCTTCATCCGCATAGCCGTGGCCCAGCATGGCTTCCAGCGTCAGGGCCGCATCCCGCAGCCAGCAGTAGCGGTAGTCCCAGTTCCGCTCCCCGCCGGCGACTTCCGGAAGCGAGGTGGTGGGGGCCGCCACAATGCCGCCGGTGGACTCGTGCGTGAGCGCCCGCAGCACCAGCAGGGAGCGCCGGACCGCCGGCATGTACTTCGGTGCGGGTTTGCAGTGCGCCGCCCAGCTTTCCCAGTAGGCGGCCGTGGCCTCCAGCGCGGCATCGATGTCCGTCAGTGCGGGAACGGCGGAGTGTGAACGGAACCAGGTGAGCTCCAGGTCCACCTGTTCCCCGGCTTTAACGCTGAACCTGCCCACGTGGCGGTGGTCTTCGGCCAGGGGCAGGTTTCCTCCGCGCAGCACCAGTGCGCTCGGTCCGGCAATGGCCAGCAGGCGTTCTCCGTGCGGGTACGGGTCCCGGCGCATCCACGGCAGGACGGTGCCGTAGTTGAAACGAACCTCCAGCTCCTGGCGCATATCCACGGTGCCGCTGATTCCCTCCACCCGCCGCACGATCGAGGCACGGCCGTCCCCCACTGGCATAAATTCAGTGACCAAAACACTTCCGGTTTCGGTGGCCCAACGGGTCTGCAGAATGAAGGTGGAGCCCGCGTAGCTGCGGTGGACGACGTCGGCGGCTCCGTCCGGCGCCAGCAGCCAGCGTCCGTGGTCCTGGGTTCCCAGCAGCGCCCCGAATACCGAGGGCGCATCAAACCGGGGCAGGCACAGCCAGTCAATGCTTCCCCGCCGGGATATCAGGGCACCCGTGTGAAGGTCCGACACGAGCGCGTAGTCCTCAATCGGAGCAGCCATCATCCCACTCAATCACACGGCTGCAGCTTGTCCTAGGACGACGCAGGGCGCCCCGCGTTTGCCGAGATGGCACCCTGCGCAGCAGACTGACAATATTGGCTGGAGACTATATTCGGCTCGCCGGCTCCTGCCCCGCGCCGAACCGGCCGGGGCACACGGTCCGGCACAAGCACGAGGAGCGGCATGACCTTACTTTCGACACATCCCGTCCGGCGCGTCCGGGCCGGCGGAGCCCGCGCATGAGCGTCCCGCTGCTGAACGACGTCGAGCGCGCCGCAGGCCTGCGGCGGATGAAGATGCTGGCCACCGGCCTGCTTGTGCTGCTGGCGGTCATTTTCGTCTTTTCCTTCGCCCTGCAGGACCGCTACCCGTGGCTGCAGTACGTCCGTGCCGCAGCCGAGGGCGGCATGGTGGGCGCACTGGCCGACTGGTTTGCCGTCACGGCGCTCTTCAAGCACCCGATGGGCGTGAAAATCCCGCACACCGCGATCATTCCCCGCAAGAAGGACCAGATTGGCGCTTCCCTGGGGCAGTTCGTGGAGAGCAACTTCCTTTCAGAGGAGGTCATCCGCCAAAAGCTCGGCTCCATGGAACTCGCGCAGAAGGCAGGAGCCTGGCTGGAACGCCCGGAGAGCGCAGCCCGCGTGGCGACCGAAGGATCGGCGGCAATCCGCGGCATCCTGCGCGTCCTGGATGATGACGCCGTCAAGAGCGTCCTGGAGTCCATGTTCCGACGCCACGTGGTGGACCCGCCCTGGGGCCCGCCCATGGGCCGGGTGGCGGAACGGGTCTTCGACGAGGGCCACCACCACCAGCTGGTGAACCTGGTGGTGGACAGCATCAGCGACTGGGTGGCCGCCAACCCGGATGTCATCTCCGAACTGGTTACCCAGCGCTCGCCGTCCTGGGTGCCGTCCTTTGTGGATGACCTGGTGGGAGACCGCGTGCAGGTGGAGGTCCGGCGCTTCCTGACTGCCGTGCAGGAGGACCAGCACCACGAGCTGCGCCGCGCCCTGGACGACTACCTCAAGGGCCTGGCCCGGGATCTGCAGGAAGACCCGGCCGTGATGGCCAAGGCGGACGCCATCAAGGAACAGGTCCTCGACGATCCCCGGGTCCAGCAGCTCATCACCCAGACCTGGGCCACCATCAAGAATGCCCTGACCACCGCCGTCGACGATCCGGACAGTGAGCTGACGCGGAACTTCAAGGCTGCCGTACAGGACTTCGGCCGCCGGCTGAGCACCGACGCGGAACTCGCCGCGAAGGTGAACACCTGGATCGCCGACGGCGCCGGCTACCTGGTCAAGACGTACAGCAGCGACATCGCCGCGGTGATCACCGAAACGGTTGAGCACTGGGATGCACAGGAGACGTCCGAGAAGATCGAGCTCCAGGTGGGCAAGGACCTGCAGTTCATCCGCATCAACGGCACGGTGGTCGGTTCGCTGGCCGGCCTGGCGATCTTCAGCATCGCGCACGCGGTCTTCGGCTAGGACTGCGCCCGGACCGCCGGACCGGGCAGACGCCCGGCCGGGAAGGGCCGGGCGTCGGGACCGGCGGGCGGTTTACGAATCGCTCTCCGGAAGCTTCCGCAGGTCGTCCGCCAGTTCGCCGGGGATGCTCTCCGGAGCCGGGCCGAAGGCCTTCCGTGCCGTCTTGATGACTCCCTTGCCCATTGCGTGGTTGCCCGCGCCGCCCACCACTGCGCCAACTCCGAGCGGCAGCGCGCGGCCCAGCATGGCAGTGCCCTGGCGGGCAATGATGCGCTTGGTGAACTGCCTGCGGATCGAGGAACCCACACTGCCCATCACCCCGGAGGACATGCCGCCCAGCGAGCTGGCCCAGGGCTTGGCTCCGCGTCCGGCAACGGACTGCATCATGGCAGTTCCTTCTTCGCCCAGCATGATGGCCATGACCATGGTCCGTGACCGCTCAGGATCCAGCAGGTGCACGCCGTGAAGTTCAGCCACGGACTGGGCAAAAAGCGCCGTGGCTTCGAGGAAGCCCACGGTTGCTGCCGCGGACAGGCCCAGGGCGGCCATGGTGCCGATGGCGGGTACGACGGCGGTGGCTCCCACAGCGGCTCCCCCGCCCGTCACGGTGGCCAGGTAGTGCTTCTCGATGATCGTCACCAGTTCCGCCGGCGTCGCGTGCGGATGCTTGCGCTGCAGCCTGCGGATGTTGGCCAGGACCAATGGACGCTGGACCTCGACGGCCCGTTCCATTGCCCTCAGGAGTCCGGCTTTCGGTGTTCCGTCCTTTTCGAAGACGGCCCCTCCGGCAACCTTGAAGGCACGGTTGGATGCAAAACCCACGGCAACGCTCCTTTTCCAACTTCGGCGAACCGGCGCGGTGACCCGGCCGGGTTAAGCCTACGTGAGGGTGATACGAAAAAAGCGGGGCCGGCGGAAATCCGCCGGCCCCGCTGCCTGCAGCTAGTGCAGGGGTCCGCGCCGAGGCGCGGAACTCATGAAACTAGGCGCGGTTGCCACTCTTGCGAGTAACGAAGCCGTAGATCACGAGGACAACGAGGGAGCCCAGGATGGCTACAAGCCAGGTCTCGATGGAGAAGAACTCGTTGATGTCAGCGCCGAAGAGTGCGCCGCCAATCCAGCCGCCGAGCAGGGCGCCGATGACGCCGAGGACCAGAGTAGCGATCCAGCCGCCACCCTGACGGCCCGGAAGGATAGCCTTTGCGATTGCACCGGCGATAAGACCCAGAATAAGGAAAGCAATGAAACCCATGATGTACTCCTTGCTGTGTGAACGAGTGATGATTTCGTTGTTTTACTGAGCGACCTGTGGGCCGCGCTTTCCTCCACTCTACTTCATAAGCATGCTTAGGTAGTAGTCGAAGTCGATTTTTCTTCGTCGGTTATCAATGTTAGGCCCCTTTGTATTTCGCGTCAGATCAAGGGGAAGGCAATACATAACGGCGCAAAAAGATTCCCACATCACGGACCTCTTCGGACCCGATAGAGTGCCCCATCCCGGGATACGTCCGTGCCGTCAACGCAGTATTTTCCCGAAGCCAATTCTCCGTATGGAAAATCGCATCTTCATTGATCACCCAGTCGTTTCGGTCCCGCCCCCAAAAGTACGGAACCGGCTCCGGCAGCGGTTCGGCCATGGCCAGCAGTTCGTTTTCGGCAATAAATCCGGACAGTCCGACAACGGCGTCGAAGCCGGCCGGACGCAGCCGCAGCAGCGTGGTCGCCATGGCCATGCCCTGGGAGAACCCGAGCAGTGAGACACCCGTGAAGGCGCCTTCAGCCCGGATGCGGTCCACCCGGGAGAGCAGCCCGGCTGCAGCCTCCAGCACGTCGGAGGTGTCCGAGCCGAGGTAGGGATCCAGCAGGAACCACCCGAAGGAATCCCCCACGGGGAAGCTGCCGCGCAGGGCAACACCGGTGATTCCGGCGGGAAGCGACGGGAAAAGGCGGACCATTCCGGCTTCATCGGCGCCGTAGCCGTGCAGCATCACCAGGAGATGGGTCCCGGAGCGGGCATCCGCGGGCGCCGACCACGATTCAATGTGCATCCACCCACCCTAAACCGCCGCCCTGCCCGCATCTGCCCGCATCTGCCCGGAGGTGCACAGCGGCCCGCCGGCATTGCTCGGCGGAGGCCGCCGCCAAGCAATGTGCCGCGGCGGAGGTCCGTCCCGGCGCAGGACATTGCACGCGCCAATCTCCCAAAAGTACGCTGGACAGAGCGCACCGGACGTGGTGCGCGCCACAGCCTGCGGGTGCTAATGCCTGAGCTCCCAACCAACACCAAACCAACACCGGCCAATGATTCCCCCACAGCAGCAGCACCGGCGAGCGCCCCAGCCGCCCGGAGCCGGCTGAAGCTGCAGCACTCCCAGGAGCCCAACCATGGTGGTTCAATGATCGTCACCCTCACCGTCAATCCCAGCTTGGACCGGACCGTTGAACTGCCCGGGACGCTGGTCCGCGGCGCCGTGCAGCGCGCAGCGGCCATCAGCGAAGACCCCGGCGGCAAAGGCGTCAACGTCTGCCGGGCCCTGAGCGCCTCCGGGGTCCGGGCGGTCGCCGTCCTTCCGGGCCGCGACGATGATCCCGTGATGGCCGGGCTGCGCACGGCAGGTGTCAGCTACGCCAATCTGCCGATAGCTGCGACGCTTCGAAGCAACATCACGCTCACGGAGCCGGACGGAACCACCACCAAGATCAACCTCCCGGGCCCGCCCCTCGACGCCGGGGAACAGGAAGGCCTCATCACCCTGCTGGTCACCACGTGCGCTGCCGGCGAGGACGGCTCCCCGGCGTCCTGGCTGGTGCTTGCCGGCTCCCTCCCGCCGGGTGCGTCACCGGATCTGTATGCACTGGTTGCGCATGCCGTCCGGCAGCGCTTCGGAGACCGGGCGCCGCGGATTGCCATTGATTCCTCCGGCCCGCCGCTTCTCGGGGCGCTCCTCCACAACGCCACCCCGGACCTGCTCAAACCCAATGCCGAGGAGCTGGCGGAGGTGACCGGAATAGGGACCGAGGATGAACTCGAAGCGGATTCCGGCCTGGCCGTCAGCGCGGCGCGGACGTTGATCGCCCGGGGTGTCGGCGCAGTCCTGGCGACCCTCGGCCCCAAGGGGGCGCTGCTGGTCACGGCCGACGGCGCCTGGCACGCAACCCGTCCTCCCGTGGAGGCCCGGTCCACCGTGGGCGCCGGCGATTCTTCCCTGGCGGGTTTCCTTCTCGCCGACGTCGCCGGAGCGCCGCCCCGGGACTGCCTGCGCCAGGCCGTCGCCCACGGAGCCGCGGCAGCCTCCCTGCCGGGCACCACTGTCCCGACACTCGCCCAGACCGATCCCGGCGCGGTGACCGTGACGGAAATAGCCGGCACCGTCGCGGTGCCGCACACCAGCTCAACCCGGGCAGCATCCACCAAGGAGGAAGACTAATGTCTGAACTCATCACTCCGGAGTTGGTCACGCTGGACCAAAACCTGGGATCTGAACGGTCCGAGGTGATCCGCCACCTGGTCCAGAATGTCGTCTCGACCCACCGTGCCACGAGTTTCGAGGACCTTTATTCCGATGCGATGGCCCGCGAGGCCAAAACGGCAACGGGTGTTCCCGGCGGCATAGCCATTCCGCACTGCCGGTCCGCTGCCGTCACCCAGCCTTCGCTGGCCATGGCCCGCATCAGCCCGCCGGTGGAGTGGGGCGCCAAAGACGGCCCGGCGGACATTGTCTTCTTCATTGCCGCGCCCGAGGGCGCGGACCAGGAGCATCTGCAGCTGCTGGCCAAACTGGCCCGCTCCCTGATCAAGAAGAACTTCACCGCGGCACTCCGGACGGCACAGTCCCCCGCGGAAATCGTGGAACTGGTGGACGGCGCACTTGGCCTGGGTCCCGTTCCGGAATCGCAGGCCGGAGCGGCTTCAGGGACAGCCGGCGCTCCCGGCGGCGCCCACACCGCAGGCGCCAGGACATCCGGCGTTAGTGCCGAGGAAGGAAACGCCGGGGCGGCGGAAGCCGATCCCCTGACCGGGGAGCAGGCCGGGGGACGGTCCGGCAGCGGGGAGACCCGGCGGCTTGTCGCCGTCACAGCCTGTCCCACCGGCATTGCCCACACGTACATGGCTGCGGACTCCCTGGCGGCGGCGGCAGCGGAGCGCGGCATCGACCTGCAGGTGGAGACGCAGGGATCGGCGGGCTCCACCCCGCTGGACCCCTCGGTGATCCGGAACGCGGATGCCGTTATCTTTGCGACCGATGTCGATGTGCGGGACAAGGGCCGCTTCGCCGGCCTGCCCGTGGTCAGCGGCCCCGTGAAGCGGGGCATCGACGAGCCGGGCGTGATGATCGATGAAGCACTCGCTTCCGCAAAGGACCCCAATGCGCGCCGGGTTGCCGGCGGCGGAGGTTCGGGAGGCGAGGAACGGGACTCCGACAGCAGCGGCGGCGGCGAGGGTTTCGGCGGCCAGCTCAAGCGTGCCCTGCTCACCGGTGTCAGCTACATGATTCCGTTTGTTGCCGGCGGCGGACTGCTGATTGCCCTGGGCTTCCTGCTCGGCGGGTACGAACTCTCGCTGGCCGACGACGACGGCAACCTCACCGGTGACCTTATCCTCGACGGGAACACGCTGTTCAACCCCGGGGAGGAAGGCCTGCTGACCTATCTCGGCGCCGTGTTCTGGAAGATCGGCAACCTGTCCCTCGGCTTCCTGGTGCCTGCGCTGGCCGGCTACATCGCCTACGCGCTCGCCGACCGTCCCGGCATTGCCCCAGGCTTCACGGCCGGCGCCGTCGCCATCTTTATGGACGCCGGATTCATCGGCGGCATCATCGGCGGCCTGCTGGCCGGCTACGTTGCCAAGTGGGTGGGCAGCTGGCAGGTGCCGTCCTGGCTGCGGGGGCTCATGCCCGTGGTCATCATTCCGCTCGTTGCCTCCCTGATAGCCTCGGGCCTGATGATCCTGGTCCTGGGCGGACCGATTGCCGGCCTGACCCTCGCCCTCAACGACTGGCTGACCGGGCTGTCGGGGGCTGCCGCCGTCGTGCTGGGCATTATTCTGGGCCTGATGATGGGCTCGGACCTCGGCGGCCCCATCAACAAAGTTGCGTATGCCTTTGCCGTCGCCGGACTCGGCGAAGGCAGTTTCGAGAACCAGGCACCCTGGCAGATCATGGCGGCAGTCATGGCCGCAGGCATGGTTCCGCCGCTGGGCATGGCGCTGGCCACCGTCCTGGACAAGCAGCAGTTCTCGATGGCCCTGCGGGAAAACGGCAAGGCTGCCTGGCTGCTGGGTGCCGCCTTCATTTCGGAGGGAGCCATTCCGTTTGCCGCGGCGGACCCGTTCCGGGTTATCCCCTCCTGCATGGTCGGCGGTGCCGTGGCGGGTGCCATCTGCATGGGCACCGGCGTCACATCGCAGGCCCCGCACGGCGGGATCTTCGTCTTCTTCGCCATCGGCAACGTGCTGATGTTCATTGTGGCTATCCTCGCGGGAATGGTGGCCTCAGGATTGATCTATGTTGCCCTTAAGCGTCTGACGGCGCGCAAGCGCACGGAGGAGCCCGTCATTGCATAACCCACCATCCATCCAGCGAGAGGCACATTGATGCGGACCATCACGGGAATCGGAGTCAGCGCCGGGCGGGTGCTGGGGCCCTCACTGCGGATGCCGCCACCGGTGCCCGAGCCCGCAGCAGATGCCCGGTTCGGGGCGGAGCAAACGGTTGACGGTGAAAAAGCACGCCTCAGGGACGCGGCGGAGGACGTGCGGGACGATCTGCGCCACCGGGCGGAGACGGCGTCGGGAGACGCGAAAGCCGTTCTGAACGCAACGGCCATGATGGCCACGGACCCCATGCTGCTCAAGGCCGCAGGCAAGCACATCAACGCCGGGATGACTCCGGAACGGGCTGTCTGGGAAGCCGGACTGGAAGTGGCTGCCATGCTGCAGAGCCTGGGCGGCTACATGGCCGAGCGCACCCAGGATGTCCTGGACGTCAGGGCCCGGATCGTGGCCCGGCTCGACGGGCTGCCCGCCCCCGGGATCCCGGCGTCCGACGTTCCGTTCATCCTCATTGCCGAAGAACTTGCTCCCGCCGACACCGCCACCCTGGATCCCGCCAAGGTCATCGGCCTCGTGACGTCCGGGGGCGGGCCGCAGTCCCACACCGCCATCCTGGCCCGCTCCCTGGGCCTGCCCGCCGTGGTTGGTGCCGCGGAGTCCGAATCAATCGCCGACGGCGCCGAGCTCTTTCTCGACGGGGCAGCCGGAACCGTGGTGGTGGACCCCGGAACGGCCGAGCGGGAAGCAGCCCAAAAGTACGCTGCCCGGGTTTCCCTTCCGCCGTTCAGCGGCAAGGGCATGACATCGGACGGGTACGCCGTTCCGCTGCTCGCCAACGTGGGTTCCGGCAAGGACGCCCGGGCCGCTGCCGTGGCGGGCGCCGAGGGCATCGGCCTGCTGCGCACCGAATTCTGCTTTCTGGGCCGCGATTCCGAGCCCGGAGTGGAGGAGCAGGTGCAGGCCTACGGAACCGTCTTCGAGGCCTTTCCGGGCCGGAAGGTCGTGATCCGCACCCTGGACGCCGGAGCAGACAAACCGCTTCCGTTCCTGACGGACACCACCGAACCCAACCCGGCACTTGGCGTCCGCGGCTACCGGACGGACCGCACTTCCCCCGGGGTGCTGGAACGGCAGCTGGAGGCAATTGCGATTGCAGCGGGTGCCCACGAGGCGGATGTCTGGGTGATGGCTCCCATGATCGCCACCGCTGAGGAAGCCGCGGACTTTGCCGTCATGTGCACCGGGGCGGGACTTGCCATCCCCGGGGTCATGATCGAGGTCCCCGCGGCCGCCGTGATGTCGCAGGCAATTCTGTCCAAGGTTCGCTTTGCCTCGCTCGGCACCAATGACCTGACGCAGTACACCATGGCGGCTGACCGGCAGCTTGGCTCCCTGGCAACCCTGAACGACCCCTGGCAGCCGGCAGTCCTGCAGCTGATTAAAAGCACGGTCGACGGCGCCCGGGCGGCCGAGGCTGCGGCCGGATCGGACTCCCTGGAGGCACCCAAGAATGTGGGGGTCTGCGGGGAGTCGGCCGCGGACCCGGCACTCGCCGTCGTGCTGGCGGGGCTGGGAGTCAACACCCTGTCCATGACCCCGCGGGCACTGGCTTCCGTAGGCGCGGTCCTGGCCTCGGTGAGCATCGCAGAGGCCAGGGACCTGGCGTCCCTTGCCCTGGCTGCCGGGTCCGCCGCGGAGGCGCGGACGGCGGTGCGCAGCAAGCTGGCCATCCTGGATGAGCTGGGCCTGTGACCGGCCTCCCCACTGTTCAGTACAACCGGAAGGAAACATCCCATGCCAGAACGTAAAGCCACTATTGCCAGCCGGGTTGGCCTGCATGCGCGCCCGGCGTCGATCTTTGCCGAGGCCGCGGCGGCGCAGCCGGTGGACGTCACCATTGCCATGGAGGGAGAGCCCGCCGACGAAGCGATGGATGCAGCCAGCATGCTGTCGCTGATGAGCCTGGGCGCTTCCAACGGGGATGTGGTGGTGCTGCGTGCCGAGGGCGAGGGCGCCGACGAAGCCCTCGATGCCCTCGCCAAAATCCTGGAAACGGACCTCGACGCCCAATAGCACCGCATTTGCGGGTAAATGCAAAAGCGGGAGCTTCGGATTTACCGGAACTCCCGCTTTTTTGCGTTGGCCGTACATTCCGGAAAACGGATACAACGAAGCCAGCGGAGCAATCCGCTGGCTTCGGTTGTAACCTCACGCTGACCCCCCACAGGCAGCGGATGTTACATAATCATTATTCTGACACAGGATGATGAAAATGTGAATGTTCGTTGCCGATTCTTTATCTGAAGGCGTAGGCCCTGGCCAGCAGGCCCGGCTTGGGATGCCGCTTGGCGATCCGGTGCGAGTTCCACAGGAGGGCAAGTCCCAAAGACACCATGATGACCGCGGAGTAGGGAAGCACGGTATCCCAGACCCCAATGTCCGGATTCACGACGGTGAGGGACAGCACGGAGTGAATCACGGCGGTGGACAGCCCCAGGGCCAGGAGGGCGGCGCTGAGCCGAATACCGGCTGGACGCCGGAAGGCAGCGGCGGAACCGAACAGTGAAGGGACAAGGCACGCCCCCACATAGATCTGGTAGAGCCTGGAGCTGTCCCCGTACGCGTGGACCGTGTCCTGGTCCCAGTAGTCGGCAAGCGCCGTGGAGGATTCGGGCAGGTCGCTGAGCCCGTAAAACACCGCCACTGCCACCGTTGCAGCTGTCAGGACGAGTATCCCGGCCGGCCCGCCGATCAAACGCGCGGCGAGCGGGGCCTGGAAAGCCGCGGCGGCCTTCAGCCCCAGGATCAGGAGAACGGCAAACAGCAAATACCGAAGGAGGAGGTTCGCGAGATTCACACCGCCGAGCAGTGCGTCCACCGGCAGGTAAAAGAAAGGAATACTCAGCGCCATGGCCGCGGACAGGAGAATCAGTGCAGAGAACATTCCCCGGTTCTCACCCCGAATTGCGCCCGGAACCCGCAGCAGCGCGAAGAAAAGGGTCGCGCCCAAGGCTGCCCACTGTAGCGTCATCCCAATTTCTCCAAGAGTGCGAAGTTGTTTTTTTCATCGTTCTCGACCTTTTTCAAAACCTTGCCCAGCGTATCCAGCCGGTCCCGGGCAAGGATCACCAGATCGGCATCGGAGAGCCGGGCGAGTGCCTGCTCGCGTCCGCCGGGCGGCCAGCCGCATTCGTCCGGAGTGAGCAGACCGGTTGCCACAAGGCCGCTGGTCAGCGAAACGCCGGCCAGCCGGGCCGCTTCCACGGCGAGGCCGCTGGCCAGGCGCCCGGCCGTGAGCTGGGCGGAGAGGTTCTGCGGCGCCACGCCGGTGCTGGCGCTCAGCCGCTGCCGCAGGTCACCGGGATCAACGGCCTCGAACCAGCCGCGTACCGAGTACCGGTGCGGAAAGGCGCACAGGGCGGGCAGTTCCTCGGGTGAGATGCCGGGCTGCCTGCTCCGCGCCACCACCTGCTCCAGGATGCAGACATAGGTCACCTGGCTGATCAGTTCCGCAGAAGTTGGGTGGCGCATCCCGGCCTGGAGGTCGTGGTACTCCTCAAAAAAGGACAGCGCCTCGACGGGGTCCTGGTCGCAGGCCCGCGCCACCCGAACCACGGTGCTAACCGAGACCTTGCCGCGCACAAGCTGCTGGGCAAGCGTAGAGCGCTTGATGCCGGCCAGCCGGCACAGGTCGGCCGTAGTTTCGAGAGGGGCAGCTTTGGCGCGCCAGTCCTGGAACGCTTTCGCAGACACTGCCACGGATGACTCCCCCCGATTGGTTTCTCCGGACGGATGCAACTATACTATTTTCACTGGCTCCCCCTTCTGCGTTCCCCCCATATGCAGAGCGGGGAGCCAGCTTCAATTAACGCAGCAGCCCTGTTTTGGCAGGTTTCCAGCGGAGCGGTGAAAGCCGGCAGAGCTAGGTCAGCGGGTTTCCTGGGGCCACGACACGTGATGGCTGAACTCCCGGTGTTTCCCCAAATAGGACGCCGCGTAGGAGCAGTAAGGCTTGATGCGCCGGCCCGAAGCGATAATGTCCTCGGCCGCGAATTTCACCAGCATCGAGGAATAACCCTGGTGCCGGAATTCCTCTCGGACCACGGTATGGGTGAGAGCCACGGAATCCGGTTCTTCACTGTATTCCGCGTATTCTGCGGTTCCCACCAGCTCACCTCCCACGCGCAGCTCGTAGCGGCTGTTATCAAGGTTGTGGGAGAAATTGACATCGTCCCTGCTGCGCCCGGTCATGCCCCGAGCCTGACACCCAAACGGCGTTTCGTCCAGAGTTTTTCCGCGGCAGGACTACGCGGCCCTGTCATCGCCTCCGGCTGCCTCCGCGGCGGCCCATGCCTGCTCCAGCCCGGCTACGGCGGCCGCGTATTTGTCCAGCTCCGCCTCCGGGGCCTCCGCAGCCCCTTCAAGGGGACGAAGGGCCGCCGCCGCCTTCATGGCCCGCATCAGGGATTTGGTTTCGGGCCTGGCCGGATCCTTCAGGCCGGGCTTCTCCTCGGCCTTCCACTCATCCAGCTCATAGGAGCTCCAGCTGAGCAGGACAGTCTCATGCCGGCGCTCCAGAGCCGCGACGGCCCGGGCCCGTTCGTTCCTCAACCGGTCCTGGACGCGCCGCCGGTGGCGTGCCTGCACCCAACCGGCAGCACCCCCTGCCCCGGCGACGGCCGCGAGCCCGATCCAAGGTCCCGCGCCGGGATTGCCGGCCACCGCCCATGCAACGGCCAGCAGGGCGGCCAGCAGGCCGGTGAAACCGATCCAAAACAGCTTCTCGCCGTCTCCCCTGTCCAACGCGGCGTCCACCCTGAACGCGGTCAGCGCGAAGGCAGCGGCCATGATGATCAGTGCCGTAACGAGGAACCCCGCTCCGGCATCAACTTGCGGCATGAGTGCCCTCCCCGGCGCAGTTTGCGTTATCCGTTCATCCCATCTCACGCCGGATGGACGTAAACGTCAATGTCCGCCGGCCCGGGCAGGGAAAGGTGTTTGGGTGCGGCAGAGGAATACCAAGTATGCTGATGTCCTTGAATTACCGCTATGGGCTGCGGCTTCCGCCGCTCCCGGCACGGAGCACGTTTTCACGGAGCACAAAGGACCAGAATGAAAATTCCCGCAGCGCGCGGACCTGTCAGCGCCGAACTCTTCGACCTGCTGCGTACGCCGGACGGCCCGTCAGCGCGGGAGCTTGCCTCCGTGACGGAAGCGTCTCGGCGTGCCGTAGGCGAAACGTCCGATATCCTCCGCGACGAGGACCTGCAGCTGACCCTTTTCTGCCTGTACGAGCTCCACTACAGCGGACTGGAAGGCGTTCCGGACAGCCTCGAGTGGCATCCGGGCCTGGTTGCCCTGCGGCTGGAGCTCGAGGAAGCGTTTGAAGCAGCCCTCCGCCGCGCCGTCCCCGTCCCCGGGCTGCCTGAAGCCACCAGCGAGGCGGTGGCCGAGGAACTGTTCCGTATGGCCGCCGACGACGACGGGCCCAGTGTGTCCCGCTTCGTCGCCTCGAAGGCCACCAGGGAACAGCTGCAGGAGTTCCTCATCCTGCGCTCCGTCTATCAGCTGAAGGAAGCCGATCCCCACAGCTGGGCCATACCCCGCCTCCCGGTGGGCCGGGCAAAGGCCGCACTGATCGAGATCCAGGCCGACGAATACGGCGGCGGCCGTCCCGAACGCATGCATTCCCATCTCTTCGCCGTCACGATGAAGGGCCTGGAGCTGGAGACGGAGTACGGGTGGTACCTGGACTTTGTGCCGGCACTGACTCTGGCCTCGTCCAACGCCATGTCCCTGTTTGGCCTCAACCGGCGGCTGCGCGGTGCCATCGCCGGGCATCTGGCAGCCTTTGAAATGACGTCGTCCATCCCCAATTCCTTCTATGCGCGCGGGTTCCGCCGGCTTGGCTTCGGCGAAGACGTGACCTACTACTTCGACGAGCACGTGGAAGCCGACGCCGTACACGAGCAGATTGCCGCGCGGGACCTTGCCGGCGGGCTCGTGGAGTCGGATCCCGGCCTGCTGCCGGATGTGATCTTCGGGGCCGCGACGGTCCTTGCCCTGGACGCGATGATGGGGGAAGACCAGCTCTCTGCGTGGCAGGACGGCCGCTCCGCCCTCCGCGACGCGGACCCTGCCGCAGCCCCCGGGGCAGGCGCGCTCGTCGGAGCTGCACTGGCTGCCGGAGTGACGCCGTGACCGACGCCGCCTGCTGCAGCAGCTGCCCGGCTCACGGCTCCCCCGGACAGGATTCGTCTGCACAGGATTCTTCGGTACAGGATTCCATCTCGGATCCGGCCCCCCGTGCCGGTGGGCCTGCCGCCTCCGTGGTGGCCTGCCCGAACGGTCCCCTGCTGGTCCGCGGAGACTTTGAGATCGTCACTCCGGACGGTGTGCCGATTCCCCGGGACCGTGAAACCGTGGCCCTGTGCAGGTGCGGCGGATCAGCGATCAAGCCCTACTGCGACGGAACGCATAAACTCATGAAATTCGACACCTCGCGTCGCCGCCCCGTGCCGGCCGCCGTCGTCGAGCAGGTCGCCGTCGTCGAACAGGCCGCCGTCGTCGAACACAGCGCCGACGCCCCCTCCTGACCGCAGGGGAAAGGGGAACGGCGGCAGGGCCTGCGGGAAGGCAAAAACACCCCGGACAAAGAAAAGCACCCCGGTTCGAAAACCGGGGTGCTGCCGAAGTCCCGCACCATCCTCAAACGAATGACACGGCCCGTCCATGGTGGGCCCTGTGGGGCTCGAACCCACGACCCACGGATTAAAAGTCCGATGCTCTACCAACTGAGCTAAAGGCCCCCCGCCATTTCGGGACGGCTTTTCCGACAGTTTCAGCGCAGGTTTTCCGACAGGAATCCCCACCCGAACCTGACACCGGTCCAGCCGTCGACGAATCGACTTCTCCACTTTATCGCACCCGGGACGCATCTCACGAAACCGCCGAGGCAGTCCTTTACATTTCACGGCCCCGAACTCCCCTTCGGAACCCCGGCGGCGGCGCCGGACCGCCTCGACGCCTGTTTGCGCGGCGGAGTATTCTCAAAATATGAGTGAGTCGAATTCCATGCCGCCACGGCACCACAAGCCCAAGCTGTACGCTCCGCTGGATTTCGCCAACTTCCCCGGAGGTGCGGATCCTGCCCGGGTCTCGGAAGCGGCCCATCTGGCCGCGCAGGCCCTGGTCCATCACGGACGGGAGAGCGACGATCCGGAGATCACCCGCCGCCTGGTGAAGCTCGCCGACAAACAGGGACTGGAGTCCATCGCGGAACTCTGGGCGGAAAGCCCTGCCCGATCCCTTCCCGGCGCCCTCTGGCGTCTGTATGCCCTCCGCGCCGCCACGCAGCAGAATCCGGAGCGCATCGCGGCCTACTACGCTGCGGGCAAGGACGTCGCCCAGGTCTCCAAGGTGGTGGCCGGCGTCGCCGAGCCTCTGGGGGCAGAAGAAGTCAAGATCATGGCCGACACCATCCTCTCCGGAGCCTTCGAAGGAGAGTTTGATGTGGCACTGGAGCGCTTCGCCGCGTTCTGCCGCGTAGTGGCCCTGGGCCAGACCCACCACGCGGATTCGGCGGAGATCGGAAGCACCGGAACAGCCAGCCAGCTGACCCGCAATGCACGCCAGCTCGTCAGGACCGCCGAAGACCTCGAGCATTCCGCTGCCGCATGGCGCCGGGGAGAGCTGGACTAGGTGCCCGCCGGGCCTCGTGTTGACATCGTCGGCCAAGCGTAGAAAACTGAAATTGGTGTCGGACTGCGGAACCCCCGGGCTTCAACTTAGAGCCGCTTCGAGCGGCCTTCCGCCGAGAGGCGCTCCCGGTCCGGCACCGCTTTTGTGTCTTCCCGCCCAGCCGATAATCTTAGGCCCGTGACCTACTTCATGCAGGGCCCAGACAGCACCCGACGTTCCCGGATCTCCCAGTGAGGCTGCGGCTTTTTCCCCAGGAAAACGCCGGGCTGGAGCTCCTGTCCAAGATGGGAAGCGTGCTGGTGCGCGGAGCGGGCACCCTCTCCGAAGTCCTCGGTGCCGAACCGGCGGACTACGAGCGCCTCGCTGAGCAGATGCATCAGCTGGAGGCCGAATCCACTGATCTGCACTTCGCCCTGATGACCCAGATGCGGTCCAGTTTCATCAATCCCCTGCCGCGCGAAGATCTGTATGACCTTTCAATCATCCTGATGTCGGCAATGGAGAACCTGGATGCGGCCGCGGAAGTAGTGTCCCTGTACCGCCTCACGGGCATCTCCGCCCGTGCCGCCGAACAGCTCGAGGTGATTGGGCGGCAGTCGGAACTGACCGTCGGCGCGATGCGCCGGCTCGCCTCCCTTGAGGACCTCGACGACTACTGGATTGAAATGCTGCGGCTGTCCAAGCGCGCCGAACGCACCCACCGCATCTGGGTTTCCGAACTGCTCCGCGACCATAAAGCCCTCAGCTACGCGCGCCACCGGGACCTTGCCGAACAGCTGGCAGGAACCAGCACCCAGCTTCGCCGGTGTGCAACCTCCGTGGGCGGCATCCTGGTCCGGGAATCCTAGGTGGAGCCGGTCCTGCTGGCCGCCGTCGTGCTCTTTGCCGGAGCCTACGCGTTCATTAACGGCTTCCACGACGTCTCCAACTCCATTGCCACCTCGGTTCGCACCCGGGCCCTCACTCCAACCGTAGCCATCCTCCTGGCCGCCGTCTTCAACCTCACCGGTGCCCTGCTGAGCACGGCCCTGGCCCTGGTGCTGGCGGACAGGTTCATCCAGCTCCCCGCTGGAACTCCGGGCCTGGGCATCCTGATCGCCGGGCTGCTGGCAGCCTGCGGCTGGGGGCTGTGGACGTGGTGGAGGCGGATGCCCTCGTCCTCCACCCACGCGCTGGTGGGCGGCATCGTGGGTTCCGGGGCTGCCTCCACACTGGTGGGCGGGCCCAACATTGCCGAGTCCTACCAGGTGCTGCTGCAGCAGATTATCCTGCCGCTGCTGCTCTCCCCCGTGGTTGCCTTCGTCCTGGCCTATCTGCTGGTGTTCCCCACGACCTGGCTGATGCGCTACAGCTCACCGCGCCGCGGCGACGCCGGCAACCGGATTGCCCAGTCGGTGTTCACCTCGGCGTTTTCCCTCGGCCACGGCATGCAGGACGGGCAGCGGACCATGGCCGTGATTGTCCTGGCTCTGGTGGCCGCCGGGTACTCTTCAGACGCCGGCATTCCGCTGTGGGTGCAGGTTTTTGCCGGCACCGCGCTGGCCGCTGGCAGCCTCTTCGGCGGCTGGCGGATCAGCCACACGCTGGGCAACCGGCTCGTGCGCATTGACCCGCTGCGCGGAATGAGCGCGACGGCGGCCAGTTCCTCGATGCTGTTCATGGGCGCCCTGTGGCTGCAGATTCCGCTCTCCAGCACGCAGACCATGACCTCGGCCATTGTGGGCGCCGGAGCCAACCAGCGGTTTTCCACCGTCCGGTTCATTCCGCTGCGCGAAATCCTGGTCACGTGGCTGACCACGGCACCGGCCACCGCCGTGCTCGGCGGAATCCTCTTCCTGGCGATCAGCCCGCTGCTCTAGCCGCACCCCAGCCCTAAGCGGCCTCCGGGGCCCGCGAGGGGCAGGCCTGCGGCGCTGCGGCGCCGGCCTGCGGCGCTGCGGCGCCGGCCTGCGGCGCTGCGGCGCCGGCCGGCAGCCAGCCCCCGAGCCGGCCCTGCAGGGCCCGATAGGGGCCCGCTAGGGGCTATCCGAAGCGGCCGGAGACGTAGTCTTCGGTTGCTTTCTGGGCCGGGTTGCTGAAGATCACCGGGGTGTCCGCGTACTCGATCAGCTTGCCCGGCTTGCCCGTGCCCGCAATGTTGAAGAACGCCGTCTTGTCCGAAACCCGGGCTGCCTGCTGCATGTTGTGGGTCACGATAACCACCGTGTACTCACTCTTGAGCTCCTCAATGAGGTCCTCAATGGCGAGGGTGGAGATCGGGTCCAGGGCCGAGCACGGCTCGTCCATCAGGATGACCTCCGGGGAGACCGCGATGGCGCGGGCAATGCATAGACGCTGCTGCTGGCCGCCGGAAAGACCGGACCCCGGCTTGTCCAGGCGGTCCCGGACTTCCTTCCACAGGTTGGCCCCGGTCAGGGACCGTTCCACCAGGTCATCGGCGTCGGACTTGGAAATGCGCTTGTTGTTCAGCTTCACGCCGGCCAGCACATTGTCGCGGATGGACATGGTGGGGAACGGATTGGGGCGCTGGAACACCATGCCGATGTGGCTTCGGACGGTCACCGGGTCCACCCCGGGGCCATAGAGGTTTTCGCCGTCCAGCAGTACTTCGCCCTCCACGCGGGCGCCCGGCAGGACTTCATGCATTCGGTTCAGCGTCCGCAGGAATGTTGACTTGCCGCAGCCGGAGGGGCCGATAAACGCCGTGACGGACTTCGCCTCGATATTGATGTTGACGTTTTCTACGGCCAGGAAGTCGCCGTAGTAGACGTTGAGGTCCTTGACGTCGATTCGCTTGGACATGTTTTTCCTTCTGTTCGAAATTCCGGGGAGGCGGTGCGGTGCGGGCACCGCCGCGGTGCGGGTTGGCCCGGTCAGCGGCCGGTCTTGGGCGCGAAGAGGCGGGCAATGAGGCGGGCGCCGAGGTTCAGGAGCATCACCATGATGATCAGCAGCAGGGCGGCCGCCCAGGCGCGCTGGGTGCTGGGATCTGTGTTGGTGGGTGAGGTGGGGCTCATCAGCTGGCGGTAGATGTACGTGGGCAGCGTTGTCATCCAGCCTGCGAACACGTTCATGTTGATGGTGTTCACAAACCCGGCGGTGACGAGCAGCGGTGCCGTTTCGCCGATAACGCGGGCAATCGCGAGGGTGACACCCGATGCAATACCGGAGATCGCCGTCGGCACCACCACCTTGAGGATGGTCCGCCACTTCCGAACGCCCAGGGCGTAGGAGGCTTCACGCAGTTCATTCGGGACGATTTTCAGCATTTCCTCGGTGGAACGCACCACCACGGGAATCATCAGGACGGAGAGCGCGACGGCGGCCACAAAGCCGGTCCGAACGCCCGGGCCGAACACCAGCCCGAAGAAGGCGGCCGCGAAGAGCCCGGCCACAATGGACGGGATGCCGGTCATGACGTCAACGAAGAACGTGATCGCCCGGGACAGCGGCCCGCCGTGGCTGTACTCCACCAGGTAGACGGCGGTCAGCAGGCCGATCGGCACGGAAATGATGGTGGCCCACAGGGTAATCAGCAGGGTGCCCACAATGCCGTGGTACGCCCCGCCCATGACCGGTCCGCCGGTCTCGGCGCTGGTGTTGTCCACGGCGCCGGTCATGCCGCCCATGGAGGTGAACAGGAAGTCCGGGCTCAGCCCGGCGAGGCCCTTGGACAGAACGGTGAAAATCACCGAAACCAGCGGAACGAGTGCCAGCAGGAAGGATCCGCACACCAGGTAGGTGGCAAACCGGTCCACGGCACGGCGGCGGCCTTCAACGATGCCCGTCACGGCAGTGGCCGACACAACGAAGATCACCGCGGTGAAGATGGCAAAACTTGCGATACCGAAGCCGATCAGGGCGGAGAGAGCGGCACCGAGGATGACGGCTGCGCCCAGGGCGGCCCACACCGCGTAGCGGGGCAGCCGGTTCTTGGTGAGCGTGGCCGGACGGCGGCTGAGTGTCTGTGTCTGCATCAGTTGGCTCCGGAGAATTCTTTGTGGCGGCTGATGATCCAGCGTGCGATCACATTCACGGCCAGGGTGATCAGGAACAGCACCAGGCCGGCAGCGATCAGCTCGGACAGGCGCAGCCCGTAGGCCTCGGGGAAGTTCAGGGCGATTTCGGCCGCGATGGTCTGGTTCCCCGGCCGGATGAGGCTGGCGATCAGGCCGCCGGAGGAAAGCACCAGGGCCACTGCCATAGTTTCACCCAGGGCGCGGCCCAGGCCCAGCATCACGGCGCTGATCACGCCCGGGCGGGCGAAGGGAAACACTGCCATGCGGATCATTTCCCACCGGGTGGCGCCCATGGCCAGGGCGGCCTCCTCATGCAGCTTCGGGGTCTGCAGGAAGATTTCCCGGGTCAGCGATGTGATGATCGGCAGCACCATGACCGACAGCACGATCCCGGCCGTCAGCATGGTCTTGCCGGTCTGGCTGGCCGGCCCGGAAAAGATCGGGATCCACCCGGCGTTGTCCGCCAGCCAGGTGTAAGGACCCACCAGCGCCGGTGCCAGCACCATCATGCCCCAGGCGCCGTAGACCACCGAGGGAATGGCGGCCAGCAGGTCAATAAGGTAGCCCAGGCCCTGCGCCATGCGGCGCGGTGCGTAATGCGAGATGAAGAGTGCGACGCCGATGCCCACCGGCGTGGCGATAGCCAGGGCGATGGCGGCGGCTATCACGGTGCCGATGACGAGCGGCCAAATATAGGTAAGGAAACCTTCGCCGCCGCTGATGTCCGCAGAGTCCGCCGTAAAGGTGGGCAGCGCCTGCCAGAGCAGGAACACGGCAACGGAAAACAGGACAAGAAGGATGAGGCAGCCGGCCAGGAGCGTTATGCCGGAAAAGACCTTATCCCCGGCACGGCCGGCACCGCCGGTGCCTTCTATGGACTTGCTGGACACTGCACAACCCTTCGGTTCTTCACTGGCATCTGCTTAAACTCTACTGACCCTGCGCGGGCCCCCCGTCCAGGGTGAGGCGGTCAACATCCCTCCGGCCTCCGCCGTCCCGGTCAAACACGTTCCCGCAGGCTTGTGGGCCCCGCAGGTCTGCGGGGCCCACTTTCACTGTCCCACGACTTTCTACTGCTGCAACACGCTGATGCTCTCCAGGGCGGTCACTGCCTGCTTCCGCAGTGCATCGGAGAGGGGGGCGCTGCCGGCGGCTTCTCCGGCGGCGGACTGCCCTTCTTCGCTGACCACGTACTCGCCGAAGGCCTGGACCAGTTCAACGGTTTCGGCGTCCGGGTACCCGGTGCAGTACACGTGGTACGACACGAGCACCAGCGGGTAGGCGCCGGATTCGGCGGTGTCCCGGTCAAGCTCCATGGCCATGTCACCTTCCGGCCGGCCCTCGCCGGTGACCGGAGTGGATGTTTCAACGGCCTTTGCCGCAGCGTCCGAACTCAGCGGAACGTAGTCGCTGCCGACCAGGACGCTGACGGTGCCCAGATCCCCGGCCGCTGACGCATCGGCGTAGGTGATGGCCCCTGCGGTGGAGGTCACGAGGGAGACGACGCCGCCGGTGCCGGAGGCGTTCTCCCCGTTGCCGATTCCGGCAGGCCATTCACCTGAGGCTTTATCCGTCCAGGCCTGCGGTGCTGCGGCCGCAAGGTACTCCGTGAAGTTCTTGGTGGTACCCGACTCGTCGCCGCGGTGCACCGGGGTGATCGGGGTGCCGGGCAGGTCCGCTCCGGGGTTGGCCTCGGCGATGGCCGGATCGTTCCACGCCGTGATTTCACCGCGGAAGATCTTCGCGATCGTGACGGCATCCAGATTCAGTGCGTCGAGGCCGGGCAGGTTGAAGGCCACGGCGATCGGCGAAATATAGGCGGGAATGTGCAGTGCACCGTCCGGGCCGCAGACCTCGGCGGCAGCGGCGGCCTCTTCGTCGTCCAAGTAGGCATCCGAACCGGCAAACTGCACGCCTCCGGCCAGCAGCGCCTCGCGGCCTGCGCCTGAGCCGTCTGCCGAGTACTGAACGGATGCTCCCGGGTTCGCTTCGCCGAACCCGGCGATCCAGGCCTGCATGGCGGAGTCCTGTGAGGACGCACCCGCCCCGGACAGGGTTCCGGTGACCGTGCTCTCCGGCGAGGAGGACTGCGCACCGCCGGCGGGGGCGGTTGCGCTGTCGCTGCCGCAGGCTGTAAGGGTGAGGGCTGCTACCGACATAAGGACTGCTGCAGTACTGAATTTTCCAGAAACCAACACGTTTATCCCTTTCAAGGGCCGAATCCCCGGTGCAGGCAGTGGCACGCGGGGGCCGTTCGCAGGAGCGGACTGTTTCCGTCCCTGTACTGATCGTCGCCGGGGAAGGTTAACGAAAGGTGAACAGCACTGAGAGCGGCAGGAAACGTTTTATGGTCCCGAATGCTTTGTGCGGGCGGCGTCATGGAACCTTTCCGGATGGAGGGTAAGGGCGGACGGGACCTAGACTGTTGGCATGCCCCCACGCGACCGTTTAGCCCAGAGCCGGGGCTTCCTGCGAAACCGGATACGGGTGGGGCTTCACCGGAGCCGGAACTCGGTGGTGCCGGCCCTCCAGATGACGATCTGTGCCGTGGGTGCGTATGCCTTTGCGCAGTACGTCATGGGCCATGAAGGTCCGCTCTTTGCGGCCACCGCCGCCCTGATTTCGCTCGGTTTTTCCCGTGAGCCGCGCACCCGCCGCGTGCTGGAGGTGGGCATTGGCTGCACCCTGGGCATTACCATTGGCGAACTGCTCCTGCATGTTTTGGGCACGGGCCTCTGGCAGGCCGCCGTCGTCCTCTTTCTTTCCGTGATGCTGGCGCGCTTTTTGGACCGCGGCGTCATCTTCACGACCCAGCTGGGACTTCAGTCGCTGCTGGTGGTGCTGCTCCCGGCCCCGGACGGCGGCGCCTTCACGCGCAGCCTCGATGCCATTGTTGGCGGACTTTTTGCCCTCATCGTGACCATGCTCGCGCCGCGCGACCCCCGGCGCGAACCGCAGTCCAATGTCCGGGACCTGCTGCATGAGCTCTCCGCGGTGCTGCGCCAATGCGCCGAGGCGGTGGCCAAGAGCGATTCCACCATTGCCTGGCACGCCCTGGTCCGCGCCCGCAACACCCAGCCCCAGCTCGATGCCCTGGCCCGCAGCGTCCGCGATGCGCGGGAGGTGGCCCGCATTTCCCCGGCCTACCGGCGCCATCTTGCCGAGCTCGGAGACCTGCGCGGATCCATCGGGTACCTGGATCTGGCGGTGCGCAACAGCCGGGTGTTTGCCCGCCGCACCACGTCGGTCATCAACCATGCCGCTTTGCATGATGATGCGATCGACCGCGTGTCGGACGTCGTGAATGACACGGCGGAAGCCGTGGATATCCTGGCCCGTGCCCTGGCCGGCGGAGAATCGGCGGGGACGCGTGAAAAGCACCTGCGTCAGGCCCGCAATGAACTGGCCCTGGTGGGGGCACGGCTGAATCCGGCAACTCTGGGAGTGACCGACATCCAGGGGGATGCCCTGGTCATGCTCTTCCGGCCGCTGGTGGTGGACCTGCTCGAGTCCACCGGCCTCACCCACGAAGAAGCGGTGGGCTACCTCGCCGAGGTGTGAGCGGAAAGTGTCACCGGCGCGGGATAGCCTGTTTGGATGGCCACGAAGACTACCCGCGCGAAAACCGCCAACTACCGCTGTGCAGAATGCGGCTGGACCACGGCCAAATGGGTGGGACGCTGCGGCGAGTGCCAGGCCTGGGGAACGGTCGAGGAAGCCGCCGAAGTTGTTGCCCGCACCACCGCTGCAACCACCGTGGCCCGGCCCGCCCTGCGCATTGCCGACGTCGATGCCTCCTCCGCTTCCTTCCAGCCCACCGGTGTGGACGAACTGGACCGGGTGCTGGGCGGCGGGCTGGTTCCGGGGGCCGTCATCCTGCTCGCCGGCGAACCGGGCGTCGGCAAGTCCACGCTGCTGCTGGACGTAGCGGCGAAGGTGGGAAACGGAGGCAGGGATGTCCTGTACGTCACGGGGGAAGAGTCCACGGCACAGGTAAAGCTGCGCGCGGAGCGCATCGGAGCGGTGTCCGATTCCCTGTACCTGAGCGCTGAAACCGATCTGGGACAGGCTCTGGGCCAGGTGGAGCAGGTCAAGCCGGCGCTGCTGATCGTAGATTCCGTGCAAACCCTCAGCAGCGCGGCCGTGGACGGCAGCGCCGGCGGAGTCAGCCAGGTGCGCGAGGTGGCGGCGTCCCTGATTAATGCCGCCAAGAACAACAACATGACCACTTTGCTGGTGGGGCACGTTACCAAGGACGGATCCATTGCCGGCCCGCGGCTGCTGGAGCATCTCGTGGACGTGGTCTGCCAGTTCGACGGCGACCGGCACTCCCGGCTGCGGCTGCTGCGTGCGGTGAAAAACCGGTACGGCCCCACTGACGAAGTGGGCTGTTTCGACCTGACCGAGGAAGGGATCGAGGGCCTGGCGGACCCGTCCGGCCTCTTTGTGTCCCGGACCAAGGAACCGGTGTCCGGCACCTGCATCACCGTCACCCTGGAGGGAAAGCGTCCCCTGCTGGCCGAGGTCCAGGCGCTGCTGGCTGAAACCAGCAACGCCCAGGCGCGGCGCGCCACGAGCGGGCTGGATTCTTCCCGGGTGGCCATGCTCCTGGCCGTGCTGCAGGCACGGGCATCCATGAACCTGGCCAAGGATGACAGCTATGTGGCGACCGTGGGCGGCGTGAAGCTCGGCGAACCCGCCACCGATCTGGCCGTGGCGCTGGCCGTGGCCTCGGCCAAAATGAACAAGCCCCTGCCCGCACAGCTGATTGCCTTCGGCGAAGTCGGACTCGCCGGTGAAGTCCGGCCCGTCCCGGGCATTGCCCGGCGGATCTCCGAGGCCGAACGCCTGGGCTTCACCCACGCCGTCGTTCCGGCGTCCCCCAACGGCCCGGTCGCGGTGCCGGCGGGGTTCAAGGTCCGTGAAGTGAGCACCCTGGCTGAAGCGCTCGAGCTGCTGTTCTAAGCGGCCCGCGTTGCACCCGGCCAGCAGCTGTGGCTGTGAAATTGGCGGCAGGCCGGGCGGGAGAGCAGCGTCTAACCGGTGTTCACACGGCACAAAAGTGTCCATTGTCCCCTGCCGGACCACTACTATAGGGAAAGTGTCTGTGCAGCGCCCGCCCAGAACGCCCGTGGGCCCGATGGCCGGAAGGAAGTGACCATGGCACGCAGTCCCGAAGATTCGCTGAAGGCCACGCTGGCCCGGGTTGCACCCGGAACCGATCTCCGCGACGGGTTGGAACGCATCCTGCGCGGCCGGACCGGCGCCCTGATCGTGCTGGGCTTTGACCGCACCGTGGATTCCATCTGCTCCGGCGGCTTCGACATCGGCATTGACTTCTCCCCCACCCGGCTGCGGGAACTGGCGAAGATGGACGGCGCCATTGTCTGTGACAAAGATGCCAGGACCATCCTGCGCGCCGCCGTTCAGCTCGTTCCGGACCACACCATTGAGACGCACGAATCCGGTACCCGCCACCGCACTGCGGAGCGGGTGGCCATCGAAACGGGTTTCCCCGTCATCTCGGTGAGCCAGTCCATGCAGATCATCCAGCTCTACGTCGGCGGCCTCCGCCATGTGCTTGAGGGGTCCGAACCCGTGCTGGCCCGGGCCAATCAGGCACTGGCCACGCTGGAACGCTACCGCGCACGCCTGGACCAGGTGACAAACTCCCTGTCCGCGCTGGAAATCGAAGCCATGGTCACCGTCCGCGACGTTGCCGTCACCCTGCAGCGCCAGGAGATGGTCCGCCGGATCTCCGAGGAAATCTCCCAGTATGTCCTGGAACTCGGAGTGGACGGCCGGTTGCTTTCGCTGCAGCTCGAAGAGCTGACGGCCGGCTTGGGCCCGGGCAGTGAGATGATCGTCCGCGACTACGCCGACCTGCATGACGGCGAACGCCGGGCCGAGGACCAGGTGGCCACTCTGCAGAACCTCAGTTCCTCCGACATGGTGGACCTGGGCAAGATCGCCGCCGTCGTCGGGTTCCAGCCGGGCCAGGATTCGTTGGAGGCCGTGGTGCAGCCGCGCGGCTACCGGCTGCTGAGCAACATCAAGTCCGTTCCCCCGGCAGTCTCAAACCGGCTCGTGGACCATTTCGGCGGGCTCCAGAACCTCATGGCGGCCAACATAGAGGACCTGATGACCGTGGACGGCATTGGCGAGCAGCGGGCAAGGACGGTGCGTGAAGGCCTCTCCCGGATAGCCGAGACCAGCCTGCTCGACCGCTTTATGTAGGTCTGCGGCGGACGTGGATGCTCCGCGCATGAGGAGCTTCGGTGGTTGCGTGAGCTATTCCAGCTCGAAAATGGTGGACTCACTGGTGATACCGCCCAGCCGGGCCGTGAACATGTAGGTGCCCGGGTTGGGATTGCTGGGGACCTCGGCACAACCGGGGGCGGAGCGCTGCCGCTCCCAGCTGAACTTCGCTGTCTCCACGGATTTCGGCTTGATGACCATCATCAGGTCCTGACTGGCCTGCATGCAGTCGACCGAGGAGAAAATGCGGTCCGAACCGCTGGTGACCATGAACTCCATTTGGCTCGTCCCCACGTTCACCTCACAGGGCTCGGCTCCGTTATTGGTGACGGTCATGGTCAGCATGGGGTTTGTCCCGGCCGAGTAACTCAACGCGTCGGTGGTGGCGGAAACCTGGACTGCGTCCGAGGGGCATGTCTTTGCGGCCCCGGGCGAGGCCGAGGCATCAGGAGTTGGCGCGGCTGAGGCGCCGGGTTTGGCCGGCTTTTCCGCTGCAGGGTCCGCAGTCGGGGCATCCGCACCGGCAGGCTCGTCGCCGGGGCCGGGAATCGTCGCCTCTGTGGTGTCCGCGGCTGCCGGTTCGTCCCCCCGGAGCGCATTTGCCACCGCCGTTATGCCAGCGATCAGGCCGATCACGAACAGGAGTGCGACGACGCCGGCGACAATCCTGCGCCGCCGGTACACGGCAGCGCTGGGCCGGCCGGCAGTGCTTCCACCGGCGGCCTTGTTTCCGGGCGCAGTTTCCCCGGACGCGGTGTTCGATGACCCATTCCCTACCATGACTTAAGGCTAGATACACAGTCCCCGATTACCTGTCTCACCACGCCGGTCAGTAGAGTATTGCTGGTCATAAGCAAGGGAGATCGCATGGAACCGGGCCCCCGGCAGGCACCGCAGCTCCACACGGAGATCATCAGCTGGTTCACCGCCAACGCGCGCGACCTCCCCTGGCGCCGGGCGGACTGCAGCCCGTGGGGGATCTTCGTCAGTGAAATCATGCTTCAGCAGACGCCCGTCATCCGCGTGCTGCCGGTGTGGGAGCAGTGGATGGCGCGCTGGCCCGATCCCGCAGCCCTGGCTGCCGAACCCAGCGGCGAAGCTGTGCGCGCCTGGGGACGGCTCGGCTACCCCCGCCGGGCCCTCCGCCTGCACGCAGCGGCAGCTGCCATGACTGCCGACTTTGGCGGCAAGGTACCGGGAACCCATGCCGAGCTGCTGACCCTGCCAGGAGTCGGGAATTACACGGCCGCCGCGGTGGCTTCCTTCGCCTTCGGCCGCAGGGAGACCGTGGTGGACACCAACATCCGCAGGGTCCACGCCCGGGCCGTCACCGGACGAGCCCTGCCCGCGCCGGCCCTGAACGCCGCGGAAATGCGGCTGGCCGTTTCCCTGCTGCCCGAGGACGACGCAGCTTCCGTAGCCTGGAACGCCTCGGTCATGGAACTCGGGGCCCTGGTCTGCACCGCCCGCAGCCCCAAGTGCGGGGACTGTCCCGTGCTCGGCCGCTGCGCCTGGGTGGCCGCGGGGAAACCGGCACCGGACTATGTGCCCAAGGGACAGGCCTGGGCCGGCACCGACCGCCAGGTCCGCGGCGCAGTCATGGCCGTATTGCGGCAGGCGGCAGCCCCGGTGCCCCGGGCTGCCCTGCACGGCCCGGCGGACCTCGTCGCTGCGGGTTCTCCCGCGGAGCCGGCGGCCCTGACCCGGCTGCATGCCCTCAACGCACCGGAGGAGCAGCTGGAACGGGCGCTGGCCGGCCTCCTGGCGGACAGGCTCGCCGAAGAGACCGGCACCGGGCTGCAGCTACCGGCGTGAACCGGATCCCCGGGCCCTAGATTTCCCCGAAGCCGTTCCGCACCTCGAGTGCCATGATCTCCACGGCGCGGGCGGCGTCGGGCCCGCGGGCCGCCAGGGTCAGGGTTTGCCCCTGGCCGAGCCCCAGCGACATCAGCAGCATCACGGACTTCGCATCCACGCCGTTAATGCGCACCTCGGCGTCCAGGTCCGACATGGCCTGGGCGACGGCGGCAGCGGGCCGGGCGTGCAGGCCGGCGGGATTGATCAGCTCCCAGGACGCGGTGTGCACTCCTTCGCCGCCGGCATCGAGGCCGTCGAAGGCCTCATCGGGATCTGACGCTTCGGCGGGCTGCCTGCCGGAGCCTGCCGGGGAGGAATGCCGGGAGGAGCCGTCCGCCGCTGCCTGCCCGCCGGCCGGCGCTGTTCCGGCCGGAGCCACAGCCCCGGCCGACTCCGCTTCCTGCACCACTGCAGCTAGGGCCCTGCCGGTCTGTGCGGCTACGGCTGCCGCCACCGCCCCTTCGACCAGCGGTGCGTTGGCCAGCCGCACCCGGTCGCGCTGCTCATCATCCAGGAATTCCACTGCAGTCTCGGCAGTCATGACAGCCGAACCCAGATCAGCCAGCAGCACCGCGCCTGCGCCGGTATCGGCGGCGGCGATGGCGGCGGAGATTTTCTCCAGGCTGGTGCCGATACCGCCGTCGTCGGTGCCGCCCGCCGGCTCTATTGCCACGTCCGGCGCCATCTGCGCGGCGAGTTCGCGAACGCCCTCGGCCAGCTTGGCGCTGTGGGACACGATGACCAGCCCAATTCTCATGCGCCCTCTTCCGCCGTCCGCGCCGCAGCCTGCAGGATCAGGACGGTGGAGGCGGCTCCGGGGTCCAGATGCCCGGCGCTGCGCTCCCCCAGATAGCTGGCCCGGCCCTTGCGGGCGATCAGTGGTTCCGTCCCGGCCAGCCCGGCGTTGGCGGCGTTGGCCGCCGCAGCCAGCACCTCGGCGCCGGTCGCCTGCGCACCGGCAGCCGTCGCTGCCGCTTCGACCGCCGGCGTCCAGGCATCCACCATGGTTTTGTCCCCGGGCTCAGCCTTTCCCCGGGCGACAATGCCGTCCCTGGCCGCGGTCAGTACGGCGACAACGGCGGCAGGGTCCAGTTCCGCAGCCGCACCCGCAGCCGTGGAGGCCCGCAGGAACGCTGTCCCGTACAGGGGCCCCGCGGCGCCTCCGACCTTCGACATCAGGGTCATGGCCGCCAGCTTCAGGACCTCCCCCGGAGTTGCCGGCGTCCCGTCAGCATCCAGTTTCTGCACCACTGCAGAAAAGCCGCGGTCCATGTTCTCGCCGTGGTCGGCGTCGCCGATGTCCCGGTCCAGGTCGATGAGCCGCTGGCGGTTCTCGGCCATCACCGCCGCTGATGCGCGCATCCAGTTAGCCGCCCAGTCCGCATCCAGTGCCATTCTCATACTCCCCACCGGAGCGCCGGGGTGTGCACCGGCGAATCCCAGAGTTCGGTCAGTTCCTCATCCAGGCGCAGCACCGTGATTGAGGCTCCCTGCATGTCCAGTGCCGTGATGTAGTTGCCCACCAGCGAGCGTTCGACGCGGATACCGCGCTCAGCCAGGACCTCGGCGGCACGGCGGTAGAGGATGTACAGCTCGCTCAGCGGGGTGCCGCCCATACCGTTGACGAACAGCAGGACGGACTCCCCCGACGCGGCGCCCAGGTCCTGGAGAACCGGGTCCAGCAACTGGTCGGTGATGCTGTCAGCGTCCGCCATCGGCAGCCGGTGCCGGCCGGGTTCGCCGTGGATGCCGACGCCTAGCTCGATCTCGTTCTCCGCCAGGGTAAAACTGGGCTCCCCGGCATGGGGAACGGTGCACGGCGCGAGGGCGACCCCCATGGACCGGACGTTGGCATTGACCCGTTCAGCAACCGCCGCCACCTGCTCCAGCGAACCTCCGCGTTCCGCGGCGCCTCCCGCGATGCGCTCCACCAGCACGGTTCCGGCCACCCCGCGCCGGCCCGCGGTGTACAGCGAGTCCTCCACCGCGACGTCGTCGTTGACCACTACCGTGGCGACGTTGACGCCTTCAACCTGGGCCAGCTCGGCGGCGGTCTCGAAGTTGAGGATGTCCCCGGTGTAGTTCTTTACGATCAGCAGTACCCCGGCACCGGTGTCCGTCCCGGTGATGGCCGGAAGAATCTGGTCCGGCGTGGGAGACGTGAAGACGGCTCCGGGAACCGCGGCATCCAGCATGCCGCTTCCAACGTATCCGCTGTGCAGCGGCTCATGTCCGCTTCCGCCGCCGGAAACCAGCGCTACCTTGTTCCGGGCCGGTTCCCTGCGCACGACGTAGTCCGGATCGGTGTGCACACGGACCAGGTCGTGGTGCGCGAGGCCGAACCCGGCCAGCGATTCGGTCACCACCCGCCGCGGATCGTTGATGAGTTTTTTCATTGCTCGAGCAGCTCCTTCAGCGAAGAGGCCCCCGGCCGGCACGGCACCGCTGCTCCGGTCTCGGGGTGGTCCTGAGTTGTTCACGACCATACCCCGGGCCGGGGCCGGCTGGACAGGCTGGAGATTCGGCGGCCCGTTGGGACCGGGACACCGAACCTCGGTATGCCGCTTGATTAAACAGCTGTGGGAGGGGCAGATGCCCCTCCCACAGTTCCACTTCAAAGAATTTACTTGCCCTTGAAAGCGTCCTTAACGTTTTCGCCGGCCTGCTTGGCACTGCCCTTGGCCTGATCGCCGTGACCTTCGGCTTCCATGCTCTCGTTGCCGGTGGCCTTTCCCAGGCCTTCCTTTACCTTGCCGCCAAGCTTCTCGGCTGAATTCTGCACCTTGTCATCTGCGCCCATAAGTGGATCCCGCTTTCTGATCGTGGCCTCGGGCGGCTAGCAAACCGCCACCCTGTTTCAAGCCGTTGGTGATGCTAAGTAACCTGAGCTTATCCACTTTCGGCGGGCAAAGACCAGCGCGGGACCTCCGGTTACTCTGTTCGCGAACAGGCGCAGGGCCGGCAGGACCCGCTACAGGGTCCTAATCATGCGGGTATTTCCGAGGGTGTTGGGCTTCACCCGGGCGAGGTCCAAGAACTCCGCCACGCCTTCGTCATGGGAGCGGAGCAGCTCGGAATAGACCTCCGGATCCACGGCCGACTGGTTGGCCATCACCTCGAATCCGTGGCGGCGGAAGAAGTCCACTTCGAAGGTGAGGCAGAAGACGCGCTGCACGCCGATCTCGGCCGCTTCGGCGAGGAGCGACTCAAGCAGGACATGCCCGACGCCGCGGCCGCGCCAGCTGCTGTCCGCGGCCAGGGTCCGCACTTCGGCCAGGTCCTCCCACATCACGTGCAGGGCGCCGCAGCCGATCACCTCGCCGTCGGGGCCCTCCGCGATGCGAAACTCCTGCAGCCCCTCGTAATAGGCCACCGCTTCCTTGGCAACCAGAATCCGTTCGTCGGCCAGCGGTGCCACCAGGGCACGGATGCGCGGGACGTCGGAGGTGCGGGCACGGCGGACGGTAATGGTTGAGGGAGAAGTCACCGGTTCAGTCTAGGACCTGCGCCGCACGTCACGGCGTAATACGGCGTCGCGTTGCTGGCGCTGTCCCCCAAGCAAAAAGAACCCGGAGGGCGCCTGCCCTCCGGGTTCTTTTCGTGCCGCAGTGCGGCGGTTTGGCTAGTCGCCCACGCCGGCTTCAATTGCCGACGGTGCTTCCTCGATTGCCTTCGGCGCGCCGTGTCCAACAAACGTGAACTTGGCGTCGTCGCCTTCGCCCTCCACGTCAACGGAGACCAGTTCGCCCGGCTTCAGATCCCCGAAGAGGATCTTCTCGGACAGCTGGTCCTCGATTTCGCGCTGGATGGTCCGGCGCAGCGGCCGGGCACCCATGGCGGGATCGTAGCCCCGGGTGGCGAGGAGAACCTTCGCCGCGGGGGTCAGCTCGATAGTCATGCCCTTGTCCGCCAGGCGCTTGCCCAGGCGTTCCAGGAACAGGTCCACGATCTGGACGATCTCGTCCTGCGTGAGCTGCGGGAAGACCACGGTGTCATCGACACGGTTGAGGAACTCGGGGCGGAAGTGCTGGCGCAGCTCCTCCGTGACCCGGGCCCGCATCCGGTCGTAGCCGGTCTTTGTGTCGGTGCCGGACTGGAAACCGGTGGAGACGCTCTTGGAGATGTCCCGGGTTCCCAGGTTGGTGGTCATGATGATGATGGTGTTCTTGAAGTCCACCACCCGGCCCTGGCTGTCAGTCAGGCGGCCGTCTTCGAGGATCTGCAGCAGCGAGTTGAACAGGTCGGCGTGCGCCTTTTCCACCTCGTCGAACAGCACCACGGAGAACGGACGGCGGCGGACCTTTTCGGTCAGCTGCCCGCCTTCTTCGTAGCCCACGTATCCCGGAGGGGCACCGAAGAGCCGGGAAACCGTGTGCTTCTCGGAGTATTCGGACATGTCCAGGGTGATCAGTGCCTCTTCGTCGCCGAAGAGGAACTCCGCGAGGGCCTTGGCCAGCTCAGTCTTACCGACACCGGTGGGACCGGCGAAGATAAAGGAGCCGCCCGGACGCTTCGGGTCCTTCAGTCCGGCCCGCGTACGGCGCATAGCCTGCGAGATGGACTTGATGGCCTGGTCCTGACCGATGACGCGCTTGTGCAGCTCGTCTTCCATCTTGAGCAGGCGCGTGGACTCTTCCTCGTTGAGCTTGACCACGGGAATGCCGGTGGAGTTGGCAAGCACCTCGGCGATGAGTTCCTCATCCACCTCGGCGATGTCATCCAGTCCGCCGGACTTCCACTGGCGCTCCTTTTCGGCCCGCTGGTCATGGAGCTTCTGCTCCTTGTCCCGCAGGTTGGCGGCACCTTCGAAGTCCTGGGAATCAATGGCTGATTCCTTTTCCAGCTTCAGCGCGGAGATCCGCTCGTCGATTTCCTTGAGCTCGGGCGGAGCCGTCATCCGGCGGATCCGCAGCCGGGCGCCGGCTTCGTCGATCAGGTCAATGGCCTTGTCCGGAAGGAACCGGTCGCTGATGTAGCGCTCGGCCAGGGTCGCTGCCGAAGCCAGGGCCGCATCCGTGATGGAGACGCGGTGGTGGGCTTCGTAGCGGTCCCGCAGGCCCTTCAGGATTTCAATGGAGTGCGCAACGGAAGGTTCCTTGACCTGGATCGGCTGGAAACGACGCTCGAGGGCGGCGTCCTTCTCGATGTGCTTGCGGTACTCATCGAGCGTGGTGGCGCCGATGGTCTGCAGCTCGCCGCGGGCCAGCATCGGCTTCAGGATGGAGGCTGCGTCAATGGCGCCTTCGGCGGCACCGGCGCCCACAAGGGTGTGGATCTCATCGATGAAGAGGATGATGTCGCCGCGGGTGCGGATTTCCTTGAGGACCTTCTTCAGGCGTTCCTCGAAGTCACCGCGGTACCGGGAACCGGCAACGAGGGAACCAAGGTCAAGGGTGTACAGCTGCTTGTCACGGATGGTCTCCGGAACATCGCCGCGGACAATGGCCTGGGCCAGTCCCTCAACGACGGCGGTCTTGCCGACACCGGGCTCGCCGATAAGAACAGGGTTGTTCTTGGTTCGGCGGGACAGGACCTGCATGACCCGTTCCATTTCGTGTTCACGCCCAATGACGGGGTCCAGCTTGGACTCCCGTGCAGCCTGGGTCAGGTTGCGGCCGAACTGGTCCAGGACGACCGAACCCGCGGGCTGGCCTTCCTGCTGCTGGCCGCCCGAGCTGACGGGCTCTTTGCCCTGGTAGCCGGACAGCAGCTGGATGACCTGCTGGCGCACCCGGTTCAGGTCGGCGCCGAGCTTGACCAGGACCTGGGCGGCTACGCCCTCACCTTCACGGATCAGGCCGAGCAGAATGTGCTCGGTCCCGATGTAGTTGTGGCCAAGCTGCAGAGCCTCCCGGAGGGAGAGTTCCAGGACCTTCTTGGCGCGGGGGGTGAAGGGGATGTGGCCGGAGGGGGCTTGCTGGCCCTGGCCAATAATCTCCTGCACCTGCTCGCGCACGGCACCGAGCGAGATACTCAGGGATTCCAGGGCCTTAGCTGCTACGCCTTCACCCTCATGAATGAGCCCGAGCAGGATGTGCTCGGTGCCGATGTAGTTGTGGTTGAGCATGCGAGCCTCTTCTTGGGCAAGCACGACAACGCGACGGGCACGGTCGGTAAATCTTTCAAACATGAGGCACACTCCTAGCTAACGCGTAATTCGATGCTACGTGTCCTGTGCCTGCTTAAGGAGCGTGTTCGCCGTAGGCGTGACCAGCGGCCCCGGAATCACTCCCGGGGCCATGCACGGCTCTAGCTCTGGGCGGCCCGGTAGGCTTCGATGATTTCACTGTTCACGCGGCCGCGCTCCGAGACGGTGTACCCGTTGTTCCGGGCCCACTCGCGGATCTGCGCTGCTTCGTTGTTCCGTGCGGATCCGGCGCTGCGGGGACGGCCCGCGCGGCCGCCGCCTACCTTGCGGCCTGCATCCAGGTACGGCTTCAGGGCAGCACGGAGGTTCTTCGCGTTGTCGGTTGACAGGTCAATCTCGTACTGTGCCCCGTCCAGGCCGAACCGCACGGTCTCATCCGCACTTCCGGCATCGAGGTCATCGACCAGAATAATTTTTACCTTTTGCGCCACGACAGGCTCCTAAGCAGTTAAACCGGGAAAAATGATAATGAGACCACTTAGAGTATGACGCAATTATGAATCCCCCGTCAAAGCGTAGTCGGGGATTTAATTACTTTCTTTTTCAGATCGCGGACTACTTGTATCGGGATCAGCGGCAAGGTCGGCTTCCCGTTCCGCTTCAGCCAGAGCTTTTCGTTCCGAACGGTCCACATTCAGCAGGGCCTTCATGGCGAAATAAAAGAGAGCTGCAACACATATCGAGGGCAGTAGGACTTCAACGTATTCCATGGTCTATCCCATTTCCGGCTTTAGCAGGGGGAACAAAATTGTTTCCCGGATACCCGTGTTCGTGAAAAGCATCACGAGACGGTCAATTCCAAGACCGATGCCGCCCATGGGCGGTGCACCGTATTCCAGAGCGCGCAGGAAGTCCTCGTCGAGCGCCATGGCCTCGTCGTCGCCGTCGGCCGCACGGCGGGACTGCTCCGTCAGCCGCTCGCGCTGGATGACCGGATCGATCAGCTCCGAGAACGCCGTACCGCGTTCCATGCCGCCGATGATGAGGTCCCAGGCCTCGATCAGCCGCGGATCGTTGCGGTTCTGGCGGGCCAGGGGCTGGGCGGACGGAGGGTAGTCATAAACAAATGTCGGCTGAATCAGGGTCGGTTCGACAATTTCGCCGAACAGTTCTACAACCAGCTTTTCGGCGTCCCATTTCGGGTCGACCTTCACGCCGTGCTTTTCCGCAATCCCGAGCAGCGTTGCAGCATCCGTGTCGGGGGTGATTTCCACGCCCACGGCTTCGGACAGGCCCGGATACACGGACAGCCACTTCCATTCCCCGTCCAGATTGATGGTTCCGGCGTCGGTCTCGATCTGCCGGCTGCCCACCAAATCGGCGCAGTGGAGGATGATTTCCTTCATCCGGTCCGCCATGACGAACTGGTCGGCATATGCCTCGTAGCATTCCAGGGTCGTGAATTCGGGGCTGTGCGTGGAATCGACGCCCTCGTTGCGGAAAATCCGGCCCAGCTCGAAGACCCGCTCGATGCCGCCCACCACTGCACGCTTCAGGTACAGCTCGGTGGCGATCCGCAGGGTCATCTTCTGGTCGAACGCGTTCAGGTGCGTCTCGAAGGGCCGGGCCGCCGCTCCGCCGTGGACCAGCTGCAGCATGGGTGTTTCCACTTCCACGTAGCCGTGGCCGTGCAGGGTGTCGCGGACGCCGCGGATGATGGCGGCACGCTTGTAGACCATGTCCCGGGCTTCCTCGCGGACCATCAGGTCCACGTAGCGCTGCCGGACCCGGGTTTCTTCATTGAGTCCGGCGTGCAGCACGGGCAGCGGCCGCAGCGCCTTCGAGGCCATGGACCAGGACTCAGCCATGACGGAGAGCTCGCCCCGGCGGGAGGAGATCACTTCGCCGCGGATGAAGACGTGGTCTCCGAGGTCCACCAGGGCCTTCCAGTCGGCCAGCGACTCTTCCCCGACGACGGCCAGGCTGAGCATGGCCTGCACCCGGGTTCCGTTGCCTTCCTGGAGGGTGGCGAAGCAGAGCTTGCCGGTGTTCCGGATAAACACCACGCGGCCGGTGACGCCCACCGTTTCACCGCTGGTTTCATCGGCCTGCAGGTGGCCGAACTTTTCCCGGACCTCTTTGATGGAGTGCGTGCGCTCCACTCCCACCGGGTAGGCTTCCTCGCCCCGGGCGATGAGGCGCGCCCGCTTCTCGGCGCGGATGCGCATCTGCTCGGAGGTGTCGGCTGCTTCGGGAACGGAGTTAGATGTGGTCACAGTCCTTAAGTTTACAGAGCCGCGCGGCGGGCCCTTACGGCCGGTTACCAGCCGCCGTGCAGCGGGCACGCAGGTTGCTGGACTACCGGGCTGCCCGGGCCGGGGGCACCAGGGGCAGGTTGTCGATCAGCCGCACCGGCCCGACGCGCGCTGCCACGAGCGCCAGGCCCGGTTTCTGAAGCGGTCCGGGGTCTGCCGGCAGCTGCTGCAGCGTATGCGGATCCACAATGTCGAAATAGTCCAGCTCCACGAGGGGTTCGACTTCCACCAGTGCGACGGCGGCGGCCAGGTCCGGCGGATGGCCGGCGGAAACCCGGTGCGCCAGCGCGAACAGTGCCCGCGGCAGAACCGCCGCCGCCTCCCGGTGCGCGGAATCCAGGAAAACGTTGCGGCTGGACTCCGCCAGGCCGTCGGCGGCGCGGACCACCGGCACTCCCCTGATCTCCGCCGGGAAGTTCAGGTCAGCGGCCATCCGGCGGATCAGCGCCAGCTGCTGGGCATCTTTCTGGCCGAAGTATGCACGGAAGTGCGCCGGCACGGCGGGCTGGGTCCAGTGCAGCAGCTTGGCCACCACGGTCAGCACGCCGTCAAAATGTCCGGGCCGCGAGGCACCCTCGTAGCGGGCCCCCAGCTCTCCTGAACTGACCCGGACCAGGGGTGCTCCGTCCGGATAGACCTCAGCCTCCGACGGCGCGAAGACCAGATCCACCCCCGCCGCCCCGAGCAGGTCCAGATCCGCCTCGAGCGTGCGGGGATAGCGGCGCAGGTCCTCCGGGTCGTTGAACTGCAGCGGGTTGACGAACACCGAGGCGACCACGACGTCGTTCTCCGCCCGGGCGGCCTCCGCCAGGGCCCGGTGTCCCTGGTGCAGCGCACCCATGGTGGGCACCAGGCCGAGGGAGGGAACGCCGGTGCCGCCGCCGGCTGTACCGGCGGCGGCCAGGGCCCCGGCAACCGCGGACCGCAGTTCCGCTGCGGAGCGCACTACGCGCGGCGTACTCACTTCGGCCCTTCGGCATCCAGGGTCAGGGCATCAATGATGGCCTGGCCGGCAGCCTCGCCCAGCAGACCGCGGTCAACGGCGCGCCTGGCCGTGGCCAGGGACAGGGCGCGGTACGTGTCGCGGAGGTCAGCGCTGTCCTGGTCCGCCATTTCGCTCAGGTGGGCGGCCACGGTGCCGGCGTCTCCGCGCGCCACGGGGCCGGTCAGCGCGTGCTCGCCGGAGGCCAGGGCATTCTCCAGGGACGCGCGCATCAGCGGTCCGAGCAGCCGGTTCGGGCTCTCGACGCCGATGTCCGTCAGCAGCTGCATTGACTGGGCGGTGATGGTGACCAGATGGTTGGAGGCGTGGGCCAGCGCCAGGTGGTAGTTCACCCGGTCGGCTTCGTCGATGACCACCGGCTCGGCCCCCATTTCCACCACCAGGGCCTGCGCGATCGGCAGCACGGCGGTGGGAGCGGTGACACCGAAGGAGCAGTCGGCGAGCCGGGTGAGGTCAAGGCTCATCCCGGTGAACGTCATGGCCGGATGCAGGGCCAGCGGGATGGCACCGGCCCGTCGGGCGGGTTCAAGGATGTCCGTGCCGAACCTGCCCGAGGTGTGCGCCACCAGCTGCCCGGGCTGCCACGCGTTGGTGGCGGCCAGCCCGGAAACCAGCGGCCCCAGGGCATCATCCGGTACGGCCAGCAGCACGAGTTCGGAACGCTCCACGATTTCCGCAATGTCCAGGATCGGGACGCCGGGCAGCAGGTTGGCGGCACGTTCGCGGCTTTCCTCGCTCACGGCTGAGACACCGACGACGGCGTGTTCGGCAGCGCGCAGGGCAGCACCAAGTACGGCGCCCACCCGGCCGGCGCCGATGACCCCGATGCCGAGCCGGCCCCGCCGTCGTTTCTCGGCGGTGCTTGCTTCAGGGCTGTTCATGGGGAAACTCCTTGGAAACCGGATCTGCGGGAACGGGCGGTGCGGGCGCTGCGGGGGACGCCGGCGGTGCGGGCGGTGCGGGCGCTGCGAGGGACGCTGTGGAAACGGCCGGCGGGGAGGCGGCCGGCCGGTTCCAGCGGGCCGTGCGGTCCCGGCGGCGTGCCTCGCGGGCCCGGGCCGCCTGCTCCAGAAACAGCCGGCGCACTGTTGGTGCATCGATTTTCCGCACGCGCGGATGAACCGGGCCGGCGGTGGAGTGAAGGACCAGGTCGGCGGTGTCAAAGCGGCGGCGGAGCGGTCCCTGCTCCAGTGCCATCGACTGCGTGCGTTCATGCGGCACCACGGAGAGAACCCGCCACAGGGCGCCGCTGCGGATCAGCAGGGCAGTGTCGGTGAGGGTGAACCCGTTGCGCCGCCAGGCCAGGGGTGCAATCCAGCGGGCACGGCGGGGGGTCGTGGTGAAGCCGTGAGCGCCGTCCCGGCCGGTGATGCCCGCGGTGAAAACGTCCAGGGGCCGGTCGGTGCCCGGCTCCGGCAGTACCAGGGCAAGGATGGCGAAAACCTCGGGCAGCGTCCCGGCCGGAAGCAGTTTGGTCCGTGCCAGGCCCTCGGAACCCGCGCCGTCGCCGTATCCGGCCACGTTGACCGAGACCCGGTACCAGCCGGTGAGCCGCCAGAGCGGTGACTGCTGGACGGCTACGGCCTGGATCCGGCCCGGCGGAACGGTCTGGGTGCGGGTGTCCAGCAACCCGTAGCGCACCCTGATGCCGTCCCGGGAAACGGAGGCGCGGAAGTTGAAGGAGGTGGAGAACTCTGACCAGTAGCCGCCGACGACGCCAAAGAGGAGGGGAACCATGACGGCCAGGGTGACCGGCTCGCCGGTGACGGCCGTGATGATGACGGCGCAGGCCAGGCCAACCAGCAGGAACAGCGTGGTGCCGGACAGCAGAGTGGCGGCGATGACCCGTCCCGGACGCAGCTCGAGGATGGGCTGCTCCGGCGCCTCGGCGGCTCCCCTACTGCGGATGCCGCCGGATGCGCCGGCAGGCGTGCCGGCGGTGTCCGGAGCGCCGCCGGGGCCTGTGCCGCCGCCGCCGCCGTCGCCCTCGCCGTCGCTGACTCCGCCGGCCTCCGGATGCGTGGCCGGAGCACCGGACGCCCGGTCCAGGATCAGAGCCCGCAGCTGCTGGGCGTCGTCGAGCTTCAGGAAGGCCAGGCGGACCGCGGACTCACCGGCGTCAGCCACTTCGAAGCGCAGTTCCGCCAGCCCGAAGAGCCGTGCCAGCAGCGGCTGGATGATGTCGATGGCCTGGACGCGGTCCAGCCGCGCCTGTCGCTGCTGGCGGAAAACGATGCCGGAATGCACGCGCACGTGCTCGCCGGTCACCTGGTATCGGGTGAACCGCCAGGACAGGAAGAACCCCACGGCAATGATTAGCAGGATGCCGGCAAGGACGGCTATGCCGATCAGCAGGACCGTGCCCTCAGGTACCGTCCCGCCGCCGCTGCCGCCGCCGTCGTTGCCGCCGTCGCCGTTGCCGCCACGCAGCCCGACGAGGTCCTCCACCACGTTCCGCCCAAAGACAAAGGCAATGGCGGCAAGGGCGATCCAGCCGCGCACCAGGGGGGACACCGGGTGGACGCGGGCCCATTCCCCGTTGTGTGGAACGCTCACAGGCCGGCCAGCTGCGTTTCGCCGCGTTCGGAGAGGTGCTCGCGCAGGCGGGCGCCTTCGGCTGCCGGCAGCCCGGGCAGCACCGCGTTGGTTCCGGGGGCAGCAGTGTGCAGTTTCAGGGAGCACAGCCCAAAGGCACGCTCGAGGGGGCCGACAGTGACGTCAACGTACTGCATCCGCCCGTAGGGAACCACGAGCGTGCGCTGGTAGAAAATACCGCTCCGGAGAAGGAAGTCCTCGTTCCGTTCGGCGTAGCAGACAGCGCGGACCTGCCGCGGCAGCAGCACCCCGCGCCAGACATACGCAGCTGCGATCAGGGCCGGAAGCCCCCAGACCAGCCAGTCCGGGGCCGAAGACCAGACCCCGGCAGCACGGAGGATCAGCGGTATGCAGGCGAGCGCCACGGTCACCACGGCTTCCACCGCCCAGCCGATGAGGCGGACGGTCAGGTACCGGGGCGAGACGTGCTCCCAGTTCAGGCCGTCCGGATCGATTGCTTCGCTAGGCATATTCTCCGTCTCCCGGTTCGCGTCTTGTATCCGGGCCGGCGGTGGTCCCGCCGTTCCCGTTCGAGTCATCCGGCGGAAGGCGGCAGAACCGCTCCACCAGCAGTCCCACGGCGATCATCAGGACTCCTCCGGCGATCATGGCCAGGGCGGCCCACGTGGCCACGTGGCCCGGCCGGAGCGACCACAGCGGAACCTGCTCCACGAAGATGCCGGCGTGCCAGCCCAACAGCAGCGAGCCGGCATAGGCGGTGGCCTGGGCCAGGACCAGGGTGCGGGCAGCGGCGATCGGGTCCAGCTTGCGGTCGCGGTTGCCCTGCTGCCAGCGCCTCACCCGCAGGCCCAGGAAAAGCGTGGCACCGGAAATGAGCACGACGGTGAGCAGCCCGAACACGCTGAGCACGGGGGCGGGCAGGGAGTTGCGGGTGGCCCAGTTGTTCACCAGCCAGCCAATCACGCCGGACACAAGTGCGATGACGGCCAGCCAGCGGTACCGGATGTTCCCCACGTTATGGATCAGTCTCCCTCGAAGATTTCCAGCCCGGGCAGGTCCTCGGCCCGGGCGGCGAGTTCGGCCACGGGGGTTCCCGACAGCTTGGCGTCCGGGTCCATCCAGGCCCACGGCTGCAGCACAAAGGCACGGCTGCCGGCGCGCGGATGCGGGATGGTGAGGGTCTCGTCGTCGAGCACCAGGTCACCGTACGTGATGATGTCGACGTCGAGGGTCCGGGGGCCCCACCGCACCTCGCGTTCCCGGTGGTGGGCGTTTTCCACGCTCTGGCAGTGCGCCAGCAGGTCGTGCGGCGGCAGGTCGGTCTCCACGGAGACCACCAGGTTCAGGTAGTCGGGCTGCTCTGGGCCGCCCACCGGACGGGTCCGCACCACGGGAGACACCGCCTGGAGCCGGACGCCGGGATGGTCAGCGAGTTCGGCCACGGCCCGGGAAAGGGTGTCGCGGCTTTCGCCGAGATTGCTGCCCAGGGCCAGGACCGCGGTCACCGCGGCGGCGCCGGTCACAGCCGGTCCCGGTGGATGGTAACCGCAACGTCGCCGAACGGAACGGTGATGGGTGCCTGCGGCTTGTGGACTGTCACGTCGACGGCTCCGATTCCGGCAAAGCTCTCCAGGACCGCCGCAGCGATGCGCTCGGCCAGTGCCTCGATCAGGTTCAGCGGCTCTCCGGAAATGATGGCAGCAACCTGCTCCGCGAGCTCGCCGTAGTGTGCGGTTTGCGTCAGGTCGTCGCTGAGGCCGGCCGGCTGCAGATCGGTGTGCAGCACTACGTCCACCACAAAGGGCTGGCCGTTGCGCCGCTCGTCCTCAAAGACGCCGTGGAATCCCCGGGCGGTGATTCCCGTCAGCGTGATGGTGTCGCGGGTGGCTGTGCCGGAAACGCTCATGTCCTATCCCTTCCAGGCTGCGGCGGTTTTGACGGCATCGACGCTGAGGCCGACGTTGTGCACACGGACGCACCAGACATTGGAGAAGGCAGCCAGTGCGCTAACGGCCGCGGTGGCGCCGTCGCGTTCCAGCGGTGCCGCCGCCTTGCCCGAGCTGGCGAGCAGGGACCCGAGGAAACGCTTCCGGGAAGCCCCGATGAGCACCCGGTGGCCCAGCCCGTTGAGCCGGTCGATGTTCCGCAGCAGCTCCCAGTTGGAGCTGCCGTCTTTGGAGAACCCCAGTCCGGGATCGAGGATGATTTGTTCGGGCGCTGCGCCGGCTGCATAAAACAGCTCGCGGAGCTTCGTCAGTTCCGTGATCACGTCCTCGACGACGGAGTCATACTCCGCATGCGGGTCGCTGCTCCGGACCGCGCCGCGGCTGTGCATCAGCACGTACGGAACGCCGGTCCGGGCGATCAGTGCGGGCATGCCGGGATCCACGTCCAGGCCCGAGACATCGTTGATGAGGGCGGCGCCGGCTGCGATGGCCTTTTCGGCGGTGGAAGCGTTCATCGTGTCCACGCTGACCAGTGCGCCGGCCTTCACCAGTGCTTCCACCACGGGAAGAATGCGCTGCTGCTCCTCCTCCGGACTGATCCGGACGGAGTCGGGGCGGGTTGATTCGCCGCCCACGTCAATGATGTCGGCGCCGTCGTAGTGCATTTTCAGCCCGGCCTGGATGGCCTGGTCAGCCTGCCCGAACTGCCCGCCGTCGCTGAAGGAGTCCGGCGTGACGTTCAGGATGCCCATGACCAGGGTGCGGTCGGCCGGAAGGTCGGTGAACCGGCGGGGCGCCCGCACGGGGCGGACCAGCGGCAGGGGTGAGGTGGCTGGTCCGGTTCCGGGAGCGGCGGCGAGTGAATCCATGGGGTGGTGGCGTCCTATCGTCCGAGTATGAGGCTCATTGCTTCTGCACGTGTTGCGGTCTCCCGGAGCTGGCCGCGTACCGCCGAGGTGACGGTTTTGGCTCCGGGTTTGCGCACTCCGCGCATCGACATGCAGAGGTGTTCGCATTCAATGACAACTATGGCACCGCGGGGGTCCAGGTTGTCCATCAGCGCGTCGACGATCTGGGTTGTCAGGCGCTCCTGGACCTGAGGCCGGCGCGCGTACACGTCCACCAGCCTGGCGAGCTTGCTCAGTCCGGTGACCTTGCCGTCCTTGGAGGGAATGTAGCCAATGTGGGCGGTGCCGTGGAAGGGCACCAGATGGTGTTCGCAGGTGGAGAAGAACGGGATGTCCTTCACCAGAACCATCTCCTCGTGTTCGAGGGCAAAGGTGGTTGCCAGCAGGTCCACCGGGCTCTGGTGCAGGCCGGCGAAAATTTCCGCATAGGACTTCGCAACCCGCTTGGGTGTGTCCTGCAGCCCTTCCCGGTCGGGGTCTTCTCCGATTGCGAGGAGAATTTCGCGGACCGCTTTTTCAATCCGGGGCTGGTCCACCGGGGCCGGGGAAGCGGGGATGTCCTCCGCCGTCAGTTCATCATCGAAATCCGTCACTGGTCGATCCTACCGTGGCTGCTGCCCGGGGCGGCTCCTGCAGCGGCCCTCCGGCGGGGCCCCGCCCGAACCGATACAGCAAAGCGGCCCGGCACAAAGTTCCGGGCCGCTTGCTGACAGACGTGTTCTAGCGGTCGTTCGGAGCGGATTCTTCCGTGCCGTCAGTCCGGCCGGCGGTGCCGCCCTGTCCCGCGTGTCCGGATCCGGTGCCTTCGGGCTGGGGCAGCCCGTTGCCGGATACATCGAAGTCCTGGGGCAGGTCTGCGTCCGCAATCTGGTCCTGCGGCGAGACGGTGTCCGGGTTCGGCCTGCCGTCCGCTGCGGCCTCGCGCCGTTCCTTGGCGGAGACGACCGGCGGCAGGCTGTGGACCTGGCGGGTGGGCTTGGAGAGCCAGACTTCGCGGACGTCGCGCTTGCGCACGTCGTGGAAGACCTCGGCAATCTCGGCCTGGTTCAGGGTTTCACGCTCGAGCAGTTCCAGGGCCAGCCGGTCCAGGACGTCCCGGTTTTCGGTGAGGATCTGGTAGGCCTCGTCATGGGCGTTGTCCAGCAGACGCCGGATTTCCTCGTCCACCACGTAGGCAACCTGGTCGGAGTAATTCCGTTCCTGGCCCATGTCGCGTCCCAGGAAAGGTTCGCCTCCGCCGCTGCCGAGCTTCACGGAACCGATCCGCTCGCTCATGCCGTACTGGGTGACCATCTTCCGGGCCGTGGACGTGGCCTTTTCAATGTCATTGGACGCACCGGTGGAAGGGTCGTGGAACACGATTTCTTCGGCCACCCGGCCGCCCATGGCGTAGGCGAGCTGATCGAGAAGTTCGTTGCGCGTGACGGAGTACTTGTCGTCCTGCGGCAGCACCATCGTGTAACCCAGGGCCCGGCCGCGCGGCAGGATGGTCACCTTGGTGACGGGGTCCGTGTTGCGCAGGGCCGCTGCCACCAGGGCGTGTCCGCCCTCATGGTAGGCCGTAATCTTGCGCTCCAGTTCCTTCATCACCCGGCTGCGCTTCTGCGGTCCGGCGATGACCCGGTCAATGGCTTCGTCCAGGGCGCGGTCGTCGATGAGCTGCGCGTTGGAGCGGGCAGTCAGCAGGGCCGCTTCATTCAGGACGTTGGCGAGGTCGGCACCCGTGAAGCCGGGCGTCTTGCGGGCAACGGTTTCCAGGTCGACGCCGTCGGCCATCGGCTTGCCCTTGGCGTGGACCTGCAGGATGTGCAGGCGCCCCTGCATGTCGGGAGCCTCGACGCCGATCTGGCGGTCGAAGCGGCCCGGACGCAGCAGCGCCGGGTCCAGCACGTCGGGGCGGTTGGTGGCGGCAATCAGGATGACGTTGGTGTTGCCGTCAAAGCCGTCCATCTCCACCAGCAGCTGGTTCAGGGTCTGCTCGCGTTCGTCGTTGCCGCCGCCTACGCCGGCACCGCGGTGGCGGCCGACGGCGTCGATCTCGTCAACGAAGATGATCGCGGGGGCATTGGTCTTGGCCTGCTCGAAGAGGTCGCGGACGCGGGAAGCACCCACACCGACGAACATCTCGACAAAGTCGGAACCGGAGATGGAGTAGAACGGCACGCCGGCCTCGCCGGCCACGGCACGGGCCAGCAGGGTCTTACCGGTGCCGGGAGGGCCGTAAAGCAGCACGCCCTTGGGGATCTTGGCCCCCACGGCCTGGAACTTGGCCGGGTCCTGGAGGAATTCCTTGATTTCGTGGAGCTCTTCGACGGCTTCATCCGCGCCGGCAACGTCGGCGAAGGTTACCTGCGGCATGTCCTTGTTGGTCAGTTTCGCCTTGGACTTGCCGAACTTCATGACCTGGGAGCCGCCGCCCTGCATGCGGGAGAGCAGGAACCAGAAGATGACGCCGAGAATGATGAAGGGCAGGAACAGGCCCAGGAAGCTGGTGAACCAGTTGGTCTGGACCGGCTGGTCGGTGAACCCGTCGGCGCCGGAGTCATTCACCGCTGCGACAATGTCCTCGCCGCGGGCGGTGCCGAAGAAGAACTGGACGTTCTCGGTCTCCTTGCCGCTGCTGTCCTTATACGGCTCCCGGAGCGTCAGGTCGACGCGCTGTTCGCCGTCGTAAATCTTGGCCTGCTCCACCTCTCGGTTCTTGAGCATCTCCAGCCCCACGCTGGTGTCCACCTTTGTTGCCCCGCTCTGGGAAAGGCTGGGAAGAATGAGCACAAGAAGGGCCAATGCCAGGACTATCCAAATGCCCGGCCCCTTGAAGAAGTTCTTAGATTTCATTCGTCGTCAGGGCGTACGCCCCGTCCCTCCTGATCAACAACGCTGATATTGCGCGGAAATATGCTTCAACTAGCTATACACCGTTACCTGAAAGAACACGTCCCCAATACCCGGAAAGTTCCCTCTGGGCGTAGCACGCCGCAGTGATGTTGATCGCGGATGCAGAACCGGACGGCGGCCTGCTGGCCGCCGTCCGGTGCTGTCTGCTCCGCTGCCGGTTTTACTCGTAGACGTGCGGTGCCAGGGTTCCGATGAAATCGAGGTTGCGGTACCGCTCGGCGAAGTCCAGTCCGTAGCCCACAACAAACTCGTTCGGGATCTCGTATCCGACGTACTTGACGTCGATTTCGACCTTGGCGGCGGTGGGCTTGCGCAGCAGGGTGCAGATTTCGACGCTGGCCGGGCCGCGGGACTGCAGGTTGGTGCGCAGCCAGGAAAGGGTCAGGCCGGAGTCGATGATGTCCTCGACGATGAGCACATGCTTGCCCAGGAGGTCTGTTTCCAGGTCCTTGAGGATCCGGACCACGCCGGAGGACTGAGTGCCGGAACCGTAGGAGGATACCGCCATCCAGTCCATGGTCACGTGGCTGTGCAGGGCGCGGGAAAGGTCCGCCATGACCATCACGGCGCCCTTGAGCACACCGACGAGCAGGATGTCACGCCCGGCATAGTCGCGGTCAATCTCTGCTGCGAGCTCACTCACCCGCGTTTCGATCTGTTCCTTGGTGTAGAGAACGTGCTTGAGGTCTGACTGGACGTCGTGTGAATCCACGAATGGCTCCCGGGTACGAGATGTTGCAGCTGGATTTTAGGTGCTGCTCTTTTTCCTAAAGACAAGATTGCCATAGCCGGAGGGGCCTTGGGGAACCGGATTTGTGCGCACCTGCCGGTAGACGCTCACTTTGCCGACGAGTTCCACGGGACCGGCGGAGCCGGTGCGGCGCAGAAGCGCCTCGACCGACCGCAGCCGTTCGTAGCTGGGCTGGGCGGCTCCGAGCTCGACGGCGGCCAGGGCCAGGACGCGCTGGCGCACGGCGGGAGCCAGCTCACGCAGCTGTGCTTCGGGCAACAGGACGGTGCCGGCAGCCTGCGTTTCCGTGTCCTCCGCACCGCCCGGCACGATGCGCAGCCTTGCATAGGTTTCGGCGCTTACGGTGTCGAGGTAGTCGGCGTCGTTGGCCAGGATACGTGAGGAACGGAACAGTGCCTCGGCGATTCCCGGGCCCAGTTTCTCTTCCAGGAACGGCAGGACCTCCGCCCGGACCCGGGACCGGGCAAAGGCCGGATCCGAGTTGGTGGGATCAAACCAGGGGTCGAGGCCTTCGCTTTCGCAGATTTCTTCGGTCTCGCTGCGGCGCAGTCCCAGCAGCGGGCGCAGGTATTTGCCCCGCACGGCACGCATGCCTGCCAGGGACCGGGTGCCGGAGCCGCGGGCGAGGCCCAGGAGCACCTGTTCAGCCTGGTCGTCCAGGGTGTGTCCGAGCAGTACGGCGTCGGCTCCGGTCTCCTCCACGGCGGCATCGAGGGCCTCGTAGCGCACGGTGCGGGCCGCGGCCTCGGGCCCCATGCCGGTTGCAGGCACCGATACTGTGCGCACCTGGACCGGGTCCAGACCCATGCCGCGAAGCTTCTGCGCGGCAGCGGCGGCTACGTCGGCGGATCCGGGCTGCAGGGCGTGGTCCACGACCACTGCACCCACCCGGTAATCACCGCGGCGGGCAAAGAAGGACGCCGCTTCGGCCAGCGCCAGGGAGTCCGGCCCGCCGCTGCACGCAACCAGCAGCAGCGGAGGCGGAGCGGAAGCAGTCCCGCGGGGCGCGAGCCCTGCATCCTCCAGCGCCTCCCGGATCATGTTGCGGGCCTTGCCCAGGGTCGGGTTCAGGCGCTTGCGTGGACGGCCGCGGTGCGGCTGGGCCTGAGCGGGGAAATCGGGTGCGGAAAAGTCGGCTTCTTGCATGTGCACGTGCGGTTACAGTCCCATCCGGGTCATCCAGAGGGACGGATTGTGGATTTCAGCTTCGGTGGGGAGATGTGCGGGGGCTTCCCAGACCCGGTTGAACCCGTCCATGCCGGAACGGTCAACCACGGCGCGGACAAACTTCTCGCCGTCCTTGTACTGGCGCATTTTGGCGTCCAGCCCCATGATCTGGCGGAAGAAGCGGTCCAGCCAGCCGTGGCTTTTACCGCGGGCATTAAAGCGCTGCCGGATGGTCTTCACGCTGGGAACGATCCGGGCATCGACGGCGTCCATCACCACATTGGCGTGGCCCTCCAGCAGGGACATGACAGCTGTCAGGTGGGACATCCGCTCCTTGTCCTCGGGGTCCTGCAGCAGGGACATGATGTCCATCGGGCGCTTGGGGACGTCGCCGCCGGGTCCGCCGGTCAGTGCTTCCCGGGCGGCCGGCGAGGTGAGGGTCTTGGCGGCCTGTCCCAGGCGTTCGGACAAGGTCTGCGCCTTGTCCATCAGGCCGTTGGTGAGCAGGCCGATCTGCTCCAGCATGTGGTCGCGCAGCCAGGGCGCCGCGGCGAACTGCACCCGGTGGGTCTGCTCGTGAAGGCATACCCACAACCGGAAATCAGCCGGAACCACGTTGAGTTCGCGCTCCAGGCTGATGATATTCGGAGCCACCAGAAGCAGCCGTCCGCCGGAGGGGCCGCCGGGGGTCTTGGCCGAGAAGGGATCGTACTGGCCGAGCACCTTCGAGGACAGGAAGGCCAGCACGGCGCCGAGCTGGGCGCCGGTGACCGTGCCGCTGAAGGCCGTGTTGGCATTCTTCAGCTGCTCGGGCCGGGTTCGGGCCAGATGGTCCAGGGCGGGGTTCATGAGGGCGGCAAAGCTGCGGGAATTGGCTTTGGCCCAGGAGGCGCGGTCCACCACGAGCACCTCGGAATCCCGCAGGTCCCGGGCAGCTTCCAGCCCGGTGATGCGGTGTACGTGGGTTACTGCTTCATCTGCCAGGGCGCGCAGCTCCGTGACGGCGTCACGGATCTCACGGGCTGACATCTTGGGACCGGCGGACACCAGGGTGGCTGCCGTTCCGGCGGCCAGGTCCCAATTCACCAGATCGGGGGCGGCTGGGGCGGGGTGGCGCTGATAGCTCTCCATCCGTCCATCAGACCACACGCTCCCCGGAATTGGAGAGGGGTTCGCTGAACGCCAAACGCCTTAGCGGCAGCCGCATCCGGCCAGGACGGTGGCTGCCGAATCCACGGCGGCGCGGGCCTGGGCCGTGTTGGCTTCCAGCCCGTTTGCCACAAAGGCAAAGGACAGCAGCCGGCCGTCGGCATCCGTCACGAACCCGCTGAGCGAGGTCACCGCGAAAAGGGTTCCGGTTTTCCCCCGGACGACGCCGGCGGGTGAATCCTCCTCTTCATCCCCGGAAAACCGGGAGGCGAGGGTTCCGCTCAATCCGGCGACGGGGAGGGAGTAGGGCAGCATCCGAACGTCATCTTCAGCGGACGTCAGCGCCGCCTGCACCGTCCCGGCCAGCTGCAGGGCGGAGATCTCCGTTCCGCCGCCCAGCCCGGAGGCATCAGCCAGCACCAGTGACGACGTGTCGACGCCGAGCCGGGACACCGCTGCCGACACTGCTTCCGTTCCGCCCTCGAACGTCCCCTCCCGACCGGCGGCCAGGGCACTCATCCGGGCCAGTGCCTCGGCCAGGTAGTTGTCGGAGGTGAGCAGCATGTGCTGCACCTGATCGGACACGGGAGCCGATTCCACCGCCGCCAGCCGCTGCGCCCCGTCCCCTGCGCTGCCGCGTTCAATGGTCGGATCGACCGTCATCCCGTAGTCCCCGGCCGACGTTTCAAGTGCGGCGGCAAAGGCTTCGGCAGCCGCGAGCGCGGCGTCGTCGGTCCGCAGGCCGGAGGAGGCCCCCTCCGCTGCCCATGCCGAATTGATGGCCAGCGGATAAAGCGGCGCCATTTCCCCGGCCTCCACGTCTTCCCTGCTCCACGCCGGTGACAGGGTGTCCCCGCTGAACAGCGTGTCATCGACCCGGATGCGGACCGTGCCCGCGGTCCCCCGCTCCGCCAGGGCGGCCGCAGTCTCATCGGCGAGGGTCTGCAGCCCGGCGCGGCCCGTGACCTGTTCCTCGTCCGACTTGCCGGCGGTCAGGAGGACGTCTCCTCCGCCTCGAAGGACGATGGTGTCCGGGGTGCTTCCGGCGTAGACAACAGTTTCAAAGGTGGTCTCCGCCCCCAGCTCCGAGAGGGCGGCAGCAGCCGTGAGGATCTTGAGGCTGGAGGCGGGCGTGACGGCGGTGCCGCCGTCCAGGTCGTAGAGCACCTCCCCGGACAGGGTGTCGAGCACGACGCCGTGGAAAGTGCCCCTTCCGGAGACAGTCAGCTCGGCGTCCAGCAGTTCCTTCAGCGTCTGCGGATCCGGGGCTGCGGAACCTGAACCTGCGGGCACCGGGAATTCCTCGCCCAGGGATGCCAGCCGGCTCGGGCCCTGCTGATAGGAGGGCACCACTACCTGCCGCGGGGGCTGCTCGGAGCGGAGCGCGGCGAGCACCGGAGGTCCGGCGTACAACGCCAGCGGAACGAAAAGCACGGCCAGGACCAGGGTCAGCAGGAGGCCGGTAAACACCCGAGCCATCGCTTCACCATTGCTTTCCGTTAGCTGCATCCGCTGCCTAAGACAGTGAATGGGGACCAAGACATATATCTTTAAGACTAGACCGACGCCGCAGCCCGCACGGACGCGGGCAGTTCTGCGGTTGCCGGTGTGTTGATCAGCCTACGTTCACGGCACTGTTTTCGTTGACGCCGCGTTCGCCAACCCGTTTTGCGGTACCCGCACGGTGCCGCGCAAGAGGAGTATCCATGAAACTCGACGTCACCATTGAGATCCCCAAGGGATCCCGGGTCAAGTACGAAATCGACCACGAAACCCACCGCCTGCGCCTGGACCGCATCCTCTTTACGTCCATGGCCTACCCCACCCACTACGGCTACTTCGAAAACACCCTGGGCGAAGACGGCGATCCGCTGGACGCCCTGGTCATGCTCCAGGACTTCGATCTGATGCCCGGCGTCCTGGTGGAATCCCGCCCGATCGGCGTGTTCAACATGGTGGACGACGGCGGCGGAGACGCCAAGGTCCTCTGCGTCCCCGTAGACCCCCGCTTTGACCACATCCAGGACATCTCGGACGTTTCCGACTTCCTGCTCGATGAGATCAAGCACTTCTTCACCAAGTACAAGGACCTGGAGCCGGGCAAGTGGGTTGAAGCCGCTGACTGGGCCGGCCGCGAAGCCGCCGAAACCGAGGTCGAAGCCTCACTGAAGCGCTTCGAGGCCATCGGCGAAGGCAGCGAAGAGGACGAGCCCCAGGGCCGCGACGTCGACGCCGACCCCAAGAACAACTAGCACGTCCCTTCCGGCCGGCGCCCCGCGGCGTCCGGCCCGGCAAACGCCCGACGGCGGCTGCCCCCATTCCGGGGCGGCCGCCGTCGTCGTTTGCGCGGGGAGCTCTTCGGGAGAGGCTTTTCGGGAGAACAGGGCGCGCCGCAACCGAAACCGGTTGTTTTCCCGAGCCTCTGGCATGCTGATGCCATGCATTACGTGCTGACCATCAATCAGCGGGACACCCGCGAATCCGGCGACCTCGTCCCGGATCTGATCCGCTCGCTGCGGCATCTGCCTGCCGCAGTTCCGTTTCAGCGCTCGGTGGGCGACGAAGCGCAGGGAGTCCTGGCCGATGCCCCGGCAGCCGTGGAGGCGGCGCTGACCGCCATCCGGCAGCGGCGCTGGAATGTGGGGATCGGCGTCGGAGAGCTGCACCCGCCGCTGATGCAGTCCATTCTGGACAATGACGGCTTCGGGCTGGTGTACGCCCGCCGCGCGGTGGACCGGGCACGGAAAACCGGCGAACGCATTCCGCTGGCCGTCGACGGGCCGGACATGGAGGTTGCCGGCGAGGCCCAGGCCGTCCTGCGGCTGCTGGGCCAGATCGTTGCCAGCCGGACCGACGCAGAGTGGAAGGTCCTGGATTTGATGACGCCGGGCGCCCGCGGCCAGCAGAAATACGTGGCCGAGGTCCTGGGCATCACCACCCAGGCCGTCAGCAAAGCGGTGGTGCGTTCCCACTGGCAGGAGGAGTGGGCAACCCGTCCGGCTGCCGCCCGGCTCCTGTCGCTCTGCTACGGACCGGCTGCCCTGCCGCCGGCGGCGCTGGTGTACTGACCCGCACGCCTGCCGCCCGGGGCTTCGGACGGCAGCGGTGCGGGCCTGAGGTGTTTCCTTACGCCTGCGGGTTTGCCAGGCCGCGGAGGATGACCGCTGCCCCGTCTTCGTAGACGGTTCCCGTCACTTCAGTGGCTGCTTCCAGGACCTCCTCCGGAGCCTGGCCCATGGCCACTCCCCGGCCCGCCCAGCCCAGCATTTCAATGTCGTTGCGGCCGTCGCCCATTGCCAGGGTGTGCTTGCGGTCAATGTCCAGGGCGCTGCGGATCTTTTCCAGCGCGCTGGCCTTGGTGACGCCCTCGGCGGCGATGTCCAGCCAGGCGGTCCAGCCCACGGAATAGGTGACTCCGTGCAGCCCGATCGCCCGCACCGCCTCACCGAATTCCTCGGCTGTTGAATCGGTGCTGAAGACCACTACGCGGACGGCCTCGGCGCTGCGCAGCCGCTCGAAGTCGACGGGCTGGGCTTCCACACCGAAGCTGGCGTCCTGGAACCGCTCGGTGGAGAGGAAGTTGCCGTAGGAGTCCTCGAGCGCAAATTTGGCCGTGGGCAGGCTCACCCGCAGGGCGTCCAGTGCCACCGACGGATCAAAGACCACCCGGTCCAGGACGCGGTAGCCGTCCGGCAGGGAAGTATCTATCTCGAGGGTGACGCCGCCGTTGGAGCAGACGCAGTAACCCTTGGTGATGCCGATGCGCTCCAGAACGGGCAGGGCTGCTCCGTAGGAGCGTCCGGTGGCGATCACAAGGTGGTGCCCGGCGGCGCTGGCCGCCTGGGCGGCTTCGCGCACGCCGGCGGACATGTGTCCGTCGTGGTCCACGAGGGTGCCGTCGACGTCCAGGGCTACGAGGTGCGGTTGGATACGGGGTTCTTGCCGGTCTTCGATGCCGGCATTCGTCAAAGTAGTCATCGCCTCATTTAAACAGATGTCTACTGATCATGAAAGGACGCGCCTCACATCCGTGCCCCGGTTCCGGACACAAAAACCCCACCGGCAACAGCGGCTACAGGACGGGCAGGACTTCGAGTCCGCCCAGGTAGGGCCGCAGGGCGGCAGGCACCGTGACGGAGCCGTCCGGGTTCTGGTGGTGCTCCAGGATGGCCACGAGCCACCGGGTGGTGGCCAGGGTTCCGTTGAGCGTGGCCACGGCCCGTGTTCCCTTGCCCTCGCCGTCCTGGCGTTCCCGGATGTTCAGGCGGCGGGCCTGGAACGTGGTGCAGTTGGATGTGGACGTCAGTTCCCGGTAGGCGTTCTGGGTCGGAACCCAGGCCTCACAGTCGAACTTGCGGGCTGCGGACATGCCCAGGTCTCCGGCGGCGGTGTCGATGACCCGGTAGGGCAGCTCCACCTTGGCCAGCATTTCCTCTTCCCAGGCCAGGAGCCGCTGATGCTCTGCGGCGGCATCCTCCGGCTTGGTGTAGATGAACATTTCCACCTTGTTGAACTGGTGGACGCGGATGATGCCGCGGGTGTCCTTGCCGTGGGATCCGGCTTCCCTGCGGTAGCAGGAGGACCAGCCGGCGTAGCGGACCGGGCCCTCGTTCAGGTCCAGGATTTCATCGGCGTGGTACCCGGCCAGGGGCACCTCGGACGTGCCGACCAGGTACAGGTCGTCGTCGGCCAGCCGGTAGATCTCGGCGTCGTGCGCCACGTCGAAGCCCGTGCCCTGCATGGTCTCGGGGCGGACCAGCGTGGGAGTGATCATTGGAACAAAACCGGCCTGCACGGCCTGGTCCATCGCCATGTTCAGCAGTGCCAGCTCCAGACGGGCACCGACTCCGCGCAGGAAGTAGAACCGGGAGCCGGACACCTTCGCGCCGCGTTCCATGTCAATGGCGCCCAGCAGCTCACCGATTTCCAGATGGTCCCGGGGAGTGAAACCCTCGGCGGCAAAGTCGCGGGGCTTTCCGACGGTCTTGATGACCTCGAAATCGTCCTCGCCGCCGGCGGGAACGCCGTCCTGCACCAGGTTCGGGATCCGGCGCAGCAGGGCGTCGGACTCGGCCTGCGCGGCGTCGGCTTCGGCGCCGGCTGCCTTTACGGCGCCTGCCAGTTCCTTGACCTCGGCCAGAAGGGCCTGCTTTTCGTCGCCCTTGGCCTTGGCCACGCGCTTCCCGAAGGCATTCTGCTCGGCCCGCAGGTTCTCAAACCGCGTGCGGGAATCCCGGCGGGCGGCGTCAGCAGCAATGATCGCGTCCACCAGGGACTCGTCCGCCTGGCGGGCGCGCTGGGAGGCTCGGAATTTTTCGGGGTTTTCGCGGAGCTCATTTACATCGATCACGCTTCAAGAGTACCCAAAAGCGCGGCAGGCCCGGGCACGGACCCGGGTTAGGGTGGGAACCATTATGTCCGCTCCCCTGATCATCCTGCTTTCACTGCTCCTTGCCGCCGCTGCAGCGTGCCTGGCGTGGGTGACCGTGCGACGGCGGCGGCAGCGGGCCGCGCGCCGGGCCGTCGTCAAGACGCTCGCACCGGGCCACCAGCGGGTCGCCGTGGTCATCAACCCGATTAAGGTCCAGGCCCCGGCGGCCCGGGTACTGCTGGCGGAAGCCTGCGAGCTCGCAGGGTGGGACCCGCCGCTGGTCCTGGAGACAACGCGGGAGAGCCCGGGCTTCGAACAGGCGCGCCGCGCAGTGCAGCTGGGGGCCGACGTCGTTGTTGCCGCCGGCGGGGACGGCACAGTCCGGGAGGTTGCCCGCGCCCTGGCCAACACCCCGGCAGCCCTGGGCCTGCTGCCGCTGGGTACCGGAAACCTGCTCGCGAGAAACCTCGGCCTGCCGGTCCTGGATCTGCAGGCGGCCGTCAGCACCGCGCTGCACGGGCAGGAACGGCGTATCGATATGGGCACCATGACCCAGGAAAACTCCGTCACGGGGGAAAGCAGCAGCAGCAGCGCGTTCCTGGTGATGGGAGGCATTGGTCTGGATGCAGAGGTCCTCGCGGCCACCCGCGACGACCTGAAGGAACGTGTGGGCTGGATGGCCTACAGCGAGGCGGGGGTCCGGCTCCTGCCCGGACGGCGGACCAAGATGTCCATTTCCCTGGACGGTGAACCGCCGCGGGTGCGCAAGGTGCGCAGCATCCTGTTTGCAAACATCGGCCGGCTGCCGGCCGGGATCGACTTCATTCCGGAAGCCCGCATGGATGACGGGCTGCTGGATGTGGTGGTCATGAGTCCGCGCAGCCTCGCCGGCTGGCTTTGGCTGGCGGGCAAGGTGGTCACCAAATATCCCAAGGACCTCCCGGTGATTGACCACCGGAGGGCAAAAACCGTGGAAATCAGCGTCGGCCAGCCCACCCGGACCCAGCTGGACGGCGATGTCACCGGAACCGCCACCAGCGTGCGCGTGGAGGTGAACCCGCTGGCGCTGCTGATCCGGTCTCCGGCACCCGCCCGGCCGCGGCCCCGCCCGTTCGGCGGAAGGAACTCGGCGGTTCCCGCCGAGCAGGACGGGGCTGCGGCGGTCAGGCAGCCCTAGGAGTCCTGGGTGCCTTCGGCGTCGGTGTAGCCGCCCTCTTCCTTGGCCGGCTTGCCGCCGTCGGCTTCGTCTTTGTCGGTGTACTCACCCTCGTCCTCGCGGTTCACCGATGCAGGCGAGGCCTGCTCGCGGATCAGCTGCTCTTCTTCGGCGAAGCGGATGTCGTTGCCCTGGTCGCCGGCGTCGCCGCGCCAGTTGTCGTCACCGGTGGACTGCCCGCTGGGCTTGGGGTCGGTCAGCTGTTCTTCCTCATTGGGGTATTCAGACATGCGCTTACCTTCCTGAACGTTGAGACAGGACCGCCTTCGATCCTGTGCCGCGTGTGCGGACAACACCGCACTCTTAACATCAGCATACTTACGAATGCGGAAACCGGGAAAGCCGGCGGCGTCACCTGGCTACGAGGTAAGCATGAGCCGCACCGCGGTCTCGGAGGCCGAGAACCCTGCCGCGTCAATCACCTCGCCGTCCAAAAACCGGTCCACCACCCGGGGATCGATATACGACTTCCGCGCGACGGAGGGGGTGTTCCCCAAGTGGTCGGCAACCTTGCGGGCCGTGGCGGTTACGGCTTTCTGCCTGTCCTTCTTGGTGGTGGCCAGGGGGTGGGCGCGGGCCAGGTGCATGGCCGCGACTACGGTGGCCTGCCAGGTGCGGAAATCCTTGGCCGTGAAGTCGCCGCCGGTCACCTCCTTCAGGAAGGCATTCAGCGACGATCCGGCGATGCTGTGCCACTGGCCGTCGGCTCCCTGGTAGGCAAGCGCGGTGTCCGGATCCGGCCGGGCGAGCATCGGCTCCAGGGCTGCCACCAGGTCGGGGTCTTCAATGACGGTGTGCCATTCCTGGCCGCTCTTGCCGGGAAAGTCGAACCTCACCTCATTGCCCTGCACCTTGACGTGTTCCACCCGCAGGGTGGTGGTCCCGTAGGAGCCGTTGACCTCGGCGTACCGCTCCCCGCCGATCCGCAGGGCACCGGCATCGACAATCCGCAGGGCAGCGGCATAGGCACGCTGCGGGCCGCTGCCCTCGGTGCGCAGATGCTTGGTGATCAGGCGCCGGGCGGCCGGAAGTGCCTGAGCGAATGCCAGCGACCGGTCGAACTTCTCCCGGTCTTTCAGCTCCCGCCAGTGCGGATGGTAGATGTACTGCCGCCGCCCGGCCGCGTCCGTTCCGGTGGCCTGGATATGGCCGTTGGGATACGGGCTGATCCAGACATCCGTCCAGGCCGGAGGGATGGCCAGGGAGCGGATCCGTTCCAGGGTTTCCCGGTCCTTCAGGATGTCGCCGCGCAGCCCCCGGTAACTGAAGCCGCGGCCCCACCGCCGCCGTGCATATCCCGGATGCTCACAGTTGCTCCTCCGCAGCCGCACCATTTGCGTTCTCGTTTCGGGTTGATCCATTTCCGGTTCATCCGGTTTGTGCCGGATGCGGGCCTTGTCTTACCGGAAAGCCCCTGCGCCGAGGTTAACCCTTCAGGAGCCCTTGAAGCCAGAGGTCCGCGGAGCGGAAAGCCTCGTCGCTGGTGTGTTTCGGAATTTCGGGTTCACGGTGGTCGGCCCGGGGGTAGGAGCCGAGGAACCGGAGGTTCGGACTGATCCGGTGCAGGCCTTTCAGGGCATCAGCCATCCGGGCATCCCGGATGTGGCCGTCAGCATCGATGCTGAAGAAATAGTCTCCCAGAAACAGGCCGGTGGGCCGGGACTCGATCCGACTCAGGTTCACTCCGCGCGCCGAAAACTGGTCCAGGATTTCCATCAGCGCCCCGGGGTGGTCCTCCGGCAGAGGCACCACGAGAGTTGTTTTGTCCGCTCCGGTGGGTTCCGGCACCACGCCGGGCCGGCTGAGCAGCACGAAGCGGGTGACTGCGTCGGCGACGTCGCCAATGTCGCTGCACAGCACTTCAAGGCCCAGCCGCTCCGCCACCAGCGGCGAGCAGATGGCGGCATCGTATCCCGGCTCCCCCGAGCGCAGGCCCGTCGCAGCGGCGGCGGTGGAGGACGCGGGGAGATATTCCGCCTGCGGAATGTTTTTCTCCGCCCATTCCCGGCACTGCGCCCACGCGTGGGAGTGGGTGGAGACGGTCGTGATCCCGGCCAGGTCCACACCGGGGCGGACGGCCAGGACGAAGGTGATCGGCACCAGTATTTCGCGCTGGATGCGTAGCGGCCCGCCGGCGGAAATGGCATCAAGCGTGGCACTGACGCCGCCCTCGACGGAATTCTCAATGGGAACCACTGCGGCATCGGCACGGCCGCTGCGGACCATCTCCAAGGCGGCGGTCACACTGGTGGCGGGAATCCGGGTGGAGCTTTCAGCTCCCGGAACCTGCAGCAGGGCGGCCTCGGTGAAAGTTCCCTCGGGTCCCAGGAAGGTGTAAACCGTTCCGGCTTCCGGCGTGCCGGCTGCTGCATCCAGCGAAGCACTCATACGACGGTGGGTTCCTGCCCGTTGTCGGAGACCATGGGCTTGCCCGCTTCAAGCCATGCGCCCATTCCGCCGTTGACGTTCACCGCGGAATAGCCGTGGGACTCCAGCCAGGCAGTGGCACGGGCGCTGCGTCCGCCGGTGCGGCAGATGACGGCAAGATCCTGGTCCGGATCAAGGTCATCGAGGCGTTCCGGCAGTGCGTCCAGCGGAATGTGCAGGGCGCCGTCAATGTGGCCGGCTTCCCATTCGTAATCTTCGCGTACGTCCAGAATCTTGGCATCGCTGCTGATGTCGCCTACGGATACGTTTTCCATTTTCCGGTTCCTGTCCTTGCTGTGGGGCCATTACGGGGGGAAGCACCGGGCGGGTCCGCGGCTTCTGCGGTGTGCCGGATCGCCGGCCCGGGCGTCGACTTCCTCCCAGCCTATAGTGGGAGCCCTGCCCGGAAAATAATTCCCCCTCCCGGAGGTCACATGTCCGCTTCCACACTGCCCGGCCCGGTTCCGCCGCCGGCCGATCCCACTGCCCTGCAGTGGCGGGACCGCCTTGCCTCCGGTGAGGTCAGTGCCCGTGAGGTAACCGGCCATTACCTCCGGCGGATCGAGGAACTCAACCCTGCGCTGGGCGCCTTCCTGCTGCCGACGCCCGAAGCTGCGCTGAAGGAAGCGGCCGCAGCCGATGAAAGGTTTGCCCGCGGGGAACCACTGGGGATGCTCCACGGGATGCCTCTGGCCCACAAAGACCTGACCGATGTTGCCGGCATCCCCACCAGCCTCGGCACCACGGCGCTGGCGCCTTACACTCCGGCTGAGGACGGGCCCCTGCCGGCGGTTCTGCGCAGGGCCGGGGCCATCAGCCTGGGCAAAACGCAGGTTCCGGAGTTTGGGCTCAGCAGTTACAGCGAGAACTTCGCGGGTGCTCCGGCCCGTAATCCGCTGGACCCGGAATGCAGCCCCGGCGGTTCCAGCGGAGGAAGTGCCGCGGCCGTGGCCGCGGGCATGCTTCCTTTTGCTCCCGGGACCGACGGCGGCGGCTCGATCCGCATTCCGGCCGCAGCCACCGGGCTCATCGGGCTGAAACCCAACCGCGGACGCGTTCCGGCCGGTGCGGGACAGAGTGATCTGGGGCAGTTTGTGGTTGCCGGGCCGCTCGCCCGGACCGCCGCAGACGCCGGCCTGCTGCTTGATGCCATGGTGGCCGGGCCCAACCACCACGCAACCTCGGCCGCACCCGTCGCGGAGAGCTTCCTGGCAGCCGCGCAGCGTGCGGCCGGCAGCTTCAGGATCGGAGTCAGCACCCTCTCACCGTTCGCCTCCCGCTTGGAGATCATCCTGGATCCTGAGGCCGCAGAGGCGCTGGACGCAGGCATCCGCGGTCTCACGGCTGCCGGGCATGACCTTGTGGAAGCCGGGCTCAGCTACGATCCGCGGTACCCGGAGGCCTTCCAGACCGTATGGACCGCATCGCTGGCCAACCTGGAACTCCCCGCCGGCGCCGAAGCAAAGCTCACCCCGCTGACGGCTGCGGTCCGCCGTCGGGCGCTGCGGCGAACGGGTGCCGAGCTGGCGTCGGCGCTGGACATCCTGCGCCGGTTCGAAGAGGACACCATCAGGGCTTACAGCGCCTATGACATGATCCTCACTCCGGCGCTGGGCATGACTCCGCGGCCGGTTGGCTGGTATTGGAACTCCGGCTCCGAAGACGGGGACACGGATGCACGGGGCATGGAGGACTACGAGCGGCAGTGCCGCTACTCCCCCTACACCTCGATGGTGAACGTCTGCGGGCTTCCGGCCATCACCGTTCCAACGCTGAGGACCCCGGAGGGACTCTCCATGGGTATTCAGCTGATCGGGCGGCCCGGGGCGGAGGCCCAGCTGCTGGCAGCGGCGGCCCAGCTGGAGCAATATCCGCAGAAATAAACCGCACATCTTATCCCGCCTTGTCCGGGAGTCCGGCCCGAATGCCGTAACAGTGTGCCGTGGGGCCGATTTGTTCGTGATGTTTCTCACGCGCCAGTCCGCGGTAAAAGCCGCAGGGCGGAGATTTAAGCCCCGGCGCCGCTGGAGACTCTCATATTCCGGTGCGAATATGTTTGGGTGAGTTCTAATCCCAGCACCTCAGCCGCTCCGCCGGCCCGCAAGTCCTTTTTCGGCCATCCCCGTATGTTGGCGAACCTCTTCAGCGTCGAGCTGTGGGAACGGTTCTCCTTCTACGGCATGCAGGGCATCCTGCTGTACTACATGTACTACACGGCCACGGAAGGCGGGCTGGGCATTGACCTGGCCGTCGCTACCGGCCTTGTCGGCGCATACGGAGGTGGCGTCTACCTCTCCACCATCCTCGGGGCCTGGATCGCGGACCGCCTGCTGGGTTCCGAGCGCGTGCTGTTCTACGCCGCCGTCATTGTCATGCTCGGCCACATTTCGCTGGCCGTCCTGCCGGGCGCCGCGGGACTGGCCGCCGGCCTGATCCTCATCGCCCTCGGTTCCGGCGGCGTGAAGGCCAACGCGACGTCCCTCGTCGGAACGCTCTACGCAGAGAAGGATGAACGCCGCGATGCCGGCTTCTCCATCTTCTACATGGGCATCAACATCGGCGGCCTGCTGGGCCCGCTCCTGACCGGCCTGGCCTGGAGCGAATACGGCTTCCACTACGGCTTCGGCCTGGCCGCCCTGGGTATGGCCATTGGCCTCGTCCAGTACGGGATGACGCGCAAATACCTGCCGGAATCTGCCCATGAGGTCAGCAACCCGCTGCCCCGCGCACAGTTCACCAAGGTCATCCTGTGGACTGTTGCCGCCATCGCCGTGATTATCCTGGCCGTCGTCTTCGGCCTGCTGACCGCACAGAACCTGGCAGTGGTCATGGCCGTGGTGGCCATCCTGGCATCCATCGGCTACTTCGTGGTGATCCTGACCAGCAAGAAGGTCAACAAGCTTGAACGCCGCCGCGTGTACTCCTTCATGCCGCTGTTCATTGCCAGCGCTGCCTTCTGGGCCCTGTTCCAGCAGCAGTTCACCGTTGTCGCCATTTACGCCGACACGTCGCTGAACCGCGATCTCTTCGGCTGGGAGATGCCGCCGAGCTTCGTGCAGTCCATCAACCCGATCTTCATCATCATCTTCGCCGCAGTATTCGCCGGTGTCTGGACCAAGCTGGGCGACAAGCAGCCGTCCTCCCCGCTGAAGTTTGCCCTGGGCCTGGCCGTTATGGGCCTGGCATTCCTGGCCTTCATTCCGTTCTCCGGCGGCGGCCCCAACAGCACCCCGCTGCTGGCCCTGGCCGGCATCCTGCTGCTCTTCACGTTCGCCGAGCTGTTCCTGTCGCCGATCGGCCTGTCCGTGGCGACCAAGCTGGCGCCGGCGATCTTCCGGACCCAGATGGTGGCACTGTTCTTCCTGTCCGTCTCCCTGGGCACCACCCTGGCCGGCTGGCTGGCACAGTTCTACAACACGGACACCGAAGTCAGCTACTTCCTGTTCAGCGGTATCACGGCAATCGTCCTGGGCATTGCCCTGGCCGCAGCCACCCCCGCCATCAAGAAGCTGATGGGCGGCGTGCGCTAAGCACTTCCCCCTGCGGGCCTGCCGGGTCCGCAACCAACGACGACGACGGCTCCCGCCGTCGTCGTCGTTGGTTTAAGCGCGGGGATGGTTTAGGCGCGGGGATGGTTTAAGCGCGGGGATGGTTTAGGCGCGGGGATGGTTTAAGCGCGGGGATGGTTTAGGCGCGGGGATGGTTTAGGCGCGGGGATGTTTTATCCGTCGGCGGCCCCGCCGGCCGGAAGTGCGGAAGGCTGGATAGAACCCGACGGCAGTGATAAACCTGAAACAGGCCTACTGATGGTTGATGCGGCGGGATACCAGGTCCCGCAGAAGGAGGACACCGTGGCTGAGAACAGCAGCAAGCACACCGGCAAGGATCCCGCCGAGGCAGCGGACAACCCGGCGGAGGCACTGGTGAAGGACGCCGCTGATTTTGTTCCCGACGGCACCGGTGATCCCAATGAAGCCGATGACCGGGTGGAAGTCCACGCCAGCATTTCCGAAGGCATTAACTCGAAGAACAAGACCTCCGGCGCCACCGGCACCGGCGGAGAGAACCGGAAACCCTAGGGAACCCGGCACGCTTCTGCCGCGGCAGGATTTTATTTGGCATGCTTAGGGGTATGTCTAACCGAGCTGGCACAGTTGCCCAACCCTCCGACCTAGTTGACCTGACGGCGCTTTTGGATGCCTACTACGACATCACGCCGGACATGCAGGACCCCTCGCAGCGGGTGGTCTTCGGCACCTCGGGCCACCGCGGATCGTCCCTGAACGGCGCCTTCAACGAACCCCACATTGCCGCCATTACGCAGGCGATCGTGGAGTACCGCACCGGACAGGGCATCACCGGTCCGCTGTTCATGGGCAAGGACACCCATGCCCTCTCCGAGCCCGCGCAGAACACCGCCCTGGAGGTGCTCGCCGGCAACGGGGTGAACGTGCTGATTGATTCCCGCAACGGTTTCACGCCCACTCCGGCGCTGAGCCACGCCATCCTGAAGCACAACACCGGCCGCACCGAGGAAGCAGACGGCATCATCATCACCCCGTCGCACAATCCCCCGGCCGACGGCGGTTTCAAATACAACCCGCCAACCGGCGGCCCCGCCGGATCAGAGGCCACCAACTGGATCGCCAACCGCGCCAACGAACTCCTCGAGGGCGGACTGCGCGGCGTGAAGCGCATTCCGCTCGGCGAGGCCCGGCTGGCTGACTCCGTGGGCACCTACGACTTCCTGCAGAACTATGTCCAGGACCTCTCCTCGGTCCTGGACCTGGATGCCATCCGCGCCTCCGGACTGCACATCGGGGCCGACCCGCTGGGCGGTGCTTCCGTGGATTACTGGGGCGCCATTGCAGAGATGCACAAGCTGAACCTGACCGTCGTCAACCCGAACGTGGATCCGCAGTGGGCCTTCATGACCCTGGACTGGGACGAGAAGATCCGCATGGACTGCTCCTCCCCGTACGCCATGGCTTCCCTGATCTCCCGTGCCGGCGAGTACGACATCGCCACCGGCAACGACGCCGACGCCGACCGCCACGGAATCGTCACCCCGGATGCCGGGCTGATGAACCCCAACCACTACCTCGCCGTCGCCATTGACTACCTCTACCGGAACCGTGCGGACTGGCCCAAGGACGCAGTGGTGGGCAAAACCCTGGTGTCGTCGTCCATGATCGACCGCGTCACCGCAGACCTCGGACGGACCCTGATGGAGGTTCCCGTCGGTTTCAAGTGGTTTGTTCCGGGCCTGCTCACCGGCGAGGCGGCTTTCGGCGGAGAGGAATCCGCCGGTGCCTCCTTCCTGCGCAGGGACGGCAAGGCCTGGACCACCGACAAGGACGGCATCCTGCTGGCCCTGCTGGCTTCGGAAATCACCGCGGTGACGGGCAAAACCCCGTCCCAGCGGTACCGGGAGCTGACCGGCCGGTTCGGCGACCCGGAGTACGCCCGGGTGGATGCCCCGGCGAGCCGGGACCAGAAGGCGGCGCTGGCAAAGCTTTCGCCGTCGGACGTCACGGCCACCACGCTGGCCGGTGAGGAAATCACCGCCCGCCTCACCGAGGCTCCCGGCAACGGTGCTCCGATCGGCGGATTGAAGGTCACCACCGAGAACGCCTGGTTTGCCGCCCGCCCGTCCGGAACCGAGGACGTCTACAAGATTTACGCGGAGTCCTTCAAGGGCGTGGAACACCTGCACACGGTCCAGGCCGAGGCCAAGGCCATCGTGGACGCGGTCATCTCCTAGCCTTCCCCGCTCCCCCGCCGCCGTCCTTTCCCTCCTCCCGCCTTCCGGCCCCGTGAGGAGGAAGGAGAGGGGCGGGGTGCGAGGGGGCAGCGGGGCCGGGGAGTTAGAGCAGGCGACGTAGCAGCCGCCGCTTGAGTCCGTTGTAGGGCGGGTAGGCGACCTTGAGCGTGTCCAGCAGCGTGCCCTTGGTGAAGACCGGACGCAGCTGGCTGAAGGTGTCGAACGAATATTTGCCGTGATAGGCGCCGGTGCCGGACGCACCGGCGCCGCCGAACGGCAGCCCGGGCACGGCCAGCTGCACGGTGCTCACATTGTGGTTCACGCTGCCCGCCCGCACGCCGCGTTCAAAGGCTTTCCGGTTTGCGGCCGACTGCGTGTACAGGTAGGACGCCAGCGGCACGGGGCGGGCATTGATGAAGTCCATCGCCTCGTCCAGGTCCTGCACGGTCAGCACGGGCAGGATCGGCCCGAAAATTTCTTCCTGCATCACGGGGGACTCCGGGGAGACGTCCGTCAGGATTGTCGGTTCCAGGTACAGGGAATCACGGTCCCCGCCGCCTCCGGCAAGCACGGTTCCGCTCTCCAGCAGGCCGTGCAGCCGGTCCCAGTGCTGTTCGTTAATGATCCGGCCCAAATCGGCGCTCTTGGCCGGATCCTTGCCGAAGAGCTCCCTGACGGCACGCACCAGGTGCTTGCGCAGCTTGGGAGCGGCCTCCTCGGTGACGAGGACGTAGTCCGGCGCCACGCACGTTTGGCCAGCGTTGAGCAGTTTCCCGTAGACCAGGCGCCGGGCAATGGCGGCAAAATTGCCGTCCAGCACGACGGCGGGCGATTTCCCGCCCAGTTCGAGGGTGACCGGGGTCAGGTATTTGGCCGCAGCCTGCAGCACCACGCGGCCCACCCGTTCCCCGCCGGTGAAGAAGATGGAATCGAAACGCTCGGCGAGCAGCGCCGTGCTGGCTTCCCGGCCGCCTTCCACGACGACGACGGCGTCCGGGTCCAGATACCGGGGCAGCAGCTCCGCCACTGCCGCAGACGTGGCCGGAGCCAGCTCCGAAGGCTTCAGCACCGCTGCGTTCCCTGCCGCCAGCGCACCGATCAACGGGGCCAGCAGCAGCTGCACCGGATAGTTCCACGGGGCGATGATCAGGACGACCCCCAGCGGCTGCGGCTCCGTCGCGGCCGAGGCGGGCTGCAGGCCCAGGGGCACGGGAACACGCGTGGTGCGCGTCCACCGGGCCAGATGCTTCAGCGCGTACTCCGCTTCGGCACGGGTGATCGAGAGCTCCGTCAGGTACCCCTCGAGCCGGCTCTTGCCGAGGTCGCGGGCCAGGGCGGCGCTGAAGTCGGCTTCACGCTCGGTCAGCATGCGGATCAGGCCCTGGAGCTGGGCACGCCGCCAGGCGAGGGGCCTGGTGCGGCCTGACTCGTAGGTGCGCCGCACTGCCGCCACCGTGGAGGAGATGCGGGATTCGGGGTGGGTGCCGGAGAATTGTGCCGGCGCTTCAGTGCTCAACGGCGGGCCTCCGCCGGCGTTGCTGCGGCCGCGGCGGAAGGACGGCCGGTGAAGTGGTCCATCGACTGGTACACCTTGAACACCCGCCCGGCGACCACGTCCCACACCGGCTGCGGCAGCAGTCCGCGCAGGGCGCTGCCCAGGGGCACGGTCCAGGGCAGCTGGATCCGGGCCTTGCCTGCCATCAGTGCAGCCCAGGCCCGGTCCACTACGTAGTCCGGCTCCATCAGGGGTGTCATCAGCGGCCCCCTGGCCCCGGCAAACATGCCGGTCTTGATGTAGCTCGGAATGAGGGTGGTGACCTGGATGTGACCGTTGCCGGATTCATTCAGCTCCAGCCGCAGGGAATCGCTCCAGCCGATCACTGCCCACTTGGACGCGGTGTATACGCTCATTTTCGGCACGGACAGCGTGCCCGACGCCGACGCGACGTTCAGGATCCGGGCGGGAGTGCGGCGGGAGATCATCTGCGGCAGGAAGGCGCGGGTGATCTGCATGGGCGCTACCGCGTTCACCTGCATGACGGCGTTGATGTCCGCTTCGGGAACGTGTTCCCAGAAATACTTGCCGCGCACGATTCCGGCGTTGTTGATCAGGACGTCGGGAACCCCAACCTCTGCCATGACCCGGCCGGCCGCAGCAGTTACTTCAGGCAGGGAACCGACATCCAGGGCGAAGGGGTGGACGGCGCTCCCGCCTTCGGCGCGCAGCTCCTCGGCCGTGGCTTCCAGCGCATCGGCGTCGAGGTCCCACAGGACCACGTTTGCGGCGCCGTCGCGCACCGCCCGCTCTGCGTACAGCCGCCCCATCCCCCTGGCCGCGCCGGTGATGAGTACCGTTCGTCCCGAAACTGATATGCCCATGCTGATCCGTCCGTTCGCAGCGGACTGCGGCGTCCGCCCAATTGTTCTGCCGGTAAAATGGTTCCGCCTGCAAGGTAACACCGTGGACATCAACGCCCGGTACTATTCTGCACGAACCCTCCCCTGGTCTTTGAAAGGCACACCCATGAGCAGATTCGGTACGGCCTGGACCATTCACGGCGACGGCAAAACCATCAAACCAGGCGAATACGTAGCTCCCGGCGAGCGGTTGAGCTGGCCGCGGACCATCGGCATCGGAACCCAGCACGTGGTTGCCATGTTCGGCGCGACCTTCCTGGTTCCCCTGCTGACGGGGTTTCCTCCCGCCACCACGCTGCTGTTCTCAGGTATCGGCACCATCCTGTTCCTGATTATTACGGCCGGGCGGGTACCCAGCTACCTGGGCTCCAGCTTCGCCTTCATTGCCCCCATCGCAGCAGCCACAAGCCAGCACGGACCCGGCGGGGCCCTCGGCGGAATCATCATGGCAGGAGCGGCGCTGTTCCTCATCGGCCTGGCCGTGCAGATCGCCGGGACCAAATGGATCCAGATTCTGATGCCGCCGGTGGTCACCGGCACGATTGTTGCGCTGATTGGCCTCAATCTGGCAGGTTCGGCCCGCGACAACTTTGAGAAAGGCCCCCTGACCGCCACCGTCACCGTGGTGGCGATCCTGGTGGCCACAGTCCTCTTCAAAGGGTTCCTCGGCCGTCTCGCCATCCTGCTGGGCGTGGTTGCCGGTTACCTCACGGCAATCTGGCAGGGGGAAGTGGACTTCCAGGTTATTAACGACGCCGCCTGGTTTGGGCTTCCGGATTTCCAGTCCCCCACCTTCCACTTTTCCGTCATCGGATTGTTTGTGCCGGTGGTCCTGGTGCTGGTGGCCGAGAACATTGGACATGTGAAGTCCGTGGCGGCGATGACCGGCAGCGACCTTGACCCCTACGCCGGCCGCGCCCTGATGGCCGACGGCCTGGCCACCGTGCTGGCCGGCTCCGGCGGCGGTTCAGCAACCACCACGTACGCGGAGAACATCGGCGTCATGGCGGCATCCAGGGTGTACTCGACGGCCGCGTACTGGGTGGCCGGCATCGTGGCCATTCTGCTGAGCCTCTTTCCCAAGTTCGGCGCCATGATCGCCACCGTTCCCGGCGGCGTCCTGGGCGGCGCCGGCGTCATCCTCTACGGGATGATCGGCATCCTCGGGGTGCGCATCTGGGTGGACAACCAGGTGAACTTTTCCAACCCGATCAACCTCTCCACCGCGGGCCTGGGCCTGATCATCGCCATCGCCAACTTCACCTGGGTGGTGGCCGGACTGGAGTTCGGCGGCATTGCCCTGGGCACCGGCGCCACACTGCTGGCCTTCCACGGCATGCAGGCCATTGCACGGTGGCGCGGCACCGATCCGGACCAGCCTACGGAAGACCGGGGCGCCAAGCCGAGCCGGCTGGGCTAGGCCCCTTCGAGGGCCTGGACCGTGGCCCGGGTCAGCCAGCGGGCGGCCCGGTCCATCGCGTCCTGCGGATCCGCCGCCAGGTCCAGGAGGCTTACCGCTGCCACCACCCCGTATTCCGCCAGCACGTGCGGCGGAAGGGTAATCCGTCCGGCGAGGGCGACCACCGGAATGCCGGCATCACGGGCACGCTCCGCCACCGACAGCGGAGCCTTGCCGTACCGGGACTGTTCATCCAGGGAGCCCTCGCCCGTCAGCACCAGGTCAGCCGTGGCCAGGGCCGTGTCCAGCCCGGTAAGCCGTGAGATGACGTCAAAGCCGCTTTCCAGGGACGCATCGGTGAACGCCAGGAACGCGGACGGGAAACCGCCGGCCGCGCCGGCTCCCGCAATATCGACGTCGACGCCAGTCACCTCGCGCAGCAGCGCAGCCCAGCGCACCAGGGCTTCATCCAGCAGCAGGCGGGCAGAGGCGTCGGCACCCTTCTGTTCGCCAAACACGTGGGCAGCGCCCTCAGGTCCGGTCAGCGGGTTGGTGACGTCGGCGGCGATCCGGACCCGCACCCCGCGCAGCCTGCTGTCCAGGGATGAGGCATCGATGGACGCCGCCAGGGACAGGCCCGCGCCGCCCGGCGGCACCGGTTCTCCGGCTGCGTCCAGGATGCGCAGCCCCAGGGCCGTGAGTGCGCCTGATCCGCCGTCGGTCATGGCAGAGCCGCCGATGCCGAGCACAATTTCGGAGGCTCCCGCGTCGAGTGCCTCGCGGATCAGCTCTCCGCTGCCGTAGCTTGTTGCCGCCAGCGAGGACTGCACGGAGGGATCCACCAGCATCAGCCCGGAGGCGCGGGCGGTCTCGATCACGGCCGTCTCCCCGGTCATGGCCCACAGGGCGGTGACATACCCTCCCAGCGGTCCGCGCACACCGGCGGTGTACTCCTTTGCCCCGGCCGCGAGCGCAGCCTCCAGGGTGCCTTCGCCGCCGTCGGCAACCGGCACCAGGGTCACATCGGCTTCCGGATACACGGAAAGCACGCCTTCGGCCATGGCTGCTGCCGCTTCCACTGCTGAAAGTGAGCCTTTGAACTTATCCGGGGCAATGAGTACGCGCATGCACCCATACTGCCAGTCCCGGGGTCCATCCTGCGGGATGGGGGCAGCGGTTCAGGGCTTCACGGAACGTCCCTGCGGCCAGCTTCCCCGCCGAGCCAGCACGTCGGCCAGCAGATCGGCCCGGTCGGAAACCAGGCCGTCCACGCCCAGATCGAGCAGGCGCTCCATATCGGCGGCGTCGTTCACCGTCCAGACGTGAACCTGCAGACCGGCCCGGTGGCACCGGGAAAGGAACCTCCGGGTCACAATCCGCACCGGACCCTGCCGTTCCGGAACCTGCAGGCACTGGTACCGTCCCAGCCGGGCCAGTACGCCCGCGAGACCGGCCGGGGCGAACAATACGGTCAGGGCCGTGAAAACGGCGCCCGCGGAGCTGGCCGCCGGACGGTCCAGGCGACGCAGTGCCGCCAGCCGCCGCCGGTCCGAAAAGGAGGTCACCAGGACCCGGTCCTGGGCACCGTGCTTGTTCAGCAGCCGTGCCAGCTCAGCCGAACCGGCAGCATCTTTAATGTCAACGTTCAGCCGGAGTCCGGGCAGCCCGGTCAATACGTCCTCAAACGCGGGAATGGGCTCCGCTCCTCCAACCCGGGCGCGGCGAACCTCGCGCAGGCTCAGGCTGTCCACGGGACCGCCGGTGCCGGCAACCCGGTCCAGCGACGCATCATGGAACGCCAGGAGGACACCGTCGCGGGTGGTGCGCACATCGGTTTCGAGATATCCAAAACCCAGGGCTGCGGCGGCCCGGAACGCTGCCATCGTGTTTTCGAAGCCGTCCGGGGAGAATCCGCGGTGGGAAAGGCCCAGCGGGACGGGGGAGTCGAAATAGGGATAGCTCACCTGCGTACTTTATCCATACAGGGCGGCGCAGCGGCACCGCGCATCCCGTTCCGGAAAGCTCCGACCTAGACTGGCAGCACGGCTGCCGCTGTCTCGGCGCCGGGAGCGGCGAGGTGGTGCGGAGGTACCCGGTTTTGGCGACTCAGTCCCCGGCAAAAAGACCCTCGAGAATCATGCGGATCCTCTCGTGGCAGGCCCACCTGCTGCGCGGCAGCGCCCGGCTCGGGCCGGTAACCCTGGCCTTCACCGCGTTCTTCTGGGTTGCAGGAATTGTCAGCCAAAGCCTTGTTTCCGGCCCCTCCGGCCCGCTGCAGGACTGGGTTGTCCTCTCCTCCCGATCGCTTCCCGAGTATTGGCCGGCCCTGCTGCTCTCCGGCTTCTGGGCCTCCGGCCCGAGCGGATACGTCGCCGCAACGCTGCTGATCCTCCTCGTGGTGCTGCCCTGTGAACGGGTTCTGGGTTCCGCGAAGCTGGCAGCGGCGGCAGTGTCCGCCCAGGTTCTCGGGGCATTGTTCGCCGTCGGCTTCACGCATGCCGCCAACACAATTCCCGGCGATTGGTCCCTGGCACTGGAATCAGAGTCCTTTGTCGGCCCCCTGGCCATGGTGTGCGGCGTTGCCACGGCCGCCAGTGCACGCTTCCCCACTCTCTGGCGGCGCAGGCTGCGGGTGGGGCTCTTCACCCTCCTGGTCCTCCTGGCCCTCTACGGCGGCTCATTCCACAGCGTCACGGTACTCGGAGCCGCCGTCACGGGTGCGCTGGCCGGCCCGCTGCTGGCGGGACGTCTCCCCGCTTTTCCCGGGCAGCTGACCGCCACCCGGCGGGAAGCACGCGTGCTGGTGGCCCTCGTCGTGGCGGCGTCGGCCGCGGGACCGGTCATTTCCGCCCTCAGTGCCCAGGCGGTGGGACCGCTGGCCGTACTGCGGTTCCTGAACACCGATATTCAGCTCGTGGATCCGCAAACCCTGGCCGCGCTCTGCAGCGACCCCGGGCAGAGCGCGGACTGCGGCGAAGCCGGCCTCCGGCTCCGCGCCGGACCGGCAGGTTTCTTTTTGGCGACCCTGCCCCAGGTCCTGCTGATTGTCCTGGCGGACGGACTGCGGCGGGGACGGCACTTCGCCTGGTGGGGCGCCGTCGTCCTGCAGGGCCTGATGACCGTTCTGGCGGCTGTCCGCACGGTTCGGTATGCCGGCTCGGAGGACCCGGGCGGCGGGTACAACCTGGGAGCGGCGCAAGGCGCTTTAGCCCTGTTCCTGCCCGTGCTGGTGCCGCTGGCAGTGTTTGTGCTGCTCTGTGCGACCCGCGGCCTGTTCACCGTCTCCGCCGCGCCGGGTACGTACCGCCGGTTCTGGGTCAGGGTCGCAGGGGCGGCGGCAGTGCTCAGCGCCGTGTACGTCCTTGCCGGGCTTGCGCTCAGGAGCTCCTTCACCCCGCAGGCCACCGCCCAGGCTCTCATCGCGGACCTTCCGGAGCGTTTCCTGCCGGTTTTGCAACTGGAACTTCCAAGGTCTACGCCGGGGCTGCTGCCGCGGACCGTGCCGGCCGACCTGCTCTACGAGGGCATCGGGCTGCTGTTCTGGGTGCTGATCTGCCTGCTCCTGCTCGGATCCTTTTGGGAGCCTGCCTACCGCCGGGATACCAGCGACTCGGAGCGGGCCAGGACGCTGCTGAAAACCCACGGCGGCGGAACCATGGCCTGGATGACGCTGTGGCCGGGAAATACGTATTGGTTTTCGTCCAGCGGCAACTCCTACTTCGCGTTTCGCCCCAATCTCGGCGTTGCACTGACCGTGGGCCCGCCCGTGGGGCCCCGGACCGAGCTGCGCAGCACAGTCGAAGAGTTCTCTGCGTATTGCACGGCGAACGGCAGTGCCGCCTGCTTTTACTCAGTGGATGAAGAGGTGGAAACCATCACGGCAGGCATGGGATTCTCGCGGCTCCAGGTCGCCGAGGAGACCATCCTGCCGCTGGGAAACCTGGAATTCCGGGGCAAAAAATTCCAGGACGCCCGGACCGCGCTCAACCATGCCCGCAAGGCCGGCATTGAGGCACGGTGGATCAGCTATTCGACGGCACCCCTCGCTGTGCTGGACCAGCTGCATGCCATTTCCGAAGAGTGGGTGGCAGACAAGAAAATGCCGGAAATGGGGTTCACCCTGGGCGGGCTGGACGAGATGGAGGACCCGGAGGTCCGCTGCCTGATCGCCGTGGACAGCGACGGCACCGTTCACGCGGTGACATCCTGGCTGCCGATTTACCGGGACGGGCAGGTGGTGGGATGGACGCTGGACTTCATGCGCCGGCGCAGCAGCGGCTTCCGTCCGGCCATGGACTTTCTGATTGCCTCGGCTGCGAGGATGCTGCAGGACGAAGGCTATGAAGTGCTGAGCCTCTCCGGAGCACCTCTGGCCCGCGCGCGGCCTGCTTCGAGGCCGGAAACGGACCCGGCGGACGGTTCCGGCCGGGGGCCGGGGGACGGCGACTCCTCCATCCTGGACTCCGTCCTGGACGTGCTCGGAACCACCCTGGAACCGGTCTACGGCTTCCGGTCCCTGCTCGCCTTCAAGGCAAAGTTCCAGCCCCGGTACGTTCCGCTGTACATGACGTACCGCGATCCAGCCACCCTGCCGGCCATCGGCAACGCGGTGGCGAGGGCCTACCTGCCGAAGATATCCCTGGCCCAGGGCCTTTCCCTCGTGCGGAACATCGTCGACGGCTCCCGGTGAACTCCGTTTCGCTCGTCAGCGGGCCGGTTCCCGCGGCCGCCCTGGTTCTGGGCGGACTGTCCCTGGCCTGGCTCGTGTGGGGAGGGCGCCGCCATCTGCTCACCGTTGTTCCCCTGGCCGCCGTGGCGGCGGCGGTGCTGACCCTTATCCTCGGGGTGCTGGCCGAGACAGTCTTTTACTGGTGGGATGCGTCCCTGCCGCGCAGCCTCTATTTATATGCTGCCGCAGGAATACTTGCGGTTATCCTTGCCGTTGCGCGGTTGAGGACGGCAGACCGGGCAAGGTCCCGCGTTTTGGCACTCACGGCGGCGGCCCTGGCCGTGGCGGCAGTGGCACAGGCGGCCAACACGGCGTACCGGCAATACCCCACGCTGGGGTCGCTCGTCAGCCCGCCTGCGCCGGAGGCCTCGGGCCTGCCGGAACGCAGCCCGGACGACGCCGCAGGGCTTCCGGACACCACGGAGGCCAACTGGATGCCCCCGCCGGACCTGCCGGCCGGCGGGAAGCTGTATTCCGCGGACATCCCGGGAAGTACGTCGGGCTACGCCTCCGATCCCGCGCTGGTGTATCTGCCTCCGGCTTATCTAGCCGATCCGCCGGCAGTAAACCTCCCCGTCCTGGTGCTGATCCACGGCAAACCGGGGAGCCCCTCCGACTGGCTGATCGGAGGGCAGCTGCTCGACATCCTGGATGCCTTCGCTGCAGCCCACCGCGGGCTCGCCCCGGTGGTGGTCATGCCGGACGCCTCCAATGCCGGCAACAGCAACTGGCCGCTGTGTCTTGATTCCGCGGTCAGCTCCTCCGCCACGTACCTGGCGCTGGACGTTCCGGCGTGGGTCCAGCAGAATCTGGCGTCGGGACTGCGCGGCGGGCGCCAGTGGGCGGTAGCCGGCTATTCCTACGGAGGAACCTGTGCACTGCAGCTCGCCGTCAACTTCCCGGACGCCTACCCGACCTTCATCGACATCTCCGGAGCGGCCGAACCCGGCCTTCCGCAGGGGCGGGACGCCCTCATCAACACCTACTTCAACGGGAACTCCGCGGCCTTCAACAACCAGAACGCCCTGGACCGGCTGCAGCGGTTCTCCTTTCCGGACTCGGCGGGGATTGTGGTGGTGGGGGCGGAGGATCCCGTGTTTGCACCGGAAGGGGAGGCGGTTTTTGCTGCGGCCCGGGCCGCAGGCATGGACGTCACGCTCCAGACGCTGCCCGGCGGCCATTCCTGGCAGGTCTGGCAGGCAGGCCTGGCGGAAAACCTGGACTGGCTCTGCCGGCGATTGGGCATACTGTCTAGATGACCCGTGACAGTTCCGCACTTCCCCCTCAGCGCTCCGGTCCTCCGAGCCGGCCCGGCTCCCGCGTGCCGGGCTGGTTCGCGGCCGCGTTCGCATGGCTGGTGCAGCGGACCTCCCCGCACGCGGCGCTGCTGATTACGCTGGCCGCGGGCCTGGTCCCGGCTGTTCTGCTGACCCTGGGGTCGGCGGAAGTTTATGAGTCGGTGACCGAGTCCGAAGGCGTGGCCCGGCTGGACCAGCCCCTCCTGGATGCTGCCCTGGCCCTGCGCTCTCCGGATCTGGATACTGCGGTGACAGCGTTCACCAATCTCGGCGGCAGCATCGGCATGCCCATCCTGGCGGCCGCGGCTGTGGCGGCCATGGCAGTGAAGTGGCGGTCCTGGACGCCGGTGCTGCTCGTGGCCGCTGCAGCCGCCGGATCGCTGCTGATGACGGTTGCCGGCAAGGAACTGATTGGCCGTGCCCGGCCGCCGCTGACGGAAGCCGTGCCCCCCTTTGAGCATTCCGCGTCATTTCCCAGCGGCCATTCGCTGAACGCAGTCGTCATATCCGGGGTGGTGGCTTACCTCTTGGTGCTGCACCTGAAAAGCCGCGGCGCCAAGGTGCTGACAGTGCTCGCCGCCGCTGGTTTTGCGGCCGCCATGGGCCTGAGCCGGGTATATCTGGGGCACCACTGGTTCACCGACGTCCTGGTGGCCTGGACGCTCGGCCTGGCCTGGCTGGCCGTGGTCATTACCGCGCACCGGCTCCTGCACTCCCGGCGGGCGGCAGGAAGGGCAGCAGCGGGCGGATCCGCCGGGCCGGGTCAGCCGCCGCCGTAAGCCGTTCAGAAGGAGGACCGGGCAGACCGGGGCACCGGCGGACGGCAACAGTCCGGGTCAGGCGCGGCGCAGCAGCGCTTCGAGAACGCGGGCCACGCCGTCGTCGGCGAAGGCCGGTGCCACCTTGTCCGCGGCGGCGAGGGCGTCCGCATGTCCGGACGCCATGGCGTAACCGCACCCGGCCCACTGCAGCATCTGCACGTCGTTCGGCATGTCGCCGAAGGCCACCACGTCAGCCGGGTCGATGTCCCGCGAGGCAGCGTAGTCGGACAGGGTGACCGACTTGTCCAGACCGAGCATCGACATTTCCAGCAGTGCCGCCGAGGGCGCGGAATGCGTGGTTGAGACCAGGTGGGCCACCGCGGGCCGGACCCGGTGCAGGAACTCGTCGGGCGTTGCGCCGTCCACGCGGGCCAGGAACTTCACCACCGTGTCAGCGTCGGTGAGGGTGGATTCCAGCGGAGCGGGCGTGACCGCGCCGGGCAGCTCGGCGGATCCGGGTTCCAGGAAACCCGGCCCCAGGTGGAAACCGTCCACGGTCTCGGCGGCGAAGCGTGCCCGGGGGTAGAGCTCGCGGATAATGCCTGCGGCGTCGAGAATAGCGGGCAGGGACACGGCCTGCGCCTTCAGGACCCGCTCGGCACCCAGATCATAGGTAATGGCACCGTTGGAGCAGATGACAGTGCCCTGGTGGCCGAAGAATTCCTGCAGGGGACTGAGCCAGCGCGGCGGGCGGCCGGTGACAAAAACGACGTCAATGCCGGCTTCCACGCAGTTGCGGAACGCCCGGACGGTCCGGTCACTGATCCTGTTGTCGGGACCGACTATGGTCCCGTCCAGGTCACTTGCCACCAGACGCACGGGGCACCCTCGTTCACTTCCGAAGTTCTTCTGCGCGGCTGCGCAGGCTTCCAGCCTAACCGGCCCGGCCGGCTTCACTGCAGGCGGCAGTGCAGCCGCCGTCCGCTACTCCGCTGCAACCTCCGCCAGACCGACAATGCGTGCGCGGGCCAGAGTGTGGGTGAACAGGTTGAACCCGAGGAAGGCCGGGGTCGCGTCGGCGGAAACGTCCAGGGTTTCGACGTCGACGGCGTGGACCACCACCATGTAGCGGTGCGGACCGTGCCCGGCGGGCGGGGCCGCTCCGACAAAGCCGCGGAAGCCGGCGTCGTTGGCCAGTTCCACCGTGCCGGCGGGCAGTTCACGGCGGTTGGAGGCGCCGGCCGGCAGGGAAGACACCGTGGCCGGAATATTGAAGGCGGCCCAGTGCCAAAAGCCGCTGCCGGTGGGGGCATCCGGGTCAAACATGGTGACGGCGAAGCTCCTGGTGCCTTCCGGCGCTCCGGACCAGCTCAGCTGCGGTGATTCATCCCGGCCGCCCGGGATCCCCATTTTGCCGCTGTACTGGGCCAGGGTAAACGGCTCGAGATTCGAGAAACTGTCGCTGGTGACGGTGAAGGCCGGCACCTGCGGCAGTGCGTCATAGGGATCGTAGGACTGCATGTTCACTCTCCAATTCATGGTCGACTTCGTGGGGCACGTTATGCCGGAGCTGTGCCCGCGGGCCGGGTTAGGGGGTTTCCAGTTCTGCGCGGTAGGGCGGATTGGCGCCGGCGCGTGAAACGGTGACGGCGGCGGCGCGGACTGCGAACCCGAGCACTGTTTCCAGGTCCCCGGTCCCGATCCGGGCCAGTTCACTGCGCCGGGCGCCGCCGTCGAGCTCCCGGTCCATCAGTGAAACCAGCAGGGCGGACATGAACGAGTCGCCCGCCCCGACGGTGTCCACTACAGTGACCGGCGGCACCGATGCCTCCGCTTCACCGGAGGCGGTCACGGCCCAGGCTCCCTTGGAACCGCTGGTGACTGCAACCAGGGCCGGCCCCAGACCCAGCCAGCGCCGGGCGGCGTCACGGGGTGAATCCTGCGGATACAGCCAGGCAAGGTCCTCGTCGGAGGCCTTGACGACATCCGCCAGGGCCACGAATTTCTCCGCCTGTTCCCGCGCATAGGACACGTCAGTGATGATGGACGGCCGGCAGTTCGGGTCATAGCTGATGGTGACGGCAGGACGGGCGCGCTGCACCGCCTGGAGCACCGCGTCCGCGCCGGGCCGCAGCATGGCCGCAATGGAACCGGTGTGCAGCAGGGTGGTCCCGTCCAGCAGCTGCGGCAGCGCATCCGCCAGCGAGGGCAGCTGCCACTCGAGGTCGAAGGTGTACCGGGCCCCGCCGGCCGGGTCCAGAACCGCGGTTGCCACGCTCGTGGGCAGCTCATCCGCGGGCAGCGGCGTCAGGACCGAGTTGGCGCGCAGATGCTGTTCAATCAGCAAGCCGTACTCATCCCTGCCGTACCGGCCGGCAAACTGGACCGGCCGGCCCAGCCGGGCCACGCCAACGGCCACGTTCAGCGGACTGCCGCCGGGGTGGAAACGCTTGGGAGCAGTGTCGCTGAGAACCTCGTCCACGAGGGCTTCGCCAATTACTGTGAGCACGACTTCAACCTAACAGAGCGGCCCGCGGGCCACCTTAAGAAGTGCGTAGATCAAAGATCCCCCTGCCTTCTGCGGCTTCCGTGACGGCGCGGACGACGGCGGCCCAGGCCGCCGTCCCGGGAGTGATCAGGTCAAAATGGTCGCCGGGAACCACCCGCAGCTCAGCGTTCGACCCGCTCGCCGCCGCAGCCTGCGCAAACCCCGCGGACAGGGTGAGGGGAACATGGGAATCGTTGTCTCCGTGCAGGGCCGCTACGGGTACGGGCAGCGGAAGGAGAAGCATCGGATCGGCGCTGCGGTACCGCTCCGGATCAGCTTCCGGCGAGGACCCCAGGAAGTTGCGCACGGCGTTGTCGCTCAGCTCCAGTTCCAGGGCCCGGGCCAGGTCCAGGACGCCTGCCTGGCTGACGACGCCGGTCACCGGCACCGCGGCTCCGCGGCGGGCGGCTGCCCACACCGCCAGCTGCCCGCCCGCTGAGTGCCCCAGTACTGTCACCCTGGACAGATCCAGAGCGTAATTCCGCGCCGCGGCTTCGAGGGCATCGATTCCTTCACCGATGTCGCTGAAGGTTTCCGGCCAACCGCCGCCGTTCCCGGCCCGCCGGTATTCCAGGTTCCAGCAGGTGAACCCCCGGGCGGCAAGATCGAGCGCCGCCGGCCAACCCAGGTCGGCCGAGTACTTGGAGCGCCAGTAGCCGCCGTGGATGATGACCACCACGCCCGGCTGCGGGTCCCCGGCGGCGGAAGGGCCGGGCAGCGTGAGTTCCGCGTACTGTTCCGGATCGGGCCCGTAGGGGATCCGCAGCGGACTCGGCGGCATCGGCAGTCTCCTTCACCTGGCTTAATCTGATGCTGAGGAAGCCTAATCTGGAACTGGGCCTAATGTGGTACCTGGCCTAAAGTCCGGCGCGGCCGGACTTCGGGCGACCATCGGGGTCTGAACGAACGGAGAGTTTCTTATGGGCGCGTGGGACAGCCTCGATGACCGGCTGCGTCCGGTGGTCCAGGCGAGCACGGATGAGTATGCGCGGGTTCGTCCGGCCCTGGAAAAACTCACCCGCGAAATGGAGGAAAGCCTGCGCGACACCTTCACCGACAGCCCGGTCCGCCCGCTGTTTGTCGCCTCGCGGACCAAAACGGTGGAGTCCTTCCGGGACAAGGCTGCCCGGACCCTGCCCTCCGAGGATCCCGATGAACTGCCGACGCTGCTGTTTCCCGATCCGCTGCGGAACCTGATCGACCTGGTGGGCCTGCGGGTCATCGTGACGCTGCCGCACGAGGTGGACGAAGCAGCCAACCTCATCAAGCGCCAGCGCGCAGAATTCGACTGCCGCGGAGACCGGGAAAAGGACATCGGTTCCATCGAGTCCGGCACCTACGGCTATTCCAGCCGGCACCTGATCCTGAGGACCATCCAGAACGAGACGGTCCGCGAGTACCACCGGCTGCTGGATCCGGAGCAGCGGCCCAACGGCAGCTACCTGTTCGAGGTGCAGATCCGTACCGTGCTGGCTCACGCCTGGTCCGAAATTGAACACGACATCCGTTTCAAGGCCGGTGATCCGCGGGCCTGGAGCCCCTACTTTGACCGTCAGTTCACGGCTACCGCGGCAATGCTCGAGACGGTGGAAACAGCCTTTGCCGAACTTCACGAACGCTACGAGACGGTCACCGGATTCTGGGACGAGGAGGGCCAGGGCAGTGCGCCGCTGACCCCCAACCGGATTCGGGACGTGTGGATGACCCTGCTGCCGCACGTGAACCGGAAGACCGGGGACGACTGGGGCTGGGCGGCGGAACTGCTGGCAGCCCACGGCATGAAAACCACCATGGACCTCGCCGGACTGCTGCAGGCCGACGCGATCACCGAGGTGCGCCAGGCCCTGGACCACCGGTACTCCCCCGGCCCCGACCGCCTGCTGGATGACCTGCTGCTGTGGCGCTTCGGCAAGAAACACATTGACCTCACCGCCGAACCGGAAGATGCCCCGGTAAAGCCCCGCCGGGAGTCCCTGGGCCGGCGCTACCGGCAAATGCAGCTCTTCCGTGCCCGGGACGCGCAGTAGCAGCCTGGCCCCGTTGCCATGGAACTGACACGGCAGGACGCGCGCCGGCTGCGGTGGCAGTCGCAGCTGCTGGGCGGCTCGGAACTGGCACCGGCCGACGTCGTGCGCCGCGCCGTCGCGCTCCAGGGCCAGGACCTGCCCGCGGTCCTGGAGGCGATAGCCATCCGGTCAAGGCCCGGCACCGGGGTGCAGGAGGTCCGGGATGCCTTTGACCGCGGGGAACTGGTGCGCGGCTGGCCGATGCGCGGCACCCTGTTTGCCACCACGCCGGAGCATCTGGCCGCGCTGCTGCACTTCACCGGCGACCGCATCCGGGCCATGGCAGCCCGGCGCCGGGCCGAGCTGGGGCTGGACGAGGCAGTGGTTTCCCGCGGCCGGGAAACGCTGCGGGAGGCGCTGGCGGAACGGCCCCTGCTGCGCTCCGAAGTCCTGGACCTCTGGGAGAGCGCCGGAATCCCCACCACCGAAGGGCGCGGCTATCACCTGCTGATGCACCTGTCGGTGGAAGGGCTGATGCACTGGGGCAGCTTCGACCCGTCCGGCAGCCGGCAGTACCTCACCGCTTCGGCGGTCCGCGCCCCCGAGGACCCGGACGCTGCTCTGGCGGACGTGGTCCGGGGCTTCGTCCGGGCACGGGGGCCGGTGACGGAGGCGGACCTCGCGTGGTGGACCAAGCTGCCCAAGACAATGGTGCGGCGCGCCGCAGCCGCTGCCGGGAACCTGGTCGAGGTGAAGGTGGAGGGCCGGCCCGCGTGGGTCATGGGGGAACCGCGGATCCCCGGCCCGTCCGGCGTCACACTGGTGCCCGGGTTCGACGAATGGATCCTCGGCTACGCCGACCGGTCGCTCGTGGCGGGAGCGAAAATGCTGGCGGCTCTCGTGCCGGGCAACAACGGCGTTTTCCGGCCGGCGGTGCTGGTGGACGGCGTCGTCGTCGGGACCTGGCGGTGGCCGCGCACTGCCCGCACCCCGGCGGAGCCCGTCCTTGACGTCGTTGAGCCGGTTCCGGCCGCCACCCGGCGCCGGATCGAACAGGCGGTTGAAGCATGGCCGCACCGGTGACGGACCAACAGGTCCGCGGGCGTTAGGCCGAGGCCCGCACGATGAGGCTCACGGGCGGAACAGCGCCGCCAGGTGCTGCGAGGCTCACGGGCGGAGCAGCGCTGTCCCCGCCGCCGTCGGGCGTTTCCGCCAGGGCCATCCGGGCGAAGCGCTCCCCCAGCAGCCGGGTATCCACGCGCACCGTGGTCAGCGGGGGCAGCGCCAGCGACGCCAGCGGAACATCCTCCGCCCCGATCACGGCAAGGTCCTGCGGAGCCCGCCGGCCCAGCGCAGCGAGTCCGGAGAGCAGGGCAAAGGCGTGGTCGTCATCGAACGCACAGACTGCAGTGACCGGCTCGGGTGCCTCCAGCCAGCGGGCCACCGACGCCGCAGCCTCGTCCGCGTCCAGCCGCAGGTGTTCAACCGCCGGCGGGGGCAGCCGGTGCCGGGCGCACGCCTCGCGGATGGCCGCCAGCCGGATCTGCACCCGCCAGGAGTAACCGGGTTCGGGCGGCACAGCCACTCCGATCCGCTGGTGCCCGGCTTCGGCCAAGTGCTTCACCTGGAGCGCTCCGATGCCCAGGTCGGGGCTGAGCGGATCGGACAGTGCCTCGTGCAGCGAGGCGACCGGGAGCCCGGCGGCCCGCAATGCTGCCAGCTCCGGCTCTTCCAGCGCAGTGGTCAGGATCAGCGCGGCAGGGGCCAGCGAATGGACCAGGGACACCGCGCCGCCCTGCGGCGGCAGCCGGTGCGCAATCAGCCGCAGGCCGTGCCGTTCCAACTGTTCGGAGGCGGCATCAATGATCATGGCCAGGGCCCGGCCCAGCGGTTCGGGCGGCAGCAGCATCAGGACCAGGTCGCTGCGTCCGCGGCGCAGGGTCCGGGCGGCGGTGGAGGGCGTATATCCGAGGTGGCGGGCAGCTGAGAGCACCCGCTCCCTGGTGGCCGCGGAAATGCTCTGGGCCGCACTGCCGTTCAGCACGTAGCTGACGGTGGCGCGCGAGACTCCCGCTGCCTGCGCGACGTCGGTTGACGTGACTCTGCGATCCACCTCGCCGTCCCTTTCCGTTCCCCGGACGGCGGGCTGCAGCCCGCCTTCCGGTACTTATCAGTTCCGGATTTCTCCGGTAGTCTGACGATACAGGCAACTTACACGTGTAACCACGCGCCAAGCTGCCGGCAAGAAGGCGACCGCAGCTGCGGCCGCATCCCCACCGAAAGGACCGGCATGGCCACGAACCAGCCCATCACTGCCCAGAACACCGTCCAGCAGTGGCTCGACCACCCCGCGGGCGGACCCGCCATCCGCGGCATGCTCGCCGCAGCCGGAAGCGACGAGTCCACGCTGGGCCCGGCGCTGAGCCTGAAGCTGCAGCAGCTGGTAGACCTGAGCCAGGGCAAGTTCCCGCAGGCAGCGGTGGATGAACTCGTCAAGGCTGCCAACGGCGGCGTCATGCCCGAAACCGCCGAGGCTGTCCTGCCGACCGTTCCCGGCCGCTTCGAAGGCCGCACCGTGATCGTCACCGGCGCCGGTTCCGGCATCGGCCGCGCCACCGCCGGACGGATTGTCCGCGAAGGCGGCCGCGTCATCGCCGTCGACATTGCCGAGGACCGCATCAAGGAGCTCGCCGCCGAGCTTGGCGACGCCATTGTTCCGGTTGCGGGAGACCTGACCGACGCCGCCGCCATTGACCGCATCATGGAAGCATCCGGTGCCACGATTGACGGCCTGGCCAACGTGGCCGGCATCAATGACGACTTCAGCCCGCTGCACGAGGTCTCCGACGCCATGTGGCAGAAGATCTTCGCCGTGAACGTGGACGGCCTGATGCGCCTGACCCGCGCCGTGCTGCCGACCATGCTCGAAGCGCACAAGGGCTCGATCGTGAACATCACCTCGGAGGCCGGCCTGCGCGGCTCGGCCTCCGGCGTGGCCTACACGGCGTCCAAGCACGCTGTTGTGGGCATTACCCGCAGCACCGCGTTCATGTATGCCAAGGAAGGCATCCGCGTAAACGCTGTGGCTCCGGGCGGCGTGGCCACCGGCATTCCGATGGGCGGCAAGACCAGCGAGTACGGCGAAGCCCGCCTGACCCCCGCCCGCGTCAACATTCCGGGCCTGGCCTCCGCCGAGGAGCTGGCAGCGTCCATCACGTTCCTGCTCAGCGACGACGGCGTGAACATCAACGGCGCCATCCTGCCCTCCGACGGCGGCTGGTCGGCGGTCTAACCGCCGCTCCACAGGCCGAAGGCGGCCGATTCAGTGCACGACGGCGGCCGGTTTCCTTCACCGCGAAGGGAACCGGCCGCCGTCGTCGTGCGGGGGGTGAGAAGCGCTACGCTCCGGAGACCGCCGCGGCGAGCTTGTTCAGCGACTCCTCGAGGTCATCCTTGGACACCATCGGGAAGGACACCTTCTTCAGGGTCTCCTTGTCCGTGACGTGGGACCAGTCGTAGGTCAGGGTGACCTCGGTGGAATCCGCGCCGTCGGCCTGCAGCTCCCAGACCCACTGCCAGCCCTTGGGCTCGGTGCCGGCCGGAGCCGTCTGCCACGCGAGCAGCTTGTTGTGGTCGTACCCGGTGACGTGGTTTTCCGTCTGGTAGTCGCCCATTTTTTCGTTGTTCATGTTCATGGTGAAAACCTGGCCCGAAGCGGTGATGCGGTCGGTCTTCTCGTCCGAGACCACCATGCCGGAGCCGTCCAGCTCGGAGTGGCGCTCGGGGTTGGACAACAGGTTGAAGATGTCTGCTGCCGAGGCATCGATGACCCGGGAAACTACTACGCTCGTCTGATCAGTGGTCAATGAACTCTCCTTCGATAGATGGATAGTACGTACCTTCGCGGCTCAGTCCGCAGTCTGTTCCGAGGCTTCCTGCAGTTCCCAGCCCGTGATGTACGGCGGGTCCTGCCCTTCGTCCCGGGTGTACTGCCGGCAGCGTGCCCGTTCATCCTGCAGCCACTGCCGGAAACCGGCCTGCGTTGATCCCAGCGACGCTACCCGGTCCAGCACGTCTATGGCCAACTGGAACCGGTCGATCTGGTTCAGCATGGCCATGTCGAACGGCGTGGTGGTGGTGCCCTCCTCCTTGTAGCCGCGCACGTGCAGATTCCCGTGGTTTGTCCGCCGGTACGTGAGCCGGTGGATCAGCCAGGGATAGCCGTGATACGCGAAAATGACGGGCTTGTCCTGGGTGAAGAGGGTGTCAAAATCCCTGTCGGACAGCCCGTGCGGGTGCTCCGCCTCGTCCTGCAGGCGCATCAGGTCCACCACATTGACCACCCGGATTTTCAGGTTCGGCAACTGCTCCTTCAGCAGGGCGGCGGCCGCCACGGTTTCCAGCGTGGGCACGTCGCCGGCGCAGGCCATGACGACGTCGGGATCGGTCTTCCCGCCGGGCCCCGCGGTTTCGCTTCCGGCGAAGTCCCAGATGCCGATGCCCCGCTGGACGTGCAGCAGCGCTTCCTGCGGACTAAGCCAGGCAGGGGTGGGCTGCTTGCCCGAAACCACCACGTTCACCCGGTCCCGGGTGCCCAGGATGTGCTCGGTGACGGCGAGCATGGTGTTCACGTCCGGCGGCAGGTACACCCGGATGACGTCCGCCTTTTTGTTCACCACGTGGTCAATGAAGCCCGGGTCCTGGTGCGAGAAGCCGTTGTGGTCCTGCTGCCATACATGGCTGGAGAGCAGGTAGTTCAGTGATGCCACGGGCTGCCGCCAGGAGAGCCCGCGGCTGACCTTCAGCCATTTGGCGTGCTGGTTGAACATGGAATCGACAATGTGGACAAAGGCCTCGTAGCAGTTGAACACCCCGTGCCGGCCGGTCAGCAGGTATCCCTCCAGCCAGCCCTCACAGAGGTGCTCGGACAGGACTTCCGCCACCCGTCCGCTGCGGGCGAGGTTCTCATCGATCTCGTCGATGCGCTGCTGCCAGGCCTTGTCGGTCACTTCGTAGACTGCCTGCAGCCGGTTGGAGGCAGTCTCGTCCGGCCCGAAGATCCGGAAATTGGACGGGTTTTTCGAAATGACGTCCCGCAGGTAGCCGCCGGCGGTGATCATCGGGGAGATCCGCTGTGTTCCGGGTTTCTCCACGTCCACGGCGTGCTCGGCGTAGGCCGGCAGTGCCAGGTCCTGCAGCAGCCGGCCGCCGTTGGCGTACGGGGTGGCGCTCATCCGCAGGTCTCCGGCCGGGGCGAGTGCGGCAATCCCGGCACGCAGCCGGCCGGCGTCGTCGAACAGTTCCTCCGGACGGTAGGACTGCAGCCATTCCTCCAGCTGCGCCAAATGCTCCGGGTTGTCATGGATTTCGGACAGCGGCACCTGGTGCGCGCGCCAGGTGCCCTCCACCTGTTTGCCGTCCACCACGGCCGGGCCGGTCCATCCCTTCGGCGAGCGGAACACGATCATCGGCCAGCGCGGGGCATGGATGTTGCGCTCGTCGGCGTCCGGGGCGTCGGCGGGAACTGCCGTGCGCGCCCCCGAGCGGTAGGGAGCCTGGATGGCGTCGATTTCCGCCAGGCAGGCTTCCAGCGCCTCGGCGAAATCGGCGTGCGCCTGCGCCGTGGACGCCGGGTCCTCCACAGTGACCAGGTAGGGGCGGTAGCCGTAGCCCTCCATCAGCTTCACCAGCTGTTCCTCGGGCATCCGGGACAGGATGGTGGGGTTGGCAATCTTGTAGCCGTTCAGGTGCAGGATGGGCAGCACTGCCCCGTCGACTGCCGGATCCAGGAAGCTGTTGGAGTGCCAGCTGGCGGCCAGCGGCCCGGTTTCGGCCTCGCCGTCGCCGATGACGGTGGCGGCGATCAGGTTGGGGTTGTCGAACACCGCACCGTAGGCGTGCGCCAGGGAATACCCCAGCTCACCGCCTTCGTGGATGGAGCCGGGGGTTTCCGGGGCCGCGTGGCTGGGCACGCCGCCGGGGTAGGAGAACTGCCGAAACAGGGTCCGCAGGCCGTCCTCGTCCTTGCCCACGTGGCTGTAGATCTCGGAGTAAGTGCCCTCGAGCCAGGCGTTGGCGACGTTCGCGGGGCCGCCGTGGCCGGGGCCGGTGATGAACAGGATCTCGCGCCCCTGCTCGCGGATGAACCGGTTCAGGTGAGCGTAGATGAAGTTGAGGCCCGGTGTGGTGCCCCAGTGGCCGAGCAGCCGGGCCTTGACGTCCTTCTTTTCCAGCGGGCGTCGCAGCAGGGGGTTGTCCCGCAGGTAGATCTGCCCGGCGGAGAGGTAGTTGGCGGCCCGCCACCACGTGTCCACGTCTGTCAGGGTCTCGCTCAGGGGTTGTTCCGGTGCAGTTGGCGCAGAGGTCATGCGGTGCCTCCTTGGCGGGTTGGTTCAGCGGGTTCCGACGGCGGATGATCGGCGGCGGAGGTGCGGCGGCGGAACGGTTCAGCGGATCTGTCAGCAGGCGGTCAGGGGACTTCCATCACGACGTCGGAGGGTTTCTTGTCCGGCCGCAGCCCCCGCCAGGCGGGGTGGCGCAGCTTGCCGGTGGACGTGCGCTCCGAATAGGTCACCTCACCCACCAGGACGGGCCGGACCCACTGGGCGTCGGAGGCGTCTGCGGCGGGCACGTCATTGAGTGGCGGCGTCTTGCGGCCCAGTTTCTTGAGTTTGCCGCCCACCAGGGCCAGGTCCTTTTCGCTGAGCCCGGAGCCCACCCGGCCAATGTACGTCAGGTCATGTCCGTCCGGGACGGCGACGAGCAGGGAGCCGATCTTGTGGGCACGGTTGCCCTTGCCCGGGCGCCAGCCGACCACCACCACCTCCTGGGTGAAGGAGTTCTTGAGCTTGATCCAGCTCCTGGACCGCCGGCCGGGCAGGTAGACGGCGGCCAGGCGCTTGGCCATCACTCCTTCCAGTCCGAGTTCCCTGCTGGATTCCACCGCGTCCTCCATGGACATGTCCAGCGCCGGCGGCACCTGGACATGGCCGTCCTCCCCCGCAGGTTCCACCGCCTGCTGCAGGATCTCCCGGCGCTGCGTATAGGGCAGTTCCAGAAGGGAGTTGCCGTCCAGCCAGAGCAGGTCAAAGAGCATCAAATGCACGGGGGTCCGGGCCGCGGCGGCTTCGATCTCTCGCCTTTTCGTCAGGTGCATCCGCGGCTGCAGCAGCCCGAAGTCGGGGCGGCCGGCCTTGTTGACCGCCACAATCTCGCCGTCGAGGACGGCCCGTTCCCCGTTCAGGTACTCGCCCAGTTCCTGCAGCTCGGGGTAGGCGGCGGTCATGTCATTGCCGTTGCGGCTGATCAGCCGGGTTCCTTCCGGGGTGACGTCGACAATGGCGCGGACGCCGTCCCATTTCATCTCGAAGCCCCACTCGTCCTCGTCGCCGACGTCGGCGCGGGTGCCCAAGGTGGCGAGCATGGGTTCCAGTGACGGCATGCCGTGCTCCGCTGCGTCGGCGGCCACGGCCCGGGGGACGTCCGCCGTACCCGGAAGGGTTTTACGGCTGGGCGCGGGTGCCGCGGCGGCTGCTGCGACTGCCTCCTGCGGCGAATCTGCAGAACCTGCCCCGTTCCTTTCGCCGGCCTTTGCCGTGGCTGCGGGTTCTTTCGTCGGCGGCCCGGCTTTCTTCGCCGCCGCCCCGGCGTCTTCCGACCCGGAGTTCGGTCCAGACTGCGGCTGGTGCTTCATGAGGTGGATGAGCCAGTTGTTGGCCCCGCCTTTGCCCCCGGTGTGGATCAGCGCGAACCGCCGGTCGGCGCTGCCTTCAGAGGCGAGTCCGCCGTCGGGCTGTCCGTGCAGCACTGCGATGACTTCCTTGCCGTCCCGCCATTTTTCCTTCTCGTAGGTGCCGTGGTCCCAGATCCGGACCTCTCCGGCTCCGTATTCGCCCTTTGGGATGGTGCCTTCAAAACTGCCGTAATCCAGCGGATGGTCCTCGGTCTGGACGGCCAGATGGTTCTTGTCCGGCGAATCCGGCGGGCCCTTGGGCAGCGCCCAGGAAACCAGGACGCCGTCGTGCTCCAGCCGGAAATCCCAGTGCAGGCGCCGTGCGTGGTGCTCCTGGATGACAAAGCTGTTGCCCTCGGAGGGTTCGGCGGGCTCCTCGGGCACCGGTTCGGGGGTCTTGGCGGCATCGCGCATGCTGCGGTATTTGCTGAGCCGGTCAGCGGCAGCGGATTCGCCGTCCCCAAGCGCGTCCGCATCCAGTTCCCCGGAGTCCATGCCCGCCAGCAGGTCGCCGTCGTCGGCCAGCCGCTGCACAACCTCTTCGTAATCGAGCTGCGCCAGGTTGGGATCTTCCAGCTCTTCCCAGGTCCGCGGAGCAGCAACCGTGGGGGTGAACCGTCCGCGCAGGGAGTACGGGCAGATGGTGGTTTTGTTGCGGTTGTTCTGGCTCCAGTCCAGCAGCACCTTTCCGGTGCGCAGCGACTTCTTCATATCGGAGACGATCAGGTCCGGATGGTCGGCTTCGAGTGCCCGGGCGAGTTCGTGGGCCACGGCACTGACCTCCTCGGAGGTCTGTTGGCCGTCCAGCGCCGCGTACAGGTGGATGCCCTTGGATCCGCTGGTGACCGGGCGGGCATCGAGGCCCATGTCGGCCAGGATGTCGCGGGCCAGCCGGGCAACTTCGGCGCACTGGGCCAGGTCGGCGCCCTCTCCCGGGTCCAGATCCAGCACCAGCCGGTCGGGGTTGTTGATCTTGCCGCGCGGGCCGAAGCGCCACTGCGGCACGTGGATTTCGAGGGCGGCGCTCTGGGCGAGCCAGGTCAGCGTTGCCAGGTCATTGACCAGCGGATAGATGTTGGTGCCGCTCTTATGCTCGATGGGAAACCGCTTCACCCAGGTGGGGGCGGAGGTCTCAATGTTTTTCTGGAAGAACACCTGCCCGGGATCCTCCGGAGTGCCTACGCCGTGCACCCAGCGCTTGCGGGTGCACGGGCGGTCGCGGGAGTGCGGCAGCAGCGCCTCGGCAACTGCGGCGTAGTACGCCAGGACCTCGGCCTTGGTGGTTCCGGTTTCCGGATAGAGCACCTTGTCGAGGTTGGTCAGCCGCAGGCGGTGGCCGTCCACATTGACGGTTTCCTGCTGCTTCAGACCCGCTCCGCTGCTCGCCATGGTCCCTAGTCTTACCGGGAATACGGGCCAATTTCCACTATTTGTCAGACTGCTGGGGGAATTACGCCACGGGCGTTCCCGCTCCCCTCGGTTCAGTGGAAGGACCTGTGTAAGTTGGAAAGATGACGGATCCACAGCGGGTTTTGGTAACGGGCGCCACGGGCTACATCGGCGGGCGGCTGGTTCCGCTCCTGATTCAGGACGGACACAAAGTGCGCGTCCTGGTCCGTTCCCCGGAGAAGCTGAACGATGTGCCGTGGCACGACGACGTCGAGATTGTCCAGGGCGACCTCACGGACAGGGACTCCGTGGCAGGTGCCATGGCCGACACGGATACGGTCTATTTCCTGGTCCATTCCATGGCCTCCGGCAAGGGCTTCGCGGCCCAGGAGGAGGACATTGCGAACATCGTCGCCCGAGCAGCGGAAGAAGCGGGCGTTCGGCGGATTGTCTATCTGGGCGGCCTGCATCCGGAGGGTGAGCTCTCCCCGCACATGCGCTCCCGCACCGAGGTGGGGCGGATCCTGCTTGAGGGCAAGGTTCCCGCGGTGGTTTACCAGGCCGGAGTGGTCATCGGTTCCGGGTCCGCCTCGTTTGAAATGATCCGCCACCTGACCGAAACCCTGCCGGTGATGCCCGCGCCGAGCTGGGTGCGCCGGCGAATCGAACCCATTGCCATCCGCGACGTGCTGCATTACCTGGTGCGCGCCGTCGACCTGCCCGCGGATATCAACCGCACGTTCGACATCGGTTCCCGGGAAGTGCTGACCTACGCGGAGATCATGAACGGCTACGCCGAGGAAGCGGGCCTGCCGCGGCGCCGGATCTACGCCCTGCCCCTGCCCGCCCCGCGGCTGGCCGGCATGTGGGTGGCCCTGGTGACGCCCATCCCCCGGTCCATGTCGCTGCCGCTGGTCGAATCCCTCCAGCACGACGCCGTGGCCAAGGAACACGACATCGACGACTACCTGCCGGGGCCCGACGGCGGCCGCACCGGCTATTCCGAAGCGGTGAAGCGGGCGCTGGGCAAGGAAAAGCGCGGCGAGGTGGAAACCACCTGGGCCGGAGCCTCCCCGGCGGCCGATGAGGCCTCATCCCCGCTGCCCAGCGACCCGAACTGGGCCGGGCAGACCGTCTACGTGGATTCCCGCCAGCGCCGGTCCGCGGTGGCTCCGGAGCATGTCTGGCGGGTGATCGAGGGCATCGGCGGCAAGAACGGCTGGTATTCGCTGCCCATGGCCTGGGCCATCCGCGGGGTGCTGGACAAAACCGTGGGCGGGGCCGGGCTCACCCGCGGCCGGCGGAACCCCACCACCCTCTTCACCGGCGACGTCGTGGACTGGTGGCGGGTGGAGCTCCTCGAGCGCGGAAGCCTGCTGCGGCTGCGCGCCGAAATGCGGGTTCCCGGAAAGGCCTGGCTGGAGCTGCGGGTGGATCCCGACGGCGACGGCAGCCTCTACCGGCAGCGTGCCATCTACTTCCCCAAGGGGCTGGGCGGCAAGCTGTACTGGTGGCTGATTGCCCCGTTCCACGGCCTGATTTTCCCGTCCATGGCCAAGAACATCACCAAGCACGCGGCCCGGCTGGCGGAGGAAAGCTAAGTCAGCCTTCCACGCGCAGGCCCAGGTTCGCCGCCAGCAGCGGCGCCAGCATCATCAGCTGCGCATCATCCACAGTGGCGCCGCCGAGACCGGGCAGATGCGTAATGGACCGGAAGTCTGTGGTGCGCAGGTCCACGTCCTGCAGCACGGCACCGGAGAGGTTCAAACTGCCGATGCGGCAGTTCCGGAAGGCCACGCGGGTGGCCTGAACGCCGTCCAGGTCCAGTTCCTCGATGGTGCAGCCGCTGAACAGCACGTCGGTGAGCCGGGAGCTGCGCAGGTTGACGAAGTCCAGCTTCCCGCCGTCGACGTGGACGGAGTTCCAGCCGTTGTCATACAGCTCGGCCGATCCCAGCCTGCTGCCCTCCAGCACCACGTCCCGGAAGGTGCTGCGCGGTGCACGGAACACCGGCGCGTACAGGCCGTTGAACCGGCAATCCAGGAACCTGGCTCCGCGCAGGCCGGTCTCCGTCATGGACACCGACGTGAATTCGCACTCCGTGAAGGTGCTGCCCTGCAGGTCGGTGCCGTCAAAGGACCGGCCGTCAAAAAGCAGTCCCTCGAAGCTGCCGGAGGCTTCGGGCGCCGCCGCATCGGTCAGTGCGTTCAGGCGGACCGGATCCAGTGCCGGTTCCCGCGTCTTTGCGGTGCTGTTTTTCCCTCCGGTCTTTCCTCCGGCAGCGCGGCCGGTGCCCGGCCGGCGCGTTGCGGGCGCCACGCCTACTTGCGCCGGCCGAAGATGAAGTAGGACAGCGGACCGATGAAGTTCACGGCGCAGGCCGCGGACCAAAGCGCCCGGGGTCCCCGCACCTCGGCGGCGGGACGGCGCCAGATGTCCGCGAGGGCAAGGCCGGCCAGGAGCACCTGGACGGTGGCTCCGACCCCAACCATCTTTTTCTGCTGGGCGGTGAGGTCCTTGGCGGAGTTTTTCTTGACCACTGTGCTCTCGTTTCTGTTGGGGATGCCGGGCGGGAGCTGCTGCCTCCGCCCGGCACCGCTGCTGTGCTTACGATTCTCCCGCGCCCGCGGCGAAAAACTCATACTCCCGGTGTGTCGATTCACGGAAGGCCGAGCGGGTGAGCTCCCGGACGTCCTCGGCGCTGCGGTCCAGCACGCGTTCCAGAATGCGCACCGCGGCTGCCGTGGACTCGTTAAAGGCGGGATCGCTGTAGGTGTTCAACCATTCGGCGTAGGGGTGGCCGGAATGGTTGGTCCCGGACAGCCGGGCGCCCACGTCCGCATAGACCCAGAAGCACGGCAGAAGGGCGCCGACCAGCCGTTCATATTCGTGGGCACCCCGAACCGGACCGGCACCGTCGGCGCTGCCCAGCAGATGCTGCAGATAGCCGCGGGTGACCGGCCCCGGTGAAGCTCCGCGTCCCGCGGCCCCCGTCTCCGGCAGCCACGAGGTGTGCAGCTCCATCTCGGTGGCCAGCGCGTCGTACGCCGCCCTGGCCCAAAACACCTGCTCTTCAAAGGCGGGAGCCAGTTCGCTGGCACGCGCCAGCGCCCGGGCGTAGCCGCGGAGATACAGGGCATCCTGTGCGAGGTAGAAGTCGAAGGCTTCCCGGTTCAGCTTTCCGCTGCCCAGGTCCCGGACGAAGTCCAGTTCATTGATTTCCGTCCGTACCGCGGCCGTCTGCTCCCAGAGCGCCCCGGTGTGCGGACCGGCCGCTTCCACGGGCGGTGTTTCCTTCACCGGTTCCTGCACCGTCCCCGCTGCCGGGAGGGGCTCCAGCCCGCGTTCCCACACCCCGTGGAAGTGGTGCACCGGCCCGTGGCCGGCACCGACGTCGAGCTCGTCGGCGTTTTCCAGCGCCTCCTGCAGCCAGGCTTTGGTCGCCGTTAGCGCCTGGTCCCAGCGGCCCAGGCGGGCATGGAACGTCGCCATGGCCGCGGACATCGAGCATCCCGTGCCGTGGGTGTTGACCGTGTCCACCCGCGGTGCCTGGACCTGCAGCACCAGGGGGTCCGCTGCGCCGGCATCCACCAGGGCATCGGGGCACCGGTCCCCCGCCAGGTGCCCGCCTTTGACCAGGACCTTGACGCCGTAGGCGGCAGAGAGGCGTTTGCCCTGTGCCAGGGCGCAGTCCCAGGACTCCGCGACCGGTTCCTGCACCAGCACGGCCAGCTCGGGCAGGTTCGGCGTCACCAGGTCCACGCGGTGCAGCAGCTGCCGCAGGGCCGCCTCCGCGCCGTCGTCCAGCAGGCGGTCGCCGCTGGTGGCAATCATGACCGGGTCCAGGACCACGGCGGGCACGCCGGCTTCCGCCAGCCACGCGTCAACGGTCTGCGTGAGATCGGTGCTGCCGAGCATGCCGATCTTCACGGCGTCAATGCCGACGTCGTCGCCCACGGCTTCCAGCTGTTCACGCAGGAAGCCGGCCGGCGGGGTGTGCACCGAGCGCACGCCGCGGGTGTTCTGGGCGACCAGCGCGGTGACGACGGCCATGCCGTACCCGCCCGTGGCCGCGATGGATTTGAGGTCGGCCTGGATTCCGGCGCCGCCGGTCGGATCGGTGCCGGCGATGCTGAGGATCCGGGGGATCCGGGGGGCCCTGCCGGCGCTCATGCGGGGCTCCCAGCATGCCAGGCCCGGACCAGATCCGCGGCTGCAGCCTGCGGATCGGCCGCTGCGCAAATGGCCGACACCACTGCGGCGCCGGTGGCACCGGCTGCCCGCAGGGCACCGATGTCCTCGCGCACGATGCCGCCGATGGCTACCACCGGCAGCGGCGCCCGCGCCGCGAACTCGGTAAATCCGCTGATTCCCAGCGGCTTCGGATGATTTGCTTTGGTGCGGGTGGGCCGGATGACCCCGGTCCCGAGGTAATCCACGGTTCCCGGCGGCAGCGCTGCGAGCGCTTCCAGATGCTCCGCGGTGTTGGCGGTCAGGCCGACGACGGCGTCCGGGCCCACGAGCGTGCGCACCAGCTCGGCGGGCAGGTCGCTTTGGCCCACGTGGACTCCGTGGACGCCGGCGCGGGCGGCCCGGGCCGCCAGGTAGATGTCCACCCGGTCATCCACCAGTACGGTGGCCCGGTTTCCTGCGGCTTCGGCGACAGCAAGGACCAGGGCGTAAAAATCAGCCGCCGAGGCGTTCTTTTCCCGTACCTGGATGGTTTCCACGCCGCCTGCCACTGCGGCCCTGACGGTCTCGACGACCCCGCGCGGCCCGCAAAGGACCGTGTCGGTCACCAGGTAAATGCCGCTGTTGCGGACGCGCTCCCGGGCCCGGGACACGTCAGCGACTCCGGCCTTCATGCGCTCACCAGCCGCTGCTTCAGGTCCTGCGCGTTGAGAGAGGCGAGGGCGTCGAGGAAGCCGACGGCGAAGCTGCCCGGTCCGGAGCAGGACTGCGCTGCCGGTTCAGCCGCAACGGTGTAAACGGCGGTTGCCGCCGCCACTGCGGCCAACTTGCCGCCGTCGCCGGCTGCGCCCAGGAATGCCGCGGTGACAGCGCCCAGCGCACAGCCGCCGCCGGTGACCCGGGTGAGCAGCGCATCACCGTTACTGACCCGCAGGGTCTGCACGCCGTCCGTGATCACGTCAGTGGGGCCCGAGACGGCGACAACGGAACCGTGTTTTTCAGCCAGCAGGAGCGCCGCCGGAAGGGCGCTTTCCGGATCGTCGGTGGCGTCGACGCCGCGGCCGCCGGACCCGAGGCCGGCCAGCGCAATGATTTCCGAGGCGTTCCCGCGGATGGCCGTCGGCCGCAGGGCCAGCAGTTCGGCCGCGAGGGCAGTGCGCACCGGCAGGCTGCCCACGGCCACCGGGTCCAGCACCCAGGGGGTTCCGGCATCATTGGCGGCTTCGGCGGCCTCCAGCATGGCCCGGCGCTGTTCCTCATGCGGGGTGCCCAAATTGATCAGCACACCCGAGGCCGCCCGGGCGAACGGTCCTGCCTCCCCCGGTATGTCGGTCATCGCCGGTGCCGCGCCCAGCGCGAGCAGAACGTTGGCGGTGAAATTTGTGACCACGGCATTGGTCAGGCACTGCACCAGGGGCGGTTCGGCGCGCAGGCGCGCCAGGAGGGTGGAAACGGTTAACGGTGTCAGGCGAATAGTCATCCGCGACATCCCTTCGCTAGTTCGAACTAGATCAGGTTCAACGGGTGTTATCTCAGCCTGTCGGCACCCCGTGTCACTGCAAAGCACTCTAGGCCATTTGCGCGCCCGTTCCCACCTGGGCCCGAGGGACCCCGGCCGGCGCTGCTCCGGCCGCCCTGCTTACGCCTGTCCGCCCGTCCGCCGGGTCCGCCGGGTCCGCCGGTTAGAGCGTGGAGTGGTCACCCAGCCGGTGATAGGTGCGGTTGTGGTAGACCAGCGGCTCATCCGGCGCCCCCGGGCTCAGGATCTCCAGGACTTCGGCAGTTACCAGTACGGAGGAGCCGACGGCGGTGCGCTCCAGGATTCGGGCGCGGAGGGCCCGCGGCACATCCCGCAGCAGCGGTTCCCCGGTGGGAAGCTCCTCCCAGGCCAGCGCCGAGGTGAAGCGTTCGGAACCCGGGCGGGCAAAAAGATCGGCCAGCCCGGCATTCCGGGCGCCCAGGAGGTGCACCACAATGGTCTCGGCAGAGGCAACAACGCCGGCTGAACCGGAGGCCGAGGCCAGCGAAAAGACCAGGATGGCCGGATCGGCCGAAACGGAAGACACAGACGATGCAGTCAGTCCCACCGGACCGGACCCGCCGTCGGTAGTAATGACGGCCACTCCCGCCGGATGGGCACGGAAGGCGTCCTTGAAATGGTCTGTGAGCATACGTCCTACGCTAGAACCTCAACAATGGTTGAGGTCAAATCGGAGCCTGCCCGCTGCGGCGACCCGCGGCCCGGCCGCAGCCGCTCATCAGTAGTCCAGGACGGGTGCACCGGTTCCCCGGCCGGCTGATTCGTCGTCGGGGTTTACAAACCGGCATTCGGCAAGCGAGAGGCAGCCGCAGCCGATGCAGCCGCCGAGGCGGTCCCGCAAAGCCTCCAAGGAGTGGATCCGGGCGTCCAGTTCCTGCCGCCACGCCAGTGACAGCCGCTGCCAGTCATTGTGATCCGGCACGGCGTCCGTCGGCAGTTCTTCCAGGGCGCGCGCAATGGTGGCCAGCGGGATTCCGGCGCGCTGGGCGGCCCGGATCACCGCAACCCGCCGGAGCACGGAGCGGTCAAAGCGCCTCTGGTTCCCCGCCGTGCGGCGGCTGGCGATCAAGCCCTGCCGCTCGTAAAAGTGCAGCGCGGAAACCGCCACGCCGCTGCGTTCCGCCACCTGGCCCACCGTCAGTTCGGACCGGGCGGAGCCGGGTGGGTCCGCTAATCCGTCGCTGCCTGCAGTCTTGCCCATATTCGCCTCCGTCCCTTCCATTATCGGTGTTCCGCGGGCGCCGCCGACATCCTGCGGGCTTTCACGGCGGGCAGCATCCGGGCTTTCTCGTCAGGACTCTGGCGGCTCCGCCGCCGGCGTGCCTACAGTGGCGCCCTGAACAGTGTCCGGGCGCCCGGTCCGGACCGGAAAGGCCGGCGTGAGCACTGCACCTCCCGCCGCCGGAACCCTGGTTTTCCTGCAGGGCACCGGCGGCCCCGATCCTGTTCCTGCCCGGATCATCCGCGAACAGTTGGTGCTGGAACCCGGTCTGGCCAACTACACCGTCCTGAATGTCGCGTGGGCCGCCGGCGCTGCTCGCGATGTCAGCGTGGTGCCGGCACTGCCGCCGCGCTACCGGGACAGCGCCGCCGCGGCGGAGCTGCCCGGGCCCGACGGCGGACGGGGCCTGGCAATGGCCGGAATGGATCTGCTGCGCGCAGCAGCGGCGCCCTGGCCTGCTGCTTCCGGGGCCGGTGCGGCCGCGGAAACGGATACGGCGGCTGCGGAGGAACGGGTGCTGGCCGGCAGCGTGCAGCGATGGGTGCTGGAGCTGGTGACCAATGCCGCCGTAGACCGACGCGTGCCGCTGACCGAAGCCGCTTCGGATTTTTCCCGCAGCATCATCTATTACCTCCGCCGCGGAGCCGACGCCCGGTCCGTCATTGCCAATGCCCTGCGCCTGTCCCCGCAGGACGCCCCGGTCATCCTGTTCGGGCACAGCCTCGGCGGGGTGGCGGCGGTGGATCTGCTGACCGGGCCGGAGTGGGACGCAGCCGGCATGCGGGTTGACCTGCTGGTCACCGCCGGCTCCCAAAGCCCGTGGCTCTACCTGCTGGGCGGGCTGGCCCTTGCCGGACCCGGAAAGCCGGGGAGCGTTCCGGTGCCGTGGCTGAACTTCTGGGATGAGCGGGATCTGCTGTCCTTTTGCGCCGAAAATGTCTTTTCCGGCGGCGCCGGGATCCGTGATGTGGAGATCACCTCGGGCGAACCGTTTCCGGCGTCGCACAGTGCCTACTTCACCGATCCGGACCTCTACCGGGCCATAGGCGAGGAGGTGGCGGGCGCGGATCCGGCCCGGGGACGCTCTGGCCCGGACGCCGGGGTTTAGTGTTCACTGGACTACATGAGAGCCATCTGGAAGGGCGCCATCGCCTTTGGACTGGTCAATGTCCCAGTCAAGGTTTACGCCGCCACCGAAGACCACGACGTCAGCCTGCACCAGGTCCACGAAAAGGACGGCGGGCGCATCCGCTATCAGCGCCGCTGCGAAATCTGCGGCGAGGTGGTGGAGTACAAGGACATCGCCAAGGCGTACGACGACGGCGAGCAGACCGTGGTGCTCACTGATGAGGACCTGGCCTCCCTGCCGGTGGAAAAGAGCCGGGAGATCGACGTCGTCGAATTCGTTCCCAGCGAGCAGGTCGATCCGATCCTCTTCAACAAGGCCTATTACCTGGAGCCGGACTCCAAGTCCACAAAGTCCTATGTGCTGCTGCGCCGGACGCTCGAGGACACCGAGCGCACGGCCATCGTACAGTTTTCGCTGCGCCAGAAGAGCCGGCTCGGTGCCCTGCGGGTCCGGGGTGACGTCCTGACCCTGCAGACACTGCTGTGGGAGGACGAAGTGCGCGAGGCGTCCTTCCCGTCCCTGGACGAGAAGGTGCGGATCAGCGCGAAGGAGCTGGAAATGTCCTCCGCCCTCGTCGATTCCTTCAGCTCGGACTTCAACCCGGCCGAATTTACCGACGACTATCAGGAACAGCTGAAGACGCTGATCGAAGCGAAGCTCGAAAAGGGCGAGGCGCTGGACACCGAGGAAACCTTTGGTGGCGAGTCCGACGACGAAGGCGGCAAGGTCCTGGACCTGATGGAAGCGCTGCGCCGCAGCGTGGAAAAAAACCGCGGCAAAAAGTCCGGCGGGACGAAATCCGGCGGCTCGGGGTCACGGTCCTCGTCCCGGCGCAAAAACGACGACGGGGAATCCAGCGAGAAGAAACCCGCGGCGCGGAAAACTGCCGCCAAAACCAAGAAGGGTGCGTAGGCCATGGCCATCACGAACTTTTTCCGCGACCGCAACGGGCGGATTCGGATTTTTGAAGCACCCAACCTTCCCATCCTTGCGTGGGCCGGGTTTGGTGCCGCGTCCATGATGGCGCTGACGCCGAAGTACCGGGACCTCATGGGCAGCCTGAGCAAAGCTTCACTGGTGATCTGGGCCCTGCTGGAGACTGCGACCGGTCAGAGCCCGTTCCGCCGGACCCTGGGCGCAGCCACACTCGCCCGGGAGGTCCTGCCCGGCGACTGACAAAGTACTGCGTCCAAAGTCCTGAGGTCGCCGAAGTCCTGAGCCGATGGCGCAGCCTGCGGTGCAGTTACTGCTTGTAGCCTTCGACCTCGCCGACCGGCCTAACTGTCGCATCGTCCGGGTTTTCGCCGGCGTCCAGGCGAGCCCGGCGCTGCCGCAGCAGGTCCCAGCACTGGTCCAGCTGCTCCTCAACCCGGCGCAGCTGCTCCATCCGGTCCTCGGGATGCTCGCCGGCAGGCGAGTCCCTCAGGGACTGTTCTTTCTCCACTAGTTCTGAAATCCGGTGCTGAATCTCGCTGGCGTCCATTCCCCTACGCTAGCCACCGCGCACGCCCGTGACCAGCACCCCGCAGCCGCCGGAGGCGGATGTACCCGGGATGCCAGGGGTCTATTGCCTTTTTCTGCAGGCCCGGGTGAAATCCGAACGGTATTAGGACGGCGTTGAACAATGGCGGTTGAACCATCACGGGTGAACAAGGGCTGGACAGCGGAAAGGACCGGCAATTGCCGGTCCTTTCCGTGGTCTTTTACGGTGTGGAGGTCCTGTTTTACGCGGTGGAGGTCCTGCCCGAAGTGGCCTGGCTGCGGCCAAACAGCAGACCCAGTCCGACCATGGCAATGCCCAAAATCAGGTGCAGCCAGTTGTCCGCGTTGTTGACGGGAACAAAGTTTCCCGCGGAGTGATGGGGAACGATCAATCCATAGATCCACAGCAGCAGGTAAACAACCCCGCCGCCGATGAGGAAAATTCGGGCCGTGTTGTTAGCCCTGGCCATGATGAGCCCGAGGAAGCCGAACAACAGGTGGACGATGTTGTGCAGAATGGACACCTGGAAAACCCCGAGAAGGACTGCCTCCGACGTATTTCCGGCGAAGTACAGGGCCTCGTAGTTCTGGGTAATTCCCGGAACGAATCCCAGAACACCGATCACGATGAAGATTAAGCCGAAGTACCAGGACGCCCGCTGGGCATTGGTGCGGCGGAGTGATCTGCCGCCGGTGGGATAGGACATAGCGAACTCCTTTTGCTTTGCCGAACTCCTTTTGCCTTGCCTGTTGATCGCCGGCTGCAGCCGGCACACGGGACATATTCCCCGGAACGAATACTCTTCAACTGTTGCACAATTCCGGGAACATGGGAAGCATACTTAGCATCACCGATAGAAGGGAACAGAGTCATGGTTTTCACCCCCCGCACAGCGATCGTCACCGGATCGGACTCCGGGATAGGCCGGGCCACGGCAGTGGCGCTGGCAGCTTCCGGGCTGGACGTGGGTATCACCTGGAACACGGACGAGGAAGGTGCAAAGGAAACCGCCGACGAGGTCCGCTCCCACGGCCGGCGGGCTTTCACCGCCCGGCTGGACACCACCGACCTGCCCGGCTGCGGCAGCGTCATTGATGATCTGGTCCGGGAACTCGGTTCATTGGACGTCTTTGTCAACAATGCCGGCACGGGAGACGGAAAGCCGTTCCTGGAGCTGGACTATGAAACCTGGATGCAGACTTTGGACACCAACCTCAACGGCGCGTTTGTCTGCCTGCAGCATGCGGCCCGCACGATGGTTGACGCGGGACGGGAAGGACGGCTGATCGCAGTGACCAGCGTCCACGAAACCCAGCCGAGGGTGGGCTCCTCCGCCTACACAACCTCCAAGCACGGCCTGGGCGGTCTGATGAAGGTTTTGGCTCTGGAGCTGGGCCAGTACGGGATCACCGTCAATTCGGTGGCGCCGGGTGAGATCGCCACCCCCATGACGGACCAGCACAATGAGGATCCGCATCTGGCCGACCGCCCGGGCATTCCCCTCGGCAGGCCCGGGGACGCGCGGGAGATTGCCGCCGTCGTCGCCTTCCTCGCCTCCCCAGCCGCCAGTTACGTCACCGGCGCCTCCTGGCCCGTGGACGGCGGGATGCTGCAGATGGGGCCCCAGGGCGGCTCGCACATCACGTCCACCGACTGGCTGGAGGCCTGATCCTTGGAATCACTATGGCTGGCCACTTCTCCACCCATTCCCGTGGACGCCTTCGATCCGGGAGGTTCCTACGACACGGTCGTGGTCGGCGCCGGCCTGACAGGTCTCACCACTGCCCTTCTGCTGGCCCGCCGCGGCCGGAAAGTGGCTGTGCTGGAGGCCCGCCAGGCAGGGGCCGTCACCACCGGAAACACCACCGCGAAGGTATCCCTGCTCCAGGGTCTGCAGCTGTCCAACATCTCCTCCCACCAGGGAGCCGACGGCGTCCGCAGCTATGTGGAAGCGAACCGCGCGGGCCAGGACTGGCTCCTGGAATTCTGCCGGGAGCACGGCGTTGACCACGATATCCGCACCGCCTACACCTATGCGAACAGCGACAGCGGCCGGCAGAGCCTGGAGAAGGAACTGTCCGCGGCGTCCGCGGCCGGACTTCCGGTGCGGATGACCCGGGACACTGAACTGCCGTTTGAAGTTTCCGGTGCCCTTGAGCTTGCCGGGCAGGCACAGATCCATCCGATGCAGGCCCTGGCCTCGCTCGCCGTCGAATTCCGGGCGAGCGGCGGCACCCTGGTCCAGGGCGTCCGGGTCACCGGGGCGGGCACGGCTGCCGGAGAGCGGATCCGCGTGGTCACCTCATCCGGCTCGGTGACCGCCCGGCATCTGGTTCTGGCCACCGGCATTCCCGTTTTGGACCGCGGCGGTTACTTCGCCCGGCTCCTGCCGCTGCGGTCCTACGCGGCGGCGCATCCCATCAGCGGCGAGGTTCCGCAGGGAATGTACCTGTCCATCGATACCCCGTCCCGGTCTCTGCGCACCGCCCGGGTGGACGGGACGGACTATCTCATCTCCGGCGGCAACGGACACGCCGTCGGGCGCCATCCGCACCCCCAGGCGCTGGTGGATGATCTGGCGGAGTGGACGGTACGGAATTTTGCGGTGTCGGCTGCGGCCTATGCCTGGTCCGCGCAGGACTATGAGCCAGCAGCGGGCCTGCCCTATGTGGGACAGGTGCCGTTCGGCAACGGGAGCATCTTTGCCGCCACCGGCTTCAACAAGTGGGGCATGACCAATGCCGTTGCTGCGGCACAGTCCATCAGCGAGGCAATAAGCCCGGATCCGGAAAGCAGCCGGGCAAGGAACTGGTACCAGCCGAAGCTGTCCTCGCGGGACGTGCTCACCGCTGTGCGGGACAACGCCGAAGTGGGGCTGGAAATGCTGGCCGGATGGGCGTCATCGATGGCCGACACCAACGAGTCCGCACCCCCGGAGGGGCAGGGCAAGGTGGTGCGCCGGAATCTGAAACCCGTAGGCGTCTGCACGGTGGACGGAGACGTTTCCCGGGTCTCGGCGATCTGCCCCCATCTGGGCGGAGTGCTCTCCTGGAACGATGCGGAGGCGTCCTGGGACTGCCCGCTGCACGGCTCCCGCTTCGCCGCCGACGGAGCTCTGCTGGAAGGTCCTGCAGTCCGCGGACTGGACCGGGCCTGAGGACAGGTTCCAGGCCCGCAGGCGAAGCATGGCAAAGGGCGCACCACCGGGGTGCGCCCTTTGCCGTGCTTTCGAGGTGCCCGAGCGGTCAGAGACCGGCGCGGGGACCGCCTGATTCCGGATCATCCATGGCGGGGTCGGATTCAGGCGCAGCCGCAAGCCCCGATGTGGAGGTGGCTGCGGGAGCAACCGGCGCCGGATCAGCCGTGGGCGGAGCATCAACGTTCCCGCGCCAGGCGCCGGTGGGGGCGCCGCGGCCTTCAATGAACTCCTTGAAGCGTTTGAGGTCAGACTTGACCTGGCGGTCATCTGCTCCGACAACGTGTCCGACCTTCTCCATGAAGGTTTCCGGATCCCAGTCCAGCTGGACCGTTACGCGGGTTTCGGAATCGCCGAGCCGGTGGAAGGTCACCACTCCGGCGTGCGAGGTGCCGTCCGTGCTCTTCCAGGCGACCCGCTCGTCCGGGTGCTGCTCGGTAATTTCCGTGTCGAAAACGCGCTCCACGCCGCCGATTTTGGTCACCCAGTGATTAGTAGTTTCGGAAGTCTGGGTGATGCTTTCAACACCGCCCATAAACTGGGGAAATGATTCAAACTGCGTCCACTGGTTGTAAGCCGCGGACACGGGAACAGCAACATCGATTGATTCTTCTACGGTGGTCATATACGTCCCTACGGTAGTCGGATCGTGCGTCATTTCGGTGTTCACGCTACCCAAGGGACCTGTGGACTTCAACCGGAAGGTAAGCTTACTTAGGTTGGCGGCTGCCGATTCCCTCCCCCGGCCAGGGGCAGTGAAGCGCGCAGGCGTCTTTCGTCAACATATTTCGTCACTATTGGAGGAAACGTGAAGGCATCTAAAGAACTGACCACCAATCTGCAGGCCGTACTCGTCGACCTCATCGAACTGCATCTGCAGGGCAAGCAGGCACACTGGAATGTTGTGGGCAAGAACTTCCGCGACCTCCACCTGCAGCTCGATGAAATCATTGAGGACGCCAGAGTGTTCGCCGATGAATTGGCCGAGCGGATGCGTGCGCTGGAGGCCGTCCCGGACGGCCGCAGCGTGGCCGTTGCCCAGGGAACCTCGCTGCCGCCCTTCCCCGCCGGGCTGGTTGACACCAAGGACACCGTAACCCTGACCGTGGGCATGCTGAACGCCGCCGTCGGAACCATGCGGGAGGTCCATGACCAGGTGGATGAGGAAGATCCCACCACCGCGGACATCCTGCACGGTTTCATCAGCAAACTCGAACAGTATGCGTGGATGGTCAACGCCGAAAATGTAAAGCCCACCGCCTCGGTCGTCACCCCCGACCACGCCAACGCACAGGCAACTCTGTAACTGCTGCCGCGTCGGGCCTGCGGCCGGACCGTCCCGCCGGGGACGGCCGGCCGCTGCCGTTTAACCCGGCAGCTACGTCACCGCAGTGCGGACTTCTTCCAGCAGGGCGGCCATCTGCAGCATCGCTTCGTCGCAGTCGCCGTCCGCCACGGCCCGTGCCACCTGCTCGTGGCCCTGCAGTGCCACTTCCCGCGGGTGGTCGGGCATGAGCCCCTGCAGGGTCCGCCCGGTCAGGACCTCCGCGACAACCGAATCCAGGGACGCAAACATTTCGTTACCGCTGGTGCGCAGCAGGAGGGTGTGGAAGGCGATGTCGGCCGCCAGGAAATCATCCAGCCGGCCTTCTTCCCCCAGCTCCCGCATCTGCGCGGCAAGCTCCACCAGCGTTTTCCGGTCCTCCGTGCCGGCGTGCCGTGCCGCCCCGCAGGCTGCCATCGGTTCCACCGCCACCCGCAGTTCCGTCAGCGTCCGGTACTGCTCGTCCCGGCCGGGACCGTTCAGGCGCCATCGGATGATTCTGGAGTCGAACCAGTTCCAGTGCCGCGGCTCCTGGATCACGATCCCGATCCGCCGCTTGGAGTAGACCAGGTTCATGGACTCCAGGATCCGCATGCAGTCCCGCACCACCGTGCGGGAGACGCCAAATTCTTCCTGCAGGCCGTCCAGCGTCAGCCGGCCCCCGGGCTGGAGGACTCCGGAGATGATGTCGGCACCGATGGCGTCAATGATGGCACCGTTCATGACGGTTGCCGCCGGCCGCTGCGGCACACTGCGCTCCACGCTGTTCCCCTGACTGCCTGTTGCGGCAAGATCTACAAAAAACAAGCCTAGCGCGGCATTGGTGTTATCAATCACTTGTATGGTGATACCTTTGTGCTCAGATTACTTCGGAGGGGTTCGCCCGCTCCGCGACAACGGCGTCCAAGGAGAGACATGAGCCCCACCCCCCAGCACCTCGTCATCATGGGTGTTTCCGGTTCCGGCAAGACCACCATCTCCACGCTGCTCTCGGAGCAGCTGGGCTGGATAGCCGCGGAAGCCGATGAATTCCACCCCGCAGCGAACATTGCGAAAATGTCCTCCGGCACCCCGCTGACCGACGAGGACCGCTGGCCCTGGCTGGACTCCATCCGCACGTGGATGGACACCCAGGCCGGGAACGGGCGGTCCACGATCGTTACCTGTTCCGCGCTCAAGCGGGTCTACCGCGATGTGCTGGCCACAGCAGCGGGAGAAGTGCACTTCATCCACCTCAACGGGGACGCCGCCGTGCTGCGCGAACGGATGAAGACCCGCAGCGGCCATTTCATGCCCGCTTCCCTGCTGCCCTCCCAGCTCAACACCCTGGAGCCGCTGGCCGAGGATGAGGCGGGCATCGTCGTCGACATCCTGAAACCTCCGGGCGAGATCGCCGGGGACATCATCACCCGGCTGCACCTCCCCGCCAACTAAGCCCTAGCAACAACCCCACACCAACGGCTCATGCTTCGGCGCCTGCCGCAGCAGCCACCCACCCAGCAGCAGTTCCCCACAACAACGGAGCAAATCCATGACAATTGAAGGCTGGTCCCAAACCCTCGGCGCGGGTCCCCTCCTCCTGATCGCGGCAGGAGCCATCGCGCTGCTGCTGTTCCTGATCCTGAAACTGCGCCTGCATGCCTTTGTCTCGCTGATCCTGGTCAGCCTGCTGACGGCGTTCGCCACCGGCATTCCCACTGCCAGCGTGGTTACGGTGCTCACCGGAAGCTTTGGCTCGACGCTGGCCACGGTGGCCCTGCTGGTGGGCCTCGGCGCGATGCTTGGCCGGCTGGTGGAAACCAGCGGCGGCGCCAAGGTTCTGGCGGACACGATGATCCGGGCCTTCGGCGAGAAGCGCGCCCCCTTCGCCCTGGGCGTTGCCTCACTGATTTTCGGCTTCCCCATCTTCTTTGACGCCGGCCTCGTGGTCATGCTCCCCGTGATCTTCTCGGTGGCACGGCGCCTGGGCGGCGGAGTGCTCCGCTACGGACTTCCGGCTGCCGGAGCGTTCTCCGTTATGCACGTCTTCGTACCCCCGCACCCCGGCCCCGTCACGGCCTCCGGGTTCTTCGAAGCCAACATCGGCGTCGTGCTGATCATCGGCCTGGTTATTGCCCTGCCCACCTGGTACGTCACGTCCTATCTGTTCGGCCTCTGGGCGGGCAGGAAGTTTGTCCTGCCGGTCCCCCCTGTGCTCGGTGAAGTCGACGGCGACGAGATCAAGAACCCGCCGAAGTTCGGCACCGTGGTGGCCGTCCTGCTGCTGCCCCTGATCCTGATCTTCCTGAACACCGGGCTGAACACCCTGGCCTCGGCCGGCGTCGTTTCCGCCGAAGCCGCCGAGCAGCCCTGGTTCGCTTTCCTGCGCACCCTGGGTGAAACGCCGGTGGCACTGTTGATTTCCCTCCTCGTGGCCTGCGTGGTCCTGGGAACCCGGCGCGGTGAATCCAAAACGGCCATCGAGAAGGTCCTGGAATCCGCGCTGGGCCCGGTCTGCTCCGTCATCCTGATCACCGGCGCCGGCGGCATGTTCGGAGGCGTCCTGCGCACCTCCGGCATCGGTGACGCGCTGGGCGACGTCCTCAGCGACCTCGGTGTTCCGCTGATCCTCGCCGGCTTCCTGATTGCCGCCATCCTCCGCATCGCCCAGGGTTCGGCCACGGTGGCCCTCACCACCGCCGCCGCACTGATCGCCCCGGGCGTCCTGGACGCCGGATACAACACCGTCCAGACCGCCGCCATGGTGGTGGCCGTCGCCGCCGGCTCCGTGGTGGTCAGCCACGTGAATGACTCCGGCTTCTGGCTGGTTGGCCGGTTCATGGGTATGGATGTCAAAACCACCCTGAAGACCTGGACCGTGCTGGAAACACTGATCGGCGTCATGGGCTTTGGCTTGGCGGCAGCAATCTTCGGCCTGGCTTCGCTGGCCTAACCGGCGCACGACGACGGCGGGGCACCCGGGCGGGTGCCCCGCCGTCGTCGTGTCCGCGGTGCTGATGTGACTGGCGTGCCGGAAGTGTCACCGGCGCGTGAAAACATAAGAAGTTACGAAAGTTTTCGGTGCTTCACACCGCCCTAGGGAAGGACCCCACGCACCATGATGGGTGGTCATCACGCAGCATCAGGCGCAGCAGCCTGGATTGCTGTCGCTTCAACCGCACCGCACGCCCTCGGCTGGTATCCGGTGACGCCGCTGGGCGTGGTTACCGGAGCCCTGCTCACCGCCGGAGCAGCCCTGCTCCCGGACCTCGACCACCACAGCGGAACCATTGCGCATTCCCTGCCGCCGGTCACCAAGGTCCTGGCCCGCATTACCGAGCAGATCAGCGGCGGACACCGCCGCGGCACGCATTCCCTGCTGGGGCTGGCGGTGTTTGTTGCCCTGTCCACCGCGCTCGGCAAGGTCACCGCCGTCGTCCCCCTCTTCGGTTCCGTGGCCGTGGGGGCGGGGCTGCTGTCGGTACTGCTGATGGGTTTTGCACTCAAAGCCCTGAAGATCGCCGGCGGTCCCGGCCGCAGCTGGCTGCTGGCACTCGGACTTTCGGCCTTCATTGCCGTCTACGCCCCCGAAAACAATGACTGGCTTCCCGTGGCCGTTGGGCTGGGCGTCGCCGTTCACATTGTCGGAGATTTGCTGACCCATCAGGGCGTCATGATCCTCTGGCCTCTGCGGATCAAGCGTCCGCGCTCCCTGGCCGGCATGCCGGTGCTGAACAAGCTGTGGCGCAGCAGCGGCGCCATGTCACTGCCCCTCATCGGTGCAGCGGGATCGTGGCGGGAATGGGCCCTGATGGTTCCGGTCACCGTCTACGCCATCTACGGAGTCATCCATGCCGCCTTCCTGACCCTGACCCAGTGGGCTGTGGCCTAGCGGCTGCATTCCGGCGGCTCCGCCGCCGGGAAAATTAGAATCGTTCACCGTCGTGAACGATAATGGCGGGTGTGGAACTAGCCCTATTTGCTGTCATCGGCGTGGCTGTCATCGTCACCGTCGCCGCATTTTCCAAGCGGCTGGGCATTGCTGCGCCCCTGATCCTGGTGGTGGTCGGGCTCGGGCTGTCATATCTGCCCGGCCTGCCCACCTTCACCGTTCCGCATGAAGTGATCCTGATGGGTGTGCTGCCTCCGCTGCTGTACGCGGCGGCGGTGAACGTCCCCGTGGTGGACTTCCGGCGGAATTTTGGCGCCATCTCGAGCCTGTCCGTTTTCCTGGTGCTGTTCTCGGCGTTTGCCACCGGACTGCTGCTCTATATCCTGCTGCCGGATCTGAACCTCGCCGCCGCCATTGCGCTGGGCGCCGTCGTCAGCCCGCCGGACGCCGTGGCTGCGACCTCAATCGGCAAGAAACTCGGACTGCCGCCGAGGCTGGTGACCGTCCTCGAGGGTGAAGGGCTGGTCAACGACGCCACCGCCCTGGTACTGCTGCGCTCTGCGATCGCCGCCAGTGCCGGCGGCCTGGCCAGCATCTGGGACGGGGTGGCCGACTTCGGATTTGCGGTGGTCGGCGCCGTCGCCGTCGGGCTCCTGGTGGGTGCTGCCACCGTCTACATCCGCTCCAAGCTGCATGACCCTGTCCTGGATACCGCCATTTCCTTTGTGGTGCCCTTCCTGGCCTTTATTCCTGCCGAGGAAATGCATGCCTCCGGAGTGCTGGCCGTGGTGGTTGCCGGGCTGTACACCGGGCACCGCAGCGGATCTGCGTTCAGTGCCCAGGCGCGGATTAATGACAGCGTCAACTGGCACACGGTCCAGTTCCTGCTGGAAAACGGAGTCTTCCTGCTGATGGGACTGGAAATCCGGTACCTCGTGGAGGAAATCAATCCGGAACTCCTGACCGTCGGGGAGTCCGTGGGGATCGGTTTGGCGGTGACAGCCCTGCTCATTCTCATCCGGTTTGCCTGGATGGGTCCGCTGATCCTGCTGCTGCGGGCCAAGGTGGGTTACCAGGAAAGGCGGACCAACCGGTTCCGGGCCGCCCTGGACCGGGTGAAGCTGCAGGGTCCCGGAGATGAGCGGGCCCGGCGCCGCGCCGAGCGCAGGGAGCAGATTTACCGCCGCCGCAAAAGCGACATTGTGCAGCTGCGCGCCGAAGGCCTGGACTGGCGCGGCGGCGTGGTGATCGGCTGGTCCGGCATGCGCGGCGTGGTGACTCTTGCCGCGGCACAGTCACTGCCGGACAGCACTCCGTACCGGGAACAGCTGGTGCTGATCGCGTTTACCGTGGCCGTGGTGACCCTGCTGCTGCAGGGCGGAACCCTGCCCTGGGTGATCCGGGCGCTCGAGGTCCGCGGGGTCAATGCCGCTGCGGACCAGCGCAGCCTGGCGACCCTGCTGGACCAAATCAGCGATGCGGGCCTGCGGGTCCTGGAGAATCCGGCTGCCTGCCTCCATCTGGATGCCGATGTGGATCCGGACGTCGTGGAACGCGTGCGGCAAAGCACCTTCCTGCGCAGCGAGCTGGCCTGGGAGCGGGTCAAGGCTCTCGGTGTCGGGACCTCCCCCACCCCCCAGCTGCAGTACCGCGAACTGCGCCGCGCCGTCGTCGACGCCGAACGCGAGGCGCTGCTGCTGGCACGCAGGGAAGGGCACTTCCCGTCCCGGACCCTCGCCGACGCCCAGCGCCTGCTGGACTTGGAAGAGTCCCGGCTGAAGCCCCGGCTGGGTGAGCACTGACCTGTCCGGAACGTCCCTGCCGCCGGACAGGCCAGTCCTGATGGAGCTGAAGCCGGTGTTTCCGCGGGTGTCCGCCAGCGGGACGCCGGGCGCGAACCCGACGCTGCGCCGCTCGAGCGCCAAGCTGACGGGACAGACGCGGCTTCCGGGCTAGCGGCCCCCGCGCGGCTTTCCGCCCTGGCGGCTGCCCTTGCCTTTGCCTGCGGCGCTGCCCTTGCCGCCGGCGCTCCCCTTGCCGCCGGCGCTCCCTTTGCCTGCGGCGCTCCCCTTGCCACCGGAGCGCCCGCCGGACGTCGAGGCGGTCTTGTCGGCGCTTCGGCTCTGGCGTTCCTTTGTCCGCTGCCGGGCCGTCTTTTTTTGGTCCGCCTGCACGGAGGGCTGGCGTGAACTGTTCGCCGTCCGCCCGCGCACAATACCCACCAGCTCTTCGATTCCCTCGTCCTCGCTGTCCTCCAGCCAGGCAACGGCAATCCGGGTCCCGGGAACACCGGTCAGCGGCCGTGCCACGACATCACGGCGGGAGTAGAGCTTTGCCACGGACATGGGAAGGATCAGCAGCCCGGCACCCGAAGCAACCACTTCCATGCCGACGTCGGCGCCGCCGACCTCACGGATGTCCAGAAGGTTCTCGCCGGCCAGGTCGGCACGGTCCAACTCATCGAAGGCGGCGACGGCGGAATCCTTCGCCGCGGCCACTACCGGACGCTCGTCATAGAGGGCGATGACGCTCAAGCCGGCGGGACGGGTGTACTCCTGATCCGGAACGCGGACAAAGACCACGTCGGCGCGCCCGGCGCGCAGGTCATCCTCAACCGAATCTTCGGGGCACTGATAAGCCTGCAGCTCGCGGTCCTGCCGCTCATTCCACCGGCCGATCCATTTTCCGGGCGTCACTCCGGGAACGTAGGCCAGCTTCAGGGGACGGGCTGGACGGGGCGTGTGGTGGGGGGCATCAGTTGGCACCTTTTCAGGTTAGCCCAGGCAGGACACCCATCATTTCCCTGCCGGTAGCCAGGGTGTTGTCCGGCCATGCCGCCCGCGTGCCGCTGAAGGATACCCGCGCCTCCTGCTCCGGATACCCTTATTAGATGACTTCCGAGAAATCCCAATCCATGAAACCTGCCACGGCAGCCAAGAAACTGGGCATCTATCTGCCCGCCGCTCCGCAGGAGTTCCAGGACGGGCCTATTTCCCGGGCCCAGTTTGATGAACTTCAGTCCAATCCCCCTCAGTGGCTGGTGGATCTGCGCCGCAACGGCCCGCACCCCCGCCCCGTCGTCGCGCAGAAGCTCAACATTTCCATCAGCGGCCTTACCCGCTCCGGCATCACGGAAGCCCTGACCACGGAGGAAATCACCGCTCTGCTGGCCGCTCCGCCCGCATGGCTCGTCGAAGAACGCGCCAGCTTTGCCGCAGTGCGAGAGGAAGCCAAGCGCGTCAAGGAAGCAGAGGCCAAGAAGGAGCGCAAAGCCCAGCAGGCAGCGCACATGGCGGCGAAAGAGCCCAAACAGCGCCGCTAGCCCCCGGTTCCGTCAGGCCTGTTCGGCAGACAGGAGCTTCACTGCCGGAAATACGGAGGTTGCCGGTGTGCCGGCAACCTCCTGCATCGTGGCGGCATCTACCGTACGGATTACGGGCGCCGGTTTCGCTGCGCCGACCGGAGGTTCGGGAAGACCGGCGGTTTTGGGCATAAAAAAATCACCCCGGTCTCTCGACCGGGGTGATTCATTTTGTGCGCGAGGGGGGATTTGAACCCCCACGCCCTTTCGGACACTGGCACCTGAAGCCAGCGCGTCTGCCGTTCCGCCACTCGCGCCTAAATGGTTTCCCGTGGAGAGTGTGCCTTCGGTCTCACAACCGGCGGCGTCTCGATTCCTCGGGAACAGCAGAATCAAGCATACCCACATTTTGGGGAAACACCTAAACGGCCGTGGAATCGGGTTAAAAACCGCGCGTTTGCAAGGTTTTTGGGTACCGGGAGTGCCAGGAAGCACAGCTTCGCCGCCTGCCCGGGGGCACGCTTGCGGCCGCGCGACACCTTCGGGCGCCGCAGCCGCGTTAGGACATTTCTCAGCTGTCCCCAGTAGTATCGAAGAGGACCTGTGTACCTTTGGCCTGCCTTGTCACTGCGCTGGAATCGCCCCTGCGGGCACATTCGGCGCCGCTGCCGGGCGGCTGGTTATGGCACATTGGTCCACGTATCAGCCGGACATCCGGACAGCATCAGGACCTAGGGAAGGAGGCGGACATGGGCTTACTCGATAACGTCGAACGCGGGATCGAAAAGGTTGTGCGGGGTGCCTTCTCCTCGGGCTCGTCCGGCAGGGTGGAACCACTTGAACTGGCCATCGCCCTGCGGCGTGAACTGGACGAGCGCTCCTTCACGGTGGGTCAGGGACGCACCCTGGCACCCAACGTCTTCACTGCCCGCCTGTCCGACTCAGATTTCAAGCGCGCCCAGGAATGGGGAGCACCGCTGGCTGAAGAGCTGTGCGACGTCGTCATTAAGCACGCCCGGAGCCAGTCGTACACCCTCCAGGGTCCGGTGCGTGTTTCCTTCACCAGAGACTCGGCGCTGAAGCCCGGCGTCCTCGAGGTTGACTCCGCAACGGAGAAGGCCGGATCGCCCGCACCCCGCGCGACTCCCCCGCCCACTCCCCGCCAGGGGCCGGGGCGGATGCAGCCTGTTTTGGATATTGACGGTCAACGGTATTCGCTCAACGCTCCCTCCGTTGTTCTCGGGCGGTCCTCCGAGGCCGATATCCTCGTTGATGACACCGGCGTTTCCCGCCGGCATCTGGAAATCCGCACCGAAAACGGTGCCAGCCGCGCCATCGACCTCGGTTCCACCAACGGAAGCTTCGTCAACGGTCAGAAAGTACAAGGGGAAGCAGATCTTACGGATGGTTCCACTATTGCCATGGGTCGCACCCGCATCACGTTCCGGCTTCTGCCGCATCGGGCCGGGGGACGTTAGTGAACGGTGAACTCATCGTGACCCTGCTCCGCTACGGGTTCCTGATTCTGCTGTGGCTGATGGTCCTCAGCGTCGTCGGAGCGATCCGGCGCGATTTGGTGGTCGGCAGCCGCAACCGGACCGGTACGCCCAGCGCACGGCAGATCCGCCGCAACCCGGCCCTGGAAAAGCAGGCGCCCGCTCCGGCCAAGGTCCCGGCCCGCCAGGTTGTGGTGACCGAGGGACCGCTGCGCGGCACCACGCTGGAGCTCGCCTCCAGCCCCATCCTGCTCGGCCGCGCCCAGGAAGCAACGCTCGTGCTCGATGATGACTACGCCTCCGGCCGTCACGCCCGCCTGTTCCCCCAGGGCAGCCGCTGGTTCATCGAGGACCTCGGATCCACCAACGGCACGTTCCTCGGCGGCAGCCAACTGACACGGGCCCTGCCCGTGGAACCCGGGGTGCCGATCCGCATCGGCAAGACGGTCCTTGAGTTGAGGCCTTAGCCGTGGCGCTGGTGCTCAAATATGCAGCACGGTCCGACGTCGGCATGGTTCGTTTGAAGAATGACGATTCCGCCTACGTCGGCCGCTATCTTGCCGTCGTCGCCGACGGCATGGGCGGCCATGCAGGCGGCAACGTTGCCTCGGCCTCCACCGTCCTGGACCTGGTCCATCTGGACCGGGGAACGTACGACGACGAGCCCCTGACCGTGCTCGCCGATGAAATCCAGGCCGCGAATTCCCTCCTTTCAGAACTGGTAACCACCAGCCCGCAGCTGTCCGGGATGGGAACCACCGTGACGGCGCTGCTGCTGAACGGCAACCGGTTCGCTTTTGCCCATATCGGCGATTCACGCGCCTACCGGCTCAAGAACGGCGTCTTCGAACAGGTCAGCATCGACCACACCTTTGTCCAGCGGCTTATCGATGAAGGCCGGCTGCGCCCCGACGAAGCCGAAGTACACCCCCACAAAAACGTCCTCATGCGCGTGCTTGGCGACGTGGATGCCAGCCCTGAGCTGGATCTTGCCACTTTCGAGGTGGAACCGGGCGAGAAATGGCTGCTGTGTTCTGACGGGTTGACGGCGGTGCTCCGGGACTCGGACATCGAAACAGTCCTCCGGGAGACCCCGGACCTGCAGCGCTGCGTGGACATCCTGGTGGAGCTCACCCTTGCAGGCGGCTCCCCGGACAACGTGACGGTTGCGGTCATCGAAATTGACGAAGTCCCGGATGATTCGCTTCCCGCCGAAACCCCTTCCTCCCGCATCCCCCTCCCCGGTGGACCCGTCCTGCCGGCAGCTTCGCCAGCCGCAGCAACGGCCACCGCCGGCAACGACAACACTGCAAACCCGTCGGATACCGGGCCCAACGACGACGAACCCATCCGTGCGGACCTGATCCGTCAGGACCTTTCCTCGCGTCCGCACATCCTGGTGGGAGCAGCATCGCTGGCCACCGAAACCGGACAAATCCCCATCGTCACCAAAAGGACGGCCGAACGGCGCGCCGCCCGCCTGCTGACCCATAAGGCCGCACCGGAATCCGAAGCCGCACCCGAGCAGGAATCGCCCAAAAAGCGGCGGCGCTGGCTGGTGCCTGCCGCGCTGGCCCTGATAGCCGTCCTGCTGGCAGCCGTGCTCTGGGTCGGCTACACCTGGACCCAGACGCGCTACTACGTCGGCTCCAGCGACAACAACGTCGCCATCTACAACGGCGTCTCGCAGTCACTCGGACCGATCCGGCTTTCCACCGTCACTGAACGAACCGAGATTCCCGTGGACAGCCTTCCCGAATACCAGCGCAACCGGGTCCAGGGCACCATTCCCGCGAAGGACCTGCTGCACGCTGAACAAATCGTCGAGGACCTCCGGGGCACGGCCCAGTCCGGTGCCTGTGATCCCGCTGCCCCCGCCACGACGGCTCCGGTCGCCGGCGGTGCGGCCCCCGCACCCTCGGCGTCGGCCTCTCCTTCGGCGTCCGCGCAGCCCCCTGCCAGTCCCGTTAACTGCGGAGGGCAGAAGTAATGTCCGATGTGCTGACCGTGCCCAAATCCCGGCGCAACATCGAAGCAGTGCTCCTGCTGCTCGCCCTTCTGGTGGGTATCGGGGCGAACTTCGTTGTCGGCCTGGACCAGGACCGGGCCTTTGACTCCGACTTCTGGACCCAGGGAGCCACACTCGTGGGACTCGTTCTGGTGTTCCACATCGTCCTGCGGATCCGCGCAAAGTATGCCGATCCGGTAATACTTCCCATTGTCACAGCGCTCAACGGGATCGGCCTCGCGATGATCCACCGTCTGGACATCGCGAACGACGATAACGCCGCCGACCGGCAGCTGCTCTGGAGCGCCGTCGCGGTCGCCGCGGCCATCGCCGTGCTTTTCGTGATCAAAGACCATCGGATCCTGCGGCGGTACACCTACATTTCCCTGATTGTCAGCGCCATCCTCCTGCTGCTGCCGCTGATGCCCGCTCCTCTGGGACAGGAAATCAACGGTGCCCGGATCTGGATCAACGTCGGTTTCGGCACGTTCCAGCCCGGGGAGGTCGCCAAGATTACCCTCGCTATATTCTTCGCCGGGTATCTATCCACCAACCGCGATCTCATCCTGATGGCCGGCCGCAAGGTGGGTCCGCTGCAACTGCCACGGCTCAAGGACCTCGGCCCCATGATGGCCGCCTGGGTTGTCAGCATCGGCGTGCTGGTCCTCCAGCGCGACCTGGGTTCCTCCATCCTGTTCTTCGGCCTTTTCATGGCGATGATCTACGTGGCCACGAGCCGGGTCAGCTGGGTGCTCATCGGCGTTGCCCTGCTCGCCGCCGGCGGTTTTGTCGCCATGCAGCTTTTCAGCCACGTCGCGCTGCGGATCGACGGCTGGATTAATGCCTTCGACCCCGAGGTCATCGACCGCCCGGGCGGCAGCTGGCAGGTGGTCCAGGGCCTGTACGGGCTCGCCAGCGGCGGCCTCGCCGGAACGGGGCTGGGACAGGGCCGCCCTGACCTCGTCATCTACGCCAACTCCGACATGATCATCGCCGCCCTGGGCGAGGAACTGGGCCTGCTGGGCATCTTCGCAATTGTGCTGATGTATGTCCTGCTCGTCTCCCGCGGATTCCGCGCCGCACTGGGGACCCGCGACGGCTTTGGAAAGCTGCTGGCGTGCGGGCTGTCCTTCACCATCGCACTCCAGTGCTTCGTCGTCATCGGAGGCGTCACCCGCCTCATTCCGCTGACCGGCCTCACCACGCCGTTCATGTCGGCGGGAGGATCGTCGCTGCTGGCGAACTGGATCATTGTCGCGCTGCTGCTGATGATCTCCGACGCCGCCCGCCGTCCTGCGGCCACGGGGCCCGTGACCGGGCCCATGGTGCCTGCAATGCAGGAGTCACCGGTGGGCTCGGCACCGCGGAAAAACAAGTCAAGGGACCGGGAGGTGCACAGCTCATGAATCAGGCCATCCGCAACAGCTGGATCGTAGCTCTGTCCATGTTTATCGTCATCCTCGGGTCGCTGACCTACGTCCAGTTCTTCGCCGCCGAGGAGCTTAACGCTGATCCGAACAACAACCGGACCATCTACCAGAACTTCGGCCAGAACCGCGGCGCCATCCTGGTGGACGGAGCTCCGATCGCTGAATCCGTGCCCTCGGATGATCAGTTCAACTTCCAGCGGGTTTACCACCAGCCCGAGCTCTACTCCTCGCTGACGGGATATTTCTCCCTGGCCAGCGGAGTCACGCAGCTGGAAAGTGTCATGAATGCCCAGCTCAGCGGGACCAGTGACCAGCAGTTCTTCGACCGTCTGGTGCAGCTGGTCTCCGGCAACCCGGTCCAGGGTGCCTCGGTGGAGCTGACCATCGATTCCGAACTGCAGCAGCTGGCCTACGACCTCATTCCCGAGGGCCAAAAAGGCTCCATCGTCATGATGGAACCGAAAACCGGAAACATCCTGGCCATGGTGTCCAAGCCCAGCTATGACACCAATCTCCTCGCCGGCCATGACACCACGGTGGTGGAACAAAACATGCAGGAACTGCTGACCGTCGAGGGGCTGTCCCCCTATACCAACGCCGCAACCCAGTCGCTGCTGGCCCCCGGGTCGGTCTTCAAGCTCGTGGATGCCGCCGCCGCCCTTGAGTCCGGCGAATATGACGCTGACACGCTGATCGACAATCCGAATTCGCTGCCGCTGCCCGGCACCAACATTTCCCTGCCGAACTACACCAACGGCAACTGCGGTGTCCGGACCGAGGCCACGATCGGATTCGCGCTGGAGCAGTCCTGCAACACCGTTTTCGCGCAGATCGCCTGGGATCTCGGCGAGGATGCCATTGCCTCGCAGGCCGAGAAATTTGGCTGGAACGAATCCCTGCGGCTTCCGGACCGCGGCATTGAAAACATAGTGGCCAGCGGCTTCCCCACTGAAATGGACCAGGCCCAGCTGGCCCAGGCCTCCATCGGCCAGTACAGCGTCACGGCAACTCCGCTGGAGATCGCCATGATGTCCTCGGCCATCGCCAACAACGGTGTCCAGATGACCCCCAACCTGATTCGGAATGTCCGTGCGGCCGACCTGTCGATCATTGACGAGCCGGAGCCGGAAGTCCTGAACACTTCAGTAAGCCCCGAGACCGCCCGCCAGCTCACTGACTGGATGGTGGGCGTCGTGAACAACGGCACCGCATCCGCAGCTCAGGTTCCCGGTTTCAAGGTGGCCGGAAAGACCGGCACCGCCGAAGTGGAGAACAAGGGCGACAACGCCTGGTTCACCGGCTTCGCTCCGGCCGACGACCCCGAAGTGGCCATTTCCATCGTCATGGAAGACGTGGACCTGACCACCGGATCCCAACTGACCACTCCAAGCGCGCAGAAACTCCTAGAGGCGGTGTTAAATAAGTGAGGCCTACATCGGGAATCACCTTAGGCGGCAGATTCCAGCTCACTGACCGTATCGCCATTGGCGGTATGGGTGAAGTCTGGAAGGCACGGGACCTGGTCCTGGGCCGGATTGTTGCCATCAAGATCCTCAAGGAGGAGTACACCGGGGATCCTGGTTTCCTGAACCGTTTCCGGGCCGAGGCCCGCCACACGGCGCTGTTGAACCACGAAGGCATTGCCAACGTGTTCGACTACGGCGAGGAAGAGGGATCGGCCTACCTGGTGATGGAACTGGTTCCGGGCCTGCCCCTGTCCTCCATCATCGAACGCGACAAGAGCCTGACGCCGGACCGCGCCCTTTCCATCATCGGCCAGACGGCCACCGCACTGGCTGCCGCCCATAAGCAGGGTCTCGTCCACCGCGACGTCAAACCCGGCAACCTCCTGATTCTGCCCGACGGCCGCGTCAAGATCACCGACTTCGGCATTGCGCGCCTTGCCGACCAGGTGCCGCTGACCGCCACCGGACAGGTGATGGGCACCGCCCAGTACCTGGCGCCGGAGCAGGCCACCGGCCAGCAGGCCACCGGCTCCAGTGACATCTACGCCCTTGGCGTCATCGGCTATGAGCTTTTGGCCGGTACCCGCCCGTTCTCCGGCGAATCACAGATTGCCATTGCCCTGGCACAGGTCAATGACACCCCGCCGCCGCTGCCCGAGAGCATTCCGCTTCCGGTCCGCGCGCTGATCATGTCCATGCTGGCAAAGGACCCGGCCGACCGGCCCTCCGACGCCGAAGCGCTGGCCCGGGCTGTTGCAGCCATCCGCCGCGGTGACATTGCCGCTGCCGAAGCTGCCGTTCCCGGCATGCTGCTCTTCGGCGGCGGCGGCGCCACTGCCGTGACCGATGCGGTGACCGCGCCGGTGCCCACCACCGGAACCTCAGCCACCCGCGTAGTGAACACCGCGCCGTCCACCTCCGCACTGCCCACCGTCGCGGGCGCGGCAGTGGGGTCGGAGTCCGCCGCGACCGGCGAGCTCGCAGCATCGCGTGAGTGGACGGACGAGGATGTGGACGACGTCGACGGCGATGCCTCCGACGGTGACGGGGATGATGCTCCGGCCAAGCGCCGCAGCCCCTGGCTGATTCCCCTCATTGCCGTGCTGGTGCTGATCATCGCCGGCGCGGTTGCCGCGTTCCTGCTCACCGGATCCAACGACGACGAGGCGGAGCCGGCGCCGTCGGCCACGTCCTCCCAGCCCAGCCCGAGCGCCACCCGCTCGGCGTCCGCCACTCCGACGGAGAACGCCGACGAAATCACGATCAACGCCGCCAGTTTTGAGGGCCGTTACTTTGCCGATGTGGAAGCTGAGCTGAGCAATCTCGGACTTTCCGTCAGCGGCAACCCGGTGGAATCCGGGGACAACCCGGAAGGGCTGGTTTTCGACGTCAGTCCCGTAGGCGTGCTCTCCCGCGGCGATCGGGTGACGGTCAGCTACTACACGGCACCGGAGCCCACCGCCGAGCCCAGCACCCCGGCACCGAGCGAGACCATGACCACGGTTCCCTCCGGACTCAGCGGACAGACCTCGGCCGCTGCCGAACAGCGGATCAGCGCCGCCGGCCTGGTCCCGGTCAACGGAGGCACACGTGCCTCCAACCAGCCGCAGGGAACGGTGGTGGCCGTCAATCCGTCCGAGGGCGCACCTCTTCCCCAGGGATCAACCGTGACGTACTTTACCTCCGAGGGACCCGCCGCAGTTGAACCGGCCCCGACGAGCGTTCCGGTGCCGGAGCCGTCCCAGACAAACCAGGCCACCGTACCCGCAGCACCCAGCGGCACGAATCCTTCGGCCGGGTAAGCCATCATGAGCGCAGACTTCCTTAAAGGACAGCCCACCCTGAATACCGAGCGCGTATTGAACGACCGCTACGAAATCGCTGAGCTTATCGGCCGCGGCGGCATGGCAGACGTGTACCTTGGCCGGGATATCAGGCTGGGCCGTTCCGTGGCTATCAAGGTGCTGCGCCCCGATCTCGCCCGCGATCCCCTCTTCCAGTCCCGCTTCCGGCGGGAGGCACAGGCAGTAGCCGGACTGAACCACCCGGCAATTGTTTCCGTTTACGACACGGGCGACCAGGAGTCCCCGGGGTCGTCGCCGGACGACGTCCGGCTTCCGTTCATCGTGATGGAGTATGTCCCGGGGCGGACGCTGCGGGACCTGGTCAAAGCCGGGGAGATCAGCATTGACAAGGCTGTCGAGTACATCCTCGGGGTCCTTTCGGCGCTGGAATACAGCCACCGTTCCGGCATTGTCCACCGGGATATCAAGCCCGCCAATGTCATGGTCACCGCTGACGGCGGCGTCAAGGTCATGGACTTCGGCATTGCCCGCGCCATGGCGGATTCCGCCGCCACCATGACCCAAACCCAAGCCGTCATCGGCACGGCCCAGTATCTTTCACCGGAACAGGCCCGCGGGGAAACCGTTGATGCCCGGAGCGATCTCTATTCGGCTGCCTGTCTGCTGTTTGAAATGCTGGCCGGCCGGCCCCCCTTCATCGGCGACAGCCCGGTCTCCGTGGCGTACCAGCACGTCCGTGAAACGCCGCCGAAAGCCAGCAGCTTTAACGCGGAGATCCCCGCAGCGCTGGATGCCGTACTGGAACGCGGCTTGGCGAAGGACCGCCGGGACCGCTACCAGGACGCCCATGCGTTCCGCGATGCCCTGCTCGCTGTCCGCAGCGGGGAGCCTGCCCATGATCCGGCACCGGCGACGGATGCCACCGAGGCCCTGGCCGTTTCAGCCCCGGCCCGTCCCGCCGTCGACGTCAGCGCCATCGAAGACGAGCCGCGCACGCGGGCCATGGCCCGGGTGCGGGCCGGCGGTCCGCTCACCACTTCCGCCGAGGGAAAGGACGACGGCGGCCACGCCCCCGAGGCACTGGCCATCGGTTCCACCGGAGAGCGGGATCCGGAGCAGAAAGCCCGGCGCCGGGCCTGGATCACCACGCTGTTCATCGTCCTGCTGCTGCTGTTGGGCGCCGGAACCGTGCTGGCCTTCAACCTGATGAATCCCAAGGAAACGGCCCCGGCAACGGCCGTGATGCCCGATGTGCAGTCCAAGAGCCAGACGGACGCGCTGAACATCATCATGGACGCGGGGTTCGGACCCCCGACCATCAAAACCGAATACAGCGACACCGTGAAGAGCAGCCTTGCGATCGGTACCGAGCCGGAGGGCGGAACTGAGGTTCCGCTAAATGAAAATGTCACTCTCCTGATCTCGCAGGGGCCCTCCAGCGTGACCATACCGACCAACCTGGCCGGTATGACGGAACCCGAAGCACGCGATGCCCTCCGAAGCCTTGGCTTGCAGGGCGGAACAACGGCAGAGGCGAACAGCGCCACAGTGGCGGCGGGCAGGGTGCTGTCCACCAATCCGGCCCCCGGCGAGGCCGTGCCTGTGGGCAGCAGCGTGAATCTGGTGCTCTCCACCGGCAACGTGACTGTTCCGGATCTCATCGGCACAACTTTGGAGAATGCGCAGATCATCCTCGCCGATCCTGCCTACCAGCTGCCGGTCACCGTCAACGAGGTGGAAAATGCGACCGTACCCCCCGGCACGGTCACCGCGCAGAGCGTCCCCGGCGGAATGGACGTGGAGCAGGGAAGCACCATCTCCCTCACCGTGGCCAAGGCGCCGGTTGAACCAACGGAGGAACCCGAGCCCAGCCCGAGTGCCTCCCCTGAACCGTCAGAGACGGCAAAGGGGAAGAAGAAGGACAACGACTAGCGGGACTGGGCGTCGGATGCGGTGGACATGAGCGGGCTGAGAGTGGCGGCGTGGGCCGCCGCTCCGGCCAGGCCCAGTCCTTCCAGCCAGTTTCCCAGCATCTGGTAACCGCCTTCGGTCAGCACCGATTCGGGATGGAACTGCACCCCGGAAAGAGGCGCGGAGGCGTGGCGGAGTCCCATGATGATTCCGCTGTCGGTGCGCGCCGTGACCTGGAGTTCCTTCGGAATGCTGTCGGCCACTGCCGCCAGGGAATGGTAGCGCGTGGCTGTGACGGGGCTTGGCAGACCGGCAAAGACATCGGTGCCCTCATGCCGGACGAGCGAGGTTTTGCCGTGCATGAGTTCCGGTGCGTGGGTCACCGTCCCCCCGTAGGCCTCGGCCAAGGCCTGATGTCCGAGGCAGATCCCGAGCATCGGCTTGTTGACTTCCCCGCACCAGCGGATCAGATCAACGCACACGCCGGCCTCGGCCGGAGCTCCGGGGCCAGGTGAGACCAGGACGCCGTCGCGGGCGGCAGCCAGCTCAACGGCTTCGGCGAGGGTGACATCATCGTTGCGCACCACTGTGGTCTCCGCGCCAAGCTGCTGGAGGTATCCCACCAGCGTGTAAACAAAACTGTCGTAGTTGTCGACAACCAGGATTCGGATGCTGCTCATGCGTTCTAGGAACCGCCAATCGTGGAGTCGGTGAGGGGATTGAGGAAGCTGTATTCGGAGAACCACGGAAAGACGTAGTTCATGAGGAGCAGGACCACCCCGGCAATCAGCACGAGCGCCGTGAGGATGCGCACCCAGAGCGGACCCGGGAGATTTCGAAAGATCCAAGCGTACATTTTACTTCGCTCCTTCCGCGTTCTGGGCTACTTGGGCAGCAATCTCAGCGGGCGGTCCAGCGGACAGCGGCTGCCAGTCGTCCATTACGGCGTAGGCGATAATCCGCTCCTCCGCGCCAAAGCGGGGGTTACAGCTGGTCAGCGTCAAGAAACGCTCGGTCGGTATCGCTGCAGGCTGCGTGGGGACGGGCGCAATGACATCCACCCGGTCCGGCAGCACGATCTGGTTGTTGCGGTAGACGTACGTGTAGTAGCCGTCCTTGGTCTGCACGTAAATCTCGTCTCCCGGAACAAGCGTATGAATGGCATCCAGGACCTGCCCGTGTGTCTGCCGGTGTCCCGCAACCGCAAAGTTTCCGATTTCTCCCGGCATCGCTGTGGAGGGATAGTGCCCCAGTCCCAGCGAATCCAGCACCGCTGTCCCGACGCCGCTGGTGACCGGACGGGAATAGGTGTCCCCGAACCGGGGAATATAGACCACGGCAAAGGTGCGGCCCTCCTCTTCGATGGCGGGCAGCACCACCGGGTCACCGTAGTCGGGGACCGACGCCGCAGCATCCGGTGCCGGTGCAACCGGCCCGTCGAATTCGGAGAACAGGTTGCCCACGGCCTGCTCCTGTTTGTTGTTGGCGTCGATGTTGGTCCACCAGAGTTCCCACACGACGTACAGCACCAATAGCAGCCCCAGGGTGATCAGCAGTTCACCGATCACCTGAATCACCAGTTGACCGGGACTGCGCCTGCGTCTCCGTTCGCCGGCCGCGCGGGATCCCCGGCGCGTGTGCGTTGCCCTGCTGGTGGTCGCCATAGTTCCCCTTTTCCTTCAAGACCAGAGTGTCGTGCGGCGGCACGGATGGGGACCGATATTCGCTACGATGAGTACAAGGGAAACACCCAGGTGCGGTGGCAGCCCCCAGTCAGGATACAGCCGGGCAGCAGCCCGCTGGGGCAGCACTGCACCCCGGGCCCCGCCATGACCGTATACACCGGCGTCAAAAGAGCCGGTTCCGCCAGGAGGATCCGTGCCCGAGTCGAAGTCCCGCAAGAAATCCGCACCCGCAGCGCCTGTATCCAAGGCAGCTTCGGCCCCCAAGCCCAATCCGGTTTGGTACAAGCCGGTGATGTTCGGATTGATGATCATCGGACTGCTGTGGATCATCGTCTTCTACATTTCGGAGAGCCGTTTCCCGGTTCCCGCACTCGGAGCCGGCAACATCCTGGTGGGCTTCGGCATCGCCATTGTCGGTTTCCTTATGACCACCCGCTGGCGCTGAGGACAGCTTCCTCCCGGCAGTACCGTTACCGAAGCTGACAGAGACCCTTAGCAGCGCCGAGAGCGCACAGGACGGCGCAGGTTGCCCGGCTCCCGCCGGTCAACCTGCGCCGTCCTTTTAATGCCGGGTCACGCCAAGCAGCCGATCAGGAGCGGTCAGCACCGGCAGTACATACGGGAACATGCGGGATCTATCGTGCAGATAGCGGGTACAGACGGATCCATCGTGCAGCTGCGAGATGACCATGCAGCCACAACCGCAACACCTTCCCCTGTGCAGAACCTTTGTGCACACACTGTGCACAGAGTTATCCACAGGTGTGCGTAACTTTCCGGAGCATCCGGGCGAAATCACCGGCATCACGGGCTCAGAAGTTATCCACAACTGTGGAATTACATGTGTGTAACTCAGTTTTACCTCTGGATAACCTGTTCACAGCTGTCCCCACAGCCTGTGGATAACTTTCAGTATCGAAGCCTGCATGAGGTTTTCGCAGTGGTTCCTCCCAGCGGGGCACCTCCCAAGAACACCCGTCCGCAACCACGCAAACCCCTTAATCACTGCTGGTTTGCAGCCGGAAAGGGCGCAGTCGGCGCCGCTAACGGGCACTGCGTCACCACGAGTTATTAACACTGTGGGTATCCCTGTGGAAAACTCGCGGGTGCCTGTGGATTGGATGCCGCGGCGGGGTTTAGACCAGGCCCTTGGCCCCGGCCAGCACCATCGTCAGAATGCACAGGACCACGGCGATTGCTGCCAGCCCGCCGAACTGCACGAGGGACCGGTTCTTGCCCTTGGGCGCGTAGACGAGGACGGCTGCACAGGCCGCGCCGGTCAGGAGACCGCCCAGGTGCGCCTCCCAGGCGATGTTGGGAACAAAGAGTCCCAGCGCAAAGTTGGCGGCCAGCAGAATCAGCACGGACCGCACACTGGCACGCCGTTGCAGCAGGACCACCAGCAGGGCTCCGAAGAGGCCGAAGATTGCCCCGGATGCCCCGACAACCGCTTGGAAGAGCGGGCTGATCGCCAGTACGCCCACCGAGCCCCCGAACGCGGAGATGAGATACAACAGGGTGAAGCGGAGCCGGCCCAACTGCGGTTCCAGCCCCTGCCCCAGGAACCAGAGAGCGTAGAGGTTGAACAGGATGTGGAGTATTCCACCGGGGAAATGTAAGAAAGCCGAGGTCAACATCCGCCACGGTTCGACGCCGGTAAGCACCGGAGCGTACCAAAGCTGCTGGGTGAAGGGCGGATAGAGGAACTGAATGACAAAGAACACCGCGCAGAGGGCCATCAGGGAGATGGTGACAACAGGCCTGCCCTGCGACACCCTGCCCCCGTAGGGCGTCCGGTATTCCGGGGCCTGCCGCCGGCTTTCGCGGAAACAATCCACGCACTGGACCCCTACCGGGGCTGCGTGCTGGCACTCCGGGCAGGCTGCGCGGCCGCAGCGCTGACAGCGGATGTAGCTGACCCGGTCGGGGTGTCGCGGACAGACGGGAACCTGTGAGGCCGGTGTTTCAGCAGGCACTCCATACGACATTGCGGTACTCCCAAAAAGAAATGAGGCCAGATGGACGAAAGGCCCCGGCCGAAAAATCCGACCGGGGCATCCGTGAAAAAACTAGAGCTGCTCGACGGTGATGTTCTTGATAACAACGTCCTCGGCCGGCTTGTCGCGCATGTCGGTGGCGACGGCGTTGAGCTGGTCAACCAGTGCGCGGGACTCGTCATCGGCTACCTCGCCGAAGATGGTGTGCTTGCCCTGCAGCCAGGTGGTCGGCACGGAGGTGATGAAGAACTGCGACCCGTTGGTGCCGCGTCCCATCTGGATGCCGGCGTTGGCCATGGCCAGCTTGTACGGCGTGGAGAAGTCCAGGTCGGGGTTGATCTCGTCGTCGAACTGGTAGCCCGGTCCGCCGGTGCCGCGGCCCAGGGGATCGCCGCCCTGGATCATGAAGTCCTTGATGATGCGGTGGAAGATGGTGCCGTCGTACAGCGGACGGCTGGTCTTCTCTCCTGTTGCCGGGTCGGTCCACTCGATCTCACCGGTGGCGAGGCCGACAAAGTTCTTGACCGTCTTGGGCGCGTGGTTGCCGAAGAGGTTGACCTTGATGTCGCCAAGGGAAGTGTGGATGGTTGCAATTGCGGTAGGAATAGCAGTCATATATTTCATTGTTCCACGGCGGCGCCGCCCGTGGGCGGAAATGGCCAGGTTCAGCGCACAGTGAAAAGTCCGTCCCGTCCGGACCGTCAATAGCACGCACCTGCCATGGCAACGTAGGGTAAGGATGAACCGTCACTATCCCGGGAGGTAGTTTTGAAGAAGAAGGACCGCATGGCCCATGACTTTGAAGCCAATGTCACTGCAGGCGTAGAGACCGCACGTGACTGGGCTGCACCGAAGGTGGAAGCCGCACGCGATTGGGCAATGCCCCGCATCGAAAAGGGCATCGAAACCGCTTCACCCAAGATCCAGGAAGGCCTCAAGCGCGCCGGCGACGGCGTCGCCGCGGGAGTAGCAACGGTCACCCCCCGTATTCAGGAAGGCCTGCAGAAGGTCGGACCGAAGATCAGCAGCGCCGTGGACGAAGCCACACCGCGTCTCCAGCACACCCTGGACCGTGCCACTCCGGTAATCACCGGTGCACGGGACAAGGTTGTGGATGATTACATTCCCGGCCTGTCCACCCGGATCGGAGACGCTTCGGCTACGGTAACCCGCAGCCTGGGCGCCGCTTCCATTCCGGTGCAGACGGCCGTTGCCAAGGCGACCGGCAACAAGAAGGCCCTGAAGAAGGCCCAGAAGGCTGCTGAACAGGCTGCCAAGGCTGCCCGCAAGAACCGCAAGGGCGGCGGCAAGGGCTGGCTGATCTTCGGCATCCTCGCCGCAGCCGTCACTGCCGGTGTTGCTGCCTGGCGTGCTTCGCGTCCCGTGGAGGATCCGTGGAAGACTCCGGCACCGGCCAAGCCCGAAACCATCAAGGTTCCCGAGCCCAAGCCCGCCGCACCCAAGCCCGCTGACAGCTCCCCGGCTCCGTCCGCCGCAGCTGCTTCCACGGCTCCGGCTCCTGCGGCTCCCAAGCCCGCTGACAGCGCCGCCTCCAAGGCTGCTTCCAACGGCAAGGAATCCGTGCAGGAAACCAAGGAGACCGTTGCCAGCATCAAGGAAGCTGCCGAGCGCGCAGCTGCCCGGAGCGGCGAGAAGGTCACCGAGGCCGCCAAGCACAGCAAGGAAGCAGCTTCGAAGACTGCTGACGCTGCCAAGGCTTCCGGTGCCCATGCCGACAAGTCCGCGGAGAAGACCGCCGAGTAAAACGGCTGTAGCCACCGCTAACGCGTAAAAGGAGGGCCTCCGCTTCGGCGGGGCCCTCCTTTTGTGTGCAACCGGCCTTTGGGCCGGATATCTCCGCTAGTCCCCGACATCTCCGCCCAGTGCCGGCGGCGCCGGCGGCAGCACCCGGGAGCGGGTACGGCGCCCCTGCCCGGCCACCACGACGGTGAGGCCGGCAAGGATGAGCGCCAGGCCTCCGTACGTCCCCGCCGGCAGCTGTTCACCGAGGAACACCGCCGCAAGAATGGCAGCACCGGGGATTTCCAGCAGGATGATCATGGAGACCACCAGCGGAGAGATTACCGCCAGCAGATGGTTGAACACGCTGTGCCCCAGGAGCTGGGCCACTACCGTTGCGGCCAGGATGCCAGCCCATGCCGCCGGTTCGAAGGACACCAGCGGCTGGCCGAATGCCACGCACATTATCAGCAGCAGAATGGAGCACGCCCCGTAGCAGAGGGATGTGTAGGTGCCCGTGCTCATCGTGGCCCGGGCCTTGCCTCCGGCAATGGTGTACAGCCCGGCCAGCGCCCCTCCCGCAACGGCAAGCAGGTCCCCGGTCAGGGCTTCGCGGGACAGTGCCAGGTCGAAGCCCGTAATGACGACGACGCCGGCCAGAGCGGCACCGAGCCCGGCCAGCACCCGCGGAGCAACGGCAATGCCCCGGAACAGGTTGAACAGCGCAATCCAGCCCGCCTGCAGGCAGACCAGTGCGGTCGCTGCAGCCACCGAGGTGAGCTGCAGTGCGGTGATGAAACAGGCGAAGTGGAGTGCGAGGGCAACGGAGGCAAAAGCCGTCCACTTGATCTCGGAACGGGTCAGACGGGTAAAGGCACCGGGATTGCGCAGTGCTGCCGGTGCGCCCATGACCAGCGCGCCGAGGGCATTGCGCCAGAAGGCAATGGCAAGGGCGGGAGCGGCGGTTGCGGCCATGATGGGGCCGGAGGCTGAGACTCCGAGGACGCCGATCACGGCGAGGAAAACGATCACAGAGCAACAATAGGGGAACAGGAGGGGCTGTCCGGACGATGGTGCCGCGGCGTCGTTAAACGCAGAAAGTCCCGGCCGCCGGCCGGGACTTTCTTTCGGTGGAGGCACGGGGACTCGAACCCCGAACCCCCTGCTTGCAAAGCAGGTGCGCTACCAATTGCGCCATGCCCCCGAAATGTGAACTCATCCAGTATAACCCACCCTGACCTGCGGCGGAACCGTTTCATTCAGTTGTGGAAATCAATCAACCTTGTCGGTTGCCGACTTCCAGACGGATTTCTCCGCGGCAGTTTCCTGCCATTTTTTTACTGCAAGGATTCCCGCGACTGCCGCTGCAGCTGCTGCCAGCAACTTCTTCACAGTGCCTCCTTGCCTAGTGGCGCATCACCTTGCGGTGATGTTCCGTGGGCGCACCAGGACTTGAACCTGGGACCTCTTCGTTATCAGCGAAGCGCTCTAACCGCCTGAGCTATGCGCCCCGATACCTTCTCGGGCCGAGATAAAACTTTACCCCACCTCTGCCGGGAACCCAAATCGGGATCCGGTTTCGGCTCCAAATTTTGCCCGGCCGGCAATTTCGCAGCGCCGGCCGGGCAAAAACTGGGATTTTCTGCCGTATTTTCCGGTCTAGTCGTCCGTCAGCGTGACACCAATGCCGCCCACCAGAGTGGAGGCAATGTTGTACAGCACGGAGGCGAGCATGGACAGGGCCGTCAGCAGCAGGACGTTGACGACGGCGATGATGGTCGCGAAGGACACCACCTGTCCCAGCGAGGCAAACTCGCGGAGGTCAAAGCCGCCGGATTCGGTGCCGGCGATATCCCCCAGCAGCGTGTTGACCCGGTCAAAGATGCCGGTCAGGTCCAGGACGGTCCACAGCACAATGGCGGCAACCACGGTCACCACACCCAGTGCCACGGAAAGCAGGAACGCCATCTTCAGCACGGACCAGGGATCGATCTTGCTCACCAGGAGGCGGGCCTTGCGGGCCTTGGCCTTCGGTGCCGGCTTCACGAGCGGTTGCCGGTTGGCCGGCGCGCTCTGACCACCCCCGGGGCGCTGGGCCGGGCGTGCGGGTGTCTTTACCCGCGGCCCCGCGCCCGACGTCGACCTGGGATTTGAGTTGGTCGAGCTCACTCGCTACCTCCATCTTCTGCTGGCTGCGCATCCTGCGCGGCCGTTTCGTCTGTAGCCAACGGTACTTCATCGGCATCCGTGCCTACAGACTCTCCTGCGGTCTGCGGGGCTGTGTCACCGGCATCAGGGCCGGCCGGGGCGTCGTCGTCGTCGGCTTCTTCGATGCCCAGATCGCGCTCGGAGTTGCGGGCAACGGCGATGATGCGGTCGTTCTTGTCCGGCTTGGCGAAGATGACGCCCATGGTGTCGCGGCCCTTGGCGGGAACGCCGGCCACGGATGAACGGACCACCTTGCCGCCCTGCATAACCACCAGGACTTCGTCCTCTTCCTGGACGATCATGGCACCCACCAGGTGTCCCCGGTCCTCGGCGTACTTGGCAACCTTGATGCCCAGCCCGCCGCGGCCCTGCACACGGTATTCCTCCACCGCGGTGCGCTTGGCGTAGCCGCCCTCGGTGACAATGAACACAAAGGAATCATCGGTGACCACGTCGGCGGCCAGCAGTTCATCGTCCTCGCGGAACTTCATGCCGGTCACGCCCGAGGTGGCGCGTCCCATGGGGCGCAGGGCGTCGTCGGTGGCCGTGAAGCGCAGCGACTGGCCCTTGCGGGAGACCAGCATCAGGTCATCCGTTTCCGAGACCAGCTGGGCGGAGACCAGTTCGTCGCCGTCGCGCAGGTTGATGGCGATGACGCCGGCGGAGCGGTTGGTGTCGTAGTCCTCCAGGCGGGTCTTCTTCACCAGTCCGCGCTTGGTGGCGAGCACCAGGTACGGGGCGGCGTCGTAGCCGGGCAGGTCCAGCACCTGGGCAATGTGTTCATCCGGCTGGAACGCCAGCAGGTTGGCAACGTGCTGGCCCTTCGCGTCACGGCCGGCTTCGGCCAGCTCGTAGGCCTTGGCACGGTAGACCCGGCCCAGGTTGGTGAAGAACAGCAGCCAGTGGTGCGTGGTGGTGACGAAGAAGTGCTCGACGACGTCGTCGCCGCGCAGCTGTGCACCCTTGATGCCCTTGCCGCCGCGGGCCTGCTGGCGGTAGTTGTCGCTGCGGGTGCGCTTGACGTAGCCGCCGCGGGTGATCGTGACCACCATTTCCTCTTCGGGGATGAGGTCTTCCATGCTCATGTCGCCGTCATAGCCCATGAGGATGTGGGTGCGGCGGTCATCGCCGTACTTATCGGTGATCTCGCGCAGTTCCTCGCTGACGATCCGGCGCTGGCGCGCCTCCGAAGCCAGGATCTCGTTGTACTCGGCGATCTCGAGCTGCAGCTTCGCGTACTGGTCCTGGATTTTCTGCCGTTCCAGGGCGGCCAGACGGCGCAGCTGCATGTCCAGGATGGCCTGGGCCTGCAGCTCGTCGATTTCCAGCAGGCCCATGAGGCCGTTGCGGGCCTCTTCGACGGTGGTGGAGCGGCGGATCAGGGCAATGACGTCGTCCAGGGCATCCAGGGCCTTGAGCAGGCCCAACAGGATGTGGGCAACCTCTTCGGCCTTGCGCAGCCGGTAACGGGTGCGCCGGACGATGACTTCCAGCTGGTGGGTCACCCAGTGGCGGATGAACGCGTCCAGGCTCAGGGTGCGCGGCACCCCGTCCACGATGGCCAGCATGTTGGCACCGAAGTTTTCCTGCAGCTGCGTGTGCTTGTAGAGGTTGTTCAGCACCACCTTCGGGACGGCGTCGCGCTTGAGCACGATCACCAGGCGCTGGCCGGTGCGGCCGGAGGTTTCATCGCGCATGTCGGCGATGCCGGTGACTTTGCCGTCCTTGACCAGCTCGGCGATCTTGATGGCCAGGTTGTCGGGGTTGGCCTGGTAGGGGAGTTCCGTGACCACGAGGCAGGTGCGGCCCTGGAGCTCTTCGACGTTGACCACGGCACGCATGGTGATGGAGCCGCGGCCGGTGCGGTACGCGTCCTCAATGCCCTTGTGGCCCAGGATCTGGGCGCCGGTGGGGAAGTCCGGTCCCTTGATGCGGCGGATCAGTTCCTCGAGCAGCACATCGTTGGGTGCTTCCGGGTTTTCCAGGTACCACTGGACACCGTCGGCGACTTCCCGCAGGTTGTGCGGCGGAATGTTGGTGGCCATGCCCACGGCGATGCCGGAGGAGCCGTTAACCAGGAGGTTCGGGAACCTGGACGGCAGGATGGTCGGTTCCTGGTTCCGGCCGTCGTAGTTGTCCATGAAATCGACGGTTTCCTCGTCGATGTCGCGGACCATTTCCATGGCCAGCGGGGCCATCTTGGTTTCCGTGTACCGCGGTGCGGCGGCGCCGTCGTTGCCGGGGGAGCCGAAGTTGCCCTGCCCCAGCGCCAGCGGGTAGCGCATGGTCCAGTCCTGGATCAGGCGGACCAGGGCGTCGTAAATGGCCGAGTCACCGTGCGGGTGGTACTGGCCCATCACTTCGCCGACCACGCGGGCGCACTTGTTGAACGAGCGCTCGGGGCGGTAGCCGCCGTCGAACATCGCGTACAGGACGCGGCGGTGCACGGGCTTCAGTCCGTCACGCACGTCCGGCAGGGCACGCCCCACGATGACCGCCATGGCGTAGTCCAGGTAGGACCGCTGCATTTCAGTCTGCAGGTCGATCTGTTCAACCCGGTCTGAGAGGGTCTCTTCACTCATTGGTTGTTCCGTTCTTCAAAAGCTCTGTAAATCCGCGGGCGCAGGTGTGGCGTGGTCCTAGATATCCAGGAAGCGCACATCCTTGGCGTTCTGCTGGATGAAGTTGCGCCGGGATTCCACGTCCTCGCCCATCAGGACGGAGAAGATCTGGTCCACTGCGGCGGCATCGTCCATGGTGACCTGCAGCAGCGTGCGGTGGTCGGGGTCCATGGTGGTGTCCCAGAGCTCGGTGTAGTCCATCTCGCCCAGGCCCTTGTAGCGCTGGATGCCGTTGTCCTTGGGCAGGCGCTGGTTGTTCGCCAGGCCGCGGGCCACGACTTCGTCGCGTTCGCGGTCGCTGTAGACGTAGTCGTGCGCATGGTTGGACCACTTGATCCGGTACAGCGGGGGCTGCGCCAGGTACACGAAACCGCTCTCGATCAGCGGCCGCATGTAGCGGAAGAGCAGCGTCAGCAGCAGCGTGGTGATGTGCTGGCCGTCGACGTCGGCATCGGCCATCAGCACGATCTTGTGGTACCGGGCCTTCTCCACGTCGAAGTCCTCGCCGATACCCGCACCGAAGGCGGTGATCATGGACTGGACTTCGGCGTTGCCGAGGGCCCGGTCCAGGCGCGCGCGCTCGACGTTCAGGATCTTTCCGCGCAGCGGCAGGATGGCCTGGGTTTCGGGGTTGCGGCCGCGGACGGCGGAACCGCCGGCCGAGTCACCCTCCACGATGTAGATTTCGGACTTGGACGGATCCTTGGAGGAGCAGTCCTTGAGCTTGCCGGGCATGCCGCCGGATTCCAGCAGTCCCTTGCGGCGCGTGGATTCGCGGGCCTTGCGGGCAGCCAGCCGGGCCTGGGAGGCCTGGATGGACTTGCGGATCACGTCGCGGGCGGGGCCGGGGTTGCGTTCGAGCCAGTCGCCGAGCTGGTCGGTGACCACGCGCTGCACGAAGCCCTTGACCTCGGAGTTGCCCAGCTTGGTTTTCGTCTGGCCTTCGAACTGCGGCTCGGCCAGTTTCACCGAGATGACGGCGGTCAGGCCCTCGCGGATGTCATCGCCGGTAAGGTTGTCATCCTTTTCCTTGATGATGTTCTTCTCGCGGGCGTACCGGTTGATCAGCGAGGTCATGGCGGCCCGGAAGCCCTCTTCGTGCGTTCCGCCCTCATGGGTGTTGATCGTGTTGGCGTAGGTGTGGACGCTCTCGGAGTAGGCGGTGGTCCACTGCAGGGCCATTTCCACGGCCATCTTCTTGTCGCTGTCTTCGGTTTCGAAGGCGATGACGTCGTCGTGGATGGCTTCGTACTTCTTGGACGTGTTCAGGTGCTTGACGTAGTCCAGCAGCCCGTCCTTGTACATGTAGTCGACCACGCGGTGCTTGGGGCCGGTCTCTTCGCCGTCCGCCGGGGGAGCCTCGGTGATTTCCTCGGTTTCCTCCTCGAGCGTGCGCTCATCGGTGAGGACAATGCGCAGGCCCTTGTTCAGGAAGGCCATCTGCTGGAACCGTGCGCGCAGGGTTTCGAAATCGAATTCCGTGGTTTCAAAGATCGTGGGATCCGGGTAGAACGTCTGCGTCGTTCCGGTTTCCTCCGTGGCCTCGCCCTTGCGCAGGCCGCCCACCGGGCGACCGCCGTCGGCGAAGGACTGGTGCCAGACAAAACCCTGCCGGCGGATTTCGGTTTCCACGCGGGCGGAGAGGGCATTAACAACTGAGATGCCGACGCCGTGGAGGCCGCCGGAAACGGCATAGCCTCCGCCGCCGAACTTGCCGCCGGCGTGCAGGATGGTCATGACCACCTGGACGGTGGGCATGTTCTCGGTGGGGTGCATGTCCACCGGGATGCCGCGGCCGTTGTCTTCGACGCGTACACCGCCGTCGGCCTGCAGGGTGATGTTGATGCGGTCGCAGTATCCGGCCAGGGCCTCGTCCACCGAGTTGTCCACCACTTCGTAAACGAGGTGGTGCAGCCCGCGGGGGCCGGTGGAACCGATGTACATGCCGGGGCGCTTCCGGACGGCCTCGAGGCCCTCCAGTACGGTAATCTCGTTGGCGCCGTACTCGTGCGGAGTGGCCGCATCAGGCTCGCTGTGGTGCTCTGCTGTTACGTCAGCGTTGTCCATCTCATTGTCGTTAGCCACAGGTGCTGTCGACTCCTCAGTGTGTTGGTCAAATATTGACGCCTCTCCGCAGGACAGGCGTCTCAACTACCAATTCTACCGTGCCGGAGGGGTCATTACGTCCCAAAACACCCTCTTAGCGGCCACCAAAGCTGGGTTTGAGCCCATATCCACCCCTTCTCTAGGTCCGGATATGGCCGGAGGGGTGCCAGCGCCGCTAAAAGCCACAGAGCAACTGTGATGCGGACTACTTTCGGCTGCGCGTGAACGTTCCAGGGGGCCCGGCGACGCTCCCGGCGCACACCCCCGATGCCGGCGGACTTCTACCCGTAGGTGTCCCTCGGCCCGCGGCCCTTAACGCTGCGCAGCCCTTTGCGCCAGTTGGGTGCTGCGGGGCCTATCACTTCAATCTTGGTGACCACGCCGGGGCCGAGTTCGGCATCGAAACGGCTGATCAGCGAGCTGCGCAGCAGGCGCAGCTGGGTGGCCCAGGCCGTGGAATCACAGCGGACCTGGACGGTGGTGTCTGAAAAGGATTCCGGCTTGCAGTGAGCGCTGACGTCGGCACCCACCAGTTCCTCCCAGCGGGAAATCACCGATCCCACGGCAACGGGGGAGTTCCAGCCGCGTTCGCTGACAAACCGGTTGAAGACCTTCCCCACGCCCTGGGGATCCCGCCCGGTGTATTCGCCCGGAACAAACGGCAGTGCCGCCCGGCGGTGCCCGGCCTTGCGCCGTCCTGCCGGGATGCGCTGGTTGCCGCGGGCCTGGGCCGCCTGCCGCATGCGGTTCAGCTGCGCCTGGGCCGCGTCCTGGCGGACCTCCGTTTCCTCAGGCCTCTGCTCCCGAGCCCCGGCCGGCGGCAGGCCTGCGTCGGGATCCGGCGTCGTTCCTGCGGCGCCTGAGCCGTCAGACGGCGGGAACACTGATGCCTCCGGGAACCACGGTTACCACTTCTCCGGCCAGGGCCTCCGGAATATCTTCTGCCACCGCCGCTGTGACAAGAACCTGCTCGGCGCCCGAGACAATCCCTGCCAGCCGGGTGCGGCGCTGCACGTCGAGTTCGGCGAACACATCGTCCAGGATGAGGATGGGTCCGGCGCCCGGGCTTTCGTCGTCGCTGAGGAGCAAATAGTACGTTCCCAGGCGCAGGGCCAGGGCGAAGGACCAGGTTTCTCCGTGGGAGGCATAACCCTTGGCCGGTGCCTGGCCCAGAACGAGTTCGAGGTCATCGCGGTGCGGGCCCACCAGGGAGATTCCGCGCTCGATTTCGCGGCGGCGGTTGGCAGCGAAGGCAGCCAGGAACCTCTCGGTCAGTTCCGTCTCGGTGAGCCCGTAGAGCTCCTCCGGATCCGGGTCGCCGACGACGGCGCCGTCGTCGTTCACCGCACCCTGGAGGGTGGAGCGGTAGACGGCCCGGGCAGTTTTGCTCCCGTCCGTCAGGTCGCGGTAGGCGCTTTGGAGATGCGGCTGCAGCCGGCGCAGTGCCTCCAGCCGGGCGGACAGCAGCCGCGCTCCCGCAGCGGCCATGTGCTGGTCCCACACTTCAAGGGTCGCTTCGTGGGAGGAAGTGAAGCGGCCGGCGGCACGGGCTGACTTCAGCAGGGCGTTGCGCTGCTTAAGGACCCGCTCATAGTCGCTGCGCGTAGCCGCGTGGTGCGGCACCAGCGACACAATCAGGTCATCGATGAACTTGCGCCGGCTGGCCGGATCGCCTTTGACCAGGGTGAGGTCTTCGGGAGCAAACAGGACCGTGCGGCACAGCCCGAGGATGTCCCGTGCCCGCACCGGATTCGCCCGGTTGATCCGGGCTCGGTTGGTGCGGCCGGGATTCAGCTCCAGTTCAACGCTGGTGCGCTGGGTTCCCCGGACCAGGCGGGCACGGACCAGCGCCTGGCCGGCGTCGAAGGCAACCAGGGGTCCGTCGCTGCTGACCCGGTGGGAGGACAGGGAAGCGAGGTAGCCGATGGCTTCGACAATGTTGGTTTTGCCCGTCCCGTTGGGTCCGACAAAAACCGTGATTCCGGGCTTAAGTTCAAGGTCGAGCTGCGCGTAGCTGCGGAAACCGGTCAGGGAGAGGTAATCAACGTACAAGCCTGTCCACCTTTGCCCTGCCTTCCGGTTGCCGTGTTTCTGTTTCCGCCGTGGATTTCCTGCCGAGGATTTTCCCCTGTGGTGCGCCGGGCGGAATGTTCTGTTCTTCCAGCCTACTGCCGCCGGTCTATTCCGGGCTGCCGGCACCGTCAACGGCGGCCGGCGGAAGGTTCCCGGCTGCCGGCTGCTGAAGGGGCGGCTCTTCCGCTCCGCCGCCGGCAGGCTTAACTGCGTGGCCGCCGAACTGGTTCCGCAGTGCGGCCACCATTTTCATTGCCGGGGATTCATCCTGCCGGGAGGCAAACCGCGCGTAGAGCGCTGCCGTGATGGCCGGTGCCGGAACTCCGCTCGCCACGGCTTCCTCCACAGTCCACCGGCCGGCCCCCGAATCCTCCGCGTAGCCGGCGATCCTGCTCAGCTCCGGATCGTCTTCCAGGGCGTTGACCACCAGGTCCAGCAGCCACGAGCGAATCACCGTGCCGTCCTGCCAGGCATGCATGACGCCGGGAACATCGGTGATGATGTCTTTGGCCGCCAGCAGTTCATACCCTTCGGCATAGGCCTGCATCAGTCCGTATTCGATGCCGTTGTGAATCATTTTGGCGTAGTGGCCGGCCCCGACGCTGCCGGCGTGGACAAAGCTCCGTTCACGGCTGCCTTCGGGCCGCAGGGCGTCGAAAACCGGAAGCGCCAGGGCTATATCCTCGTCGCTGCCGCCCGCCATCAGGGCGTAGCCGTTGTCTTGGCCCCACACACCGCCGGAGACTCCGCAGTCCACATACCGGATTCCCGCCGCAGCGAGTGTGCGGGCGTTGCGGATGTCGGCGTCGTACCGGGAATTGCCGCCCTCAATCACGAGGTCGCCGCTGGAAAGCACCTCGGCCAGCTCCGTGATCACCGCGTCGGTGACGTCTCCGGCCGGAACCATGACCCAGACCACCCGCGGCGAGGGCAGGTCCGCGGCCAGTTCCGTGAGCGACATGACATCGCTGACCACCGGGTTCCGGTCGAAGCCGGTGACGTCGATGCCGTTGCCGCGCAGCCGCTCCCGCATGTGGAAACCCATTTTGCCGAGTCCGATCAGGCCTACATGCATGTCGGGTTCCTCTTTCCTGAGTCCTCGGCCGGGCCGGCCCCGCTGCTACTGGTTAGGCAGCCGGACCGGCATCAGCAGGTACCGGTAATCTTCCCGGTCGTCGCCGGTGAGTTCCTCCTGTGCGGAAATCACAGCGGGCTTCGGGGGTGTTGTAAACGAGAAGCGCACGTATTTGCTGGGGAAGGCGCCCAGGCCTTCACTGAGGTAGTGGGGGTTGAAGGCAACCGTGATGTCGTCGCCGATCAGGGATGCCTCCAGAGCTTCGGAAGCCTGGGCATCTTCTCCGGTGCCGGCGTCGAGGGTTACCTGGCCGTCGGTGAAAGCCAGGCGCACCGGGGTGTTGCGCTCGGCCACGAGGGACACGCGGCGCACGGCTTCAACGAGGGCACTGGTTTCCACCGTGGCGTGGATCGGTGTGTTGTCCGGGAACAGCGACCGGATTTTGGGGTAGTCCCCGTCAACCAGCAGCGAGGTGGTGCGGCGTCCGCCGCTTTCAAAACCGATCAGCTCGCTGTCGTCGGAAAACGCGATGTTCAGGTCACCGCCGCCCCCGAGGGTCTTGGCTACTTCGTTCAGGGTTTTGGCCTTGACCAGCGCACTGGTGGAGATGCCGGGGGTAGCCGGCTTCCAGGAGAGTTCGCGCAGCGCCAGTCGGTAGCGGTCGGTGGCGAGGAAGGTAATCAGATCGTCTTCGATCTCCATGCGCACGCCGGTAAGGATGGGCAGGGTGTCATCGCGGCTGGCAGCAATGATGACCTGGGAGACGGCCTGGGCAAAGGCATCGCCGTCGACGACGCCGCTCACCTCGGGAAGAGCCGGAAGTTCCGGATATTCGGCAACGGGCATGGTGGCCAGGTTGAAGCGGCTGTTGCGGCAGGTCAAGGTGACCTTCGATCCGTCCGTTTCGACTTCAACGGGAGCCGAAGGAAGGCTGCGGCAGATTTCGGCCAGCAGCCGGCCGGAAACCAGGATGGTGCCCTCTTCCGCGATGTCGGCGGCAATCTGAAGCCGCGCCGAAATCTCGTAGTCGAAGCTGGCGATGCTCAGTGATCCGCTCTCCGCCTTGATCAGTAGGCCCGATAGAACCGGAACCGGAGGACGCGGGGAGAGGGAACGCGCTGTCCATGTAACCGCTTCGGCCAGGACATCCCGCTCAACTCTGAACTTCACTGCAGGGTGCCGCCTTTCACAACGTACTTTTCAGTACAACTGAATCTTCATGACAAGTGAGGGAGCATCGCGGGCGCTGCGGCGCCGCAGCTGCGCCGCTTTCGAGACCCCATCTCGGATGGAGCCGCGGATGACAACAATACTCTGTGTCAGCTTAGCTCCCGACCTGCTGTTGATGCACGGTGTTCGGCATGCCGGTGATCTGCCTGCTCCTCTTCGGAGAAGACATCCGATGTTCGTTCCAAGGGGGCGAAGCGAGGGGTCCGGAAAGGTCAGATGTTATTTGGAGGAACCGAATTCTTAAGGTTCGTAGTGTTAATAACTCCTGTGGATACTGTGGATAACCCAGCCCATCCGGGCGTCAAGGCGTTTTAAGCCTGTGGATAACCTGTGGGTCCACGCTGCGGCGATCTCGGCGGGCTGTGGGGAACTTTTGTGTAATTCCGCGTATCCACAGGGAAGTGCTGCGCAGGAAGAGTTATCCACCGGGTTATCCACACCCTTGTCCACATCTGTTAATTTTGAGCCCCTGCGGGGCCCGGGATCCCCGCCGTTCCGGGGATTATGCCTCGCGCTGCTGCTGCTTGATGCGGTTGGTAAGTTCCGTGACCTGGTTGTAGATCGCCCGCCGCTCGGCCATCAGTTCACGGATCTTGCGGTCCGCGTGGATAACTGTGGTGTGGTCCCTGCCGCCCAGCTCCTGGCCGATTTTCGGCAGCGACATGTCAGTGAGCTCACGGCAGAGGTACATGGCGATCTGCCGCGCGGTCACCAGGGTGCGGGTCCGGGACTTTGAGCACAGTTCCTCCAGGCTGATCTGGAAGTAGGCCGCGGTCTGCCCGAGGATGGAGGCGGCCGTGATTTCCTGGGCGCCGTCGTCGGTAATGAGGTCCTTGAGGACAATCTCCGCAAGTCCAACATCCACCTGCTGCCGGTTCAGGCTGGCAAACGCGGTCACCCGGATCAGTGCGCCTTCAAGTTCCCGGATATTCGTCGAAATCTTGGAGGCGATGTACTCCAGCACGTCGTCCGGGGCACTGAGGCTGTCACCGATGGCCTTCTTGCGCAGGATCGCGATCCGGGTTTCAAGCTCCGGCGGCTGCACATCGGTCAGGAGGCCCCATTCGAAGCGTGAACGCATCCGTTCCTCGAAGCCGGAGAGCTGCTTGGGCGGCAGGTCGGAGGTAATGACAACCTGCTTGTTGTGGTTGTGCAGGGCGTTGAAGGTATGGAAAAACTCTTCCTGCGTCGCATCCTTGTTGGCCAGGAACTGGATGTCGTCAATCAGCAGGATGTCCACGTTGCGGTACAGCTGCTTGAAGCTGGCACCTTCGTCGTAGCGGATGGAGTTGATGAAGTCGTTCGTGAATTCTTCGGAATTTACGTACCGGACCCGGATGCCGGTGTAGAGGTGCCGCGCGTAGTGGCCGATGGCGTGCAGGAGGTGGGTTTTGCCCAGTCCGGAGTCGCCGTAAATAAAGAGCGGGTTGTAGGCCTTGGCGGGAGCCTCCGCCACGGCGACGGCGGCAGCGTGCGCAAACCGGTTGGAGGAACCGATAACGAAGGTTTCGAAGACGTACTTCGGATTCAGCCGGCCAAACTCCTGGGAAGTGCTCGGCGGCGTCGGCGAGGGAGCACTTTCTCCGCTGGGGACCGGGCTGGGGGCGGGCTGTTCCGGCTCCGGTTCCGGATCAGCCTTCACGGCAGGGATCATGTCCGCGTCGATGACGAAGGCACACTGAATGTCGGCTTGGAAAACTCCCCGGAGGACTTCGTCCAGAATGTGCTTCAGCTGGGTCTGCAGGACTTCGCGGGTGAGTTCATTTGGAACGGCCACCAGCAGGGTGGTTCCGATCAGGCCCTGGGCCTGGGCCAAAACCACGAAACCTCGCTGCCGCGGCGAGACGCGGTCGTCGGTTTCCAGGGTTCGAATGACCTTGCGCCAGGAACTGCCGACGTCGTTGATTTCGTCCGTGCCCACAAAAACCTCTCGTGATCGCCCTCAGCGGTCTCAGAAAACATGGAAGCCCGATCGGGTTTCCGGCAGTTCATCCACAGACTTATGCACAGTTAGTGGATAAAACGCCCGTGGCCAAGCCTAGAGGATGATTTACCCCGGTGGTAGCTGGATTCCGGCTGTGGACAGCGGCTGGGACTGGGCTCACACCACCGGGTGTCAGGGGTTGCAGCGGGTAGTTGTCCACAGGTGTTGATGTAATTGTATGAACAGGGCCGGGGGTGAACCCCGTGCCGCCCGGTTTGACTGGCGGCGGTCCTGCCCCTAACGTGGAGTAGTCCTTTGTGTCTGCTATCTGCACTCATTCATGCCCATCAGGGTTCTGGGAATCAGGGTCCAGGTCCGGGTTGAGAGCAGTCAGAACACATGAAATAAGCGCCGCTTGTTCTTCCCCCTTGTCGTAGCAAGCCAGCGCAACTCAGATTGTCTTGGAGTAACTACCGTGAGCAAGCGGACTTTTCAGCCGAATAACCGCCGTCGTGCCAAGAAGCACGGCTTCCGCCTTCGCATGCGTACCCGTGCAGGCCGTGGAATCCTTTCCGCACGCCGCGCCAAGGGCCGTACCGAACTGTCGGCCTAAATAGCCTCAAGTTTGCCGATGCTGCCTACCAGCAGCCCCGTCTCCGATTCCAGGTGGTCTGAATGCTGGCCGTAGGGAACCGGGTACGGACATCGGCGGATTTCTCTTTTACTGTACGTTCCGGTGCCCGCAGTGGGCGCCGGAACGTCGTGTTATATGCCGTGGCAACAGGGCCGAACCCTACCCGGGTAGGTTTCATCGTCGCGAAAAGCGTCGGGAACGCCGTGACACGGAACCTCGTTAAGAGAAGACTGAGAGAAGCAGCTGCCCAAAGTCTGTGTGAGTATCCCACCGGGTTCGATATTGTCGTCCGCGCCTTACCGCCGGCGGCAACCGCGTCCTGGCAGGAACTCCGCGCAGACTATCTGGGTGCGCTGCGCACCTGTGCGGGGAAACTCGACCGCACCCGAACTCCGAGCCAGAAGGGGTGATCCGCTGATGAGCCGTTCCGGTACCAATCCGGTAAGGGCTGTTCCGGCGATTGCCCGGGGCGTGTGGAATCTCCCGCGCTTCCTTCTCATGGGCCTGTTGATGGCCTACCGCAAAACCATTTCGCCTCTGTACGGACCGGTCTGCAGGTTTTTCCCCTCCTGTTCCGCATATGCTCTTGAAGCCGTGACTGTTCACGGTGCCGTTCGCGGTACCTGGCTGGCGGCGCGGCGGCTTGTCCGCTGCCACCCGTGGAACGACGGCGGTGTGGACCATGTCCCGCCTGGACACAGGATTTGGGACCAGGAAAAGGTTCCGAGGATTATTGTGCTGAATCATCCCGTGATTCCAGCCGACGAAGACAGCCGCGAAGCGGCTTAGGAGAGTAAATGGGTTTCTTCGAAGCGATACTGTTCCCCTTTAAGTGGGTAGTGTCCTGGATCATGTGGATTTTCCACGAGGGTTTCGTTTTCCTCGGCATGGATGCCGCATCCGGCTGGACCTGGACGTTGTCCATCATCGGCCTCGTGATCGTTATTCGTGCAGCACTGATTCCGGTGTTCGTGAAGCAGATCAAGGCCCAGCGCGGCATGCAGTCGCTGCAGCCGGACCTGAAGAAACTCCAGCAGAAGTACAAGGGCAAGACCGACCAGCTCTCCCGTCAGGCAATGACGCAGGAGCAGATGGCGCTCTACAAGAAGCACGGCACCAACCCGTTTGCAGCCTGCCTGCCGATGCTGATCCAGATGCCGTTCTTCTTCGCCCTGTTCCAGGTGCTGAACGGGATTTCATCGTCCAACGCTGCAGGCGAAGGCCAGGGTGCCCTCTCGCATGAAGCCATCGCGCAGTTCGATGAAGCCACCATCCTGGGTGCTCCCCTTTCCTCCTCGCTGCTGCACGGCGGCGGCGGAGACGGCCAGCTGGCCGTCGTCATCCTCTCCATCATCATGATCCTGGCCATGACCGCTTCGCAGTTCATCACCCAGAAGCAGATCATGTCCAAGAACATGTCCGAGGAAGCCCTCGCGAGCCCGTTCATGCGGCAGCAGAAAATGATGCTTTACATCCTGCCGTTGGTCTTCGGCATCGGCGGCATCAACTTCCCGATCGGTGTGCTCATCTACTGGACCACCACCAACCTGTGGACCATGGGCCAGCAGTTCTTCGTGATTCGCCGGATGCCGACTCCCGGCTCCCCCGCGGCTAAGGCCCTGGCCGACCGCCGCGCCAAGAAGGGTCTGCCGATGACCCCGCTGCTGGGAGAGGCCAAGGGCGACGCCGCCGAGCCTGCCCCGGTGGCCACCAAAACCCAGCGTCAGCAGCCCCAGCGGAAGAACAGGAAAAGGCGATGACCTCCGAGCCCGTAGCGGAATCTCCTGATGCGGCGCCCGAGCCTGTCGAAGAAGCTTCGCCGGCTGCGGCTGCAACGGGAGAATCCCGCGGTCCCGCCCGCCTCGAAGAAGAAGGCGATGTAGCGGCCGATTACCTTGAGGAACTTCTCGATATCGCCGATATTGACGGAGACATCGACATTGAGGTCCGTCACGGCCGCACCTACATCTCCATCGTCGCTGAAGAGGGTGACAGCACCGGTCTGCGCGCCCTCGTGGGCGACGAGGGGGAAGTGCTTGAGGCATTGCAGGAACTGTCCCGCCTCGCGGTTTTGACGTCCACTGACAGCCGCTCCAGGCTCGTTCTGGACATCACCGGGTACCGCCGGGAACGCAGCGCCGAACTGCAGATCATCGCAGAACAGGCGGTCAGCCGGGCGAAGGAAGACGGCCAGGATGTTGCGCTGCGCCCGATGAGCGCGTACGAACGCAAGATCGTGCACGACGCCGTTGCCGACCTGGGGCTCGTCAGCGAGTCCGAGGGCGAAGGGGATGCCCGCCACATTGTGGTGTCGCTGCCTTCGGCCTGAGGCCCGTTCATTGCTGTAGAACTGCACCGCAGACAAGGAAACACCACGTGGTTGAAACAACGCCCGCTGAACGCACGGCGGCGGAAAAGATCTTTGGTTCCCGACTGGAACTGGCCGAGCGCTACGTAGAACACCTGGCGACGTCCGGCATGGAACGCGGGCTGTTGGGGCCCCGCGAAGTGCCCCGTCTGTGGAGCAGGCACGTGCTGAACTGTGCCGTGGTTGCTGATCTGATTGGCGAAAACGCCCGGGTGGCGGACGTCGGCAGCGGCGCCGGACTGCCCGGTCTCTGCCTGGCAATTGCCCGCCCGGATCTTCACCTGACGCTGATTGAACCCTTGGAGCGCCGGGTCATCTGGCTCAACGAGGTGGTCACTGATCTGGAGCTGGAAAACGTCACGGTGATCCGCGGCCGCGCAGAGCAGGTGATAGACGACGTCGATGCTGATGTTGTCACTGCCCGCGCCGTTTCCGCACTGGGTACGCTGGCCGGCCTGACAATCCCCTTGCTGAAAGGCAAGGGAGAGGTGCTGGCGATCAAGGGCCGAAGTGCCGAAGAAGAGATTCAGAAGGCCGCCAAGGCCATCCGCAAGCTCGGCGGCAGGGAAACATCGATTCTGACCGCGGGCGAGGGGCTCCTCGAGGAGCACACGACGGTTGTGCGCATTCTCGTCGGGTAGCCGGCAAGGGCATGATCTTATGCACACACCGGGTGTGATCCGGGATATTTGGCGGGCACCGGATAGGCTAGATGAACTGATGCCTATGTTTGGAAAGTGAGCCTGTCCAGGTGAGTGCGCGCCGTGATTCCGCTGCAAAACGGATTCCACCCTTTGCAGCGTTGGGTTCTGCCCTCTCGGCACAGTTCTCCAGGATTCAACCCCAAATGTTTGCGGGCAGTCAGACGCCGGTAACGCCGCCGGATGAAGTGCCCGCGAACCGGGCACATAAGGCGCCGGTGGTGCATGAGCCGGCTGCGCCAAAACACTTCCGGCCGCCTTCCGCCGAGCCGGTTGCTGAAAAGCCGGATATTGTTTCACCGGCACCCGTTACCGATGAGGAACCCGCTCCAGCTCCCGTGGAAATGGTTCCACGTGAAACATTGGACAGCGTTGTCACCCTGCAAACCGCAGCTGAATCAGCTGCTGGCCCCGAGGCTATCGAAGGTGGTGTATCTGACTCCGCGGTTATACCGTCGAAGTCGGTAGACGTTATGGATCTGATGGACGAAAGCACCCCGCTCGCCCGGGAACTCGCACATGAAAACCGCCGCCGTGAGAAGCTACGGGGAAGGGTTCTTCCACGCCCCGTGGAAACCCGGATTATGACGGTCAGTAACCAAAAAGGCGGAGTCGGAAAGACAACCACCACCGTGAACCTGGCTGCTGCACTCGCAAGCGCAGGACTCAACGTGCTGGTCATCGACATCGACCCTCAGGGCAATGCGTCCACGGCTCTCGGGATTGACCACCACGCTGAGGTTGAGAGCATCTACGATGTGCTTATTGATGACCTGCCCCTGGCGAACGTCGTCGCCCAGTGCCCCGACATTTCCAATCTGATCTGTGCTCCTGCAACCATCCATCTGGCCGGTGCCGAAATCGAATTGGTCTCCCTGGTGGCCAGGGAGCAAAGGCTCCGCCGGGCTATCGATACCTATGCGGCCGAACGGGAACGCCGGGGCGAAGAACGCCTGGACTACATTTTCATTGACTGCCCGCCGAGTCTGGGGCTGCTGACCGTCAACGCCTTTGTTGCCGCCCGCGAGGTTCTGATTCCCATCCAGTGCGAGTACTACGCATTGGAGGGATTGAGCCAGCTGCTGAAGAACATTGAGATGATACAGAAGCATCTGAACGCTGACTTGGTTGTTTCTACGATTCTCCTGACTATGTACGACGGCCGGACAAACCTCGCGGCTCAGGTAGCCGCCGAAGTCAGGGAACATTTCCCCGACCAGGTTCTTGGCGCCGTCGTACCGCGCTCCGTGCGTATCTCGGAAGCCCCCAGCTACCAGCAGACGGTTATGACGTATGACCCGTCCTCCAGCGGTGCGCTCTCCTATCTGGAAGCCGCTGCGGAGATCGCCCAGCGCGGCTAGACATCCGTCATGCCCTGCGCAGTAAATGACGTTCGGAATCGTAGAATACAGTCACAATCAATCCATGCCGCTTGCTGTGTGCATAAGGGAAGGACATACCCATGACCGAAAAGCGTCGTGGTTTGGGAAGAGGCTTGGGAGCATTGATTCCCAGCAGCGCAGAACCAGAGGAAGCCTCGCCGGCATCCTCGGCTCCCACCCGTGCCGGCCGGCCCGTGGATGTCTTCTTCCCGTCCGCCACCGATACCGTGACCCCTTCCAGGCCTGTTGCCGGGGGGCGGCGCGGTTCAGGGATCAACAAGGATGCCCTGCGCGGACCTGCTCACAATGCTCCGGGCAGCGGATCGGGCAGAAACCAGCGCCACGCTGCCGGATCCGCGGCGGACGAGGCAGCTGCAACGGAGACCCCCGCTACCGCTGACAGTCCTGCAGTGCGTTCTGCGGGCACTGTAGCTTCCGAAGGTGCTGCAGCCGGGAAGGGCCGCGCGAATACGGGAAACAGGCAGCCAAGGGCCGCACAGCCCGTTGTGGGAGAATCCGGCACAGGGGGCGAGAGCGCCGACAAGGGTGAGGCGGTTTCGCCGTCTGCCGCCTTGGGCCATGACGCTGTTTCACGTGAAACACTCGTGGAGGTCCCCGGGGCGACGTTCGCCGAGATTCCGGTGGACTCCATCCATCCGAACCGGAAGCAGCCACGGTCGGTCTTCGACGAAGACGACATGGCCGAACTGGTGCACTCGATCCGGGAAATCGGTGTTCTGCAGCCGATCGTTGTCCGGCCCTCTCCCGAGAACGATCCGGAGCACCCCTATGAGCTCGTCATGGGTGAGCGGCGCTGGCGGGCCAGCCGCGAGGCTGGCCTTGAAGCTGTTCCTGCCATCATCCGTTCCACCCAGGACGTTGATCTGCTGCGCGACGCCCTGCTGGAGAACCTCCACCGGAGTCAACTCAACCCTCTGGAAGAGGCTGCGGCCTACCAGCAGCTCTTGGATGACTTTGAGTGTTCGCACGAAGAACTCGCGGACCGAATCGGTCGGTCCCGACCGCAGGTAACCAACACTCTTCGGTTGATGAAGCTGCCGCCGCTGGTCCAGCGTCGTCTCGCTGCCGGAATTCTCTCCGCAGGACATTCCCGCGCACTGCTGGGGCTGGCTGATGCTGCTGAGATGGAAAAGCTGGCTCAGCGGATCGTGGCTGAGGGGCTTTCTGTCCGGGCGACGGAAGAGATCGTCTCCATGAGCGAAGGTTTGCGGCGCCCGCCGAAGGAGAGCAAACCCAAGGTGGGTGCACGCCATGAGCGGTTGGATTACCTGGCCACATCGCTCTCAGACCGGCTTGATACCAATGTGAAGATCACGCTCGGGGCCCGCAAGGGCAAGGTCAGCATTGAATTCGCAAGTGTCGATGACCTCAACCGAATCATGGGCGTCCTGGCGCCTCCGTCCAACTAAAAGACCCATTTGCAAGTGGAGGTTGGCCTGTGTTTCACGTGAAACACAGGCCCATTCTCTCCCTAGATTTGCGATGCCAGGCACTTTTTCTGTGACGCTTAACCCTTCCTCAAGCGTTAGCGGTTGACGTCGAAGCCGTGTGCCTAGGTTGCCAGCGTCCTTTATCGAGCCGCGTTTACAGGGTGCCCGAATCACCCTGCTTAGCATAGACCCGTTTTCTCATAGGGGTACTGTTCCCCACCTGTTCCCCGTGGCTCATGTTTACGCCGCAGAGCGAACCCCATCTAGAACAGAATGCCGTGTATCTCTGTTGCCTCTTCAGTGGTGTGTGTACTTGTTCCACGTGAAACAAGTACACTCGTGGCGGTAAAGCTGTCCAGAAATAGTCATCGAGATACCAATTACTGCGTGCCGGTTCTGGTGCCGGTTGTCGGTACTGGTAGGCGCCGATCGTGGTCCTGGAACGAGGGCTTGGGGTGTCTACTGACCTAAACCGACGGAACTCCGACGGGTGCGTGGGAGGCATAGGTGTACCTGTGTGCATGATTGGCCTACTCGTCCGCCTTGTGCCTGCCGCCCGTTCCATCGATCCAATAGGGCTGTTTGCCTAGTGATTGTGCTTGTACAGCATTCTGCTTCTGATCTGGAAGGGCGCCGAGCTGCCGCACGCTCGAGACATGGGGCATAGGCGACGTCTGTTTGCTGCCGCCTGGAGAGCAAGCCCCCTCCCTCGCTGGCGGCGTTCCGGCTCGTGCCCTGTTTCACGTGAAACAAGCACAAGACACAGGTTCTGGTCTCTGTTTCACGTGAAACAGCGTCCTATCGGCACCCCCCCCCCGAAGAAACCGTGCCCATGCATACTCACAGCCACTTCGCGCGCAGGGCGGAGTGGGTCGGAAGGAAGTGCCGTAGAGGGGTTACGGCCGACAGCAACGTGGATGGCACATATTGGGCCCTGAATCGCATAGACGACCTACGCTTGATCCTTGATCCTTGATCCTTGATCCTTGATCCTTGATCCTTGATCCTCGGCACCTTTGTGTGTTTTATATGAAGTCCTCAGTTTGTTGCGTGTGACCAACGCGCAACGGTGGCAGCGTCTGGTGGTCCACCGTCACGCACCTGCAAGAGTAGTGCGCGCTACGTTTCACGTGAAGCGACCTGCCCCTTCACAGGTCTGAAACGGGAGAAATTCACCTACGGGTGTCCTGCTTAGAGTGGCAGGTAACGCCTGGTCGACTTCCGCTGATCCGCCGGCTAGGAGCTCACCCTAGCCCTATTCGATCCGCCGGGTCCTCCTCTACTGGCTCCGTCATTCTCGATCCGAGCCTGGGGCTCTGCACCCGCTTCCCTAAACACCTGCGGACTGCTCTGCCCCGCCCCCGAAACCTCTGACACCCGACACCAGACTCCTCTGTGCCCGCCCCCGAAACCCCTGTCACCGACCACCCCGACTCTCTGCGCCCCCGCCCCCGAAACCTCTGCGCCAGACACCCCGACATTCCTGCACCCCAGGTCTGCTAGCGTTCCGTGCCAGAGCCATTCCATACGTTTCCCAGCGAAGAGACGAGCTTCCGTGAACGGTGTTTCACGTGAAACAGGCTAGATGGTGCCGTGTCTACCAAGGCCGAAAGTCACCGGCCCGACGTCTACCTTTCGGTGCGGCCCCGCGTCGCTGGACATCGATGTGGTCATGGACATCGTGCAATGATGTTCTCGCCCGGCGGGGTGATCCTTCTTCCTGTCGGAAGCGCATGGCAGTTTCCGCCGGTATGGCAGTTTCCGCAGGGCTGTGTCAGGTCGTCGAAGAGGCTGACTGATGAACCACACTGCCCAGGGTCGGGGCAGATAGATTCCGCGCCCACGCGATTGGTCCTCCCGTGAAGCCCATATCGCCAGCTGCCATAGGGCTTCTGACTCAGAGGGTACAGGAGCCCCTGGACACCCAGGGTGAGGAGAGGGACTGGTTGCCGTTTCACGTGAAACAGCGTGTTCAGCACGTCCGAGGGCTCATAACACACCACTTTCCCAGGTCGCAGGTCTGGTGGTCCGCCCGAATGTGGCCCCACGGAGAGCCTTGGGAGGGCACTCTTCGTCGAGTTCCCCGGGAGGGAGCAGTCTCCACCGGGAAGGTCGGGAACGCCGGCCGGTGCTAGTCACACAGCTGCTATGCATATGACTGTGCGTGTAGCCAGGAGCATGCCAAGCTCCCCGCTAGCAGCCCATTAGGGCGTACGATCGCCGCGCACAAAGGTATGTTCGGAGGCACGGAGAGCACTTGAGCGACGAATCTCGGGCTGGACACCTGTAAGGCGATGGACCCGCAATAGACTGCAACCCCAGACTGCCATCCCACCGCATACCCAGGTAGTTCGGATCTACACCACAAGTGTTCCGGGCGGATCCCTGAGTAGCGAATTAAGCGGACGCGGTGGGTGAAGCCTTAGGAGTTAGAGATGCTGGATGGAAGAAAGCTCAGTTTCGCCGGTGCCACTTCCGACCCTGCTGAGGTGGTCAGACACTCGGCGTAGGCAGACAAGGCACCGGCAAGCTACTCCATGGCATCTGATTTCGAGCAACTACTGATTACCGCCCCGACTACGGCAGCGGCAATAGGGCAGCGGTGCAGATCGATCCGATGAGAAGGGACGGCTGTCTTCGCCGCGCGTCCTCAGGTGTGCAGCCCAAGTCCTCAGTTGCGCAGCCCAACCAGACTCGGATCAAGGCGGCTGCGTAGGCTCCGAGTGCTTAGCGCGAACCGCTGGAGAGTGAACTCTCCGCTGCGCCCGTCCGACACGGGACCGCAGTACTGACGTCCGCCCACCAGGTCGCCGGCTGCCTACCTTTAAGATCCCTGCTCGGCGGGCTGTAGCCTCCTTGTCGGACTCACCCAGACGCCGGTCGTGGACCGCGTCCACGCCTGAACCAGGGTGACCAGACAGACCACCGCGTCGAAGATTCGGATCAGGGGAAAAGCGAGCCCGAGGAGGAGTAACGCAGGCCGCCGAAGCACCACGGCCGCGAAGAGAGTCAGCAGGAAATCCGGGAGTACGACGCCGATAAGCAGATCCGTGGGGCGAAGTAGTGAAACATCCGTCAACTGGGAAAGGATAACGATCGGCACGGCCAGGATCAGGACCAGGCTTGCTGAGATCAGTTCAACGATGTGTATCAGCAGGACAGTCCAGAAGCGGCCGCGGCGCACGCCATGCCGCCGGACTGTCTGCCAGAAGCCTAAACTCCAGCGGCGGACCTGACGGACATACTCGCCGAGATTGTCGGGATCCTGCGTGTAGGCCGTCGCAGCGGAAGGATGAAACTCGATCCGGCCCAGCTTCTTGGCATGCACCTCGAAGGTCATATTGAAATCCTCGATGAGTAGACCGGGGGCATCCACCTCAACTTCGGACAGAATCCGCGTCCGGTACATGCTGGCGAAGCCGGGCACTATATTCACTACATTCGCCCGCTCCGACGCCTGCCCGTATTTGATCAGCACCTGAACCGCGGCATAGAGCCGTTCACGGTATCCCAGCAGAATACGGCCGAGCAGCCCGTGTCCACCGCTGGCCGGAAGAGACACCGCGTGTCCTGCGACGGCAACGACGTCCGGTGCGGCAAACAGCGGCAGGCCGGTCTCGAGGTAATCGGGGGAGAGGCGCGTGTCAGCATCCAGCAGCAGCACCACCTCGTAATTGGCTGCCAAATCAAAGTGACCGATTCCGGCAGCCAAGGCCCCGGCCTTGCCGCGGTTGGGAAACAGCTCCAGACAGTTGACGCCGGCGGCGGCGGCAATGGCAGCCGTGGCATCGGTTGAACCGTCTGAGATGACATGAATGTTCGACGGCGGCACGAGTGTGACTGCCGAGGCTATGGTCTCGGAGATCACCAGCTCCTCATTATGTGCAGCAATGAGGACGGCCACTTGGTCGGGCCGCACGGTGTGTCTTTGAAGCAGCGCCAGATACTCGGGGGAGGACTTGTTCTGCCATTCGCCCACTCGGCGCAGCAGGCCGACCGTCGCCCAGAACGGCGTGCTGATGCCTAGTATCAGCAGCAGGATGACCAGTATGGCCCATGGTTCCATTGCTTACCCCCAAAAGGTGTTGCATAGAGTTTTTGAACCGTTAGCCATGCTGGACCTGCCGCGTGGTGACGATCTCCAGCCAGGGCCCGTCCGGAACGTCCTCATCGTCAACAAACTGCCAGCTGACACGGTCGTTTGCGCCGTTGAGGGCTTCAAACCCGAGACACCCGTTCAAGGCCGGCGAGACATCCAGCCCGGCACCGTTGTAGTCGGTGTTCGCCGGACGGGCACCATCGTCGCTGAATACGTAGTTCTCGTCGTCGTAGACGCCGGGGCCGGCATCCTGGATCTGGCCGTAGCATTCGCGGTCGCCCTTGGTAATCCGTACCCAGCGGTTCTTCAGGTAGCTGAAGCTTTTGTCTTTCTCCCGGCCGGCAAATCCCGGTTCGTCGGCCCAGGGGATGACATATTGCCTGATGGCAAAGGCGCGCGGGTCATTAACATCGTCGAACGGCAGGTCAAGGTAGAAGGGGTTTTCCAGCGGTGTCATATTCCGCGGCAGCCAGCTTTCCTCTTCGGTTCGCTCTTCGGTTTCACAACTGCCATCGATGACCTTGCCGTCACAGCCGCCGTAGCTCTCCAGCCAGAAGCTGTCATAGGCGGAACGCTCCTGGCTGCCGTCCGCAGCGTTCGGGTCGTGGATTTCACCAACCCAAAAGGTGGTTGCCACGATGTTCGTGTGCCAGGGGTACTTCTCGGCAGCCGGCTCCTCGCCGGCGCTGCCGCCGGTGCTGTTCGGAGCGCAGCCGGCCCCGGCCAGAAGGATTGCCGCAACAGCGGAGATCGTCAGGTTCTTTGCCATCGTCATCCGGTGCCGTTCCCTTGTCCTGGTGGCTGTGTGGTGTTGCCGCTGGCTGGTGCGCCTGGGCGGGCCGGGGCAGGGGGAGCGGACTCGGCGTCGTACAGTCCATAATCGTCGGTGACTATGTAGCCCTCACCGCTGATGGCGAGGCCGAAGCTCAGAGCTACTGCCCCTTCCGGCACCGCGGGGGTAGTCCACTCTGCCGGGGCGAAATCCGCGCTGGGCTCAAGGAAGGGACTGGCAACCCAGAAGTGCCACTCGCCCGTGTTGTCCCGGTAGTGCACGCTGAACTGGGTGCGGACGTCGGAGGTGTACCACGCCCGCAGTGAGTAGGAGCGGCCTGCCTCCACGGCAGGGGCGCAGGCTCCAAGATCCTGCTTGGGCGTCAGTTTGGCATCGCCGTCCTGAGAGCTCCGGATGGTGGTCCGGGAGCCGGTGCTGCCGGAAATCCCCGCATCTCTGATGAATTCGGCCTGGTTGCTGCCGTAGCCTGCCTGGATCCAGCAGGTGGGAACCTTCTCAGTCCACTGTTCCAGATCAGGATTCCTGATGCCGTTTTGTCCCGGTGGTGCAGGCTGGGCGGCCGGTCCCTCCACGGGCGGGGCCTTGGGTCCGCCGATTACTTCCTGGACAGTCCGGACAACGGTGTTTTCCGTTGTTGTCCGCTGGGCCAGCCACGCGGCAAATTCGGCGAAGAGCTGTTCGTCAATGTCGATCCAGTCGCACTCATAGGGACACAGCCCGTGGAACGTCAGGATGACCCAGCCACCCTCTGCCTCGGCCGACGTTACTTCCTCCTGCAGATCGGCAAGGGTCCAGTCCCTTTCCACCTGCCGCGGTGCTTTCAACAGGTTGGGGTCGGCGGGTCGGAGGGACTCTTGGGGCGGACAGTTCAGGCACCCTTCGCTGTAGGTGCCGCCGAGGCCTCGCCCGCTGTTGTAGCCGCATTCCCGGACCAGGGATTTCACCGCAGCACCGGAGGCGAACGGATAGGCAAAATTGGTGACCTCGAAGCCCAGGCCCAGCAGATTCACCCGGTCCTGGCAGATTTCCCGCTTGGCCTCGTCGAGGTCAAGCGTGTCGATGTCCGGGTGGGAGAAGGTATGGCCGGCAACCTCGTGACCCGCCAAGGCAACCTCCTTGGCCTGGCGCAGGGTTAGGGAACCGGGTTCATCCAGCAGGCCCGAGTTCAAATAGAAGGTGCCTTTGAGGCCGGCCGCGCTGAGTATCTGTGCGGCCGCCGCCTGCCCGCTGAAGCCGTCGTCAAAGGTCAGCGACACCACGGTCTGCCCGGGGGTGACAGCCATGGGATCCAGCGGGTTGTACGCAGGAACGGCGATCGCTGCCGCCGCCCTGCGTTCGGCGGCGGCTGCCTCCCGTGCCGCGGCTTCCTCCTTTGCCGCCCGCAACTTCTCCTCGGCCTCGGGATCCACCGCCTCGACTTGGTCCCGGGTACCGTCGTCGGGCCCCAAGCCGGCTGCTGCAAGCCATTGCCCGCCGAAGAGCAGGAAGGACACCGGCAACGCAAGAACCAGCAGTGCAGCAAAGTTCTGCAGGGAACGTTTCGGCTTCCGGTGGGCGGGGAGATGCAGTCCGGAACGGGAGCCGGAGGGGTGGCGCTTGGTTCCCATGGTTCGGTTCCTTCTCTCTGACAGGGCGGCCTGACTGCTGGCTGCCTACGCTCCGGCGAGTTGGGGCGACGTGCTGTTTCGAACCATTCCCGCCGGGGAACCAGTGGCCACGTTCGCGATGATCTGGTCGATGGTGGTCGTCGGGTTGAAGCCCACCAGATCGCGGGCCTTGGTATTGTCCGGCACGCGGCGGCGCATGTCTTCGTATCCGGACGCGTAGGCCTGCTCGTACGGGATAAGGCTGATCGTGCTGGGGCTGTCCAGGAGTTGCACGACGCGCTTGGCAAGGTCAAGGATGGAGACCTCCTGCGTGCCGCCCAGATTGAAGGCCTTTCCGTAGGCATCCGGATGTTCTGCCAGGCGAACCAGCGCCGGCACTACGTCCGCCACGTAGGAGAAGCACCGGGTCTGCTGGCCGTCACCGAAAACCGTCAGCGGTTCGCCGCGCTGTGCCTGGCCCACCAAGTTGGGAACCACCATTCCGTAGCGTCCGGTCTGGCGGGGACCAACCGTGTTAAACAGACGGACTATCGCGGCGCGCAGGCCGTATTGTTTCCAGTAGGCATAGGCGAAGGCCTCATCGATGCCCTTGGCCGCGGCATAGGTCCAGCGGGATTTCAGTGCCGAACCCAGGATCCGGTCAGCTTCCTCCGAGAGGGAATCGGAAGTGTTTTTGCCGTACACCTCGGAGGTGGAGGCGAGCAGCAGGACGGCGCCGGCGGCCAGGGTGGCGTCCAGAACCACTTCCGTGCCGTGGATGTTGGTGCGCAGGCTGGTCAGCGGATCTTCAACGATGAGTTTGACGCCGACTGCCGCTGCCAGATGGAAGACCCGGTCGGCGCCGGCAACCACACTGTCGACGGCGGCACGGTCCAGGATGGTCCCCTCCACAAAACGGAAACGGGGGTGGTCCAGGACTCCGCGGAGGTTCTCCAGTGAACCGGTGGAAAGATCATCCAGGACGGCGACCTCGTCACCCGCGGCAAGGAGGTACTCGGTGAGGTGGCTGCCGATGAAGCCGGCGCCGCCGGTTATAGCTGTTTTCATGTGGTGTTTTCCCTACGAAGAAATGGTGCGGTTGATAGTCAGAGCAGCTGTACGTTGTCGGCGGCCGGAAGCCTGTAGGTGGTGTCCAGGACGGCCGGCACGGAGGAAAGCCAGCCCAGATCGAACCCGGTGTGGCCGGTATGCATGATGACGAGGTCCGGGGCGAACGCTGCAGGATCAGTCACCGAGTCCAGTACGGTGTCTCCGCTGCGGATCTGCCGGATCAGGGGATCGGTGTAGGCAACTGTTGCCCCCTCCTCCATGAGGCCGGCCAGGATCTCCAGAGCAGGGGATTCACGCACGTCCTCCACATCGGGCTTGTAGGCGACGCCGGCAACCAGGATGCGGGCTCCGAAGAGCCCTTGCTTCCGGTCGGAGAGCATCTTCCGGGTCCGGTCCACCACGCGGCGCGGCCGGGCAGCGATAACCTGCATGGCCTGTTCGATGACAGGCGCATGCAGCCGGTTGCTGCGCAGCTGCCAGAGGAGGTAGTGGGGGTCGCAGGGAATGCAGTGACCCCCTACTCCTGGGCCAGGATTGAAGCGCATGAAACCGAAGGGCTTGGTAGCCGCAGCATCGATGACATCCATGACCGAAATATCCAGCGCACCGCAGATGTCCGCGAATTCATTTGCCAGGGCAATGTTCACCGCCCGGAAGGTGTTCTCGAGCAGTTTGGTCATTTCGGCTGCCTCCGCCGTGGGAACCAGGTGGACCCTGGGAACATACTTGCCCAACAGCGACTCTGCACGGTGGCCGCATGCTGCAGTGATGCCGCCGACCACCCGGGGGACTTCCTCTTGGCTGAAGTCGCTGACCCCGGGGTTGATGCGTTCCGGGCTGAAGGCCACGTGCAGATCAGTCCCCGGGTACAGCCCGCGTTCCTTCAGTGGCTGCACCAGCAGGTCCCGGGTGCTGCCCACATAGCTGGTGGAGGTCAGCACCAGAAGCTGTCCGGGCACGGCACGCGATACTACTCCGGCGCAGGCGCTGCGCAGGATGGAAAGATCCGGTACCAGGTGGTGGTCAACCGGGGTGGGAACGGCAATAACGACGGCGGCGGCCGAGGAGAGACGCTTGGAATCGGACGTCAGTTCGAAGGCGGGGTCAACGAGGGCCTGGTCCAGCCGGTCACGGTCCGCCTCCAGGAGGTCGGCTCGCCCGTCCCTGATGGTCTGCAGGCGCTGGTCGCTGACGTCTATTCCGAGCACCCGGTATCCGGCTTCCCGGAATGCCAGGGAGGTGGGCAGGCCGACGTACCCCATACCCACGACCGCGACGTCGAAGTCGAAGCGGACAGCGGCGGATGCCGCAACCCCAGGGGCGCCCGCAAGCTCGGGGCCCGGAAGCTCGGCGCCGGGTACGCCGGCCACAGCAATTTCCGGCAAAGGCAGAGGTGCTTCTTGTAGGGTCACGGCCGGACCCCCCTTGTCTGGTCAAAGAAATGGGCATCGATCATGGGGAAGGATCCGCATGAAGGGCGTCGACCGAGCCCCTGCCGGAGGGCAGGGATATCCGCCGCTGATGGAGGCAGTGGCGGGCAAGTCCAGCCTGCGGTCCGAAGCGGGGCGGGTGTTCGCTGCTCTGATGCTCCGCAGCCTCGTGCATGGACTTTGGTGTCGGATCGACGAGTTCAGGCTAGGAAAACGGCCGCCGTGCGGCCTGCGTAACGGCTACCGGTTCTCCTGGTGGTAACTCGCGGCAGGCACCTAGCAGTACGGCTGGGCGGGCGGCAAAGACAAGTAGTGGAGCCGGCGTACCGGCCGTGTCCAAGAAACGAATTCCACGCCGAAACAGCAACGGCGGCACCCCCTGTCGGGGATGCCGCCGCTGCCGCTGGCGAGGGTGGAGGAGCCTAGAGTCCGGCTACGCGCCGTTCCTCCGGCTCTTCCATGGGGTTGAACCGGATGACGTCGTCCAGCGCCAGAGTGCCGGTGGGCTGGTCTTCCTCTTCAAGCAGGTAAAGCCGCTGGATGCCGATCACGATGGCATCGGCGACCGTCTGGCGGAAGACGGGATCAGCGAGCCGTTCCGCGTCGCTCCTGTTACTCAGGTAGCCAAGATCCAGGCCGACGGAGGGGATGCCGGAGAGCTTCAGGGTGTCCCAGGTCCGTCCGTGCACGCCCAGGCTGTCCATTCCCGTGCGCACTGCCAGTTCCTTCATCAGGAGAATGGCGGCACGGTGGCCGATGGGCGAACGCGGCTCGCCCGTCCCGGGCAGACCCCAGTAAAACGCAGCAATTCCGGAGGCTGCCTGCTGGTCCAGCCAATCGCAGTGAAGGTCCAGATTGAGGCTGGGTACCCGTTCGCCGCCGGGGTTGGGACCGGCTGCGGAGGAGCGGGTGACAACGCGGGCACCGAACTCCCGCAAAATCCGCTCCACGCGCCGGCCGATGTCCGCAGCGACCAGAGCCTCGGTCAACGGCTCGGATGTCAGGCGTTCGACGGCGTGCGGCGAGGCCAGCTCCGACCGGCCCGTGCTCAGCGCGATCAGGCGGCCGCGCAGCGCCGTGGTGGAGCGGTCGAGCCGCTCGTAATCACGCAGCGCGAAGGCCTGGCTCGGCGTAATGGCGCGGTTGACCCGGGCCATTGCCTGCATGGTGGCTGCATCGCAGATGCCGCTGACGGGGATGCCCAGGTTTTGCTGCAGCTCGGCCACGGCATAGCGGGTGCGCACACTGAACTCACCGTCGATATGGCCGTAGTAGAACCCCAGGTGGGAGAGGTGCCGCTGCAGTTCGGCGACGTCGTCTCCGCGCGCGGCAGGTTCGCCTTCACTGAAGGCCAAGGTGCGGTCTCCGAACCGGTACTGCGCGTCGGCCAGGGCGCGCAGGGTATCCGGGCCGGCGACGCCGTCGACAATGAGGCCGCGGCTCTGCTGGAAGGAGCGGACGGCGGCGTCGACGTGGTCGTCGAAAAGGGTGGGGTTGTTGACGGAGTCCGGAGCCAGGTAGGACATGGAGATGCCGGCACGCAGCAACGCTTCACGAAGCGATACTACGTGCCGGCCGGCATCCATTCTCCGCAGGGTTTCTCCTGCCGAGTGCATAATCTCTGTCTTTACTTCAGGAACGCCGCGAATTCCTGCTCAAGGACCTGCTTGGGCTTGGCGCCGATGGACGTGGCAGCCACCTCGCCGCCCTTGAAAACGTACACGGCGGGAATGGACGTGATGCCGTACTTGGCGGCGATGGCCGGGTTGTCATCCACGTTGACCTTCACGACGTCCACCTTGTCGGCGTACTGCGCGGCAATGTCGTCGAGGATGGGGGAGAGCATGCGGCACGGGCCGCACCATTCCGCCCAGAAATCGACGATTACGGGCTTGTCTGCAGTGAGGACATCGGCTCCAAAGGAAGCGTCGGTTACATCTTTTGCGTTGCTCATGTTGTTGCTCCTAACAGGTTCTGGTTCTTAGAGGGCTGCGTGTTCGGATACGGCTTCTGCCGGCGGCGTCGGAACTTCCGCGGCAGTCTCGACGGCGTCGCCGAGATCGGCCAGATAGTGCTCGACGTCGATGGCCGCCACACAGCCCGAACCCGAGGCGGTAATCGCCTGGCGGTAGGTGGGGTCAATGACATCGCCGGCAGCGAAGACGCCGGGCAGCGAGGTCTTGGACGTGCGACCGGCGACGGCGATGGTGCCCTCGGCGGTCAGCTCCAGCTGGTCCTTGACCAGGTCGGTACGCGGGTCGTTGCCGATGGCCACAAAGACACCGGTAACGGGGAGGTCCGATTCGGCGCCGTCGACGGTGCTGCGCAGGCGCAGCCCGGTGACCTTGTCCTCGCCGTGGATTCCCACGACCTCGGAGTCCCAGACAAAGCGGATCTTTTCGTGGGACAGGGCCCGGTCCTGCATGATCTTGGAGGCGCGCAGGGTGCTGCGGCGGTGGACCACGGTGACGGTGGCGGCGAACTTGGTCAGGAACAGGGCCTCCTCGAGGGCGGAGTCACCGCCGCCGATGACGGCGATGTCCTGGCCCTTGAAGAAGAAGCCGTCGCAGGTGGCACACCAGCTGACGCCGCGGCCGGAAAGGCGCTTTTCATCCTCCAGGCCGAGTTCGCGGTAGGCGGAGCCTGTGGAGATGATCACGGCGCGCGCCAGGAAGGTTTCACCGGTGCCGATGGTCACCTTCTTGATGTCGCCCTCCAGCTCGACGCTGGTGACATCTTCAAAGAGGATCTCGGTGCCGAACCGGGCGGCCTGCTTCTCGAACTGGGCCATGAGGTCAGGCCCCATGACGCCTTCGGGGAAGCCGGGGAAATTCTCCACGTCGGTGGTGTTCATCAGTTCACCGCCGGCTGTGACGGAGCTGGCGATCAGCAGCGGCTTGAGGTTGGCGCGGGCAGTGTAAACAGCCGCGGTGTAACCGGACGGACCGGAACCGACAATGATGACGTCGCGGACGCCGTCGGCGGCTGCGGGGGTTTCGATGCTCACGGTTAAGTGTTCCTCTTCCTGTTGAAAACTCTCTCGATCCGGCAGTAATACAGATAAGCCATGACGCCCTTTACTGACTCCGGGATCAGTGGGCACAACCGTTACAGCCTTCAGCTTATTCCGGACAGGGCTTGCCGGACACGGCAGTGCCCCGCTCCGGGGTGCCCGCGCCCCCATCCTTCCTGCGCTCCCGGCCTGGGAGCGGCAGGGAGGGCGCCGGCACGGGTTATCTCCTAGGAGACGTTGATCTCCGCGATCCGCAGGCCCCAGGGATAGGCGGCCTGGAGGCCGCCGCTCAGGCGGGGCAGCTGCGTGAAGTTCACGATCACGTACTTGGCCGTAGCCGCTTCGCCGTCCACCTTGGGCACCTGGAAGCTGGTGGTCGGGCCGGTGAAGCCGCTCTCGGCCACCGGGACGGCACCGTCCAGGCTCGGGGAGTCGTTGAGCAGCACGGAGAAGCTGCCGCCGGTGCCGTTGAGCTGGCTGATGTCAATCTTGTTGACAGCCGACTCTTCCTCCAGCTCGACGACGAGCGCGAGGTTGGGCGCGTAGCCGCCGAAGGTGTCGTTGGCGTAGACGTAGCTGGACCAGTAGGTGGCCGGGTTGCCGTCCAGAATCTGGGGCAGCGCGCCGTCGTTTTCTGCGTCGAGCGCAGGATTCGCAGGTACCAGGCGGCTGATTCCCGCCGGCACCGGTGCGGCCGCAGCCGGGGCCGGTGCGTCGGCGGGCGGGGCCTCCGCGGGTGCGGGAGCCGACACCGTGGGCTCGGTTGTGGCACCGGCCTCCGGGCCGTTACTGACCCTGCCCAGTGTGCTGACCGCCACGACGACGGCGGCAACCAGAACCAGCGTCAGGACAGCGCCCACCAGCACCCGGCCAAGGGTGCGGCGTCCGCCGGAGGAATCGTCGTCGTCCTCATAGTCCTCGTAGTCCTCGCCGTCCCCGGCGCCGCCGGAAGCGGCAGCGCTGGAGGCAACAGCGGACTTCGGGAAATTGGAGGGCGGCCGTCCGGTGCCGCCGTCGGGGGTGTTGCGGGCGGGCGCGGACACTGCGCCGGCGTCCTCGGCCGGGGTCTGCTCGGGCTCGTAGTCGGTTTCCGTCCAGCGCGAAACCTTGGGGGTCTGGCCGGTGGCCGGAGCCTTGGCCTGGCCGGAGACGGGCCGGGAGGCCGGGGGAGGCGGCATGTTGGCCGCTCCGGTGGCTGCCTCGGCGGGCGCATCCCCTGCGCCGCCGAATTCCAGGTCACGGGCTGCAGCAGCTTCCTCGGCTGCAGAGAGGGTGCCGCCGGCGCCTGCCGCTGCACCGGCCCGGCCGAACTTTGGGAGCTTTGGGAGGGGACGGCCGGAGATCAGCGGCTTGCGGGGAGCGCGTTCCGCGGGCTCGTCAACGTACCGGTCCTCATCCTCGGTTTCCGGCTCGCGGGAGCGGGGCATTCCGAAGATCTCGGACCCGAGGGTATCGGTGAAGAAGGGTTCAACAAACGGAGCATCGCGTTCGATGACCAGGTCCAGCAGATCCGCGGCGTTGGCGTTGTTGGTGACCAGGTAGGTGCGGCCGTCACTGACGCCCAGATCCAGGATCTGCACGTTGCTGGCCCGCTCGCCGGTGGCGATCTCGCGGGCACTGGCGCTGACCTGGGCAGTGTTCTCGGGCGCGGCGAGGAGGATGCTCACGGCACGGTTCAGTACCTGGTCCACGCCGTCGAGGACCAGATCGTTCTCCGCTGAGGCCAAAACCTGGGCGGTGACCTTGTAGCGGCCCCCCAGAGTTGAGCCTGCGTCTACCGGCTGTGGCACGTGTTCCTCCCATGGAAACGGCAATTACTGCTATTCAATATGCTGCGGACTGATCTGCTGCTTGCTTGATGGCTGTTGTTCTTAACGACTGTTCTTAACGACGAGACTCCATCGCATACCTTATTACCCATGCTACCCGCGCGGATTGCCAAACCCTGAGTTGGCGCACCCGTGCCTGGTGCTCAGAACCTGCAGATCCCGGATCAGCCCGAAAGCCTCCGCTTAGCGGCGGACCTTGGCAATGACCGGGGCCAGGAAGGCATCCAGTTCCCGGACCTTCAGAACCCTGAGCAGGAAATAGTAGGACACGGCCATGAGCGAGCCGCAGACCACCAGCGAGACCAGCGAACCGGTCAGCGACTGCCAGGCGAACCCGTCGGCCGAGTAGCCGCCCAGCAGGCCCAGGGCCGCCGACCCGAGTGCCGCGCAGCCCAGGGCGGCAAGCGTCATGCGGACATGCACGTCGAAGATCCCGGCCGCACCGTAGTTGCCCAGTTTCCGGGTGAGGAACACGTGGCTGATCAGCACGCCCGCGATGTTGCCCAGCGAATAGGCAACGGCCAGCCCGAAGACAATGCGGTTGGCCGGCAGGGTAGCGGCCCCGACAGCCAGCAGGATGCCGAAAACGGAGAGGATGATCTGCATGATCATGGGTGTCTTGCCGTCTTCGTCCGCATAAAAAGCGCGGTTCATCAGGAAGGTGGCGCTCAGGAAAGGCGCACTGATTGACAGCAGCACCAGCACCTGGCCCTGGACGACGGCCGACGCCGTGGACCCGCCGCTGAACCACATGCTGATCGGACCGGCCAGCACCACCAGTACCGCAGAGCAGAAGATGGTGGCCACGCCGATGGAGCGCAGACCGGAGGAGATGGTGCTCCGGACCTGGGCCAGGTTGCCTTCCGTGAAAGCATGGGACATCTGGTTGAACAGCACGGTGGCCAGGGAGAGCGTGATGACGGAGTGCGGAATCATGTAGAACATGGACGCGGTCTCCAGGTTCATGTGCCCCGCAATGACCTCCGGCGGATTCATTGCGGCGTAGTCCGGACGCGCGTCCGTGGCGATGGTGGCGACCTTGGTGTAGACCAGGTAGGCGCCGTTGCCCACCAGCATGGTGATGATGGTCCACTTGGCCACCTTGCCGGTCTGCCGCAGGCCGGTGCCGCGCAGGCGGAAGTTGGGGCGCAGCCCCAATCCCAGCTGCCGCAGCGGGATCAGCAGCACCACAGCCTGCAGGACGATGCCCAGCGTGGTGCTGCCGGCCAGGACCAGCGTCGCGGACGATGTCCAGTTTTCCGGCGAGAAATTGTTGGTTTCCTGGCGGCCGATCACCGTGATGAAAACAATCAGGCCGGCAATGGCCACCACGTTGTTGAGCACCGGAGCCCACATATAGGCGCCAAAACGGCCGTTGGCGTTCAGTGTTTGGCCGATGACCGCGTAGGCACCGTAGAAGAAGATCTGCGGGAAGAGCCAGTAGGCAAACGTGGTGGCCAGGGAAAGCTGGGACTCGTTCAGGAAGGTCACCAGGGGAAGGATCCACGGAGCCGCCAGTGTGACCAGCAGGGTAATGGCCGCAAGCCCGACCAGGCTCAGGGTCATGATCGAGGAGATGTACTCCCGGCCCCGGTCCGGCCGCTTGCTCGCCTTGATAATCTGCGGAACCAGGACGGCATTGAACACGCCGCCGGCCAGCAGCAGGTAGATGAAGTTGGGCAGCACGTTCGCGGAGCTGAAGATGTCCGTGACCAGCCCGGCATTTCCGATGGCTACCGCCAGGAGGGCAGTCCGGACAAGGCCAAGAATGCGGGACAACAGGGTGCCAGCTGCCATGATGGCGCTTGAACGCGCCGTGCTGGGGGCAATAGTGTTTTCGGCCATCGTGTCCCTATGTTCTCACTTCAAGCGCGCGGGGCTTAAACCAGGCGGTGCGGCAGGGAGCTAGAGGTACCGGGGGAGGATCTCCCGGGCGAGGTCGGCAATGCGCCGTTCGTTCGGGAAGGAGAGCTTCTTGCCGAGTTCGGCAAGCGGGACCCAGGCGACATCCACGGCCTCATGGTCCGGATCGTTTTCGATCGTGAGGTGTCCGCCGGTGGCGGCGAGCAGAAAATGGTGCACCGTTTTGTGCACCCGGTGGCCGCTGACCGTAAACCAATAGTCGATGCTGCCCAGGGCGGTCAGGATCCGCCCGTCGATTCCTGTTTCTTCGGCGATTTCCCGGATGGCCGCCTCGCGGCTGTCTTCTTCGTTCTCGGGGTGGCCCTTGGGAAGGCACCATTCGAGCCGGCCGCCGCGGTTGAGCCGGGCAATGATCGCCACCGGCAGGTCGGAGGAGGAAGTGTCCACCACGATTCCACCGGCGGAAACCTCTTCCACTGTCGGCAGCGCGGCATGTACCGGATGCGCACCGGCTCCGCCCATTGACGCCGTCAACGGGGTTCGCTTGGGTGCGCTTGGTACGGGATGGGCCATAGGACCACTCTAACGATCTTTGTCCGGGGATGATGACTGTCAGAGGGAGGCCCGGAGAGGACGCGGCAACCCTCGGCGTGTCCGGACCCCGGCGGGGACCTGCTGTGCGTCCGCGGACCTTTTATCTGGCAGGCTTAAAGCACTATGGCGCACCTTTTTGATAGTTCGGCTCTGAAGACTCCCCTTCCCTCTGTTGTCGGCGAGCTCGGCACTCTGTTCCGGGACGCCGGCTTCGAGCTCTCGCTCGTCGGCGGTCCCGTGCGCGACCTCTTTCTCGGACGCGTGTCTCCGGACCTGGATTTCACCACCAACGCCCGGCCGGACGACATCATCACCGTCATCCGCCGCTGGTGTGACACCTACTGGGAAATCGGCCGCGCCTTCGGCACCATCGGCATGCGCAAGGCCGGCTTCCAGATCGAGATCACCACGTACCGGGCGGACGCCTATGACCCGGATTCACGGAAGCCGGAAGTGGCCTTCGGGGACAGGCTCGAAGACGATCTGTTCCGCCGTGACTTCACCATGAATGCCATGGCCCTGCGGCTGCCCTCCATGGAACTGGTGGATCCCTTCGGCGGGCTGCAGGACCTGCAGGCGGGGCTCGTCCGCACCCCCGGCGCGCCGTCGACGTCGTTCTCCGATGATCCGCTGCGGATGATGCGCGCCGCCCGCTTCGCCTCCCAGCTGGAAGTGGAGGTGGCGCCCGAGGTGTTCGCGGCCATGAAGGACATGGCCGGCCGCATCACCATCATCTCGGCCGAACGGGTCCGCGACGAGCTGGTCAAGCTGATCAACGGCAAGGCGCCCTGGACCGGCATCGACCTGCTCGTGGAAAGCGGCCTCGCCGAGCACGTGCTTCCCGAGGTCTCCGCCCTGAAGCTGGAAATTGACGAGCACCACCGGCACAAGGACGTCTATCAGCACTCGCTGACGGTACTCCGCCAGGCCTGCGGCCACGAGACCGGTCCCGACGGCGATGTTCCCGCCCCGGACTTCGTCCTGCGGTTCGCGGCACTGATGCACGACGTCGGAAAGCCCGCCACCCGCCGCTTTGAGCCCAACGGTTCCGTGAGTTTCCTCCACCACGACGCCGTCGGGTCCAAGCTCACGGCCAAACGGATGAAGGCCCTGCGCTTCGACAACGACACCATCAAGGCAGTGTCCCGCCTGGTGGAACTGCACATGCGCTTCTACGGGTACGGAGACGCCGGCTGGACCGATTCCGCCGTCCGCCGCTACGTCAACGACGCCGGCCCGCTGCTGCAGCGGCTGCACCGCCTGACCCGGTCCGACGTGACCACCCGGAACCGGCGCAAGGCCGAACGCCTGGCCTTTGCCTACGACGACCTGGAAGCGCGCATCACCGCACTGGCCGAGCAGGAGGAGCTGGCAGCCATCCGCCCGGATCTGGACGGCGAGGCCATCATGGCGCTGCTGGGCATCCGGCCGGGTCCGGTGGTGGGGCGCGCGTACCGGTTCCTGCTGGAAGAACGCATGGAGAACGGACCCTCCTCCCAGGAGGAAGCAGCGGCCCTGCTCCGCAGCTGGTGGGCGGACCAGCCCGAAAGCCGCGATGAAGCAGCCCTTGGCAGCGGTGACAAAATGGGAACGGACGAAAACCCGTCCACACCAGCGGAAGGAAGTAAATGAGCGACGCTGAGGACTTCGGTCCGGCGGTTCCGGATACGACGCCGGCAGGAACGCGGCTGCCGCGCCTGTGGCTGCTGCGCCACGGCGAAACGGAGTGGTCCCGCGAGGGAAACTACACCGGTCTGACGGACATTCCCCTGACCGCGGAGGGCGAGGCGCAGGCCATCGCCGCGAAGGAAAAAATCGGACAGGTCGATTTTGACCTCGTGCTGTCCTCACCGCTGATCCGCGCCCGGCGGACCGCCGAGCTGGTGGGACACCCGAACCCGCAGATCCTGCCCCATGCCCATGAGTGGGATTACGGAGACAACGAGGGCCGCAAGAGCACCCAGGTGCGGGCGGAGAACCCCGGGTACATCATCTGGAACAACGGGGTCCCCAACGGCGAAACCCTGGACCAGGTGGCGGAGCGGGCCGACCGGATCATTTCACAGGTGCAGGCCGGCTGCGGAACACCGATGGACCGGGATCCGGAGGCAGCTCCGGTGGAGAAGGTCCTGCTCGTGGCGCACGGCCACTTCCTGCGGATCCTTGCTGCCCGCTGGCTCGGGCTTCCGGCTGACCAGGGACGGCATTTTGTGCTTGGCACGGCTGCTGTCTGCACCCTGGGCTGGGACAAACATACGCCGGCGATAGTGCGCTGGAACTATTAGTACGAAAAGAATTAAAAGAAGTTTAGAAAAAACCTTGGCAGGGAACTGAAACCTGTTGTATGTTTTTAGTGCGGCCCGGAATTCTTATCGGCAGGGCCGCACCAGCCCTTCAAGAACCACTGAAGAGCCACTGAATAACCACTGAAAAACCACGCCGGTCCCGTGCTCCCCGCACGCCGGCTCATCCGCAAGTCCACGCACTCAAGAAAGGGAGGTGGGGGTAATTATGAACCACGTATTCCTCACTGCCGCGACGGTTGCCTGCCCGCAGGCCCGCACGTCCATCCCTTCGACTGCACGGCCGGCAATCCGGCCAACCGGACGTCGGATGGCCGCTGCGGCCGGCTGGCCGGGCAAGCGGGCACTACGTACCGGCTACGCGTTTGGCCCCGGCCGCGCCTAGCGGCACTTAGAGGTCCAGTCGCCGGATACCTAGTCACCAACACCTAGGTATCTAGCCCGGCTGCCGCTCCGGCTGTTCCCGGCTGTTCCCGGCTGTTCTGCGGCCTGGTTCGGCGGCTGCTTCTGCCGGCCGGCATCCCGACGTCCTCCAATACCTTTAAAGCCCCCCGGGATCACGAAGCGATTCCCGCGGCGGTCTTCCGCGCACCGGATTCGGTGCCGGATGTGGGCGGCGGTGCCGGACGGGGTCCTGCCGGCACACCTCGGCGTTCTTTCCTCTTTGCGTACATCCCGTCAATACCGGCGCACTAATCCCGCGCACTAATTGGCTGATTCCGTACGCCCGCTTAGGAAAGATAATGCAGCCGCGATAAGTGCCGCCTTTCCTGCGCCGGGACCTTGTGCCTCATTTCTTTTACCTCACTTTCGTGCACCCAAAATCAGGTGCGCCATTCTTTCGGAGTTTATCGTGCCTTCTTTCAACCTGCCCGCGTCCCCTTTCCGTGAAGCGCCCGCGCTTCCGCAACCCGCCGCGCCGGCCCTGCGCCCCGCACTGTCGGACCATCCGCCGTCGGACCATCCACCGTCAAACCATCCGCCGTCATCCGCTCCCGCGGCCCCGGGACTGTCCAAAACCCGGAGGGTGTTTGCCGCCCTCAGCCGCCTGCAGGCTTCCTTCGCCCGTTCCGAGGCGGTCCACCAATCCCGCCTGGACGCGTGCTTGACGGGCCCGGAGTGGCACCTGCTCGCCCGTTACGCCTGTTCGGTCAAGTAGCCCCTGCCTGCAGGGAACAAAACCGGGGGAGTTCGTGCTGTACTGTGCGAACTCCCCTTTTGGCGTGCCGCCGCGGAAGTGATCAGGGCAACCGGGCCCCGAAACCATGGTCTGCCCCGCGGCGTTATAAAGTCTTAAGGGACTAGGACTGCGGCGGGCCAAGAAGGGAGTGCTGTTGCTTCAGGTAAAGCGCGTGGCTATGCTCTCGCTGCATACGTCACCCCTGGAGCAGCCGGGCTCCGGCGACGCCGGCGGAATGAACGTCTACGTCCGCTCAGTGGCAGTTGAACTTGCCCGGGCCGGCGTCGAAGTCGAGATCTTTACCCGCGCCTCGGATTCCCGGCAGAAGCCTGCCGTGGAAGTTGTCCCCGGTGTCACTGTGCGCCATGTTGCCGCGGGACCGCGCCGCCGGATCGCCAAGGAAGCGCTGCCCGGCCTGGCCGCAGAGCTGGCACAGGGGGTTACCGATCTCCATCCCCTTTCCACCGGCCGCCGCTTCGACGTCATCCATTCGCACTACTGGGTGTCGGGGACAGCAGGGCTGGCGGTCGCCCGGGCCTGGAACGTGCCGCTGGTGCACACCATGCACACCATGGCGCGGGTCAAGAACCTCCGGCTTCAGCCCGGCGAAAAACCCGAACCCCGAGTGCGGATTGACGGGGAGCAGGAAATTGTGGACGGCGCCACCCGCCTCATTGCCAATACGAGCACCGAGGCCGGGGAGCTGGAAACACTGTACGGAGCCGATCTCCGCGAGGTGGACGTAGTGGCTCCGGGCGTGGACCTGCAAATTTTCTCCAACCGGAATTCCAAGGCCGCCCGTGCGCGTCTGGGCGTGCCCCGGGAGGTCTTCCACGTGGTCTTCGCCGGGCGCATTCAGCGGATGAAGGGCCCCCAGGTACTGGTGCGCGCAGCGGCGGAACTGCATGCCCGCCGCCCGGACATTCCCCTGAGGATCAGCATTCTCGGGGCCGGCAGCGGGTCCGAGGTGCTGAACCTGCAGCCGCTCATCGATTCCCTGGGGCTGCATGCCCAGGTAGCACTGCATCCGCCCGTAGGCGCCGCCGAGCTGGCCGACTGGTTCCGCGCAGCCGACGTCGTTGCGGTGCCCTCCTTCAGCGAGTCCTTCGGCCTGGTTGCGCTGGAAGCGCAGGCCTGCGGGACACCCGTGCTGGCTGCCAACGTCGGCGGTCTGCCCAAGGCGGTTGGGCACGGACGCACCGGGCTGCTGGTGGACGGGCACGACGGCGGCCGCTGGGCGGCGGAGCTGGAGCGGCTGTACGACGACGCCGGTCTGCGGCGGGCCCTGGGGTACGGCGCCGCCGTGCATGCCTCGGCCTTCGGCTGGAAGCGCACGGCCTCGCTTACCGCGCAGAGCTACCTGCAGGCCGCTGAACAGTTCTCGGTGCACTCCGTCCGCTGATAGCTTGGACGGTATCCCGCCGGAGCCGACGGGATACCGGCGAGGGGCCCCGGAAGGATTGCAGAGATGCGCACAGCCGCAGACATGTCCAGCGATTTGGAGATTTCCCGCCGGGCGGTGATGAAACCCGTCACCGAGGTGGCGCGCGCCGCCGGCATTCCCGAAGAGGCCCTGGAACTGTACGGGCGCTACAAGGCCAAGGTTGATCCGCTGCTTGTACCTCCCCGCAGCACCCGGGGCAGGGTGGTGCTGGTTACCGCGATGAGTCCCACTCCTGCCGGTGAAGGCAAGTCCACCGTCACTGTCGGCCTCGGCGATGCGCTGGCCAAAGCGGGAGTCAGCACGGTTATTGCACTGCGGGAGCCCTCCCTGGGACCCGTGCTGGGGCTGAAGGGCGGTGCCACCGGCGGCGGTTACTCCCAGGTGGTGCCGATGGAAGACATCAACCTTCACTTCACCGGGGATTTCCACGCGATTACCACGGCCAACAACGCCCTGACGGCGCTGCTGGACAACTCCATTTACCAGGGCAATGAGCTGGGCATCGACCCGCGCAGGATCATCTTCCGCCGGGTGATGGATATGAACGACCGCTCGCTGCGGAACATCGTGATTGGCCTGGGCGGACCGGCGGAGGGCACCCCGCGCCAGGACGGCTTCGACATCACGGTTGCGTCCGAGATCATGGCCGTGTTCTGCCTCGCCCGCGACCTCCCCGACCTCAAGGAGCGGCTGGCCCGGATTACCGTGGGGTACACCTATGACCGGCAGCCGGTGACGGTGCGGGACCTCGGCGTTCAGGGGGCGCTGGCGCTGCTGCTCAGGGACGCGATCAAGCCGAATCTGGTGCAGACCATCGCCGGCACGCCGGCCCTGATTCACGGCGGTCCGTTCGCCAACATTGCCCACGGCTGCAACTCAGTCATTGCCACCGACCTCGCGCGGAACGTCGCAGACGTGGTGGTCACCGAAGCGGGTTTCGGTGCGGATCTGGGAGCCGAAAAGTACATGGACATCGCGGCACGGGCCGCGGACGTGGCGCCCGACGCCGTCGTCCTGGTGGCCACGGTCCGCGCCCTGAAAATGCACGGCGGGGTACCCCGGGACGAGCTGGACAAGGCGAATCCGGAAGCGCTGGAGGCGGGGACGGCCAACCTGCGCCGGCACATCGGGAACATCAGGAAATTCGGCCTGGATCCGGTGGTGGCCGTCAACGTCTTCAGCACTGACACGCCGGAGGAAATCCAGTGGCTGCTGGACTGGTGCGCGGCCCAGGGCGTGGCGGCCGCCGCCGCTGACGTCTGGGCGCAGGGCGGAGGAGGATCCGGCGGAGATGCGCTGGCAGCTGCAGTCCGCACCGCACTGGAGAAGCCCTCGGACTTCCGGTACCTGTATTCGCTGGAGCTGCCGGTGGAGGAGAAAATCCGCACCGTGGTCCGGGAAATCTACGGAGCGGACGACGTCGAATTCTCACTTCCGGCGCTGCGCCGGCTTCAGGAGATCAAGGCCGGGGGCTGGGACGGACTGCCGGTGTGCATGGCAAAGACCCAGTACTCGTTCTCCGACAACGCTTCGCTGCTCGGCGCGCCGACGGGTTTCACCGTGCACGTGCGGGACCTGATCCTCAAAACCGGCGCCGGCTTCGTCGTCGCGCTCACCGGGGCAGTGATGACCATGCCCGGGCTGCCGAAAGTTCCCGCAGCCATGCGCATGGATGTCGCGGCGGACGGCACGCCGCAGGGCCTGTCCTAAGCTGCCCGCGGTCCCCGCTCCACGGAGCCCCGGCCTGCCCCGTTGCCGAGATGGCAGAAAGTGCCCTTCCCGGGTCTGGGAAGCGCACTTTCTGCCGTCTCGCGGGGGAGGGGAGGTTAGCGCTCTACCTCGCCGCGGATGAACTGCTCCACCTTTTCCTTGGCAATGTCATCGTTGTACTGCTCCGGCGGAGACTTCATGAAATAGCTTGAAGCCGAGAGGATCGGCCCGCCGACGCCGCGGTCCAGGGCGATCTTGGCGGCGCGGATCGCGTCGATGATCACTCCGGCGGAGTTGGGGGAGTCCCACACTTCGAGCTTGTATTCCAGCGACACCGGAGCGTCGCCGAAGTTGCGTCCCTCGAGGCGGACGAAGGCCCACTTGCGGTCATCCAGCCAGGCCACGTAGTCGGAGGGACCAATGTGGACGTCGTCGGCCTTCAGGTCCGCCGAAGTGTTGGAGGTGACGGCCTGGGTCTTGGAAATCTTCTTGGACTCCAGCCGCTCGCGCTCGAGCATGTTCTTGAAGTCCATGTTCCCGCCGACGTTGAGCTGGTAGGTGCGGTCCAGGATGACGCCGCGGTCCTCGAACAGCTTGGCCATCACCCGGTGGGTGATGGTGGCGCCGATCTGGCTCTTGATGTCGTCGCCGATGATGGGAACTCCGGTGGCCGTGAATTTATCGGCCCATTCCTTGGTGCCGGCAATGAACACCGGCAGGGCGTTGACGAAGCCGACCCCGGCGTCGATGGCGCACTGGGCGTAGAACTTCGCGGCCTGCTCGGAGCCCACGGGCAGGTAGCAGACCATGACATCGACCCTGTTGTCCCGCAGCGCGGCGACAATGTCCACCGGCTCGGCGTCGGACTCAACGATGGTTTCCCGGTAGTACTTGCCCAGTCCGTCCAGGGTGTGGCCGCGCTGTACGGTGACACCCGTTTCCGGGACGTCGGCAATCTTGATGGTGTTGTTCTCGCTGGCTCCGATGGCCTCGGCCAGGTCCAGCCCGACTTTTTTGCCGTCCACGTCGAAGGCCGCCACGAACTGCACGTCATTGACGTGGTAGTCGCCGAACTTCACGTGCATCAGGCCCGGAACGGTCAGGTCCGGGTCGGCGTCGCGGTAGTACTGGACGCCCTGGACCAGCGACGCTGCGCAGTTTCCAACACCGACGATTGCGACCCGAATGGGGTTCTTTGCCACGGTTCTCCTTTGAAGACAAACATTTTTCCGTTGCCGCGCCGGACGCGGCAAGACCGGCCCAGTCTACGGCCTCAACGTGCAGTGTCTGTGTGAACCATCACAGGAACGCCGCGCGGGCGGAGGCAGCCCTCGCGATCGCCGCGTCATACTGGTAAGCATGGAGCCCAAGCCCCGACGGCGGCCACTGCGGATAGTGGTCCCCAGCCGCAACGATCCGCTGCTCAGGAACCTGACCGCAGCCATCGGCGGCCCGCTGGGCCGGCTCACGGCCCCGGGGATCGTGACGCCGGGGTTTTTCACCGTGGAGCGGGTACTGATTCTTCTGACGACCGCCGCGGCTTTGCTGGCCCTGGTCGTGAAAAACCCCTGCCGCGTCGGCGGCTGGTCCACGCCGGAGCACTTCTACCGGGCCTGCTATTCGGACTGGCCGGTGCTGTTTGACACGCGGGGCCTGGCCGACGGGGTGTTTCCCTTCCTGACACCGGGCGCCCCCTTTGAATATCCGGTCCTGCTGGGACTGCTGGCCGGAGCAGTGGCGTTGCTGGTTCCGGGCGGAGACGCCGCGCCGGAACGGGCGCTGGCCTACTTCGACATTAACGCCGCGCTCGCTGCCCTGGCCTGGATCGCCACCGTGGCGGCGACGCTGCGCATGACCAACCGGCGGCCCTGGGACGCGGCAATGGTGGCGCTGGCCCCGGCGATGATCCTCTCCATCTATATCAACTGGGACATCTGGGCCGTGCTCCTGGCCACCCTTGGCATGCTCGCCTTTACCCGCAGCCGTCCCGTCCTGGCCGGAGTCTTCCTGGGACTGGGCACGGCGCTGAAACTGTATCCGGTGCTGATCCTGGGCGCGGTGCTGGTTCTGGCCCTGCGGACGATGCGGCTGCGGCCGGCCTGCCAGGCCTTCGCCGGGGCGGCCGCAGCCTGGCTTGTCGTCAACGTTCCCTTCATGATCACCGACTTCACCGGCTGGAAATACTTCCTCGCCTTCACCGGCGAGCGTCCGGCGGGGTTCTCCTCGGGGTGGTTTGCCTGGAACCTGATCGCCGAACGGACCGGACGCGCCGAAGCGGGACCGGAGTTCATCAATTTCGGGGCATATTTCCTTTTCGCCGCCGCCTGCGCCGGTATAGCCGTGCTGGCGCTCGCGGCACCCCGCCGGCCCCGGCTGGCACAGCTGGCCTTCCTGATCGTGGCGGCGTTTGTGCTCACCAACAAGGTGTACTCGCCCCAGTTTGTCCTGTGGCTGATTCCGCTGGCGGCCCTCGCCCGGCCGCGGTGGACGGACTTTTTGGTCTGGCAGTTCTTCGAGGTGATGCACTGGTGGGCAGTATGGATGTATCTGGGGGCCCTGACCTCAGGGGGAGACCCCCGCAACAACATCGACGCGGCATATTATGTCTGGGCCGTGGCCGGACACATGGCAGCCACCGCCTGGCTGATGGCGCGGGTGGTCTTCGATATCCTGACCCCCGCACGGGATCCGGTCCGCCGGCTCGACGTGGACGATCCCCAGGGCGGACCCTTTGACCACGCACCGGACCGGTTCCGGCTTGGCCGCAGGCACGGGCGGGCTGTTTCCGTTCCGCCCGCGGCGCAGGCGGCGGCCCAGAAAGCAGGAGATTCATGACGGACGTTTCGGTGGTAGGAGCGGGACCCAACGGACTGGCAGCGGCGGTCATCATGGCCCGTGCCGGGTTGTCGGTGCGGGTCTTTGAAGCAGGCCCCACGGCCGGCGGCGGGAGCCGGACCAAGGAACTGCTGGAACCGGGCTACCGGTACGACGTCTGTTCAGCCGTTCATCCCATGGCTCTTGCTTCGCCCTTTTTCCGCGAGTTTGGGTTGGGGGACCGGATCCGGCTCACTGTTCCGGATGTTTCCTATGCCCACCCCCTCGACGGCGGCGAGGCGGGCCTGGCCTACCGGGATTTGGACCGCACCGCGGAGGGCCTGGGTGCTGACGGCCCGGCTTTCCGCCGGCTGATGCTGCCCCTGACGGAGCGCAGCGAAGACATCACGAAGCTGCTGATGTCTCCGCTCGTCCGCGGTTACCGCGAACCGGCTGCGGCGCTGGCCTTCGGACGTGCAGCCCTGGAGCAGGGCACCCGGCTGTGGAACCGGCGGTTCTCCGGTGAGAAAGCCCCGGCTCTCCTGACCGGTGTTGCCGCGCACCCGGTGGGGCGGATGCCTTCGCTGCCTTCGGCCGGCGGCGGGCTGCTGCTGTCGTTGCTGGCGCACACCGTGGGCTGGCCGATTCCCGAGGGAGGCTCGCAGGCGATAGCCGATGCCATGGTCGCGGACCTGCAGGCCCACGGCGGTGAACTGGTGACCGGGCACCGGGTGGCTTCCCTGAAGGAACTGCGCGATTCGAAAACCGTCCTGCTCGACGTTTCCCCGGCCACCCTGCTGGACCTGGCCGGGCCGGAGCTGCCGCGCCCGTATGCCCGGGCCCTCGAGCGCTTCCGCTACGGCAACGCGGCCTGCAAGGTGGACTTCATTCTTTCCGGGCCGGTGCCGTGGGCCAACGGGGAGGTGGGCCGGGCAGGCACGGTCCACCTGGGCGGGACCCGCGCCGAACTGGCACGAGCCGAAGCCCAGGTGGCCGCAGGGCGTCATCCGGACCGGCCCTACGTGCTCCTCTCCCAGCCCAGCAGCTTTGATTCTTCCCGGGCGCCCGCGGGCCGCCACGTCCTCTGGACTTACTGCCATGTCCCCGCCGGCTCCGACGCGGACATGACCGGGGCCGTCACCGCACAGATCGAACGCTTCGCCCCGGGGTTCCGGGACGTCGTCGTGCGCTCGCAGGTGACGACGGCGGCGGGCCTGGAGCGCTACAACGAAAACTATGTGGGCGGCGACTTCGGCGGCGGCGCCGTGAACCTGCGGCAAATGGCGGCGCGGCCAGTGCCCGCGGTGAACCCCTGGCAGACGCCGCTTCCGGGCGTCTACCTCTGTTCCGCGTCCACCCCGCCCGGACCCGGCGTCCACGGCATGGGCGGCCGGCATGCGGCCGAACTGGCCCTGCGCCGGGATCACGGCATGGAGGTGCCGGACCTGAGCCCGGGCAGCTGACCCGCGGTTAGGGGACGTCACCTCCATGCGTGGGCGCAGGCGAGGGGGCCGGCACCTTGTATGTTTAAGTCCGGCGCACAGCAGCCAACGCTCTGCAGGGGGAATGGACACATGGAAAACCAGGACAAGGGGTTTCCGGGGCACCCGGACACCCTTGCTCCGCCTGCCGAGCGCGGCCGCCAGCACCCGCAGTGGTGGCTGGCGGTGCAGTCGGCGCTGTATGCCTACGGGCTGACGCTGGGCGCCGCACTGGTGACGATGGCACTGCTGGTCCTGGGATTCTTCCTGGGCGGGACCGGAGCGCTCAACGGCATGAACGATTCCGCCGGCAACATGGGCGCCCGGCTGGACGGTCCGTCAGCGCTGTTGATCTATCCGTTTTTCCTGGCTGCCATGGCTCTGGGCGGAACCCCGGTCCTGACCGTCTCGGCGGCCGGGTACGCGGACCTTCCCGCCCCGCTGGTCAGCCTCTGGGCCGGTGCTCTTCCCCTGCTCCTCACCGCGGTGGCGGCTGCTTCCCTGTGGCAGCTGGGCCGCCGGGCCGAACGAAGGCAGCCCCTGGGCTCGGAATGGCACCGGTGGCTGTATTCCGCCCTGACCGGGCTGAGCCTGGCTGCCGTTTCAGTCCTGTTGAGCCTGCTGGTCTCGCTGCGGGAGGACACCGAAGCCGGGGCTATGTTCCTGACCGCGGCTTCACCGAGCCTCGTGGCAGGTGCGGTGCTGCTCGGCACCTTTGCCGGCTGGGCCGGGCGGAAACACGGGACCGGAACGGTCCCGCGCTGGATCACCCGGACGGAACGGTCCCTGCCCGGAGTCCGGCCGGCGCTGCGGGTGGCCGCCGGTCACTACCTGGTTTATACGGCAGTCACCGGAACGGCACTGGTGGTCACGGCCCTGGTCAAGGGCGGCACAGCCGTGGCTTTCGCATCACCGCTGTGGCTGCCCACCGCGGCGGCGTGGTCCTACGGCCTGGGCCATCTCTCCACCGTGACGGAACAGGGACTGCCGGCGGCCGCCAACCTTCCCGGGTCCATCGGTGACCTGCCCGTGTGGGCCAGCGCGGCAGTGGGCGTCCTGACCCTTCTGCTGGCCGCCGCGGCGTCCGTGGCCTGGTTCCTCGCACGGGACCGGGACCGGGACCGGGATCGGCTCCCGGACCCGGCGGGCCGGCGCACCTCCTGGCTGACCCTGCCGCTGGTCTTCGGTCTCGCCGGGGCAGCCGTATCCGTTCTCGGAGTCGTGCTGGCCGGCCAGACGTCCGCCGGCGGCGGGGGCGGAACCGGCTTCGGCACCGTTGGACCCGCTCCCTGGACCTTCCTGGTGATGGCGGCGTGGGGGCTGCTGATTGAGGCGGGATCCCGCACGATGGCAGGGCACGTGGAACATCTGGTGCCCGCGCGGATAGCGGCGTTCCTGCGTCCTGCCGGCAACTGAGCGCCCCGGCAGGGAGCGGGAGCCTTCATCCCTTGCGCTCCCGGCTCCGGCATGGGGAACTGGGTTCAGGAGGTTTGTTATGACCGAACACCTGAACAATCACCACCGGGACACGCTGGAAAAGATCCTGCGCCATCCCACGAGCTCAAACATCGAATGGAAGAACGTGGTGTCCCTGCTGGAGGCGGTGGCTGACACCACCCGGGAACACAACGGCAAATACGAAGTCACGCTCGCCGGCCAGACCGATATCCTTGAGCCGCCCCGGGGGAAGGACATCGACGAGCAGACCGTGGTGGACCTGCGGGAGATCCTGACCCGCGCCGGGTACAGCCTCGACACCAAGTAGCGCCCGGCCGGCCTGTGAGGGCCGGCCGGTGAGCTGCCGGCAAACTAGTCGACGGTCAGTTCGCCCATCCTGGACCACTCTTCGCCGTCGATGGTCGTGTTGATGATCTTGGGAGTCTCCACCAGCGCCTGCACCATGTCCTTCATGGCCTGCTGGAAGTGGTCGCTCTGGACGTGGGCGGCAGCGGCGTCGTCCTTGAAGGCTTCGACCAGGACAAATTCGTTGGGGTTCTCCAGGCTGCGCGACCAGTCGAACCACAGGTTGCCCGGCTCCGCACGGGTGGCGGCGGTGAAATCAGCGGTCAGCTCCGGCCAGCGGTCGACCCATTCGGGCTTGACGTTGAACTTGACGGTAATAAAGATCATCTGTGCTCCTGATGGTTGGACCCGTAATTGCGGACCTTCATCGTAGGCAGACGGGCGCGCCCTGTGTCCATGCGGACGGCTGCGGCGCCGGCGCCGGCGGATGGGAGGATGGGAGGGTGGCTCACCTCGACGTATCCAACATTGACTATTTCCTTTCCGACGGCCGGCAGCTGCTCAACGGCGTCAGCTTCAAGGTGGGGGAGGGGCACAAGACTGCCCTGATTGGCCCCAACGGCACCGGCAAGACCACGCTCCTGCGCATCATCGCGGAGGACATCAAGGCCGATGAGGGCACCGTGGCCAAGTCCGGATCCATGGGCATCATGCGGCAGTTCGTAGGCCAGGTCCGCGATGACAGCACGGTCCGCGACCTGCTGGTTTCCGCCGCGCCGCCCGCGCTCGCCGCCGCGGCCAAGGCGGTGGACGACGCCGAGCTGGCCATGATGGAGCACGACGACGAGCCGACCCAGATGCGCTACGCCACGGCCATTGCCGACTGGGGCGACGCCGGCGGGTATGAGCAGGAAACCGTGTGGGACGAGGTCACCATGGCCGCGCTCGGCATGCCCTTTGACCGCGCCCAGTACCGCAAGGCCTCCACCCTCTCCGGCGGAGAGCAGAAGCGCCTGGTACTGGAGGCCCTCTTCTCGGGCCCCGACGACCTGCTGCTGCTGGATGAGCCGGACAACTACCTGGACGTTCCGGGCAAGCGCTGGCTGGAAGGCAAGCTGGCCGAATCCAAGAAATCGGTGCTGTTCGTCAGCCACGACCGGGAGCTGCTGGACAACGCCGCCACCCGCATCGTCACCCTGGAGCCGGGCATCAACGGGGCCTCCGCCTGGATCCACGGCGGGGGTTTCAGCAGCTACGTCACGGCCCGCGAGGACCGCAACGCCCGGTTCGAGGAGCTGCGCCGGCGCTGGGACGAGGAGCACCTGAAGCTCAAGGAACTCGTCAACATGTACAAGAACAAGGCTGCGTTCCGCTCCGACATGGCCAACCGCTACCAGGCCGCGCAGACCCGGCTGGCGAAGTTCCTCGAGGCCGGTCCGCCCGAGGCGCTGCCGATCGAGCAGAACGTGAAGATGCGGCTGCGCGGCGGGCGGACCGCCAAGCGCGCCGTCGTCGCGCAGAAGCTGGAACTGACAGGCTTGATGAAGCCCTTCAGCACTGAAATCTGGTTCGGCGACCGGGTGGGCGTGCTCGGGTCCAACGGTTCCGGCAAGTCCCACTTCCTGCGGCTGCTGGCCGCGGGCGGTACGGATCCGGAAAAGGAACACGAGCCCGTCTCCGAGGTGGAAATAGCCCCGGTGCCGCATGAGGGCTCGGTGAAGCTCGGCGCCCGGATCCGCCCGGGGTTCTTCGCGCAAACCATGATGCGTCCGGACCTGCTTGGCAAAACCCTGCTGGACATTCTGCACCGCGGTGATGACCACCGCTCCGGGCTGGGCCGCGAAGCTGCGGCCGGGGCCCTGGACCGCTACGGGCTGGCTGCCTCCTCGGAGCAGAAATACGATTCGCTTTCCGGCGGACAGCAGGCCCGCCTGCAGATCCTGCTGCTGGAGCTCTCCGGCGCCACCCTGCTGCTGCTGGATGAACCGACCGACAACCTGGACCTGCATTCGGCCGAAGCCCTGGAAAAGGCCATCGACGCGTTTGAAGGAACGGTGCTGGCTGTCACCCACGACCGCTGGTTCGCCCGCAGCTTCGACCGGTTCCTGGTGTTCGGCTCCGACGGCAAGGTCTACGAATCCGAGACCCCGGTCTGGGACGAGAAAAGGGTGGTCCGCGCCCGGTAGGCCGCTGCGGATTTCGTCCGGCGCCAGTGTGACCGGGCCAGGTTTCCCTTTGCGGGGCCAATCCCTGCAAACTGGAGGCGTGAAGAGCTCCCTGGACCGTGCCCTGATATCCGTCTTCGTCATCTTCGGCCTCAACGGCCTCATTTTCGCCAGCTGGGCCGCGCGGATTCCCGCGGCAGCCGAATCCCTCGGCATCGGCGCTGCCGGCGTCGGAGTGCTGCTGCTCTTTTCCGCCGTGGGATCAGTGTGCTCCCTTCCGCTGGCCGGGTCCGTGGCGCAGCGGATCGGCACCGACGGCGCCGTGCGCGCCGGCGGACTGATGACGTCGGCCGCGTCACTGATTATTGCGGCATCCCTGTGGTGGCCCAACATTCCCCTGGCTGCCGGCGGACTGCTGCTGTTCGGCGCCGGGATCGGGCTGTGGGACGTGGCCATGAACCTGGAGGGTGCCGAGGTGGAGCGCCACCTCCGCCGTACGGTGATGCCCAAGTTCCATGCCGCCTTCAGCGGCGGGGCTTTTGTGGGCGCGATGGTTGGGGCAGTGCTTTCGGCGGCCGGCATCTCCCTGTCCCTGCATCTGGTGGGCATCCTGGTGATCGCTACGGTGCTGGTCCTGGCCGTGCCGCGGAACTTCCTGCCGGATCCGGTGCCCGTGCACGACGACGGCGGCGGCGCCGCTGCTCCGCCGTCGCGCTTCGCTGCCTGGAAGGAAGGCCGCACGCTGCTGATCGGGGTGGTGGTCCTGGGTGCCGCCCTGACCGAAGGAGCCGCCAACGACTGGGTGGCGAAAGCCACCGTTGACGGTCTCGGCGCGAGCGAAACCGCCGGCGCCGTGATGTTCGGCGTTTTTGTGGCCGCAATGACCGCCACCCGCTGGTTCGGCGCGCGCCTGATCGACCGGCTGGGCCGGGTGCCTGCACTGAGGATCTGCATGAGTGCGTCACTGGCCGGGCTCCTGCTCTTTGTCCTGGCGCCGAACCTGGTGCTCGCCGGCATCGGCGCCGTCCTGTGGGGAATCGGGGCGGCCCTTGGCTTCCCGATGGGCATGTCCGCCGCCGGCGAGGACCCGGCCCGCGCGGCCAGCCGCGTCTCGGTCGTTTCCACGATCGGCTACATGGCCTTCTTCGTGGGCCCGCCGGTGCTGGGTTTCGTCGGCGAGCTGTGGGGCGTCCGCAATGCGCTCCTGCTGGTGGGAGCCGCCATGCTGCTGTCCATCCTGGTGGCCCCCGCTGCCGCCGAGCAGAAAAAGGTTCCGGAGGCCGCTCCGTAGCGCCGGCGGCAATAGCCGGCGGCAATAGCCGGGCCACTCACCCGGGAGCACAACCAGCGGACCGCATGTGTCCGCAATAGGGGTACCGGAGCAGGAGTGCCGGGTCTATCTTCGACCAATGTTCACTTCCCCAACCCCTCCTGCCCGCAGCCGCGGTTCCGGTTCACCGCTGATTGAGGCGCACGGAGTCAGCAAGACCTACAAATCGAAGTCCGGGCCGGTGCACGCACTGGACGGCTTGGACATCGCGGTCCCCGAAGGCACGGTCATGGCCCTGCTGGGCCCCAACGGCGCCGGGAAAACCACCGCCGTCAAGGTCCTCACCACCCTGATCAAGCCCGACGCCGGCGTCCTCACCATTGACGGCATCGACGTGCTGGACAGCCCCAAGGAAGTCCGCCGGATCATCGGCGTTTCCGGCCAGTACGCGGCAGTGGACGAGAACCTGACCGGCACGGAAAACCTGCGGATGGTGGGACGGCTGTACCACCTCCCGGACCGGCAGGCCCGGGAACGTGCCGCCGAGCTCATTGACATGTTCGAGCTGACCGATGCCGGAAACCGGCCGGTCAAGGGCTATTCCGGCGGCATGCGCCGGCGCCTGGACCTGGCCGGAGCGCTGGTGAACAGTCCCCGGGTCCTGTTCCTGGACGAGCCGACCACCGGCCTTGACCCCCGCAGCCGCCTGGCCCTGTGGCAGGTCATCAAGGACCTGGTGGCGGCGGGCACCACGCTGCTGCTGACCACCCAGTATCTGGAGGAAGCCGACCAGCTGGCGGACACCGTTGCCGTCATCGACCGCGGGGCGGTCATTGCCCAAGGCACCTCGGACCAGCTCAAGTCGCTGATCGGCGGCCACAGCGTCGCCGTGGCACTGGTGGACGCCAGCGACGCCGCCGCGGCCAGGGCCGTCCTGGCCCGCCACGGCGCCGGTCAGCCGCACACCGCCGATGACGGCCGGACCCTGGAGGTCACGGTCCAGAACGGACCGGCGTCGCTGCAGCTTGTCCTCGCGGACCTGCAGTCCCGGGACATTGCGCTGCACGACGCCGGCATCCGCCGTCCCACGCTCGATGACGTCTTCCTGCAGCTCACCGGCCGTCCGGCCGAAGAGGAACCGGCGTCCGGCGCCCCGGAAGGCGCACAGGACAGGGAAGGAGCCCGCCGATGAGCGCCGCAACCACCCGGCTGCCTGCCGTAAGGACCGGCGGCAGGGCAGCCGCAGCAAACTGGGCCGCCGACGGCTGGACCGTGACCTGGCGGAACCTGATCAAGATCAAGCGCTCGCCGGACATGATCATTTTTGCCGTCCTGCAGCCGATCATGTTCGTGCTGCTGTTCAGCCAGGTGTACGGAGGATCGATCTCCGTGGCCGGCACGGACTATACGCAGTACCTGATGGCAGGCATCTTTGCCCAGACCGTGGTGTTCGGTTCCACGTTCTCCGGTGCGGCAATGGCCCAGGACCTGAAGGAGGGGATTGTGGACCGGTTCCGCACCCTGCCCATGAGCCCGTCGGCGGTGCTGATCGGACGGACCAACTCGGACCTGGTGCTCAACGCCATTTCCATGCTCATCATGATGGCCACGGGGCTGCTGGTGGGGTGGCGGGTCAACACCTCCTTTGCCTCCTTCCTGGCGGCGGTGGGGCTGCTGCTGCTCTTCTCCTACGCGTTCAGCTGGGTGATGGCGCTGCTTGGCATGACCGTGCGGACTCCGGAAACGATCAACAATGCCTCCTTCATGATCCTGTTTCCCATCACCTTCATTTCCAACGCCTTTGTGCAGAGCTCCACGCTGCCGACGCCGCTGCGGATCTTTGCCGAGTGGAACCCGGTCTCGGCCCTGGTCCAGGCGGCACGGGAGCTGTTCGGTAACCTCGGCAACACTCCTGTTCCGGACACCTGGCCCATGCAGCATGCGGTGGCAACCGTGCTGATCGGATCGGTGGTGATGCTGCTGGTGTTTGTTCCGCTGGCGGTGCGCAAATTCGAGTCGGTGAGTTCCCGCTAGGAACCCCAGGCCCCAAGATGGAGACACCAAGTGTGAGGACACACCATGATTGAGGCACGCGAACTCACCAAACGCTTTGGCGAGAAAACCGCCGTCGACGGCGTTACCTTTTCGGTCCCGCCGGGCAAGGTCACCGGATTCCTTGGACCGAACGGTGCCGGAAAATCAACGACCATGAGGATGATCGTTGGGCTGGACCATCCCACCGGCGGAACGGTGACGGTCAACGGAAAACCGTATGCCGGGCACCGGTCCCCCCTGCACGAGGTGGGTGCCCTGCTGGAGGCGAAGGCAGTCCACCCCAAACGCACTGCCTACAACCATCTGCGGGCTCTCGCCGCCACCGAAGGCATTTCCTCCGCCCGCGTCAACGAAGTCATCGAACTCACGGGCCTTGGATCGGCGGCGCGGAAAAGGGTCGGCGGGTATTCGCTGGGCATGGGGCAGCGGCTGGGCATCGCCGTCGCACTGCTGGGGGACCCGCACACCCTGATCCTGGATGAGCCCGTCAACGGGCTGGATCCGGAAGGCGTGAAATGGGTACGCTTCCTGGTCCGGGGACTGGCAGCTGAAGGCCGTACCGTCTTCATCTCCTCCCACCTGATGAGCGAGATGGCGGTGACCGCCGATCACCTGATCGTAATCGGCCGCGGCCGGGTTCTGGCCGATGCCCCCATCGGGGAAGTGCTGGCCGGGAGCCAGCAGGAGCGTGTCCTGGTGCGCACCGACGACGCCGCCGGCTTGGCTGCCGCCGTCGGCTCGCCCGGAGTGGAAGTGCGCCGACCGGCGGCGGATCAGCTGGAGATTCTGGGCCTGACGTCCAGGAGCATTGCGGAAACAGCAAGTTCCCTTGGAATCCTCCTGACGGAACTCACCCCGCAGCAGGTCTCCTTGGAGGACGCCTACATGGAGTTGACCGGCGGAGAGGTCGAGTACCAGTCACGCCACATCAACCCATCATCCGATTCCCTCCCGGCCGAGGAAGGACAACAGGCATGAGTGCAGCAGCAGCCCCCGCCGCGCAGGAGCCCCGCACTTCCGGATCCCGTCGGATCACCTTTCCGCGCGTGCTGCGCTCCGAATTGATCAAGACCGCCACCGTGCCCTCCACCGTCATCCTGCTGGCAGTGAGCTTCGCGGTGATGGTTGGGCTGGGCGCCCTGGTTGCCTGGGGAACGGTACAGCTGGTGAATGACCCGGCGGCTGGCCCGCCCGGAGGTTTCGGCGCATCAGCGCAGAGCCTGGCCTATGACATCCCGGCATCCGGGCTGCCCTTCGGCCAGCTGCTAATCGCCGCGCTGGCGGTGGTGCTGATTGGATCCGAGTACACCACCGGCATGATCCGCTCCACCATGGTGGCCGTACCCACCCGCACGCCGGCGCTGCTGGCCAAGACCCTGGTGATTGCGGTCATTTCCTTCATCCTGGGCGTCCTGGCAGCCTTCGTCACTTATCTGGTGGCGCAGCCGATACTGTCCGGGTCCGATCTTGATTTCGGGCTGGATGCGGAGGGGGTGCTGCCCTCCATCATCAATACCGGCACGGTGCTGGCACTGATCGCGGTCATGGGCGTGGCCATCGGTGCCCTGCTGCGCAGCACGGCCGGGGGAGTGGTGACCCTGGTTGGAGCGCTTTTTGTGCTGCCGATTATTACCGGGCTGCTTTCAGGCCTGGCGGATTGGGTGGTGGACGCCGAACGCTTCCTGCCCAGCAGCGCCTCTTCCGCACTGGTGGCCACCCGGGTAGCCCCGGAGGCATTCAACCAGGCCGAAGGCGGTCTCATTCTTGCCGGCTGGGCCGTGGTGCTGCTGGCAGGCGCCGTCGTCGTTCTCAAGAAGCGGGACATCTGACCGTGGCGGCGCATGCCTGAACAGAGTCAGGGTCATCCCTGAGTCATCCTGGGGGAGGACCCGGAAAAGTACCGAACTCATCCTCTGGGACGGTGTCTGAGATCGTGCTCTCCCCTAGGGTGGAGGAAGCCCCCCCAGGTTTCACGTCCGCCCAAATGTAAGGATCACCATGATCGAGGCACACGGCCTCTCGAAACGCTACGGCGCCAAAATTGCCGTTGACGACGTTTCCTTTACTGTCCAGCCGGGCAAGGTCACCGGCTTTCTTGGCCCAAACGGCGCCGGAAAATCAACCACCATGCGCATGATCGTGGGCCTGGACCGGCCCACAGGCGGTGCCGTCACTGTCAACGGAAAACCCTACAAACAGCACAAGGCACCCCTGCATGAAGTCGGTGCACTGCTCGATGCAAAGGCCGTGCACACCAAGCGCTCTGCGTACAACCACCTGCGCGCGCTGGCCGCCACCCACGGCATCTCCAACAAGCGGGTCAACGAGGTCATCGAACTGACCGGGCTGGGTCCCGTGGCGAAGCGGCGGGTCGGCGGCTTCTCCCTGGGCATGGGGCAGCGGCTGGGTATCGCCGTCGCACTTCTGGGGGACCCTCAGACGCTGATCTTCGACGAACCGGTCAACGGACTGGATCCGGAGGGAGTCCTCTGGGTCCGCAACCTGGCCAAGGGCCTGGCATCGGAGGGACGCACCGTTTTCCTCTCCTCGCACCTGATGAGCGAAATGGCCGTCACTGCGGACCACCTGATCGTGATTGGGCGGGGCCGGATCATTGCAGACGCACCGATCAGCGAGATTATTGCCGGACAGGACAAGATCCGCACGCTTGTGCGCACGGACCAGCCGGAGGAACTGCGCCGGGCACTCGAAAACCGGGAAACCTCGTTTACACAGCTGGAACCGGACCTGCTGGAAATCACCGGCCGGGAACCACGCAGCATTGCCGAGGCCGCCCTGGCCCGGCAGATCCTGATCTATGAACTGACTCCCCGCCAGTCCTCGCTTGAAGAGGCGTACATGGAGCTGACCCGGGACCAGGTCGAATACCAGTCACAGGCCATCGAACAGCCCCAGGCACCGGCCCCCGCAGCCGAAGCCACCTTGACCAGCGGCGGAGGAAAGTCAGCATGAGCATCCAGACAGCACCAACACCGGCTCCCACCCGGAGCCGGGACGGTTCGGGCCTGAGCTTCGGACGAATTCTGCGTTCGGAATGGATCAAGGTCACCACCGTTCCCTCTACCGTGATCCTCCTGGCCATCACCCTCATTGTCATGGTGGGGCTCAGCGCCCTCTATGCCTGGCAGATAGCAGTGTCGGTCGACTTCATGGCGGATGCTTCCCCGGAGATGCAGGCCCAGATGGGCGGCGGCATGGAGATGCTTCGTGAACAGGCGCTGATGGCACCTGCCAGCGGGTACATCTTCGGCCAGCTGCTCATCGCCTCGCTGGCGGTTGTCCTGATCGCCTCGGAGTGGGGCACCGGGATGATCCGGTCCACCATGGTTGCCGTGCCCACCCGGATCCCTGCCCTGCTGGCCAAGAACCTGGTCATTGCCCTGATCGCGTTTATCCTCGGTGCCGGCGCGGCGTTCATCTCCTACTTCATTGCCCAGCCAATCCTTGGTGCCGAAGATCTGGACTTTGCACTGACTGACGAGGGCGTACTGCGCTCCATCCTGAACACCGGAACCTATCTGGCGTTCATTGCCGTGATCTCCATGGCCATCGGCACGCTCCTGCGCAACACCGCCGGCGGCGTCGTGACGGCCATCGGACTGTTCTTCGTCTTTCCCGTCATCATCGTGAACCTCATTCAGGGGCTCGCTGACTGGATTCCTGATGCCGCCCGCTTCCTGCCCACCAACGCCGGGGATCGAATGCTGATGTTCCCGGCCGAGACCGCCGGGCAGCTCAATCCGCTGGAGGGCGGCCTGGTCATGGCTGCCTGGGCCGTGGCGCTGCTCATCATCTCCCTGCTCGTGGCCAAACGCCGCGACGTCTAGGGACTCCATTCTTCGGTGAAGGAGGCGGCGGAAGAACGGCCGCAGCCTCCTTTGCCGGACACCCGTTACGGGCCGGAAACTCCTCCACAGCGGGGAGTTTCCGCGTTTAACACCCCGGTTGTCCCGGGTTCCGGGCAGCTATTACGTGCGCGGAGCCGGCTCTGGTTGAATCGGAGTATGTCTGATGCAACGGATCACATCCACGACCTCGGTGCTTTCGTCAGCGCCTCTCCCTCCAGCTTCCACGCGGCCCGCGAGGGCGCGCGCCGTCTCGCTGCCGCCGGGTTCACAGAACTCGACGAAAGCCTGGACTGGCCGGCGGAGCCCGGAAAATACCAGGTGGTGCGGGACGGCGCCCTGATCGCGTGGATTGTTCCGCAGGGGGCCGCCCCCGGAACCGGGTTCTCGATTCTGGGCACGCACACCGACTCGCCGTCCTTCAAACTCAAGCCGCGGCCCACCACCGGCCGGCTGGGATGGCTCCAGGCTGGCGTCGAAGTTTACGGCGGACCCCTGCTCAACTCCTGGCTTGACCGTGAACTGCAGCTCGCCGGACGCCTGGTCACCATGGACGGCGAGGAGCACCTGGTGGAAACCGGTCCGCTGCTGCGCTTTCCGCAGCTGGCCATCCACCTGGACCGGGCGGTCAACGAGGGCCTGAAACTCGACAAGCAGCAGCACATGAACCCGGTCTGGGGGCTCGGTGACCCCTCCACCGCTGACCTGCTGGAGCTGCTGGCCGCACGCGCCGGCCTGTCGGCCGACCAGGTGGGCGGATATGACATCGTGGCGGCGGATACGCAGGAACCCCGGACTTTCGGCGCCGACAATGAATTCTTCGCCTCCGGCAGGCTCGACAACCTCTCCTCGGTGCATGCCGGACTGGCGGCATTGATTGCGGCGGCCGAAACGAAGACGGACGGCTCCATCGCGGTGCTGGCAGCCTTCGACCATGAGGAGGTTGGCAGCGGCAGTCGCTCCGGAGCGGCCGGACCGTTCCTGGAGGATGTACTGAACCGGATTTCCGGCGGCCTGGGCGGATCCGCCCTGGACCGGCAGCGGGCGTTCGCAGGCTCGTTCTGCATTTCCGCCGACGCCGGCCATGCCGTGCATCCGAACTACGCCGAGCGCCACGACCCGGCGAACCACCCCGTCCTCAACGGCGGACCGCTGCTGAAGATCAACGCCAATCAGCGCTACACCACCGACGCACCCGGTGCCGCACGCTGGGCCGGGCTGTGCCGGCAGGCCAACATTCCGTACCAGGAGTTTGTCTCGCACAACTCGATGCCGTGCGGGTCTACGATCGGACCCCTGACCGCCACCCGGCTGGGCATCCGCACCGTCGACGTCGGCATTCCCCTGCTGTCCATGCATTCAGCCCGCGAAATGGCCGGAGTGCAGGATCCCTACCATCTGGCGAAGGTGAGCGAAGTGTTTTTCACCGGGTGACCCGGGCGGGCGGGCACGAGAAGAGGACCGGGACGGGCCGGCCACTGCGGGCTGCGTCCCGGTTTCGGGTTCCACCCTGTCCGGAGCACCTTCCAGCGTCCGGTAGACTAGCTAAGTCTGTGCTGTCGGCAATGTCGACGGCTTTCCCGCTGCCTGGTCACCCAGATCCCGCGGGACGACAACGCAAAAGAACCTCCTGTTACGGAAATGCCGTGACCGTATAGCCCAAAGGAGGTGGGTTCACAAATGCGTGCTTATGAACTGATGGTTATCATCGACCCCGAGGTAGAAGAGCGTACAGTCGAGCCTTCGCTCGATAAGTTCCTCAATGTTGTCCGCAACGATGGTGGAACCATCGACAAGGTCGACATCTGGGGCCGTCGCCGCCTCGCCTACGAAATCCAGAAGAAGGCTGAAGGCATCTACGCAGTGGTTAACTTCACCGCGACGCCTGCAGCTGCCGCTGAGCTTGACCGCCAGCTGAGCCTGAACGAGACCATCATGCGCACCAAGATCATCCGCCCGGAAGAGCAGAAGATCTCGAAGAAGGATGCCAAGAAGGCCGCTAAGGCTGAAGCTGCAAAGGTTTCCGCAGAGTAATTTCTGCAAACCAAACCGATATCAGGAGGCAACATGGCAGGCGAGACAACTATTACCGTCGTCGGCAACCTAACGAATGATCCGGAACTCCGGTTCACGCCGTCAGGTTCGGCAGTGGCCAACTTCACCATTGCCTCGACTCCGCGGACCTTCGACCGCACGTCAAATGACTGGAAAGACGGCGAAACGCTGTTCCTCCGAGCATCTGTCTGGCGCGAAGCCGCTGAGAACGTGGCCGAATCCCTGACCAAGGGGACGCGTGTTGTTTGCCAGGGCCGCCTGAAGTCGCGTTCGTATGAAACCAAAGAGGGCGAAAAGCGCACCGTCATGGAGCTTGAGGTCGACGAGATCGGCCCCTCGCTTCGGTACGCTTCCGCGAAGGTCACCCGCACCCAGCGCTCCGGCGGTGGCGGCGGCTTTGGCGGAAACTCCGGAAACAGCGGCTTCGGCGGCAATTCCAACCCTGCATGGGGCGGAGGCCAGCAGCAGCCTCAGGCTGCACCGGCCAATGACCCCTGGGGTGCTCCCGCAGGCGGCGGAAACGCCGGCGGCTGGGGCAACGGACCGGATTCCAACGATCCGCCCTTCTAAATCTCGACCGGAGAGCGGCGCCTCCCCCTGCGGGGAACGTGCTTCTCTCCACCCCTGCGCCTTCGGGCGCAACCTCAGACGGCATTCGCCGTCGAGCCCATCCCGTGGAATGATCCACGGGCTCCACTAGACATAAGGAGCTCCACGATGGCTAAGGCTGAACTTCGCAAGCCCAAACCAAAGTCCAATCCCTTGAAGGCCGCTGACATCACTGTCATCGACTACAAGGACGTAGCATTGCTGCGCAAGTTCATTTCCGACCGCGGAAAGATCCGCGCCCGTCGCGTAACTGGCGTAACCGTGCAGGAACAGCGCAAAATTGCACAGGCAATCAAGAATGCCCGTGAAGTTGCTCTCCTGCCGTACTCCGGCGCTGGCCGCGGCTAAGGAAAGGAACCCTAACTCATGGCAAAGCTCATTCTGACCCACGAAGTAACCGGTCTCGGCGCTGCCGGCGACGTCATCGAGGTAAAGGACGGTTACGCACGTAACTTCCTTCTGCCCCGCGGCTTCGCACTGACCTGGACCAAGGGTGGCGAGAAGCAGGTTGAGTCCATCAAGGCTGCCCGCGCCGCCCGCGAGCACGCTTCCCTGGAAGATGCTCAGAAGCAGGCAGCTGCACTCTCCGCCAAGCCGGTCACGCTGACCGTCAAGGCCGGCGAGTCCGGACGCCTCTTCGGAACCGTCAAGGCCGCCGATGTTGCTGCTGCCGTCGAAGCTGCCGGTCTCGGCACCATCGACAAGCGCAAGGTTGAACTGCCGACGCACATCAAGTCGGTTGGTTCCTTCCAGGCCAACGTTCGTCTGCACGACGACGTAGCTGCTGTCATCGACCTCAACGTCGTAGCCAGCTAGTACGGACACCTGCACGCCTCCCGGCGTGTAAGAAGCGCCCTTCGCCGTTATAGGCGGAGGGCGCTTTTGCGTGCTCCACGTCCCGCACAGGGGTGTATGAGCAGGATTCCCGGGTCCGGCGGACCCGGGGCAGGCCCGATCCGCATTATCCACACCCCTCTCCGGGCCGCTGTGGATATCAGCTGTGGAAATCGGGGATAACTAGCGCCCATAGGCGCCCTGCAGCCATCTGTCAACCTGCAAGCAGGGGGTGAATGTTGGGAAAAAATAGTCTCTATACACAGGTGTGGAAAAATGTTTCCCCTAGTCAGAGCGTTATTTGCCTAGAAAATAATAGTTTATCCACACCCTTATGCCCAACCTGTGCACAAGACACGCCCAGTTATGAACACCTTGTCCACAAGGCCTGTGGATAACTCGTTTGGGGGCAGGGAGTTTGAGGGCTACGGTTGCGGGTGAATCCCTTCTAATCGACTCCATGCCCGTCACTGGGACGGTGCCGCACTTCAACGGCAGCCGCCGCACCCAAAGTGTCACCGCGGCGGGATAGACCTGAATCAGCTGCCACCGGGCAGGGATCGCACCACAGCAGTACCTTGGGAAAGGGTTACACAGTGTCGCTCACGCATACTGACGCGCCGGCATCCAGTTCGGGCTCCGACTTCGCGCGCACTCCGCCGCAGGATTTGGTTGCCGAGCAGTCAGTCCTGGGCGGCATGATGCTCTCCAAGGATGCAATCGCAGACGTGGTCGAGGTTCTCCGCGGGGTCGACTTCTACCGCCCCGCGCACGAATCCATTTTTGAAGCCATTATTGACCTGTACGGCCGCGGCGAGCCGGCTGACGCCGTCACCATCTCCGATGAGCTCACCAAACGCGGCGAGATCGGCCGCATCGGCGGGCCTGCCTACCTTCACACGCTGATCCAGTCGGTGCCTACGGCGGCCAATGCCGGCTTCTACGCGGAGATCGTGCGCGAGCGGGCCGTGCTGCGCCGCCTGGTTGATGCAGGCACCAAGATTGTGCAGCTGGGGTACTCGGGCGACGGGATGGAGGTCGACGACATCGTCAACGCCGCCCAGGCCGAGGTTTTCGCCGTCGCGGAGCGCCGCACCGCTGAAGACTACGTTCCCCTGAAGGACATCATCGAGGGCACCGTAGATGAAATCGAAGCCGCCCAGCACAAGGGCGAGGGCATGACCGGCGTGCCCACCGGCTTCTATGAACTCGATGAACTGACCCAGGGACTCCACCCGGGGCAGATGATCGTCATCGCCGCCCGACCCGCCGTCGGTAAGTCCACCTTCGCCCTGGACTTCGCCCGCTCCGCCGCCATTAAGAACAACATGACCACGGTCTTCTTCTCGCTGGAAATGGGCCGCAACGAAATTGCCATGCGCCTGCTCTCCGCCGAGGCCACGATCGCGCTGCAGGACCTGCGCAAGGGAACCATCAAGGACGAGCAGTGGGGCAAGATTGCCACCACCATGGGTCGGATGAACGAGGCGCCGCTGTTCATCGATGACAGCCCGAACATGTCCCTGATGGAAATCCGCGCCAAGTGCCGGCGGCTGAAGCAGCGGCACGACCTGAAGCTCGTGGTCCTCGACTACCTTCAGCTGATGTCCTCCGGCAAGAAAGTCGAATCACGCCAGCAGGAAGTGTCCGAGTTCTCCCGTGCCCTGAAGCTGCTGGCCAAGGAACTCGAAGTCCCCGTCATCGCCCTGTCCCAGCTGAACCGCGGGTCCGAGCAGCGAACCGATAAGAAGCCGATGATTTCGGACCTTCGTGAATCCGGCTCGATCGAGCAGGACGCCGACATGGTGATCCTGCTGCACCGCGAGGACATCTACGACAAGGAATCCCCGCGTGCCGGTGAAGCCGACGTGATCGTCGCCAAGCACCGTAACGGCCCCACCAAGACCATTACCGTGGGTTTCCAGGGCCATTACTCCCGCTTCTCCAACATGGCGGTTGAAGGCGGCTCAGGCTTCTAGTCCCGCTGCCGGGGGAGGCTGCGGGACGCCCCGGGCCTGGCGACTAGAATTGTCAGTGCCGGTCTGCACCCCAGGGTTCTTCGCCAGCCGCCCCCTGACCAGCTCGTCCCGAGGAGTATTCCGTGCCCAAGTCCAAACCCCGCAAGAAGGCGGCAGCCAAAAAGAAGCAGGCCCGCCGCACGGAGCACGAAACAAATCTGCTCTTCGGCAACACCCCCGTGTTTGTCAGCGACGAGGGGGAAGCACTGCTCACGGCCCGCGGCTGGATCAGCGAGCGGAGCCAGCCCGGCGGCGCAGACCAGGGCGATGCCTGGTACTGGATGCCCTCGCAGCTCCCCGCCTACTTGGAGGAAGGCGAACCGGTGCCAACCTCCGTCTACCCCCTGGAAACCGGATTCGTCAGCCAGCTCGCGACGGCGGACGGGTCAGTTCCGCCCGAGGCGCAAACGGAATACAACACCCTTGAAGAACTCGAAGCGGATCTGGACCGGCTGGAGGCCTACCGCGTTCCCCAAGACTCATGGACCGTGCTGGGCGGAGGCCCTGGCCAGGATGAAACACCCGGCGAACTGATCGACAGCATTGCCGAAGAATGGGAACTCGTTGCCGAGCTGATCCACTTCCCCTACAGCGACGGCCCCGGGCCGCGGTCCTTCGACGCCGTGGAACAGGCCCGCAGTGAAGGCCGCCTGACCGAGTATGCCTACCGGTCCGTCCTCGCCGGGCGGGGACTGCCCGTTCCGGATCAGCCCGGGGCCTGAGCCGGGCCGGCGTGCGGTCCGGCTGCGGTCGGCTGCGGCCGACCCGGGTTGCCGTTGCGGACCGGAAAAACTAGCATCGGACCCATGCTGATTTCCTGATTGTTCCGCGCCCGCCAGAGGCTGGCACCGCCCCCCCCCTGTACGTGCGGGGCGGCGGTGCCCGATGTGCCCGGCGGGCGGCAGCTTCCAGGACAGTAGGATTCCCATGGCCGCCTCACGCCCCACCCCTTCCCGCACCCCTTCCCGCGCAGATTCCGCGGCTCCCGGTTTCCCGCCGCGAACTGATCCCAGGCCGGGTTCCGTCCCGCGTGCCGCGAGCGGCAGCCACCTGCGGCTTGAAGCGGTCAGCCTCGGCTACCCAGGCCGCCGGGTGCTCACGGACGTCACGTTTTCCGTTTCCCCAGGAAACCGCACCGCTCTGATTGGGGAAAACGGATCCGGAAAATCAACCTTGCTGCTGATCGCCGCCGGGGTGCTGACCCCGGACGCGGGGTCCGTTGTCCGGCCTGCATCGCTTGGCTTCCTGCGGCAGGAACTCCTTCCCGTGCCCGGGGCAACGCTGGCTGACGTGCTTGAGGCGGCCGTCGCTCCCGTCCGCGGGCTCGGCATCCTCCTGGAGGACCTGGGCGGCCGGCTCGCCGTGGTGCCGGAGGATGTGTCGGTCGCCGATGCTTACGACGCCGCCCTGACGGAGGCCGAACACTCCGGCCTCTGGGCACTGGACGCCCGGATCAGCGAGGTCCTCGCGGGCCTGAGCCTGGCCGGTCTGGAACGGGACCGGCCGGTGCACAGCCTGTCCGGCGGCCAGCGGCGCCGTCTGGCCCTGGCTGCACTGCTGCTCGGGCGCCCGGCTGCGCTGCTTTTGGATGAACCTACAAACCACCTCGACGACGACGCCGTCGCCTACCTGGCCGCCGAACTCCGCGCCCGGCAGGGCCCGCTGCTGATGGCCAGCCACGACCGGTGGTTCCTGGATGCCGTTGCCACTGAACTGGTTGACCTTGATCCTGCATCCGGAGCGGAGAGCTACGCCGGCCCGTCAGTGCAGGGCCGGCGCTACACCGGCGGGTACACGGACTACCTGGCCGCACGGTCCGCTGCCCGCGGGCGCTGGCGTGAAGCGTGGGAAACGCAGGAAGCGGAGCGGGAGAGGCTGCGGCGCATCGCCGACGTCGACGGGCGGAACATCTTTCACACCACGATTCCCGGAACCGAGATCCGGGGTGCCAAAAAGTTCTACAGCGACAGGGCTGCGAAGACCGTGGGAGGGCGGGTGCGGTCGGCGCTGCGGGGACTGGCGGAGCTGGACCGGACGGCGGTTCCGGAGCCCCGGCAGCCGCTGGTTTTCCGTGGACTCCCCTCCGCCCGCGCAGTGGACGGATTTTCCCCGGTTACAGACGGAACGCAGATCCTGGTCCTGAGGGGCGCAGGGGTGGACGGACGGCTGTGTCCGGTCGACCTGGTCGTGGAGAGCGGGGACCGGATCCTCGTGGAAGGCCGCAACGGGGCAGGCAAATCGACGCTGCTCGCGGTGCTGGCCGGCTCGCTCGCGGCTGACACCGGTGATGTCCGGCATGCGCCGGCGCTCAGCGTTGGCCTGCTCCTGCAGGAGGACCGCTGGCCTGATCCGGCACTCCCGGCCGCGGCTGCCTACCGCTCCCGGCTGGCCCGCCCGGAGGAGGCGCCTCCGCTGGCCGAACTCGGGCTGCTGCGCCCGGACGAGGAGGAACAGCCGATGGGAGAGCTGTCGCCGGGCCAGCGGCGCCGCGTGGCCCTGGCTGCGCTGGTGGCCGAACCGCCGCAGCTGCTGCTGCTCGACGAGCCGACCAACCACCTGGCGCTGTCCCTGGCCGAGGAACTGGAGCGGGCCATCGACTCGTACCCCGGAACGGTGGTGGTGGCCAGCCACGACCGGTGGTTTCGCCGCCGGTGGTCCGGCCGGCGGTTCAATCTCTAGGGGTTTTCCGGCGGGTGGCGCTGCCCGGCCGCAGACGACGTAAACACGACATTGGAACAAGTCCCCTCGGAGCCGTTTGGCATCATCCCGTCATTCCTGACCGTGCTTCCCATGTGACGTATAACATTTCACTCGTACTCAGCGTGTGAGCCGAATCACAATTAAAGGGGATCTGATGCCAGGCTATGGTTGCGTCAAGACCGCACTATCCATCCTTGGTGCGGCCGCTCTCGTGGCAGCTGTCGCGGGATGCAGTTTGGAGAGCGCAGAAAATGACGGAGCTCCTGCCGGTGAGGCCACTGCGGGCGGGACGCTGATGGTGGGTTCCAACGGAGACATTGACCACCTTGATCCGGCACTTACTGCATATGTGCCTGCAAGCGCCCTTATGAGGTCGATAACCAGGCAACTCGTCAGTTACGAGACCGTCGAGGATGAAGCCGGTCGCATAGCTCCGCGGGGTGATCTGGCGGTGGACGTTCCATCTGCCACCAACGACGGACTAACCTACACGTTCAGACTGCGCGACGACGTCCGGTGGGACACTCCCGGCGCACCCAGAGCCATTGAGGCCGCGGACGTCGAACGCGGGATCAAGCGGCTGTGCAATCCTTATCAGGCCAGCCCCCACGTTACCTACTTCACCAGTCTCATTAAGGGCATGGACGCTTTCTGTGACGGTTTTGCTGAGGTGCCGCCGGAAGTCAACGCCATGAAGCAGTACGTCGAGAATAATGATGTTGAGGGCATCGCTTTCACTGATTCCACAACTGTGCAGTTCAATCTTAAAGAACAAGCCGGCGACTTTGTCTACATGCTGTCGCTGAGCGCCGCGTCACCGGCGCCTGTTGAGGTCCTCAGCTACCTTCCGGACTCACCCGAATACCGGGACAACTTCATTGCCAGCGGCCCCTACCGAATAGCTGCCTACACACCCGACAAATCGCTGAAGCTCGAGCGTAACCCCGCATGGGTAGCTGACTCCGACCCGCTTCGTGCGGCGCATGTTGACGGCATTGAGATGACCATGGGGCTGTCCACCGATGCGGTCACCCAACAGTTGCAGGCCGGTTCCCTGGACATGGCCTTTGACACGTCGATTTCCACGTCGGTTGCCCAGCAGCTAAAGGCCTCCTCCGACCCGAAGCTTTCTACTGTCGCCTCAGGCCAAGTGAACCCGTTTATCTGGATAAACACTAAAACCGGGAACAACGGCGGAGCACTGAAGGAGCTCAAGGTGCGGCAGGCCCTGCAATACGCGGTGGACAAGGCCGCGGTGGTCCAGACACTGGGCGGAACGGATAACACCAAAGTTCAGCACGGCATTTTTGGTCCCGGCATCCTGGGGTTCCACGAGTTCAACCTCTACCCGACGCCCGGCGACAAAGGCGATCCGGCGAAGGCCAGGGACATGCTGGCTGAGGCCGGGTACCCTGAGGGGCTGCGCCTCAAGATGCCGTACCGGACCAAGGATCTGGAGCCGCAGATTGCCCAGACAATCCAGGCCAGCCTTGCGGACGCCGGCATCGAGGTGGAGCTGATCCCCGTGAACCCAACAGACTATTACTCCAAATTCCTCACCAACCGATCGTCCACGGAGGAGGGGTCCTGGGATATAGCACCGGTCGGCTGGACGCCGGACTGGCAGGGCGGTGCGGCGCGTTCGGTTTTCCAGCCGCAGTTCACTTTCGAGAAGACAACCCAGACGTACAACTACATGGACTACAACAATGCCGAAGCGACCGAGCTGGCCTCCCGGGCCATTTCCGCTGACGATCCGGAAGAAGCCGCAAAGTTGTGGGGGCAGGTCGACGAGAAGGTGATGGCGGACGCCGTTGTCATTCCTGTGGCCGCACCGAAGGCGGTCCTGTACCACGGCAAGCGGGTCAATAACTTTGTACCCTACGCGCTCAGCGTCCAGGGCGACTGGACCAACGTCTGGCTCGAACACTGAGTCCGATGCTCCACCCGGTATCAAGCATCCACGGATGCCGGCTCCCTCGCGACTGCAATGACTCCCTCCCCAAGCCGGACAGGTCCCTATGAGCCTATTAGAAGTGTGTAACCTCAACGTTCGGATTCCCACTGAAGACGGGACGGTGAATGCAGTGCAGGATGTTTCGTTCACAGTCGAGCACGGCGAGTTCTTTGGAATCGTGGGCGAGTCGGGATCTGGGAAAAGCGTTATGGCCCAAGCCATACTGGGGCTGCTGCCAGGGGCTGAGATAACCGGCCGGGTGCTCTTCGAGGGACGAGATCTGCTAGCCCTCTCGCCCGAGGCCGTCCGAAGGCTCCGGGGCAGCGACATCAGCATGATCTTTCAGGATCCCCTGAGCAGCCTTCATCCGCAGTACACCGTCGGTCAGCAGGTATGCGAGCAGATTCTCGTCCATGAAAAGGCCTCAAGGCAGGACGTCAGGCAGCGTGCCACCGAGATGCTGGAAAAGGTGGGTATCCCCGATGCCGCCGCCCATTTTGACAGCTACCCCCATCAATTTTCCGGGGGCATGCGTCAGCGGGTGATGATTGCGATGGCGTTGGCGCTCAACCCGAAACTCATCATTGCTGACGAACCGACAACAGCGCTTGATTCAACCGTTCAGGCCCAGATCCTTACCCTCATGAACGATATGCGCAAAGAGTTCAATACCACCGTCCTCATGATCAGCCATGATCTTGCCGTACTCGCACGCGTAGCAGAACGCAGCATGGTGATGTATGCAGGAAACCGCATGGAATACGGGAGTACGCAAGCGGTCTTTGAGCAACCTGCGCACCCCTATACCGCTGGCCTGCTTCGGTCGACACCGGGCAACTATAAGCCGGGCTCGAAACTGATTCCCATCGCGGGCAGGCCCCCGAGCCTGCTTGAACGAACAAAAGGTTGCGTGTTTGCGGACAGATGCCCGGACGTAATGCAGCACTGCCGCGAACTGCAGCCGCCCACCATCCAGTTTGCGGACGGCGGGCAAGCTGACTGCTGGCTGACGGTACCGCCGTCCGTGCCGGAGGCATTCTCCACCGCAACGGCGCCGCGGTCCGTTGGAGCCGGGGTATCGCCGGTCATCGAAGCCAGGGGTGTAACCCTTGAATATGGTTCCGGCGGGTGGAGGAAAAAGCGCCGCAAAGAGGTGCTCAAAGGGGTTGACCTGGTGATCGAGCGCGGCGAAACACTGGGGCTCGTCGGCGAAAGCGGTTGTGGAAAATCTACTCTGGCACGCGTCCTCGCCGGACTTGCGCCCATCACGGGTGGCTCGGTCACACTGGCCGGCCGCGATCTCTCACAGATCAGCCACCGGGAATGGCGCGAGCTGCGCAAGGAAGTGCAACTCGTCTTTCAGGATCCTTTTGGAGCTCTCAACCCACGCAGGCGCGTAGGGTCCATCATTGGTGACCCCTTCCGTATCCATCAGGTGTGCTCCGGTCCTGAATACAAACGCCGTGTGCAGAAACTGATGGAAACAGTTGGGCTTAACCCCGAGCATTACAATCGCTTTCCCGCTGACTTCTCCGGTGGGCAGCGCCAGCGTATTGGCATTGCCCGTGCCATGGCGCTTAATCCGTCCGTCATCATCTACGACGAGCCGGTTTCGGCACTGGACGTGTCCATCCAGGCCCAGATTATTAACCTGATGAGCGACCTCCAAAAGGAGTTCGGCATGACTTACCTGTTTATCTCCCATGATTTGTCCGTTGTCCGCCATGTGTGTGACCGAATAGCTGTCATGGATCAGGGGCAGATTGTGGAACTGGCCACAACTGAAGATATTTATCACAACCCGCAAAAGGAATTCACGAAGTCCTTGTTGAGGGCGGCTCTCCCGACATCCGACGCTGGGGACCCACTACCGCGGCGGCAGATGATCGGTGCAGCGTCGAGGGCAGCATCAGTATGAGCCAGCAAAACCTCACCGAGCAGGGGGCGGTTTCCCAGCCGGCCCCGGTCATTCAGCGGGGCTCCCTGGACTTGACGCTCCGCCGCCTGCGCAGGGACAAATCCTCGCTCCTATCCGGTCTGTTTATTCTGTTGCTGATTCTCTTCGCGGTCGCAGCGCCCCTGACGGATCAATTAACGGGACATGAGGTCAATCAACAGTTCCGGGAGACCGGCATGGGACCGGCGGGAAATCCTGCCGGTCCTAACAGTGAATTCCTGCTGGGAGCGGACCAACTTGGCAGGGACGTGCTGGTCCGTCTGGCCCACGGTGCACGGGTGTCCCTGATTGTCGGGGTCGCCGCCTCTCTGTCCGCAGCTCTAATAGGCGTGCTCGTCGGGCTGCTTGCGGGGTATTTTGGCGGGCGGACGGACTCGGTGCTTAGCCGCGTTATGGACCTGGTGATGAGCGTGCCGTTCCTTCTGTGCGCAATTGCCCTTGTATCGGTTTTCGGGCCCAGCCTGCCCTTGAGTATCAGCGTCATCATCTTTTTTAGCTGGACGGCGATGGGCCGGGTAATTCGCGGTCAGGTTCTGTCCCTGCGGCAGCGTGACTACGTGGAAGCGGCCCGTTCCATGGGAGCTGGACATCTGTCCATCATGGTTCGGGAGATTGTCCCTAATCTGGCAGTTCCCATCATTATTTACGCCACCCTCATGATCCCCAACGCGATCGTCTTTGAAGCCACATTATCGTTTCTTGGAATGGGTATTGTCCCCCCGGCTGCGAGCTGGGGCGGGATGCTTTCAGAAGCGGCGTCCAACTCGATTTATCTCTCAGCATGGTGGCTGGTTGTTTTTCCAGGGACTATTCTGCTGCTGACTACTCTCGCCTTCAACATCCTGGGTGACGGTATTCGTGACGCCCTGGATCCTCGTGCACGCAGGAGGGTTAGACGATGATCCCTTTCCTGGTAAAACGATTGGCTTTCGGCGCGTTGGTACTGCTGTGCCTCAGCATATTTGTCTTTATTCTGTTTTTCGTCGCTCCGGGTGACCCGGCGAGGGTCATAGCAGGGGACAAGGCAACACCGGAAATTTTGAGCCAGATTCGATCCAATCTGGGGCTGGACAAGCCAATCCACGTGCAGTACCTGAATTTCATTGGTCAGCTCCTTCAGGGGGACTTGGGGTTTTCATACCGCAGCCAGCAGGCTGTCGGTGAGCTGATTTTGGATCGGCTGCCTGCCACCGCCGCACTGGTCGCCGGTGGTGTTGTGCTGTGGCTGGCGATCGGTATCCCTATCGGGGTTGCTTCGGCCCGGCGCCCCGGAAGTCTTCGGGACAGGCTGGGCGTCGTCTTTGCCCTCGCCGGAATCAGCTTTCCTACGTTTGTCATCGGCATGCTCTCCCTGTACCTGCTGTATTTCCTGCCGACCAAGGCAGGAGTCCTCCTTTTTCCTCCCAGCGGTTATGCTCCGTTCTCGGAAGGGGTGATGTCCTGGGCCTGGCATCTGGCACTGCCGTGGACCACCCTTGCCTTAGTCACCGCCGCGACTTACGCGCGCTTGACACGCGGACAGCTGCTTGAAGTCTTGGGTGAGGACTACATTCGCACCGCACGGGCCAAAGGCCTCCCTGAAAGGACAGTGATCTATCGCCACGGCATGCGCAGCGCCATGACGCCGCTGGTCACTCAGCTCGGGACAGACATTGGCCTGATGCTTGGCGGAGTCATTGTGATTGAGCAGGTATTCGGCCTCGCCGGCATTGGTAACCTCGCAGTCAGCGCCGTGCACAACCAGGACCGTCCGGTGGTCATCGGGATAGTCCTGGTGGGTGGGGTATTTATCGTCTTGGCGAACATCGTGGTCGACATTGTCTATGTCATGCTCGACGCCCGGGTCCGAGTTGCCGGCTAAGAAAACCCTGCCTCAACCTTTCGCCGTTTTTTCCGACGAAAGCCCCGTCCGGTACTTCAACGACCCACGCATTAACCCTGGAGAAGGAGCTTTTCTTGACTGACCTGCACATCCCGCCGGCTTCATCCATGCCAACGCCGACGGAGCCGGATCCCCGTACTCCCAGACTGGCCGAGAGCGGCTCTTTCGTCCGGTACATGGGCCAAGGATGGTCTGAACCAGACAGGACACCGCCGGTCATCCCGGGAGCGGCCGAGGCCGCAGGCCGGCACCGTCAACAGCTCAAGGCGGAATACGGTGAAGCCACAATAGTTCTTGGAGCCGGTCATGCTCCGGTCCGCAGCAATGACACGAATTACGATTTCCGCCCTGACAGCAATTTTTACTGGTTGACGGGCTGCGCGATAGAAGACGCCGTGCTAGTTATTCGGCCCTCCGCCCAAGGCGGCGAAGCGGTCCTCTATGCACCCCCGCCGGCATTCCCGGGGGACCGGGATTTTTTTGCTGATGCCGCCCACGGGGAGCTCTGGGTTGGCCCCGCACCCTCGCTTGCCGATTGGTCGGAGGCGCTGGGACTGACGGTCAAGCCCCTCACGGAGCTGCAAAGTGATTTGAAGCATCTTGCCAGCCCGCTGTGCGTCGGCAACATTCCCGCGTTCATCAGCGTGGATTTCGACGCCGCCCGATCCACGCTTCTCGTGCGGCATCTTTCAGAACTGCGAATGGTCAAAGACGCGTGGGAGATCCAGCAGCTGCGGGAGGCGGTAACGCACACGGTGGACGGATTCCGTGCCGTCATCCGTGAGATACCGGCTGCCGTCAGCGGCCTGGGTGAACGCTGGCTGCAGGGAACATTTGACCGGCACGCCAGGACCTTCGGGAACGGGGCCGGGTACGCAACAATCGTCGGCAGCGGCGAACATGCTCCCACGCTGCACTGGGTGCGCTGTGACGGACCCGTGCTGGAGGACAAGATGCTGCTCTTGGACATGGGTGTGGAAACCAAAAGCTTCTATACAGCAGACGTTACCCGGACGTTCCCGGCCTCGGGGACCTATACCAACGAGCAGCGCCTAGTGCATGATCTGGTTGAAAAGGCGCACCGGGCAGGGCTTGCCGCAGTCAGCCCAGGCAAAATCTTCAGTGATTTTCACACGTCCATCATGGAAGTGATTGCCGAAGGGCTTCATGACTGGGGCCTGCTGAGAGTCTCAGTGGACGAGGCGCTGTCGCCGTCCGGGCAGCAGCACCGCCGCTACCTGGTATGCGGGGTCGGCCATCATCTGGGGCTGGACGTCCATGACTGTGCCCAGTCCTCCTATTCTGCCTATCAGGACGGCCTATTGCTCCCCGGGATGGTGCTGACCGTGGAGCCAGGACTTTACTTCCACGCCAATGATCTGACGGTTCCCCCTGAACTCAGGGGCATTGGCGTACGCATCGAAGATGACATCCTCCTCACAGAGACCGGCAGTGAAGTCCTATCCGCAGAATTGCCGCTGGACGCTTCGGGACTGGAATTATGGATGCGGGATCAGACATAAGCGGGTGCCTGTACTGGTTGGGGTTGCCGGCTGGCGAATTGCCCGGCAGTCCCAACCAACTGTTGCCGTTTCAAACCCGTCGGCTGTATGCCGGTGCGCCGCCTGCATGCGAGAGTGAGCTTGTGGACATGTCTACCGTGGATATACCAGACGCACGCTTGTAACCTGTGAAAAATGGCACCGCTGTACTTCGTCGTGGGGGCAACAGCCTGTGCCCGTACAGGATTTTCTTATCCGGCCAAGGACATAGGGTGAATGTTTCGTCACTGAGTGAGTTATGCGACCAGCTCGAAGAGCTGGCTCAAAGCGCTAAGTTTCTGGCGCGCCCCAAGGGTTCTGACCCATCCGCCGAAGCCGTCCTCGATGTGGAGGTCGTAACCGCGCAGCAACGTTTGGACGCCATATTTTCTGATATGCAGCACCGCGCACAGCGTTCGGTGGAAGCCTTCGACTACGGTATGCACGGCCCGGAAACAAGGGGGCAGTCCAGTGCTCAGCCGCCGGCTTTGGCGCGTGGCGTCCATTACCGGGTGATTTACGATCCTTCCGTTTTTAAGCGTGAGTCCTTGCGTGAGGCTATGCTGACGTCTGTCCGGCAGGGCGAGGAAGCCCGGGTCTCAACGATTGTCCCCACTCGGATATTAATCCGGGACCGGGAGGAGTTCCTGATTTTCAGTAGGGCGCCTGCTAGGAGCGGATTCCTCGCAGTTCGGATCCAGGCTTCTTGGTTCGCTGAGTTCCTGACGGGTACTTTTGAAACGATTTGGCGGTCAGCCCTGCCACTGACGACTGAGAGACTGGATGACAGAAGGCTGCTGACCGAGGAAGAAGTCGATATTCTCCGGTTGCTTTCAGCTGGTCTTACCGATGAGTCAGTCGCTCGGTCCCTGGGTGTCAGCGTGCGCACTGTTCAGCGAAAGGTGCAAATTATCCAGCGAAACTTCGGTGCGTCCAGCCGGTTCCAGCTTGGTGCAATGAGCGGGCTGCAAGTTACTTGAGCGGCGGGCCCGGCCACGCCGATGAAGCCAGGGCCGCTAAGTGCGGCCCTGGCTTCATCGCTGTAGTCAGACTTGTCAGGCAGTGTGTTCCCGCAGCCGTCCTAGACGTTACTGAGGGAGTGCCTAATACGCCACCTTAAGTGTGACGCCGGTGAAATCATCAACTCCTTCAATGTCAATGTAGTTGTAACCGGCCGGCGGATAATCGACAACAATGGTCTCATTGTTGCCGGCGTTAGTGGAACGGTAATTATGGTCCGTGGCAGAAGCCCAATTCCAGGGATTGTAATAAATATCTGCGTTTCCGCTGCCGCCACTTGTGGTAATGGTAAGCCGGGCGGTCCCTTCTGGTACGTTCAGATAGAAATGATGGCCTTCACCTGCAGTTCCCGCAATTCCGGTACGATCGCAGTTCGGAGCCACCAGGTTCGGATTTCCGATCTCGCATTCCTGCCCCGGGATCTCGCCGCCTCCGGGAAGAGGCGGAACTGGGGCACAGTTGCCGGCAGCACACACCGTAAGAAACTCTGCAAACTCGGCATCATATGCGGTGCCGATTGAATTCTTGAGATATGATCTCGCTTGGTCCCATTCTCCGGCCCGGTAATGGGAAAGTACAGTTTGCATTTCCTGGGGGTGCTTGTTGAGCATGAAGTTCACCGCAAGGTATCCCCACCGATAAACACGCTCGGTACCGTGATCATATGTGGTATCGAAAAGCTGGCTAAGTTTGTATTCACCCGATGCTGCCGCAGAATTCGCTGCCGTGTAGGGCTCACTCCGGTATCCGTAAGAAATGTACTCGGCAAATCCTTCCACCCACCAGATTGTGGGGGTAGCGATGTTCTCGCCAAAGTCGCCGTACATGTTGTAGCGACCATCCAAATAATGGGTGTACTCATGGTTCAGGTTCCAAATTTGGAACTCAGGCTTGACCCACTCAGCCTCGTAAGCAACAAACACCGGTGTGTTTCCCGCTTGGGAGGGGTCCCCTTCCAAATACATTCCGCCGTTGTTTGTATCGATCCCAAAAATCGCACCTGCGTATGTCTGGTAATCGGTGCTCGAATCAAACACAACAACATCAATACTGGTGTTCTGGTCATTGGAGACCGGTCCCGGGTCCTTAGCCGTAGCGTGAAAATATGCGTCCTGGTTGATAAGGCTGGTGCAGCTGGCATCGAACTCGCCCTGACTGACTGACTGGGTGACAAATTTGATGCTCGTGCTGCACTGACGCTCCTGCGGGAGCACGGCCTGCCGCAATTTCTGTTCCAGGTTGCAGGTTCCGTAGTCGGCACAGTTGGAAGAATCATAGTAGGCCGTCATTTCCGCTAGCCCCACCCAGAGGCCTGCGGTGTCTCCTACCATTTGGCTCCGTGAAAGCAGATCAATAACGAGGGGTTTAGCGTGGGCCTTCAGGGCCGGCTGGCTGAGAAACCGTCCGAGCTCGCGTCCAGCGTTGGAGACGAGATAGGACCGATCGGTCGAGAGCAGGCCAATGTTCTTTCCGGCGAAATCGTGCAGCGTGTTGAGGATGCTGGGGTCTTGGCTTACTGCCTCAATGTACTCCGGAACCTGGTGCCCGCGAAAAAGGACCGTAAATGTGTTATTGACGGCGTTCAGCATCCACCACGATGAGTCGTAGCTTTGGTTGTAGCCGTTGAGTAACCGTTTGATGACGGGAATAAATTGTGCGTTGAGTTCGGCGGAGTCGATCAGGGTTACGGCTTCGGCGAGGATCTCGCCGTTTGCGTCATTTACCAGACTGGAGCTCGCTGAATCAAAGAAGGCGCGCAGTGCCTTTTCCACTTCCTGACGCAGTGCTGGTGAGTACTCGCCAACTGCCGCTGGCTGATAGAATTGAACGTAATAACCGGCCCGCAGGAAAAGCACCAACTGCACAGTACTCGCTGCGTTATCTCCCGTATAGTTCTGAGCATTTAGGAGAAGCGCTTGGGCGATTGTTGTCATTTGTGATTCTGAAAAAAGCTTGCCTGAATCTTCCCCCTTGGTGTTGAAGAGAGTATTTATACAATCCGGCGTACTGGTCTTGATCTTGGAGACCAGAGCGCTGCCGCTCAGGTCCGCGAAATCCGCGGAGGAGCATGTCTGTGCAGCTTGGGAGCGCAGGTTGCTCTCAGGTGCGGACGGACGTGGGTGTTCCGCAACTCGGGGTGACTGGTCCTTGAGCGCAGATTTGTCAGCAAAAAGCGGACGGGGAGCTTCTGTGGGATTCTCTTGGTGCATTTCCTGGGGCGACAGCTGCCCCAAGATATATTCAGGCGCTGATTCACCCTGCTGGGTTTCTGTTTCTCCGGGAGGCGGTGCTGCTACTGCCGCTGGTCCTGACAATCCGGAGAATGAAAGCGCCACTACCGATGCAACGGCAGCAGCCGCAACCTTGCCTCGATTTGATTTCCATAAAGTAAGGCTGTTTCGTTCATACATGCAAATGCCCCTTCTAAGAGTGGGAGTGCGATCCCAAGCACCTGCGGAATGGCAATTCCGCAACTGTGAAAGTCGTTCATGAATTGACTTTCAAGGGGAACGCTAGGCTTCATTTGCATAGGGTGGCAAGAGTTTAAATGGGGAATGGCGTGTATCGGTCACCTGAGTCATAATCCCGCCGCAAATTTTACGGTTGAGCAGGGTGCGGAGACAGTGGTAATTCCTGCACCATTAAGGAAGCCAGAGTGCGCCGAATCCCAGCGGCATGAGTGTGTTGTCGGGGCGGTTACAGCCCGGAGCCCGGCGTCGGGGCGGCGTCGCGGTCGCGGCTGGAGGCAAGCTGCCAGGGAACGCTGGCGACCATGATGCCGGGCTCAAAGTGCAGCCGCGCCTTGATTCGCAGCGCCGTTTGGTTGTGCACCAGCTGCTCCCACCAGCGCCCGACGACGTACTCGGGGATGTAGACCACAAACAGTTCGCGCGGGGCAGTGCGCCGGGCCTCGCGCAAATAGTCGAGAACGGGGGAGACGGTCTCCCGGTAGGGCGAGGACAGCACGGTCAGCGGCACCGGGATCTGCATCCGCTCCCACTCTTCCATCACGCGCTCGGTGTCCTCCGGGTCGATGTCCACGATGATGGCGTTGAGGCTGGAGGGCCGGGACGCCCTGGCGTAGGCCAGCGCCCGCAGGGCAGGCTTGTGGACCTTTGACACCAGGATGACCGCGTTCACCCGGGAAGGGAGGGCCAGCCCGCGGTGGTCGTCCTCGACGGAGAGCTCCCGGGCCACGGAGTCGTAATGTGCCCTGATGGTGAACATCAGCAGGTACAGCCCGCCCATCGCCAGCAGGGCTATCCACGCTCCGTGGGTGAACTTGGTGACGAGGACGATCAGCAGCACCAGTGCGGTCATGCCAAAACCGACGGCGTTGATGGCCCGTGACCGCTGCATCCGGTGCCGGACTTCACGGCTGCGTTCGGTCCGCAGCTTGCCGGTCCAGTGCCGGATCATTCCCAGCTGGCTGGCGGTGAAGGACACGAAGACACCAACGATGTAGAGCTGGATCAGCCGGGTGACATCGGCGTCGAAGACGAATATCAGCGCCAGGGCTCCCAGCCCCAGGGCAATGATGCCGTTGCTGAACGCCAGGCGGTCGCCGCGGGTGCGCATCTGCCGGGGCAGGAAACCGTCCTTCGCGAGGATGGATGCGAGTACCGGGAAACCGTTGAACGCAGTGTTCGAGGCGAACACCAGGATCAGGCCGGTGGCGGCCACCACAATGTAGAAGGGAATGCTCCCGTCGCCGAAGACAGTTTCCGCCAGCTGGCTGATAACCGGGTGCTGCACGTAGTCCTGACCCACAGGGCTGCCGTTCAGGGTCAGCTGGGTTTCCGGGTCCTGGACCACCCGGACCTCGGTGGCGCTGGCCAGGGACAGGATCCCGGCCAGCATGGACGCGGACACGACGCCCAGCAGCAGCAGCGTTGTAGCCGCATTGGTGCTCTTGGGTTTGCGGAACGTCGGCACGCCGTTGCTGATGGCCTCCACCCCGGTCAGCGCCGCGGCACCCGAGGAGAAGGCGCGCAGCAGCAGGAACGCTCCGGCCAGGCCCACCAGCCCGCTGTCCAGCCCGGACTCGGGAACGAGGTCAAAAGCAGCGGAGGGCGAATCGCCCAGGGTTCCGGCGGCTGCCTGGAATGCTCCGAAGGCGCACATGCCGAGCACCGAGGCCATGAACAGGTAAGTGGGCACGGCAAACAATGCGCCGGCTTCACGGATGCCCCTCAGGTTGACCAGGACCAGGACGGCGACGCCGACGGCTGCTATTGGTGCCTGCATGCCGTTGAGTGCGGGTACCGCCGTTATGAGGTAGTGGGAGGCCGAGGACATGGACACCGCAACCGTGAGGACGTAGTCGACCAGCAGGGCGGATGCCACCGTCAATCCTGCCGGCTTGCCGAGATTGCTGCTGGCAATCTCATAATCTCCGCCGCCCGACGGATACGCATGCACATTCTGCCGATAGGAGGCCACGACCGTCAGGAGGACCACGATGACCGCCAGGCCAACCCAGGGTGAGAGGGTCACGGCGGTCACTCCGGCCAGTGCCAGGGTCAGCAGGATTTCATCAGGAGCGTAGGCCGCTGATGAGAGGGCATCGGACGCATATACGGGAAGTGCGATGCGCTTGGGCAGGAGAGTGCGCGAGAGCCGTTCATTGCCGTACGGACGCCCGACCAGAATGCGCTTTAACGCATTGAAGAATGTGAGCACGTGGACAAACCCTAGACCCGGCGTCAGCGGCTGTCCACAAGGCGGGGTTGCACCGGATATGAGCTTTCGCACAGCCGGACGCAGGGCTTATAGCAGATCGGCTTGTTCCCGCGGATTTCGAAACGATAACGATTAGGTGTGATTCATACCAATTTGGATTCGCTTGAGGTTCCGGCGCAGCGTCCCTTACGGTGGTTAACGGTTCGGGAAAGACCGGACCCCCAGCCGGACCAAATAGATGTCCGGCGACCAGGCTGGCGCCGTTCCAGGTGCAGCCGCACGCTCGGTGCCGCGAGCCACCAGATGTCGCCACTTCGTCAGGCACCGTAACCATGCCCTCGATATTTCATGGGTTGGCGGCAGCGTAGAGAAGCCCCGGGAGGGGTGGAACGCCGGTGGGCCCTGGGAGCAGCCACACTAATGACCAAGTCTAAGATCAGCCGAAACGTGCGCCGGGGACTTGCTGTTGCAGCCATCTCAGGTGCAGGCCTCGCCCTGACCGCAGTACCGTCCCAGGCTGCCGACGCGAGTACATGGGATGCACTGGCACAGTGCGAAAGCGGTGGTAACTGGAGCATCAATACCGGAAACGGGTTCTCCGGCGGACTGCAGTTCACGCCGAGCACCTGGGCCGCCTTTGGTGGGCAGGGCGATCCCACGTCCGCCAGCCGTGAACAGCAGATCGCCGTGGCCGAACGCGTACTTGCCGGCCAGGGCTGGGGAGCCTGGCCCGCCTGCTCCGCCAAGCTGGGCCTGTCCGGCGGTGCCGGTTCGGTGAGCGCCCAGAGCCAGACGGTGACCCCGCAGGCCACCCAGGAATACGTCGCACCGCCGGCCGCTCAGGAATATGTGGCACCGGAAACGACGCAGCAGTACGTCCCGGAAGCACCGGTCCAGGAAACTGTCCCGGCCGAGACCTACGCCGCACCGCAGCCCCAGGCTGCTCCGGAAGCCGTAGTGCCGCAGACCCAGGTCCTGCCTGAGGCCCAGGTTGCTGCACCGGCACCGGTGCAGACTCCGGCTCCGGTACAGACCCCGGCCCCGGCGCTGAGCGGTGAAACCTACACCATCCAGTCCGGTGACACCCTGTCCATCATCGCCGAGAAGCTGGGCATCGAGGGTGGCTGGGAGGCGCTGTACAACGCCAACGCCGACACGGTCATCCACCCCGACCTCATCTTCACCGGCCACGTGCTGCAGCTGCCGGCCTAACCACCGGATCAGGAAAGACAACAGAGGAGTCCCGCCGAACCGCGGGTTCCGTGAACAGCAGGCGTCCCGCTGACCGGCGGGGTGCCTGCTGTTTTTAATGCCTGCTGTGTCTTAGTGCCTGTTGTGTCTTAGTGCCTGTTGTGTCGTTAACCCCTGCCGTGCTTATCCTTCGCCCGCGCATCCCGGGGCAGGCGCCTGACGGACCGGCTTCGGAGAGGGCTACCCTCCGGCAATGGATTGCAGGATCAGGACTTCGGCTCCCGGGGGCACCGTGCTTGCCAGCCCGTCGAGGGCACGCAGTTCCTCGCCGTCGATGTAAACGTTGACGTAGCGGCGCAGCTGGCCGGCCTCGTCCCGGATGCGGCGCTCCAGACGCGGGTAGTCCACCGCAAGGCCGTCCAGCAGCCCGGCTGCGGTGAGGCCTGTCCCGGCGGCGCGGTGCAGCTCGCGGTGCCCTTCTGCGGCGGTGGACAGCGCCGCCGGCAGCACCAGGCGCACGGGTTGCGCAGTCATCAGGCCGGCTCCGGCTCGGCGGAAACAATTCCGGCCCGGACGCACAGCACATCCGGCAGGTTTCCCGCCACCAGCGAGAAGGTGTCGCCCTCGTCGGCACTGGCGAACACCTGGCCTCCGCGGGTGCCGAAGTACACGCCCGCCGGTTCCCCGTTATCTACGGCGGCTGCATCGCGGAGCACGGCGTTGAAGTCCGTCTCGGGCAGGCCGCGGTCCAGCCGTGTCCAGGTTCCGCCGGCATCGGTGCTTCGGTAGACCGCCGGATGGCCGTCCGGCGGGATACGCTCGCCGTCGGCCTTCAGGGGAATGGTCCAGATGGTGCCGGGCCGGGTGGGGTGGGCCAGCATGACAAAGCCGAAGTCGGCCGGTAGCCCTTCGGCAATCGAAACCCAGGAGTCTCCGGAGTCGTCGGAGCGGTACACGCCGTGGCGATTCTGCGCGTAGAGCCGGCGGGGGTCGCCGGCGTCACGGGCTGCCTTGTGCACGCACTGGCCAAACTCAGGATGGGGATCGGGCAGGAAGTAGGCGCTGATGCCGTTGTTGCGGGGTGCCCAGGAGGCGCCGCCGTCGTCCGTGCGGTACACCCCTGCCGCGCTGATGGCCACGTGCACGCTGTCGTCCGCCGGGCTCGGCAGCACGGTGTGGGCAGCCGCGCCGCCGAAGCCGGCGCCCCACTCGCTGCGGTGCGGGTGGTCCCAGAACGGCCGGTTCATTTCGAAGTGTTCACCGCCGTCCGTGGACTTCCACACGGAGATGGGCTCGGCACCGGCCCACACCACCCCGGGCCGCGCGTCGCTGTCGGGCTGCAGCTGCCAGACCCGGGCCAGTGCCTCGCCGGTGTCCTCGGGGAACCGGACGGCGCCGTCCTCCGGTTCGCTCCAGGTGGCGCCGCGGTCATCGGAGTGCACAACGCAGGGGCCCCAGTGCCAGTTCATGATGCCGGCCAGGATCCGGGGCGTACCGCCGCGCGTGTCGATCGCCAGGGAGGCGACCTCGTCCATCAGGAAGTGCGGACCGGTGACATTCCATGCTTGGCGGTCGGCGCTCTCGGCCAGCCACAGGCCCTTCTTGGTGCCGATGGCCAGGACCGCGGTGTCCCCGTTTTTCATGCGAACATTCGACCACGCCCCGCGCCTGCGGACAAGGCCCCGCTGCCGGAGCCGCATGGAAATACTTCCTTCTCTCCGGTAGGTATAAGGAATGTCTTTCCTGCTGCACCGGGGACCTGCCCGATGATTTACATTGACCCGCCGCGGTGGCCGGCGCACAACACCGTGTTCTCCCATTTGGTGTCCGACACCTCGCTGGACGAGCTGCACAGCTTCGCCGCGGATGCCGGAATAGCTTTCCGTGCGTTTGATCTGGACCATTACGACGTTCCGGCCCGCCGCTACCGGGATCTGGTGGCCCGGGGAGCGGTGGAGGTCGACGGCGGCACCCTGGTGCGCCTGCTGATCCGCAGCGGTTTGCGGATCAAGGCCCGGGAGCGCAGCGCTTCGCTGGTGCATCCGCTGCTCACCCGGTGGGAGGCACTGCTGCCGGGGAACCGGGAGCTGGGCGCGGAGCTTTTGAACCGCTGGGGCGAACCGGACCGCCGGTACCATGACCGGCGGCACCTGCTCGCGGTCCTGGAAGCGGTGGAACTGCTGTGGGACGGGCCGCCGCCGCGCCCGCTCCTCCTGGCCGCCTGGTTCCACGACGCCGTGTACCGGGGCGCTCCCGACGACGAGGGACAATCCGCCCGCCTGGCCGCAGCCCTGCTGGCCGAGGCAGGGGTTCCGGTGCCGGAAATCCGTGACGTTCAGCGGCTGGTCCTGGTGACCGCGGGACATGATCCCGCGGCCGGGGACCCCGCCGGCCAAGTGTTGTGCGATGCGGACCTGGCCGTGCTGGCCCGGGAACCGGCAGCCTACGCCCGCTACGTGTCCGACGTTCGCCGCGAGTACCGGCACCTGGATGATGCGGAGTTCGCATCAGGACGGCGGCGGGTGGTTCGCGGGCTGCTTGCCCTGGAACCCATCTTCTCCACTGCTGCAGCCCGGGAGCGCTGGGAAGAACCGGCACGGCGGAACCTGGAGTCGGAGCTCGCTGCGGCCGCCGGCAATCCCGCCGGCAATCCCGGCGCCGACTCCGGGAAAGCCGGGAGGAAGCCCTAGAGTTCTACTGTGCGTACGGGAGAGCAGGGGTGAACAGCAGCGGTGAGCCGTGGACCGGGCATGCCAAAGGCAGCCGGGGATACCGCGGCGTGCTCATCGGCCTGGCCGCCGCCGGCATGGCCACCTTCGCCCAGCTGTATTCACTGCAGGGGGTGCTTCCCGGTCTGGCAGCGGACCTGGAGATCTCCGCCTCCTCCGCAGCCCTGACGGTTTCCGCGGCCACACTGGGCCTGGCCGCAGCGGTGATTCCCTGGTCTGCCGCCGCTGACCGCTTTGGCCGGCTTCCGGTAATGCGGCTGGCGATCCTGGCCGCCGTCGTCCTGGGCCTGGCGGTTCCGTTCAGCCCCAGCCTGCCCGCGCTGCTGGTGCTGCGCTTTATCGAGGGCGCCGCGATGGGCGGAATCCCCGCCGTCGCCCTGGCCTACCTGAGCGAGGAGGTCTCCCGGGTACATGCCGCCGTCGCGGCGGGAAGCTACGTTTCGGGCACCACCATCGGGGGCCTGGCGGGGCGCATCGTGGCTGCTCCGCTGAGCGAGGCCGCCAACTGGCGGATCGGCGTCGGCGTTGTCAGTCTCCTGGCCGCAGCGGCCGCCGTGGTGTTTCTGCTGACGGCACCAAAGCAGCAGGGGTTCTCGCCGCTGCGGCGCTCCGATCCCGGCCCGGGCCTCGGCGGGCGGCTGCTGGCCCAGCTGCGCGATCCGCGGCAGGCAGGCCTGTACCTGCAGGCATTCCTGTTGATGGGCGGGTTCGTGGCCGTGTACAACTATCTGGGATTCCGGCTGGGTGAGGCACCGTTTTCACTGCCGCAGAGCGTTGCCGGCTTCCTGTTCCTGGCGTATCTGGCCGGCACCTGGTCCTCCCGGGCGGCCGGAACCCTCGCCGGCCGGCTCTCCGCCCACGGCGGCCGCCGGACCGTCCTGCTGGGTTCAACAGCAGTCATGGCCGCCGGGCTGGCGCTGACGCTGGCTCCCTGGCTTCCGGCCGTGATAACCGGACTGGTGGTGTTCACCGGAGGCTTTTTCGCCGCGCACTCCATTGCGTCCGGCTGGGCGCCCTTCCTGGCCACCGAGGGCCGCGCCCAGGCCTCATCCCTGTACAACCTGTTCTATTACGCGGGCTCCAGCGTGCTCGGCTGGACCGGAGGCTTTTTCTTCCAGCTTTGGGGCTGGGCCGGGCTCAGCGCCTTTGTGGGACTGCTGCTGGCGGCGGCCGCAGCCGCAGCCGCCGCGGTGCTCACTCCGGAGTCCGGTGCCGCCCCGGCCAGTCCCGCGCTCGAAAAACCGTAGGCTGGAACCGTGGGCACTTCTTCATCGCAGACTTCCAGCCCGGCCCTGGGCCGCCGCATCCTGGCTCTGGCCGTTCCGGCGCTGGGTGCGCTCATCGCCGAACCGCTGTTCCTGATCGCTGATTCCGCCATTGTGGGGCATCTGGGCGTCAACCAGCTCGCCGGGGTGGGGCTGGCATCCACCGTGCTGCAGACCGCCGTCGGCCTCATGGTGTTCCTTGCCTATTCGACCACCGGGACCGTGGCGCGATTCCTGGGCGGTGACCGGCACCGGGAGGCGGTGGCAGCCGGCCGCGACGGGATTGGCCTGGCGCTGATCCTGGGCGTGCTGCTCTCCGCGGCCGGCATCCTCTCCGCACCGTGGCTGGCGTCCGCCCTGGGGGCCACCGGAGAGGTGCACCGGTATGCGGTGGACTACCTGCAGTATTCGATGCCGGGGCTGACCGCCATGCTGGTGGTCCTGGCCGCCACCGGGGTGCTGCGCGGGCTGCAGGACACGCGCACCCCGCTGGCCGTGGCCGGGATCGGCTTTGGCGTGAACATTGGCCTGAACTACCTGCTGGTCTACGGCTTCAACCTGTCCGTGGCCGGCTCCGCACTGGGCACCAGCATCACGCAGTGGGGGATGGCCGCGGTCTATCTGGTGCTGGTGGGTCGGATGGCCCGGCGGGCCGGAGTGACGCTGCGCCCCTCTCCGGCGGGGATCCTCGCCACCGCGCATGTTGGCTCCTGGCTCATGCTGCGCACGCTCAGCCTGCGCGTGGCCGTGCTGGCCGCGGTGCTGGTTGCCACGGCGCAGGGTCCGCAGTCCCTTGCCGCCCACCAGCTGGTGATGACGGTCTTCACGTTCCTGGCCTTCGCCCTGGATGCCCTGGCAATCGCCGCGCAGGCACTTATCGGCAAGGAACTGGGCGCGGGAAACCGGTCGCTGGCCAGAGAACTGACCCGGCGGATGGTCCGGTGGGGTGTGGGCTTCGGGGTCATCACCGGCCTGCTGCTGGCCGCGGTCGCGCCCTTCGCCGGCTGGATCTTCACGCCCGACGCCGGTGTCCAGTCCGCGCTGACCGCCGGCCTGTGGGTGCTGGCAGCCTCGCAGCCGATCTGCGGGCTGGTGTTTGTGCTGGACGGGGTGCTCATCGGCGCCGGCGATGCCCGCTATCTGGCCCTCACCGGAGTGCTGAACCTGCTGGCCTACCTTCCGCTGCTGTGGTGGGTCCGGGTCTCTGACCTGACCGGCCCGGAGGGTATTGCCTGGCTGTGGGCGGCCTTTGCCCTCGGCTACATGAGTGCGCGGGCGGTCACGCTGACCTTGCGGATCAGGCAGGATGCCTGGATGGTCACCGGGGCGGCGCCGGGCGCCGCAAGCGACTAAGCTGGTTGGTGGCCAACCGGCCAGACAACTCGTTATCGAAAAGCGGAGGCTCAGCAGTGGGAGATTCGAACCACGGAACCCCGTGGGTACCCATCCTCCTGCGCTCGGCCGCAGCGGCAGCCTTCGGCATCCTGACCGTCTTCTGGCAGTCTCCGGGCGTGAACGTGCTCTCGTTCGCGGGCGGACTCTATCTGCTGTTTACCGCCGCCGCCGTATGGCGGATGGCCGTGCTGGCCGGCATCCGTGCCCAGGCCCGGGTGCGCACCCTGCAGCTCCTTGAAGCCGGCGTGTACGCCGTGGCCGGCCTCGCCGTCCTCGCGCTCCGCTCGGTTGAGGCCTTCTGCGCCGCGGCCGGAGCCGCGCTGCTGGTGGGAGGGGCCGTGGAGCTCTTCCTCTGGGCAAAGGCCCGGAGTGCCTTCCTCCCCGCGCGGGACTGGCTGATCACCGGAGCGGTGAGCCTGGGAACCGCCGCCATTCTCGTCGCCGTGCAGGTCATGGGCCTGGGCGCGCACGCGATGCTGGGCGTCTCCGGCGGCTCGGCAATCATTATTGCCGTAGTGCTGGCCACCTCCGGACTGGGTGCCCGCTGGGATGCCCGGTCGCAGGCGGGATCACACCCGGCAGCGGGAGCCCGGGAAAAGCCGTAAACTGAACAACTCCGGGTTCTACGTACTGTAGAACCCGTGAACACCAACGCAGCAGGAGGAAAGACAGTGGCGAACAGCTCATCCGGTGGGCCGCAAAAGCGGAACTCCGTGAAGGCCCCGCTCATTTTTTCAGCCGTCCTGGCTGTCGTTGCGGGCGTCGCCACCATGATCTTCGCCACAGGCGGCGCGGACAAAGAACTGCGGCTGGACCTGGCCTTCACCGCCGCCGGCATCGCCTTTATCGTCTCGCTGCTGGTGTGCTCACTGCTGCTGATGACGGAAAAGCCCAACCCGGACCACCTCAGCGAAGGGTCCGGAGTCAATCGCAGCTCGGCCAAGATTCCCGGCGGCGCGGGCAGCGTGGGCGGCCCCGGCGCCGGCACCACGCCTGACGCGGACGGTACTGCTCCCGGCGCAGCCGACAGTGACCCCCGCACCACGGACTCCCGCCCCACGGACCCGACGGCCTAAGCAGCCGGTCCGCAGGGCAGCAGCTGCCGCGGCATCAGTCGAAGATTTCCTTGCTGACGTCGGTCGGGGCGTCATACTGGCGTTCGGGCAGGCCTTCCAGCGCATCCAGCACCGAGGAATCAGCCTTGGAATCCCGGGCCTTCTTCACGATCTCGTCCTTGGACGCCGGGTAGTCCATTCCGCCCAATGCCTTCTGAATGTCGATCGGGCTTGGTTTGTCAGCCATGATGCTCCTTCGGTTTGGTGTTGTATGCAGCTTTGCTCACTGTCCGAACATCTGCTCGGCAGCGTCTGTGGAACGGTCCCGGACCGTTGTGGGCGATTCCAGGTGCACGGCGCCGGACGGAACCAAACCCGCACCGCCGTACTTCTCCATGACCTGCCATTGCGCGGCAACATCTTCGCCGGAATGCCCCGGCGGCAGGTCCTGCCAAAACTCGAATCCTCCGCAGTCCACGAGTTTCCGGCGGTCAAAGAGCACGCAGGCCCCCACCCAGGCCACCTTGTAGAGCTGCCAGGAACCGGCAGGAACATCCAGGCGCGCGGCGAGGTGGGTAAGGTTCGCGGCGTTGTGCAGCGGCCAGCGGTTGAATCCCGGCGCGCCGCGGCGGATCCGCTCCGGCAGGACCGGCCCGGACCACGGCTCAAAGGATTCCTGCTCGCGGGGCCGCCGGTCCCGCAGGTAGGACAGGCCCTGTACTGCTGCGCCGACAAACCCGCAGCCCGCCTCCGCCAGCGCCCCGGCCATCCGCCGCAGCATATCCGGCTCCAGCCACACGTCGTTGTCCAGGTAAAGCACCAGCGGCGCTTCGGCCAGATCCAGCAAATGCTGGCGCTGCTGTGCCAGGCCGCGCGCCGGCAGGTTCCGCTCCAGCCGCACCGGGCGTCCCTGGGCACGGAGCACCCGAACCATTGCGGCCGCCGCCGGATGCTCCCAGGACGGCGGTCCGGGACTTTGGTCGCTGACCACAACACCGAAAGAGGGACCGTCCTGGGCTGCGAGCCCGGCCAGGGTAACGGCCAATTCCGCCGCGCGGTCCCGGGTCGGGATCAGGACCTGCAGGGACACCTGCCGGCCGCCCGCTCCCTTGTCAGCGGCGTGCCCAACCGACCCAATCGACCCAACACCGTCTACGTCGCCGCCGTCGTCGTCCAGCCCCCATTCACCGGACCATTTCCGGCTCACGGCCCGCCCCCCGCTTCCTCCTGGCCGGCGGTTGCGGCGGGACCGCGGCCCGCTGCCTGCTCAGCGTCCACCTGCTGCCGGCGGTTGCCCGGCCGCAGCGACGAAGCCTGGATCCGCTGCACGACGGCGCTGGTGGAATGGTCCGCCACATAGTCCAGGATCCGCACCTGGCCGCCAAGCGCCCTCACCACCGGAGTTTCCTGCAGCATTTCGGGGGAGTAGTCGCCGCCCTTGGCATAGATGTCCGGGCGCAGTGCCTCAATCAGCGGAATTGGAGTGTCGGTGTCGAAGACGGTTACGTAATCGACGCAGCTCAGCGCAGCGATGACTCCGGCGCGGTCATGGACCGGATTGATCGGCCGGTCCGGCCCCTTCAGGCGGGTCACCGAATCATCGCCGTTCAGTGCGACCACGAGGACGTCACCCAGGGCCTTGGCCTGCTGCAGATAGCGGGTGTGCCCGCGGTGCAGCACGTCAAAGCAGCCGTTGGTGAGCACTATCCGCTTGCCGGCTGCCCGGTCCGCAGCCACGCGTTCACCCAGTTCCCCCGGCGGCAGCGCCGTGTCGGCCAGGGCGGTCAGATGCAGCGTCAGGTCCGCCGTGGTGCAGACGGAGGTTCCGGCGCGCTGAACCACAATGTCGGCGGCATTCTGCGCCAAATCCGCTGCCGTGCTCAGCGGGAGCCCGGCTGTCCGGGCCAGGGTCAGGCATGCCACAAAGGTGTCGCCGGCCCCGGACGCGTGTTTCTCCGCGGCCGGGCGGGCCCAGGTCCGGTGCACAGTGCCGTCCCCCGCGAGAAGGACGGTGCCCTCGCGGTCCAGGGTAACGACGGCGGATCCGGCGCCGGCAGCGTGCAGCAGCTCCCGGCCGCGCCCAATGAACTGTTCGGCGCGGTCCGCCTGCGGCTGCAGCGTGATGTCCAGCAGCCGGGCCGCTTCCTGCGCGTTGGGGGTGACGACGTCGGCGGCCAGCCCGGCCCAGAGAGCCGGATCGTGCGCGTCGACCACGGTGAACCTGCTGCCGCGTGCGGCAACCAGTGCGTCCCGCAGCATCCCGTGCAGCAGGCCCGTCCCGTAGTCGCAGACCACCACGGCGTCCATGTCCTCCAGCCATGCATCCAGGGATCCCGCCAGGTGTTCCTCCGCCTCGGCCGGAACCGGACTCCCGCCGTCGTCCATCCGCAGCAGGACCTGCTCGCCGGCCTGGACGCGGTATTTGGTGGCGGTGCGGGCGGCCGGATGGGACTGCAGCTGCTGCAGGTCGATGCCGGCGGCGGCGAGGAGGCCCCGCAGCCGCCGTCCGGGTTCGTCCTCGCCCACCAGCCCGGCCAACCGGACCCGGGCGCCGAGGGATTGCAGGTTCATTGCAGTGTTTGCTGCTCCGCCCGGGGAGTAGTCCCGGCGTTCGATGTCCACCACCGGCGCGGGTGCTTCGCGGCAGAACCGGTCCGTGGTTCCGGACCACCAGCCGTCCAGCATGACGTCCCCGACCACGGCGATGCGCGGTGCTTTCCCGGCAAGGAGGCCGGGCAGCCACGGAGCCAGGCTGCGCAGCCCCGCCAGGTCCTGCGGGCTCCTCACTTTTGCCCCGGCATCTGCGGGATGCCCACGTGGACAACCTTGACCAGACTGAATTCGTCCAGCAGTTCCGGACCGTACCCGAATCCGCTGCCGCTCTCCCCGCGGGGCTGCGCCGAGCCGCCCGGTGCGCCGCCGAACACCGTGTTGATTTTTACCGTTCCCACCGGCAGGGCAGCAACGGCGCGGTGCGCGGAATCGATGAGCGGCGTGAGAACCGTGGCGGCCAAACCGAATCTGTCCCCGGCCGCCAGTGCCAGCCCTTCGTCGAAGCTGTCCACCACCTGCACGGGCGCAACCGGGCCGAAAGTCTCCTCCGTGAACACCGCCATCTGCTGCGTGCAGTTCAACAGCACGGTGGCCGGGTAGTGGGCGCCCGGCCCGGGCGGGACGACGCCTCCTTCGGCCAGCACCGCGCCGTCGCGGACGGCTTCGGTGACCTGCGCATGCACCGCGGTCCGCAGCCGTTCATCCACCAGCGGCGCCTGCACGGCGTCCCGGTTGCGGCGGCGGGCCTCGCCGACCAGGGCTTCGCAAAACGCATCGGCGACGTCGCGGTGCACATAGATGCGCTCGACGGCGGTGCAGATCTGGCCGCTGTTGCTGAACGCCCCGAGGGCCGCCTGCCCGGCTGCCCATTCCGGGTCCACTCCGGCATCAATCAGGAGCGGATCATTGCCGCCGTTTTCCCGGATCACGTGCGCCCCGGTGAGCGCGCCGGCACGGGCGATCCGCGCTCCGGAGGAACTGGAACCCACATGGGCCAGCACATCGACGCCGGTCTCCATGCTCAGCAGGGAACCTGTTTCGGCGCCGCCGGTGAGGGTGGCCAGGACACCCGGCGGGAAAAAAGGCGAGAGCAGGTCCCCGAGCAGCGCCCCGGTATGCGGGGAACGTTCGCTGGGCTTGTGGATGACGGCGTTTCCGGTTACCAGCGCCGCACCGATCAGGCCGGCCGCGACCGCCACCGGGTCATTCCACGGGGTGAGCAGCACTGCAACGCCGCGCGGTTCGGTGACGGTGTAGTCCGCTGCCAGCACCGAGCCGCGCAGGCTCAGCCCGCGGTGTACCGGTCCCAGTTCGGCGTACTGCTCCAGGGTGGCGACGCCGGCGGCCACGCCGCCGAGCGCTTCCTCCACGGGCTTTCCGGTTTCGCGGTTGTTCAGGTCCGCGAGCTCGCCGGCATGCGCAGCCACGGCGGCCGCCGCTGCCCGCAGGGCCTGGCCGCGCACGGCCGGGTCGGTGGCTGCCCACCCGGGACAGGCCGCCCGGGCTGCCCGGACGGCAGCGCGGACCTCCTCCAGGCCCGCCGCGTCCAATTCCCCCACCAGTGTGCCGTCGGAAGGATTGCGCACTGCCATCCGGCCAACCGGGGAATCCGTGCTGACGGAGGAAGGGGCGGAGGCGACGCTGGCTGACATGGAACTCCTCGGGATCGGATACGCGGCAACTTCGTGTGTAGGGTTCCTACCCGTTTGGCCGCGGTTTACACGGATCGGCAGCGGAAGATTTTTCCTCGCGTCCTGCGGTTGGGATCGGCCGGGCCAGGCCCTAGGGTGGGGCCAGAGAAACAGCCGCCGGCAGGGTGGCGGCAGCTCGCCGCATCGGCCGGCAACGGCCGGCCGGGGCTGCGGCGGCATGGCGGCGGCAGGGCAAAGGTGCTCCGACGAGATCCGGGAAGGGACGGTAAATGGTGGAAAGAGGAACTGGGAACGGCTTGCCGGAGGCAGCAGCAGCGGTGCAGGACGCGGCGCCGCGGGCGGTGCCGGACGGAGCGCAGCCGGAGGAACGGGGCGTGCGCCGCGGTGTCGGGCCGGTGCTGGAGCAGTTTCCGGGAGTGGCCCGGATCGTTGTGCTGCGCGGCGGCGGACTGGGGGACCTGATGTTTGCCATGCCGGCGCTGGACGCTCTTGCCGCCGCCTACCCGGAGGCCGAGATCACGCTGCTGGGCACGCCGCTGCATGCGGCGCTGCTGGCGGGACGGCCGGGCCCGGTGCACCGCGTGGAGGTGCTGCCTGTCGCCCCGGGCATCCGGCCGGGCCCGGAGGATCCTGCAGCGCTGGCGGCGTTTATGGATTCCATGCGTGCCCGCAGCTTCGACCTGGCCGTCCAGGTGCACGGAGGCGGCCGCAATTCCAATCCTTTCCTCCTGCAACTGGGTGCGGCCCATACGGTTGGCACCCGGACTCCCGACGCGGCACCCCTGGAACGCACCATTCCGTACGTTTACTACCAGCACGAGATTCTGCGGGCGCTGGAAGTGGCGGGCCTGGCGGGGGCGGTTCCCGTCTCCCTGGAGCCGCAGCTGGAGGTCCTCTCCGCGGAGGAAGAGAAGGCCGCGGCCTTTGTGGCCCCGGACCGGGACCTGGTGACCCTCCACCCGGGCGCCACCGATCCCCGCCGCCGCTGGCCGGCGTCGGCCTTTGCAGCACTGGCGGTGCGGGCCGCCGCCGACGGTTGCCAGGTTCTGGTGGTGGGCGACGACGGCGACCGGGAGCTCGCCGAACACATTACCGCGCTGGGCCTGGCGGCCGCCGGGCCCGGGGCCGACATCGGCTCAGTGGCCGGAAAGCTGGATATCGGCACCCTGGCGGCCCTGCTCAAGGCGAGCGCCGTGATGATCGGGAATGACAGCGGACCCCGGCACCTGGCCCAGGCTGTGGGCACGCCGACAGTGGGTATCTACTGGTTCGGAAATGCGATCAATGCCGGCGCCATGGGCCGCACCCGCCACCGGGTGCACATGTCCTGGGTTTCCGCCTGCCCGGTTTGCGGAGCCGATGTCACCCAGGTCGGCTGGACGGCGGAACGCTGCCCCCATGATGATTCGTTTGTGGCCGCTGTTGACCCGGAGGCCGTGTACGCAGACGTGGCCGAGCTGCGGGCGGCACCGTCCGCCTAGCAGAGTGTCCGGGGCGCCGGGCGGGCCATCACCGGATCAGGGCCAGGAATCCTCCTCCTCGTGGCAGATAACCATCTCGCGGATCTCGCATCCGCGGGGCTGGTGCAGGGCGAAGAGAATTGCCTCGGCCACGCGCATCGGATCGTTGAGCCGGGAATCGTCCTGCGGCTTGTACTGCTCCGTGCGGTCGTCGAAAAAATTCGTCTTCATCCCGGAAGGGATCATGGTGGTGACCCCCATCCGGCCGCGGGTTTCGGCGGCAAGGGCACGGCTGAAACCCACCACGCCGAACTTCGAGGCGCAGTAGGCAGTGGCGTCCGAAACGGCCTTGATGCCCAGGCTTGAAGCCACAGTCACTGCCCGGCCGTGGCTCTCGAGCAGGTAGGGGAGGGCGACGCGCACCACGGAAACGGTGCCGAGCAGGTTCACTCCGATGACCTTCTCCCATTCTTCGGCCGCAACGTCCTCCAGCCGGCCGCAGCGGTCAATGCCCGCTGCGGTCACCACGGCGTCCAGCCCGCCCAGGGATTCGGCGGCCTCGGTGACCGCCGCTTCCACGGCCGCGCGGTCTGAGACGTCCACTTCAATGGCTTTGGCGGCACTGACCGTGCTGATGTTCCGGTCCAGTACGACGGCGGTGCCGCCGGCGTCGGTTACCGCCCGGACAACGGCGGCGCCTAAGCCGGAGCCGCCGCCGGTGATGAGCACCCGTCCGGGGTTGGAAAGCTGCAGAGACATGGGTCTTTCCTTTCGTTGTACATCTTTGGTTGTACGTCCGGGTCCACGGCGTTCCGGGACCGAAGCTGTGGTGCTGCCGGCCGGGCTGGCCTTGCTAACCCTGGCCTTGCTAACCCTGGCCTTGCTAACCCTGGCTAGCCGACCCGGGCCAGGGCCGCGGCCAGTGCAGTGGTGGAACGGGCCGGGTGGTACGGGACGGTGACGGTCTCTCCGCCCCAGGCCTTGATCAGCCGGGCTTCCGGCAGCTGGTCTTCGCGGTAGTCCCCGCCCTTGACCCAGATGTCCGGCCGGAGCCGCTCCAGGGCCGCCTCGGGGGTATCTTCCTCGAAGACCAGGACACCGTCCACGCAGCCCAGCGACAGCAGCAGTTCAGCGCGGTCCGCCTGGCCAATGATGGGACGCTGCTCGCCCTTGAGCCGCCGGACGGAGCTGTCGGAATTCAGGACCACGATCAGGCAGTCGCCCAGCCGGCGGGCGGCGGACAGGGTGCGGGCGTGCCCGGCGTGGAGCAGGTCGAAACATCCGCCGGTGGCCACCACTGTTCCGCCGCGCTCGCGCACCGTGCGGGCGGCCGAGAGGGCATCGAGGCTGCCGCTGTGCAGCTGCACGGGCGCTTTTTCCCGGTGCAGGGCAGCCACTCCGCCGGCGGCGAGGAAACCGGCGGCTGCCTGCACCGCCTGTTCCGCGGCGGGCTCCAGTGCGGTTCCGCGGGCCAGGGCCAGGGCCAGGGTTGCGGCGAACCGGTCACCGGCGCCGCAGGCATCTCCGGCGGGCACCTCCTGAGCGGGGATCACCTGCGGCAGACCGTCGGCGGGCAGGACGAGCGCTCCGAGGGAACCGAGGGTCACCACCACTGACCGGCTCCGCCAGCGCCCCAGCAGCACTTCCGCTGCGTGCAGGGCTGCCGGGATTCCGCCCGTCCCGCCCCCGCCGCCGCTGCTCAGCGCTTCCGGCAGGTTCGGGGTCACGGCGGCAACGCCGGGCACCGGGTCGGCGCCGGCCGGGTGCGGGTCCCAGACCACAGGCACCCGCCCCGCCAGCGCTTCCAGGGCGCTGCGCAGCTCCGGATTGCCGGTCAGCCCGCGGCCGTAATCCGCCACGACCACCGCATCGGCGCCGGACAGGACGGACAGCATCTCAGGGGTCACCGCGGGTGCCGGCGGAGGGGAGCAGCCTTCGTCGAAGCGCACTACCGCCTGGGCATCGGCGCGGATCCGGGTCTTCACCGGCGTGGGTGCTCCGGAGGGGCCTGCGGTGACGGTTATGCCGGTGAGGGCACCGCGCAGGTCCGCGGCAGCGCCGTCCTCGGACAGTACCGTCACCAGGGCCACATCGAGGCCTTCGCGGGCCAGCATCCGGGCCACCAGGCCAGCCCCGCCGGCGCGCTTGCGGATGCTGTCCACATCAACCACCGGAACCGGGGCGTCAGGGGAGAGCCGCTGCGCGCTGCCGGTGATGTCAGTGTCCAGCAGAACGTCGCCAACCACCACGATTTTCACGGTTGCTCCTTTCCGCCGCGGCGGAAGACCTCGGCGTCGAAGGCCCGGCACACGGCGTGCAGGGCAATGAGGTGGGCCTCCTGCGCGTTGGCCGCCTGCGCGTCGATGCTGACGGCGTCGTCGCAGGCCTCGCTGAGCGGATTCGGTCCGCGGCCGGTCAGGGCCCAGGTGGTGATGCCCTCGGCGCGCGCCGCCTCCGCGGCGCGCAGCAAATTGGGGCTCCTGCCGCTTGTGGAGAGCAGGATCAGCACGTCGCCGCGGCGTCCGTGGCCCAGCACCTGCCGCGCGTAGAGCTGGTCAAACCCGTAGTCATTGGCAATGGCCGTCACCGCTGACGTTTCCGCGTGCAGGGCAATGGCGGAGAACGGCCGCCGTTCGCCGTCGAACCTGCCCACCAGCTCCGCCGTTAAATGCTGGGCCTCCGCCGCCGAGCCGCCGTTGCCGGCGGCAAGCAGTCGGTGTCCGGCCAGGAGGCGGACGGCGAGCTCCACGCCCCAGCCGGTGAGCCGCGGTGCCTGCGCCTCGAGCGAGGCGACCGCCGGCCGCAGATCGGACAGGTGCGCAAGGACCGCCCGGTGGGCTGACTGCTGTGCTGACGCCGCTGACGCCGCTGACTGTGCTGGCTGCGCCGGGGCCGGCGGGGTTGGCGGGGTTGGCTGCCGGGTTGCCTGTGCCGGGGGAGCGGGGGCGGGCTGCACGTCTGCCAGCAGAGTTCCGGCTGCGGCTTCCGGAGGTTTGGGTTTCACAGCGCCTTCCCTCCCAGCGGCTGCAGGCTGCCCTGCCGGGCAGGTGCCATGCGGTCCACCGCCACCTGGTAGGCCTTTTCAGTGTCTGCTGCCACCCGGTCCCACGAATACCGCGCCCGGGCCCGCTGCCGGCCGGCAGCACCAAGACGGCGGGAATACTCCGGGTTGCGCAGCAGCTCCGCCAGTGCCGCGGCCAGGGCCACCGGATCGCGGGGAGGCACGTGCAGGCCGGTTTTGCCGTGAACCACCGTGTCAATCAGCCCGCCGACCGCGGAAGCCACCACCGGCACGCCGCAGGCCATGGCCTCGAGCGGGACTATCCCGAACGGTTCGTACCAGGGGGCGCACACCACGGCATCGGCGCTTCTCAGCACCGCCGGCATTTGTTCCCGCGGGACCTGCCCGCGCAGCACCACGCGGTCCGCCACACCGAGGATGCGGGCCAGCGCCAGCAGCCGCTGGGCTTCCGGATCCGAGGCGAGCCCGGCGGAGTCCGAGGCGCCGCCCACGATCAGGAGCTCGACGTCGCTGAGGCCGCCTTCGGCCAGCAGCGCCAGTGCCTGCACCGCCAAATCCACGCCTTTGCGCGGAACCAGCCGGCCGACGGCGGCAATCCGGAAACGCCGTCCTTTCGGCTCCGCGGGTCCGCCGGAACCGAAAAGATCCAGATCCACGCCGCAGGGAGCCACGGAAATCCGGTTCCCGGGCACTCCCATCGCCTTGAGTTCAAACACCTCATCCGAGCAGGTGGCGATCACCCGGTCCGCGGTGCGCCCCACGGAAGGTTCCAGCCAGGTGCGCTGCGGCGGGCTGGTGTCTTCGGTTCCCTGGTGGCGTTTCTTCACGGTGCCCAGGGCATGGAAGGTTTGGAGCACCGGAACGGGGTACCCCGGCGCCTCGACCCGGCGGGCCGCCTCCAGGGCCGCGACTCCCGACATCCAGAAGTGCGCGTGCACCACGTCCGGGGGTACCGTCCCCCAGTCGGCGGAGATGCCTTCGGCCAGTTCCCGCATGTAGGGCAGCAGGACATCCTTGGGCAGTGCCCGGGCCGGTCCTGCGTCCACGTGCACCACCTCCAGCCCGTCGCGCACCGGAACCACCGCGGGCAGGCCCGGATCATCGCGGCGGGTATAGACGCGCACGGAATGCCCGCGGCGGGCCAGCGCCACCGACAGCGCCGCAACGTGCACGTTCTGCCCGCCGGCATCCACGCCGCCCAGTGCGGCCAGCGGACTGGCGTGCTCGGACACCATTGAGATTTTCACTGCATTCCCCCTCCGGCAGCTCCTGACAGTTCTGTTCGCCGCTGCAGCGGCAGTTCTCCGGTGGTTACCGGATGGCTCAGCACGGGAACCCTGCTGCTCCGGGTGGTGATGTCCGAGAGCGTGGTGTCCCACGCGGCCAGGAAGGCTGCGAGGCCGTAATGCTGCAGGGCGAATTCCCGCGCCGCCCGGCCCCGCTTCCGCGCTTCCGCGGGGTCGCTGAGCAGGTCCGCTGCAGTTTGCACCAGCGCATCGACACTGGTCGAGATTGCGCCGGCCTCCGGGGGAACAGCCCGCACGGCTTCGGTGGCGGCCAGGGCCAGGACCGGCAGGCCCAGGTGCATGGCTTCGAGCAGGGACAGTCCCAGCGACGTCCAGCGCATGGGATGGACGTAGGCCCGGCACCTGCTCAGCTCGGAATGCAGGACGTCCGCCGGCAGGTCTCCCCGGGCAGTAAGTTCATCCGGGCCCAGGCCGGTGGCCGCGGCCAGTCCCTCGGTCCCCATGCCGAACACTTCCAGCCGGGCGGCGCGGGCGAAGCGCGGCAGCAAATCGGTGCCGGTGACCCGCCAGCGGCGCACCGGCTCGTTGATGACAACGCCCAGCTGGTCGCGTTCACCGGTGTACCGGTAGCCCGGGTCCGGGATGCCGTGCTCGATGACCCGCACGGGAGCGCGGCCGCTGTCCCAGAAGAGCTCGTTGAAATGGCTGACGTGGACAATGGGGATGCTGCTCTGGGAACCCAGCGGATGGGTGGCGGAGGGCACACTGCCGCGCGGAGTGTTGTGTTCCAGGTACACGGCCGGCAGATCGCGGCCCGGGCGCCGTCCGAGCAGGCGCTCGCAGGCGGCGAGTTCCTCCGGGCGCTGGAGCACGACGGCGTCGATTCCGGCGTCGCGCAGGTCCCCGGGGGCACATTCGATGGCCGAAGCCGGCCAGTTCCGCCCGCCCCTGCCCAGCCCCCACGGGCCGCCCTCCGGCATCACCGGAAGAATGTACTCATGCGGCCCGCGGACGAAGGCTTCCATCCAGCCGCCGTGCACATGCCAAAGCAGGATCCTCATGCAGTCCTCGTTTCTCTGCGCGTTCCCAAAGAAGCAACGCCGGTGGTTAAGCGGTGCACGGCCTCCACAACCTGTTCCGGCGTTACGCCGGAAAGGCAGGGGTGTCCCGGCACGGGGCAGTCGCGGGCCCGGCTGAGCCGGCAGGGTGCGTTCTGGTCGCCCAGCAGCTCCAGGGGCACCCGGTACGGCGCCCACCGGACGGCCGGAACCACCGGGGCAAAGAGGCTGACCACTGGGGTTCCGACCGCCGCCGCCAGGTGCGCCGGGCCGGTGTTCCCGACGACGACGGCGGAGGCCCCGGCCAGCACGCCGGCCAGGGAGCGCAGGTCGGTGCGTCCGCCCAGATCCACGCCGGCAACGCCGGCAACGGTGGCCGTCAGCCGGGTTTCGCCCGGACCGCCGGTCACGAGAACCCGGTGACCGGCGGCGGTCAGGAGCTCCACTGCGGCCGTATGGTGCAGGGCCGGCCAGGCCCGGGCCTGAACAGCGGCGCCGGGATGCACCACAACGTAGGGCCCGTCGCCCACCAGATGCCCGACGTCGGCGGTGCCGCGCAGGCGCAGGCGTCCGTCGTCGTCGTCGGGAAGCCGGTACCCGGCCGCCGCCGCGATCTGCAGGGCGCGCTCGGCCTCGGGCTGGTCTTCCGGGAAGTCCTCGCCGGGCCGCAGGCGGATGTCCAGGAGCGAACCGGCATAGTCGACGGAGGCCCCGGTGATCCGGGGCACGCCGGCCAGGCGCAGCACCAGGGCCAGCGGCAGCGGGGACTGGTGGAAGGACGTGAGGATCACGGCTTCGTCAATCCCTGCGCTGCGCACGTCCTGCTCCAGGCTTGCGAGGGCTGCGGCGGTCACCGGAGGGGCCGGGTGGGTGATCCAGGGGGCCGTCCACGTCAGGACGTCGTCGGCACCGGGCAGGAGGCGCCCGGCGTCGGCGCCCTGCGGCCCGCACAGCAGGGTGACCCGGGTCTGCGGGTCCGCGGCAACGGCGCGAACCGCCGGACCGGCGAGCAGGACGTCTCCTGCGCTGTCCAGGCGGGCCACCAGGACCCCGCGGCTCACGAGCCCTCCAGCAGCAGCGCGACGGCGCCGGCCAAGTCCCGGGCCACCAGCGGCGCGGCGGCAGTTTCCTCGGGGCGGGTGACGGGCGTCGGTACGAGTACGGATCGAGCGCCGGCCGCTTCCGCCGCCGCCATGTCCGCTCCGATGTCCCCGATCACGGCCACCTCGTTGGGCTGCAGGCCCAGGCGGGCACAGGCACTGTGAATCATGCCCGGCTGCGGCTTGCGGCAGGAGCACCCGTCCCCGGGCCCGTGCGGGCAGATCTCCCAGACATCGAACCGGCCGAGCAGCTGCTGGATCCGGGAGTTGACGGCCGCCACCTGGGAAGGGGTAAGCAGCCCGCGGGCCACGCCGGACTGGTTGGTGATGACTCCGGTGCGGATGCCGCTGCGGCGCAGCTGCCTCAGGACGTCCGCTGCCTGCGGAAACGGATCCACCAGGTCGGGGTTGCCGTTGTACGGGACATCACGGACCAGCGTGCCGTCCCGGTCAAAGAGCACGGCGCGCGGTGCGTCGGAATTCAGAGGTCCCATACGGAACTTGTTCCCCATCCGTATCGGACCTAAACACTTTTGCCCGTACTTCTTCTCCTTCTCCGCGCTTCGCTTAGCTTGAAGGCGGCTCTCTGGCAGGATGATGTCCATTCGTTCCGGACGGCGGGGCGAGGCACCGGCGGGAGGACTGGAATGGAACAGGGCAGCGCAAACAAAGGGCAGCCGGAACTCCTGGCCCTGCGGGCCCTGAAACTGGGGGACCTGCTGGTGGCGGTTCCGGCGCTGCGGGCGCTGCGCAGGGCCTTTCCGGACCATTTCATCTTCTACGCGGCCCAGGAGTGGCTGCTGCCGGTGGTGAAGCTGGTGGGCAGCGTGGATGCGCTGCTGCCGCTGCACGGCCTGGACGTTCCGATTCCGCTGGAACCGGGACGGATTGACGTGGCGGTGAACCTGCACGGCAGCGGTCCGGAAAGCACCGGGCGGCTGGAGGCCCTGATGCCGCGCCGCCTGCTCGGCCATGCCGCCCCGGGGCTGCCCGGACCCGGCTGGCGGGACGGGGTCCACGAGCGGGAACGCTGGGCGGACCTGATGACCTGGCACGGCGTTCCGGCGGACCCGCTGGACTATCTGCTGCTGCCTCCGGCCTCGCCCAGCCCGGCACCGGGTGCGGCCGTCATTCACGTGGGTGCCGCCTACGGCAGCCGGCTCTGGCCGGTGGAACGGTTTGCCGCAGTAGCCGCCGAGCTGCACCGGGCCGGGCATGAGGTGCTGTTTACCGGCAGCGGCGGTGAACGCCCCCGGGCGCTGGCCGTTGCGGAGCTGGCCGGCCTTCCGGCCGCTGCCGTGGCCGCAGGGCAGCTGGGACTGGATGAGTTTGCGGCCGCCGTCGCAGGGGCCTCCCTGGTTGTGTCCGCCGATACCGGGGCAGCGCACCTGGCCTCGGCCTATGCGCGTCCGTCCGTGGTGATTTTCGGTCCGGCACCCGTGGCGGAGTGGGGTCCTCCGGAAGGCCCGCACATAACCCTGACGGATGAGAACCGGCGTCTGGGGGACACCTTTGCCATTGAGCCGGACCCCGCACTGCTGGCTGTGTCGGTGGAGGATGTGCTCGCGGCCGCCGAAAAGCTGGAGGTTCTCTAGGCGGTCAGGGGATTCCACCTACGCACTCACTGCCTCGGGTCCGGCTCCGGACGAGGCCAGCCCCGACCCCGCCCGGGATTTGGCCTTGGCCGGGACGGGCCGGCCAAGGATTTCGTGCTGGAGCTTGACGAGGATTTTGGCCAGTCGGCGGGACACCTGCATCTGGGTCATCCCCAGGCGCTCGCCGATGACGTGTTGGGGCTCCTCATGAAAGTAACGGCGGGTGAGCAGGTCCTTTTCGCTGTCATCCAGCGTGCGGATGGCTTCTGCGAGGATTACCAGGTTCTCCGCCTGCTCGAGCCGGCTGTCGATGCTTCCGTGGACATCGGCCAGGTAGCCGCCCTCAAAGGGAGCATCGAGGGAGTCCGGCTGCAGGCTGCTTTGGCAGTTCAACGCTTCCGACACCGTTTTTTCGTCATGCCCGAGCTCCCGGGCAAGTTCCGGCAGGGAGGGTTCGCGCACCAGCCGCTGGGTCAGGGACGGATAGACCTTGGCGATGGTGGTGCGCAGGTCCTGCACCTCGCGCGGCGGGCGCACCACCCAGGACAGGTCCCGCAGGTAGCGTTTGATTTCCCCATGGATAGTGGGGACGGCGAATGCGGGAAAGTGCCGCCCGACGGCTGGATCAAACCGCTTTACGGCTTTGATGAGCCCGATGTAGGCCACCTGCCGGAGGTCTGCGCGGTCGCGGCCCGGGCCGCTGTAGGCGGCGGCGACGCTGTCTGCGAGGTCGCGGTGCTGCAGCACCAGTTCATTGTGGAGGGCCTGCTGCAGATCGCCGCGGGCGCTGCGGGCTTTGGTGAAATGGGCTAGGGCATCGGACTCAGGAGGCGTCATGGGGCAGCATTTCGTCGTTCCTACGTAGCCCCCTGCTGGACCGCTACCTCAGGAAAACAGAAGCACCTTTAGTTATCAAGAGTTGTGGTGAGAAATCTCAAAAGAAGGGCTTTACTTCTCGGCTGAGCAGAAGGTATACGCGGCTTCTTCCGGAAGCCGGGCGTGGGATCCGGCGGCGCAGCTGCCGGAGAAGTCAGCGCCGTTTGCGGCGCTTGCGCTTGGTGGCAGCCTGCACCTGGGCGGGACGACGGGTCGCGGGAGATCCCGGGGAAGGTGCCGGCTCGGAAGCAGCCGGTTCAGGGGCCGGGGCGGAAGCCGCGGCAACTTGGGCCTCCCGTCCTGCAAGGTTCCCCGGGTCATCGAGTATGCGGCTCAGTCCGGCAAGCTGGTCCGCACCGCCGTCGTCGGTTTCCGCCGGGATGCGGCCGGGTGCGCGAACGGACTCAGCACCGGGCACCGACCCCGGATCTGGTGCCGCGGCCGCAGCAGCCGGGCCGGCAGCCGCAGCCGGCATGTGTGCATGGGCGCCGGGTCCGGCCCTGCCGCCGCGCTTCAGCACCAGGACGGCGGCGGCACCGATCACGGCAAGGCCGGAGGCCAGCACCAGCATGAGCATGGCGTAGAACCAGAACAGCGTGATGTTCGGCGGCGCGGAGATCGGCGGGGTCAGGACGCCGGTCAGGCACAGGAGCCAGAAGGCGGCGCAGCTGCCGGCAATGATCCAGGCGGTCCGGGTTGGCAGGGAATACAGGAGGTTCTGCAGCTTCTGGTCCATGGGCGGGTCCTGGGGAGAGGCCGGTGTGCCGTCTGCTCGACGCCCCCAAGTCTAGGCAGCGCCCCCGAAGCCCGGACAGCTCCTGGCCCGTTGCGGACCCTTTAGGGGGCGTTTGTTCCGAGGGGGGTTGCCGGACCGCTGGATTCTTCCACAATGACCAGCACATCCCCGGTGGGCCGCTGCTGCGCTACGGCATCGGTCAGCGGCTGGACCTGCTCGGGGGGTACCCGGACGGTGATGCTTCCGGTGCGCCCGCTCGTTCCGAGCCAGTGCAGCTGCACCTGCGGAGCCGCATCGGTACCGAGCCAGGCCTTAAAGGCATCGGCTGCCTCGCGGAGCTGCTGCTCGCTGAACTGGGTCTTGGCCGGAACGGCGCCCGCTCCGGAGACTACTGCTTCGGCCTCCGGCGTGGTGACGGCGACGTGGAGCTGGCCGCCCTCGATCCATGCGTCGGAGTAGGCGGCGCCGAGGTCGGCTCTCAACTGGGTGTGGAGCTGTAGGAGTTCGGTCATGCGGTCCTCCGATAGTGATGCCGGGTCCGGAGCCGACGGCGTCGCTGCTCCCTCGTTTGTCGGTGCGCTTCCGGGACCGGTTTGGGTGTCCGGCGGGCTTGTTACGGCTGCACCCGGCGTTTCGGCTGATGAAGAGGAACCGGCGTCCGGCGACTGGGCTCCCGGTGACTGGGCGTCCTGTCCGCAGCCGCTGACGGCCAGCAGGGCGGCCAGGGAAAGAGCCGTGATCGCCTCGGGGGCCGCAGCACGTCTCGCCCGGGGCAGGAACGGAAGTGACGATTTTTCGGCGGTACGGCTGTTTGGTCGGAGTAGCGGGGACATGGAGCCTCCTGAATATCGATCCAGTATGCACGTAATACCAAAGCGGGCCCCGGTACAAGACCAGGACCCGCTTCAGTGATGTTCAGCTAGCTGCAGATTACGCGTCCTGCAGCTGGCGGCGGCGGTTGATCAGCAGGGCGCTGATTCCGCCGGCGGTGAGCAGGGCACCTGCTCCGGCGAACAGACCCATGCCGGCAGCACCGGTGTCGGGCAGGCCGTCACCGTTGTTGTCCGGGGCCGGGGCCGGGGGCACTACGGGAGGAGCCGCCTCTTCAACGACTACCGCGGTAACCGTGAAGTTCATAACGGTTGCCTCAGAGGTTGCACCGTCGAGGGTCTGCACGGCCGAGACAGTGAAGGCTCCGGGTGCCAGGACCGGGACGCCAGTGACCTTCCAGTCGCCGTTGTCACCAACGGTTGCGGAAAGGGTGTTCTCACCGATGGTGACAGCAACCTTGGCGCCGGCGGTGCCGGTACCGGAGATGTCGCGCGGGTTCTCGCCCTCAGCGAAGTCCTGTCCCTCGGTGATCGAGGTGATGACGGCCTTCTCGAGGATGACGGAGAACGTGGAAACCGCCTCGGGGGAGGCCTCCTTGCCGGCAATGCCGTCCTGCACAGCGGTTACGGTGTAGGTGCCGTAGGTGAGGGCGTCGTTGAGCTTGAGTTCCCAGGTTCCGTCGGCGTTGACCGTGACGGTCTCATTGATCGCTACTTCGTCAACGGCAGAGCCCGAGGCCGTTCCCGTGACGCTCAGCTTGACGTCTGCATCCACGGCGCCGGTGCCCGTGATGGCTGCAACTGAATCAGCAATGGCTGCACCGTTGGCAGGAGTTGTGATGACCGGAGCGGCCAGCGGAGCATTCTTGACGGTCAGCTCGTAGGAAGCAGCCGTGGACTTGTTGTAGCCGTTGACAGCCTGAACCGTGAACGCAAGCTTTCCGTCTTCAGGAACAGTGGAAGGAGCGGGGAAGCTCCAGGCACCGTCGACAACGTCCAGGTCAATGGTGTCATCGCCGCGGGTGAGCTTGACGATGCTGCCGGCGGGGGCCGTTCCGGTGATGGCTGCGTCCGTCAGGACGGTGCCCTTGTCCTCGTGCGAGGTCAGCTGCGGAGCATCAACGAAGACCGCAACGGAGTAACCGCCCAAGTAGCCCAGGCCGTCAGACAGAGAGGTGGAGAACATACGGGCAACGCCCTCGCGGTCGCCAACGGCGCTGTTGATGCCCATGGCGCTGCTTCCGGAGATCGTGGGTCCGCCGGAGTCACCCGATGCAGCGTTTACGGTCAGAGTGGACTCGAAGCCCTTCACACCGCGGACATCGTCGGGATTAGTTGCCATGTTGTGGCCGCCGACGGGGAATTCGCCGATTCCGGTGACCTCGCCGCAGCTCCAGCCGGTGGTGCGGCCGGACTTGCAGACCGGGGCACCGACGACTGCGTCGACGGTTCCGGTGATCTTGGTGGTGGTTGCGGTGAGGTCCGTGGCGTCAGCCCACTGCGTAACCTCGGGCAGCAGGTCCAGCTCAGAGTTGATTCCGTCGATGGCAGCGATATCGGTGCCGACGTTTTCACCTGTCTCGAGATTGACCGGGGTGTTGTTCGGTCCGCCAAACTGCGAGAAGCCCCATGTTCCCAGGTCATTTCCCAGGTCGAAGTTGTCGCTGCCGCTGGCTTCGTCGCCCGAGGGGTCCGTCAGCACGGCCTCCTTGACGGCGCCGTCCTGCGCGCAGTGGCCCGCGGTGATGACAGCGGGATCTCCCGCTGCGTTGAAGCCGTTGAAACCGATGGAGCAAAGGGCGTAGGAACCGCCGCCCATCGGGCTGGCATAACCCTGGCCACTGACAACGTCCTCGACGGACGTGGGCGTGCCCGAGGAGTTCGCAATCCGAACGCCCTGGTACTTGTCCGCGATGGCTTGGGCCGGAGTTCCGGTCACGTCGGCCAGGCTCTTGGCCAGTACCGAATCACCGATGGTTGCAGTCTGGTCCACGCTGATGACGTAGCTGTTGCCGTCCCAGAGAATGGACTGCAGACCCTGTACACCCACGTTCGCGATGTAGTCGGCGCGGATGGCGGCAATTGCGTCGCCGTGGTTGGAGGGGAGTGCCATCGGAGCGGCAGTTTCTTCCTCTGCTGCCGGCTTCTCGGCGGCTTCGGTTGCCTCGGCGCTCGGAGCGTCGGTGGCTTCGTCGGCGGGAGCCTCCGTGACCTCGGCCTCTTCGGCGGGAGCCACCAGAGTGGCGTCCAGCTTCAGGGCCAGGGCCTCGAGGGCCTCACCGGAACCGGTGATGACAATCTGTGCGTCTTCAATGGCGATGCCAACGAAGCCTTCGGTGGCCTGGAGCTCGGGAAGGGCATCCGCTGCCTTCTTGCCAAGTTCTCCGGCTGCCTCAAACTCTTCGACCGTCATGCCCAGGTCGCGGAGGAGTGCTTCAGCCAGGCCGGGAGGAAGCGTGCCGGCTTCTTCGGTGGCTTCAGCTTCGTCGGAGACGGCTTCTTCGGTGGCTTCCCCGGTGACAGTTTCGTCAACGGCGGGTTCGCTGGCCGGGGCCTCAGTGGCTGTGGTGACGGGAGCATCTGCGGACGTGGCGTCCGGCTCTCCTGTTGGTGAAGCGATGGCCGGGGAAGCAATGAATGCTCCGCTCACCGCCAGTGCTGTTGCGGCGCCTAGCGCGCCAACGCGTTTGTAAAACGCGCTTGTGTTGTCCTGCATTGAAACCCCCATTTATGTACTGGCACAGACCCCATCCCCGCAGAGGGCACAGGTGTAGACCTGGGCCGGAACATGCAGAGTCGAGACTGAGTGGAATGGCCGTCCGCCGAGAAGGCAGACGAAACTCTCCCAGAGCATAACGGCAGGTGAGGTAACTAACAAGAGGGCTTAGGAGTTTTGCCGTCCGGATGCCGCAACTCCGCCTGCCTGCTGCGGTAGGAGCGGACATGTTCCCGATTGGCGCAGTTGCCCGTGTCGCAGTAGCGCTTGGACCGGTTTCTCGTCAGGTCCAGGAGGACGGCGTCGCAATCCGGCGCGGCACAGGTCCCCAGCCGGTCAAGCTCGCCGCCGCGGAGGGCATCGGCAAAGGCCATGGCTGCTTCGGTGGCCATCCGGTCTTCAAGCGGCGCCGCCGGCGAGGTGCAGTGCAGATGCCAGTCCCATCCGTCATGACGGACCACCTGCGGGAAGGCGCGTGCGTTGCGCAGGAGCTGGTTTGCTCCGGCCGCAAGCCCTTCCTCGTCTGCCGTCCAGAGCTGGTGCAGGCGGGAGCGCAGGTGGCGCACTGCCCGGAGTTCACCCGTGGTGTGGGTGCGCGAGCCGCTGAAGCCCTGCTCCGTCAGGAAGTCATCGAGATCCGCGACAGTGAGCAGCCGATCCACGTGGTCCACTCCGGTGTTGATTAAGCTGGCAACTGCCTGCAGGGCAATCTCCGTGTCATGTGTAAAAGCCATGGTGACCCCTGACATCTTTTCCTTCGGTCTTCCCAGTGTAAGGTCCGTTGGCGCAGAATGAACCTGACAGGTCCTGCGGGACAGGCAATGACGGTCCTTGGAGGTGCCATGAGTCGCTCCGTACCCAGGCAGGTTCGCCCGGTCGGGAGATCCAGCGGTCATGCCGGACGGGGAACGTCCGCACTGGCCGTGGCACTTTTCTCGTCGGCGGTTTTTGGACTCTCCGGCTCCTTCGCCAAGTCCCTGCTGGAAACCGGCTGGACCTCCACCACTGCCGTTGCAGTGCGTATGGGAGGCGCCGCCCTGGTGCTGCTGGTTCCCGCCGTGGTGGCGCTGCACGGGCGCTGGCACCAGGTGAGGGACAACTGGAAAACCCTGCTGGCGTTCGGCTTTATTGGAGTGGCCGGCTGTCAGTTCTTCTACTTCAATGCAGTGGAGCGCCTGTCCGTTGGAGTCGCCCTGCTGCTGGAATTCCTGGCGCCGGTGCTGATGGTGCTGTGGATCTGGGTGTCCACAAGGCGCCGGCCCGGAGGGAAGACGGTCGGGGGTGCGGTTGCCGCCATCGCCGGCCTGGTGCTCGTGCTCGACGTGACCGGGGACGTGCGGGTGGATCCGATCGGCGTGATGTGGGGCTTGGCGGCCGCGGTCTGCCTGGCCATCTACTTCTTTATTACTGCCCGTCAGAACGATTCCCTGCCCCCGCTGGTACTGGCCACCGGCGGGATGCTGGTGGGGGCAGTGACCATGCTGGTGCTCGGTGTCGCCGGGGTGCTGCCCACCGGTTTCAGCACCGACGACGTTGTGCTGGCCGGCAGGGTCACCTCCTGGTGGGTGCCGCTGGCCGGACTCGTGCTGTTTTCCACGGTTCTCGCCTACGTCACCGGAATCGTGGCGGCCCGCAGGCTCGGATCAAGGGTGGCGTCCTTTGTGTCCCTGACCGAGGTGCTCTTCGCCGTCCTCTGGGCCTGGCTGCTGCTGGCGGAACTGCCGCGCCCGATCCAGCTGGTCGGAGGCGCACTGATTGTTCTGGGCGTGGTCCTGGTGCGCGCCGACAAACGGGCCGGGCTGCCGGGCGAAGTCCCCGGCGAGCCCGGCCCCGCCGCCTAAGCGACGCCGCCTAAGCGACGCCGCCTAAGCGACGCCGGCTGCGGCCTTACCCGCCTGAGCGGTCCGGGACCCTGCCGGCCCGGACCGCGGTCCTAGCCCTGCGGCTCGGTCTGTTCCACCCGGTCCGCAGGTGCCTCCTCGCTCGGTGAGGCATCCACGCGGATTTCGCGCTTGAGGATTTTTCCGGTCGGGCCCTTGGGGAGGGCGTCGGTGAGGACGACGCGGCGCGGATACTTGTAGGCCGCCAGCCGCTCCTTGGCGAAGTCGCGGATTTCCTGCAGCAGCGACTCGCGGCCGGCGCCGTCACCCGGCAGGATGTCCTCCTTCAGGCCCACCACTGCAACGATTTCCTCGCCGTGGAGTTCATCAGGCACCCCGATCACCGCTGCCTCGGCAACGGCCGGATGCTCGTACAGGACTTCCTCGACCTCCCGCGGATACACGTTGTAGCCGCCGCGCAGAATGACGTCCTTCTTGCGGTCCACGATGTACAGGTTGCCCGCCTCGTCGGCGCGGGCCAGATCCCCGCTGCGGAACCAGCCGTCCGGAATGGCGGCCTGCGTCGCTTCCGGGTTGTTCCAGTACCCCTTCATGACGCCCGTGCCGCGCACGGCCAGCTCGCCGACGTCGCCCGTCGGAACCTCCGCGCCCTCCGGATCCACGATCCGCACTTCCATGCCCTCCACCGGCTTGCCGATGGAACCGGCCATGCGGCCCGGCCCCGGAAGGTTGAAGGAGACCACCGGTGATGTTTCGGACAAGCCGTAGCCTTCCAGCAGCTGGGTCTTGAAAACCCGCTCAAACTCGTGCAGCACTTCCAGCGGCATGGCTGAGCCGCCCGTAATGGCGCCGCGGAGCGTGGACACGTCGGTGGCGGCCAGGTCCGGATGGCGCAGCATGCCCACGTACATCGTCGGCACGCCCTCGAAGATGGTCACGCCGTCGCGTTGGATGATTTCCAGGGCCTTGCCCGCGTCGAACCGCGGCAGCAGGCTGATCGAGGCTCCGACCATCACCGCGGAGTTCAGAGCCGACGTCTGGCCGAACACGTGGAAGAACGGCAGGCCGCCGAAGATCACGTCGGATTCCAGGGTGTGCAGCAGCTTCCGCGAGATATCTGCGTTGCTGCGCAGATTGTTGTGGGTCAGCGCTGCGCCCTTTGGGCGCCCGGTAGTGCCCGAGGTGTAGAGAATGACGGCGACATCCTCGCCGTCCACCTCCTCCACCCCGGGCTCCGGGTCCGTTTCGGCAAGCAGTTGCATGAATGCTCCGCCGTCCACGGGAATGACGGGAACACCGCCGGCTTCTTCGGCGCCGCCCAGTGCTTCGGACAGGATGCCCTCCCACGCGAAAACCAGCCGCGCGCCGGAATCGGAGAGGTGGTAGGCGACTTCGCGGGCCTTCAGCAGCGGGTTCATCGGCACCACCACGGCGCCGTAGCGGAGCACTCCGTAATAGACGAACGCCATCTGCGGGATGTTGGGCATGATCAGCGCCACCCGCTCTCCCCGTGCAATGCCGTGGTCGCGGAGCACCCCCGCCACCCGGGCGCTCATGGCGTCCAGGGCCCCGTAGGTAATTTTTGTGTCGTCCAGTTTCAGGACCGTGCTGTCCGGAAGCCGGGCGGCCGTCTCGGTCAGAATGCCGGCGAGGTTTTGCATGAAGATCTCCTTTGATCAGACCTGGAACGAGCGGGCAGCAGTGCGCACCGGCAGCGGCCGGAGAGTGAGCAGCATCACATACTGAGCGGTATGTGAGCAGTGTAGCCCGGCGGAAGGCGCAGCGGGCACCGTGGACGCTCGCTTTTTTCTTCGCCCTCCGGCTCCGGAAACGGCGAGCCGGGAGCAGGCCTGCGATCGGGCGCCGGAAATGTGCCGGGCAGTTTCACCCGGAACCGCGGTCGACGGCGCCTTATTGGTCAATGAACCGGTGCGGGTTTTTCGCGATAAAGGGAATCCGTGATTCTCTATGATTTGCCCGGCCGGAAACAGCGGAATTTCTCCCTTAAAGGAAAACCATGATCGACCTGCTCATATTGCTGCTGCTTGTGGCCGGCATCGTTGCCGTCACTGCCAAGTTCAAGATTTCCCCGTTCCTCGCTCTTCTGGGGGCCGCCTTTATCGGCGCCTTCGCTTTCCGCCTGCCGGTCGGGGAGATTATCCCGACAATCACGACGGCGTTTGGCAACACCATGGGCAACATTGGCCTGGTGATTCTCTTCGGCACAATGATCGGCGTGATCCTGGAGCGGTCCGGCGGGGCAATCTCCATGGCAGACGCCCTGATCAAAATACTGGGAACTCGGTTCCCGACGCTGACCATGAGCATTATTGGCTACATTGTCTCCATTCCCGTATTCTGCGATTCCGGGTACATCATTCTGAACTCGCTCAAAAAGGCCATGGCAGAACGCGCCAAGGTATCGCTGGTCGCCATGTCCATAGCGCTGATGACCGGCCTGTACGCCACGCACACCATGGTCCCGCCTACGCCCGGACCGCTGGCTGCGGCGTCAAACCTGAACGTCGTCAATGATCTGGGGCTGTTGATCGGCCTGGGCCTTGTGGTGGCGGCAGTTTCAGCCGGCGCCGCCCTGCTTTATGCGAACCGGTTCCTGAAGAAGGACGTCGAGCTGCTTCCGGTTCCAGCGGAGGAAGCGGAAGTCAGCTACGAGGAATTGCGGGCTGCGTACGGAAAGCTGCCGAGCGGCTTCATGGCCTTCCTGCCGATCCTGCTGCCGATTCTGCTCATCTGCCTGTCATCGATCGCCAAGCTTCCCGGCGAGCCTTTCGGGGAAGGCGGCTTCGCGGAGACAGTGGTCTTCATTGGTACTCCCGTCGTGGCACTGGCACTGGGCCTCGTGGCGGCAGTGTTCCTGCTGCGCGGCAAGGGCAAGCTCGCCTCTTTCAACACCCAGATTTCCGACTCGATCCTGCTGGCGGCACCGATCCTCCTCATCACCAGCGCCGGTGCGGCCTTCGGCGGCGTCCTGGGCAAGAGTGCCATCACCGGCTTCCTCTCCGACAACCTGGCCACCCTGGGGCTGGGCATCGCGGTGCCGTTCCTGATTTCGGCGGCCCTGAAAACGGCGCAGGGATCCTCCACCGTGGCGATGGTCACGACGTCGGCCATGCTGCTGCCGCTGCTGGAGCCGCTCGGCCTGGCATCGGGCGCCGGCCCTGTGCTGGCGGTGCTGGCGATCGGCGCCGGCGCCATGGTCGTCTCGCACGCCAATGATTCGTATTTCTGGGTGGTGTCCCAGTTCAGCCGGATCCCGACGGCGACGGCCTACCGGACGCTTACCCCGGCCACGGCCGTCCAGGGTGTTGCCGGATTTGCCGCGGTGTGGGTCCTGAGCCTGTTTATGGTCTAGGGGCTAAAGGAGGAGACCGCGTGGGCAGCCGCGCCGAATTGCCGGGAGTAATCTGGAACCGGAGCCGTATGACGCCCCGGTGTTGCACCCGGCGGTACGGACCCACCATCGAAATCTTAAGGAAACCTCCATGCCTTCTTCCCCGGCACCTGTCCTGACCCCTGCCGCCCGGCAGTCAGTGCTGGGCACCCTGAAGTCTCCGCGCCGCCTCAAAACGGAGGCGCTGGCCGGTCTGGTTGTAGCCCTTGCCCTGATTCCGGAAGCCATCGCGTTTTCCGTCATCGCCGGCGTGGACCCGCGGGTGGGGCTGTTCGCCTCCTTCACGATGGCCGTCACCATTGCGTTCGTGGGCGGACGCCCCGCCATGATCTCCGCGGCTACGGGCGCCGTCGCGCTCGTCATCGCCCCGGTGGTGGCCGAACACGGCGCGCAGTACCTGGTCCCCACCGTGATCCTTGCAGGCATCTTCCAGATCCTGCTGGCCGTGGCCGGGGTGGCAAAGCTGATGCGCTTCATCCCCCGCTCGGTCATGGTCGGCTTCGTCAATGCGCTGGCCATCCTGGTGTTCTCCTCCCAGGTTCCCGAACTGCTGGGCGTGCCCTGGCTGGTGTACCCGATCACCGCCGTCGGGCTGTTCATTGTCTTCGGCCTGCCCAGGCTGACGACGGCGGTGCCCGCCCCGCTGGTGGCGATCGTCGTCCTGACCGCCGCGGCAGTCCTCATGGGCTGGAAAGTGCCGACGGTGGGGGACAAGGGCGAGCTGCCCCAGTCCCTGCCGTCCCTGCTGTTTCCGGACATTCCGCTGACGCTGGAGACCCTTCGGATTATCGCGCCGTATGCGGTGGCCATGGCCTTTGTGGGCCTGCTGGAATCACTGCTGACCGCCAAGCTCGTGGATGACATCACGGACACCCGGTCCTCCAAGGTGCGCGAGTCCTGGGGCCAGGGCGTGGCGAACATCGTCACCGGTTTCTTCGGCGGCATGGGCGGCTGCGCCGTCGTCGGGCAGACCATGATGAATGTGAAGGCCTCCGGTGCCCGGACCCGGATCTCCACCTTCCTGGCCGGCGTTTTCCTGCTGCTGCTCGTGGTCGTCCTCGGGGATGTGGTGGCGCTGATTCCGATGGCGGCGCTGGTCGCCGTGATGATCTACGTTTCCATCGCGACGTTCGACTGGCACAGCATCCGCCCGTCCACGCTGAAGCGCATGCCCAAGTCCGAAACCTCGGTCATGGTGATCACCGTGGCCGTGGTGGTGATGACGCACAACCTGGCAATCGGCGTCGCAGTGGGCGTGCTGGCGGCGATGGTGCTCTTCGCCCGCCGGGTGGCGCACTTTGTCACCGTCCGGCGCACAGTGGACGACGACGGCGCCGCGGTCACCTACGCGGTGGAGGGCGAGCTGTTTTTTGCCTCCTCCAATGACCTGTACACGCAGTTCGACTACGCGCTGGATCCGGAGCAGGTACTGATCGACATGAGCGGATCCCATGTCTGGGATGCCTCCACGGTGGCGGCCCTGGATTCCATTACCGAGAAATACCGGACCCACGGCAAGACGGTTCGGATCACCGGACTGAACGACTCCTCCGACGCGATCCGCTCCCGCCTCAGCGGACAGCTCGGGGGCTGAACGGGTTACGCTCGGGACCATGACCGCAGCGCACACCGTAATTGCCTCGCCGATAGGCCTCCTGACACTGGTGGCCGACGGCGGGGAGCTCACCGCGGTCTACATGGAAAAGCACAAACGCGCTCCGGCGGTGGAGCTGCTCGGCGCCCGGGTGGAGCCCGGCGGCGGCAGCGTCACCGCCGCCGTCCTTGCCCGGGCCCAGGTCCAGCTGGGCGAGTACTTTGCCGGGGAGCGCCGGGAGTTCGATGTGCCCCTCGCGCCGGCGGGCAATCCCTTCCGGCAGCGGGTCTGGGCGCTCCTGCAGGAGATCCCATACGGACAAACGCGTTCCTACGGCGACCTGGCGCGGCAGCTGGGGGACCGGAACCTCGCGCAGGCGGTGGGGGCGGCCAATGCCAGGAACCCGGTCTCGATTATCATTCCCTGCCACCGGGTGGTGGGAGCGGCGGGCGCGCTCACCGGATACGCCGGCGGACTGGACCGCAAGCACTTCCTGCTGGGGCTGGAGGATCCGCGCCGGGCCCAGGCCGCCCTGTTCTGAGGGCAGACTGCCCGGGGCATCCGCCGGCGGGGAAGACTCCGGCCCGGGGCCGGGCAGCCGGCCCCTTCGGGTGAGAGCATGGGAGCGAAAGCCGGGAGCTCACAAAACCGCTCCCGGAAACGTCTACCGGGTGTGGAAGTGAAACCGTTCGAAGCCATTGTCAGGGAACACGGGCCGGCCGTGCTGCGGGTGTGCCGCGCCGTGCTGGGACCGCAGGACGCTGAAGACGCCTGGTCCGAGACTTTCCTGGCGGCCCTGCGCGCCTACCCCGGCCTGGCCCCGGATGCCAACGTCCAGGCCTGGCTGGTCACCATCGCCAAGCGCAAGGCGATCGACCTGCACCGTGCGGCCGCGCGCCGGCCGGTTCCGGTCGCAGAGCTGCCGGCACGGGGGGAGAGGGGCGGACCGGACCGCGCGGCGCACCGTGACGGCCGGGAAGCCAGCGGCAGCATCGATGAGAACGACCCGCTCTGGGCGGCGCTGAAAACGCTGCCGCAGCGCCAGCGCGAAGCCTTGGCGTACCACCATCTGGGCGGACTGCCCTATGCACAGGTGGCTGTGCTCCTCGGCGGCACCGAGGCAGCCTGCCGCCGGTCGGCGGCGGACGGCATGAAAAAACTGCGAGCCCTGAACCTGGAGGATTCCCGATGACCATGCCTCTGGAACGAACCCTGCCGCCGGAACGAACCCTTCCGCCGGACCTGCTGCTGCCGCCCGCGCCGGCCGACGGCGAAACGCTGCTGCGGCTGCAGGCCCGGCTGGCCGCTGCTGCGGCCGGGGCCGGAATCCTGGACGTGGCCTACACCGTGATCGGCACGCCGGTGGGCGAGCTGCTCCTGGCCGCCACCCCGGCCGGCTTGGTCCGGGTGGCCTTTGCCTGCGAGGACCACAGTGCGGTGCTCGCTACGCTTGCCGCGCGTATCAGCCCGCGGATCCTGAACGCCCCCGGGCGGCTGCAGGACGCCGCCGCCCAGATCGGGGAATACTTTTCCGGCACCCGCCGCTCCTTCGACCTTCCGCTGGACCTGCAGCTGACCGCCGGCTTCCGCCGGTCCGTCGTCGAGCATCTGCCGGATATCGGGTACGGCTCCACCGCCACCTACTCCGCGCTCGCCTCCCTGGCGGGGAGCCCGGGCGCGGTCCGGGCAGTGGGGACGGCCTGTGCGCTGAACCCGCTGCCCGTCGTCGTGCCCTGCCACCGAGTAGTGCGTTCGGATGGAACCACGGGGAACTACCGCGGGGGATCCGACGCCAAACGCCTGCTCCTGGATCTGGAGGCCGCCGCATGACCGGGACGCTTTTTCCGCCGAACCGGACGGAGCCCGGACCTGGGGCAGTGCACGTTCCCGGGTGGCTTGACCCGGCGGCGCAGCGCGAAATCGTGGCCGCCTGCCGGCAGTGGGCCGTCGGTCCGGTCCCGATGCGGGCGGCGGTTCTGCCGGGCGGACATCCAATGTCCGTGCAGACAGTGTGCCTGGGCTGGCACTGGCAGCCCTACAAATACACGCGCACCGCGGACGACGCCGGTGGCGGGAGGGTTGCCGACGTCCCGGACTGGCTGATCCGGCTGGGCCGGCGCGCCGTGGCCGAGGCGTACGCCAAGGAGGGCGAGCCGGGCTATGCGCCGGACCTTTGGCAACCCGAGGACTACACCCCCGACACCGCGCTGATCAACTACTACGCGCACGGTGCCCGCATGGGAATGCATCAGGACAAGGATGAGAAGTCCAGCGCCCCCGTAGTGTCGCTGAGTATTGGCGACAGCTGCATATTCCGTTTTGGGAATACTTCAACCCGGACCCGTCCCTACACCGATATTGAGCTCAATTCCGGTGATCTGTTCGTTTTCGGCGGCCCGTCCCGGTTCGCTTACCACGGCGTGCCCAAGACCTTGCCCGGCACCGCCGATCCGGAGTGCGGACTGGCCGGCGGCAGGATCAACATCACGCTGCGGATGACCGGAATGGCCTAGCAATGCGTTAAGCGCCGAGCAGGGTAAACGCGAGGCAGACTGCGGGCGCAACGCCCTGGATCAGCGCCGGACGGATCATGCTGCGGTTGCTGGCAACCAGGACCAGTGCCGCCAGCACCATTGAGGCTGACGCGAAACTCATCAGGGTAAGCCCCGCCACTCTGCTGCCGGCACCGAGCAGGACAACTCCCAGCAGAATGCCGACAGCCAGGAACAGGTTGTAGAACCCCTGGTTGTAGGCCAGTGCCTGCGTAGCCGCAGCATCCTGCGGGGAGGCAACCCGGAACACGGCCATGGTGGACGGAGCGGTCCACCGCAGGGACTCCAAGACGAAGATATACAGGTGGATGCCCGCAGCAACGACGGCGAAAACGGCGGCAGTGATGAGCACAATTACTCCTTATGCACCGGGTGGGGCCCATCCTTTCACCTCGGGTGCACCCGGCCAAGGCCGGGCGGAGCTTTGAGTTGGCGGAGGACCGGGAACGGCGGCTAGCCTTGAAGGGGCAACCGGTGTTCTCCGGAGCCCGCGGGCAGCCCGAAGTGCCCACCAGCCACAGTCCCCGGAAGGACCGCCTCCGTGCCCAAACCCCGTCCCGTCCGTGCCCTTGCACTGGTTGCCGCCGCCGCCCTGGCATTGTCTGCCTGCGGCTCCGATTATCCGCTGGGGGCTGAGCAGCGCGAGGCTGCGGAGAACAGCACCTCCACCCTGTCCGGCATTCTCTCCGGTTCCGGTTCCAGCGCCCAGGGTCCGGCGATGGACGCCTGGATTGCGGGATTCGGGATTCTGCATCCGAACGTCCAGCTGCAGTACTCGCCGGACGGTTCCGGTGCCGGGCGCAGCGCCCTGCTGGCCGGGGCGGTCAACTTCGCCGGCTCTGACGCCTATCTCCAGGACGAAGAAATCGCGGAAGCCAAGGAAGTGTGCGGTCCGGGCGGGGCCCTGGATATACCTGCCTACATCTCGCCCATCGCCGTCGCCTTCAATCTGCCGGGCATCGATTCCCTGAACCTGGACGCAGCAACCATTGCCGCGATTTTCCGCGGCGAGGTCAAGACCTGGAATGATCCGGCCATCGCCAACCAGAATCCCGGAATCGAGCTCCCGGACACGCCGGTCACGCCGGTGAGCCGCGCCGATGATTCCGGCACCACCGAGAATTTCACGGAGTACCTGCATGAAGCGGCTCCGGAGGCTTGGCCGGACGGTCCGTCGGGAACCTGGCCCGGCGGCCTGGCGGGTGAAAATGCGCAGGGCAACTCCGGCGTTGTCAGCACCGTGACCCGCACCGAAGGCGCCGTGACCTATGCCGACGATTCGGTCATCGATGACTCCATGGGTACCGTCAACCTCCTGGTGGGCGAGGACTACGTTCCCATTAGTGCGGACGGGGCCTCGATCGCCGTCGAGCAGGCCAAACGTGTCCCGGACCGCGCGCCCAATGACATTGCCCTCCATCTGGACCGCACCACCACGGCCCCCGGAGCCTACCCGCTGGTCCTCGTTTCCTACCAGATTTTCTGCAGCGCCTACGAGGATCCGAACACCGTTGAACTGGTAAAGACCTTCGGCAACTATGTGGTCAGCGACGAGGGCCAGGCCGCCTCGGAGGACGCCGCCAAGAGCGCCCCGATCCCGGCAACCCTGGCGGAGCAGGCCCGCACGGCGATCGACAGCATCACCACCATGCCCTAGGGGTCTGCTGCCGCCGGTACTCCGTAGCCCCCTTGCGCCGTCCGGACAGCGGTGGCACCGTGGATCTACCGCAGATTAAAGGGGGCGTTATGCAACCCATCCAGATTGAGCGCTGGTGGCCGTATCTCGACGGATCGGCCAAGACGTGGCTACGGGAGAATCTCCGGGACGAAGGGATTCCGGGGAAAATACAGGACCGGATAGCCGAGGCCGGCGGGCCTGTGATGGAACCCATCCTCGAGGAGCGGGACTGGGTGTTCATCGAAGGGCAGCCGCAGTTCGCTGAATAGTTACCTGCCCCGGTGAGGCAAGATGGAACGGTGAACACGACCGATTCCATATCCTCACCGGCAGCGGCCGGCTCCACCGACCGTTCCTCCGCGGAGGCAGGCACGTCCGGAAGGGCGGCAGGCCTCAAGCCGCGCGGAACCTTTGCCCGGGGACTGGTTGCATCGTCCGTGTGGGTAGCCCGCGGACTGATTGTCCTGGCCGGCCTGGTGGTGCTCTGGTTCACCATCCGCTCGCTGTGGTCGGTTGCGCTCCCGGGGCTGCTGGCACTCCTCCTTTCATCCATCCTCTGGCCCGTCAACCGGGTGCTCCGCAAGATGCTTCCCAAGGCGCTGGCCGCCCTTCTGTCGCTGCTGGGGCTGCTGGCCGCCATTGCCGCTGTGACCGTGCTGGTGCTGCCCTCCATCTCGTCAGGTTCGAAGGAACTCGCGCGGATGGCCGGGCGGAACCTGGAAGATCTGACGGATTTTGTCGCCGGGCTGCCCTTCGCCGTTCAGACCGTCGATTTCAATGAACTTCTCGACGCCGGCGTTGCCCAGATCCGCGAGCACAGCAGCGATATTGTCTCGGGAATCACCGCAGGGCTGGGAACTGTCACCTCCATCACCGTGGTGTTCCTGCTGACCCTGGTGTTCACGTTCTTCTGCCTGAAGGACGGGGACAAATTCCTGCCCTGGGCCAGCCGCTGGACCAACAACCGGGCGTTTGTCCACGCAGTCCGGGTATCCGAGGAGGCATGGCAGACCCTGTCGGCCTATATCCTGGCCCAGGCCACCGTGGCACTGGCTGACGCCGTGTTCATCGGGCTGGCACTGCTGCTGCTGGATGTTCCGCTGGCGCTGGCGCTGATGGTCCTGATCTTCTTCGCCAGCTTCATCCCCATCGTCGGGGCGGTGGCAACCGGAATCCTGGCAACACTCGTGACCCTGGTCTCCCACGGATGGGTAACCGCCCTCGTCGTGCTGGGCATCGTCCTGGTCGTTCAGCAGCTGGAGTCAAACATCCTGCAGCCCTTCCTCGTGGGCAAGACACTGAAACTCCACCCCGCCGTCGTCCTCGGGTCCGTTACGGTAGGCAGCACCCTTTTCGGAATCGTGGGGGCCTTCCTGGCGGTTCCCGCAACCGCCGTCACCATTGTGGTGCTGCGGTACCTGCGGGATCAGTCGCTGACCTCGGCCAACGCCGCTGTTTCCGGAAAGGAACCGGAAGCGGACGACGGATTCGCGCCGCCGTCCGGGGAGGACCGGGAGCTGCCGCAGCCGGTCCCGGCAGCGGTCCCGGCACCGGATTCTGCGTCCTAGCGAAACCCGCCGGCACCCCGGGTTGCCGGTAAAAGATGTTGCAGCAGCGACGGCCGGATCAACAAAGCGGGGCGCCTCCGGTGGTCTCACTTCCGGAAGCGCCCCTCGCGTTGCCCTATTAGTATTACCAATCCACCTGAAAGGACGCTGAAGGCCGGGCCGGCAGCGGATCGGGCGGCACCCGGCTTACTCGATGAAGTGAGTTTGGACCTTGGCGGCGGTGACCGACTCCACCACACGTTCAGCCAGGCTGCGGAGCTTCAAATTCTGGTTGCTGGAGGCGCGGCGGAGTATGGAAAAGGCCTGCTCCTGGGTGCAGCGGTTCTGGCCGGCGACAATGCCGACCGCGACGTCGATTGCCGTCCGGGACCGCATGGCTGCGCGCAGGTCCTCATTAATTTCCCGGTAGGCGGCAATTTGAACAGCGACCTGCAGGGTGGCAGTGGCCTCGGCGGCGTAATCCTGGACGCGGCGCGTCATTTCGTCGTCGAACACCCCGGTTTCCCGGGCGTACAAATCAAGTGCAGCTCCGCCGTCGTCGCCCACGACCAGGGGGACGGCCAGAATAGAGTAGTAGCCCCGGTCTTGAATTGCATCGAAGTACGCCGGCCAGCGGGGATCGGTCCGCGTGTCAGCCACCAGCGTGACGTCTCCCGTCGATGCCGCGTGCAGACAGGGACCCTGGCCGAAACCGTATTGGACTTCGTCTAGCTCCTTGGCCGCAGCGCTGCTGCTGGCCACGGTTGCCGCCTGTCTTCCGCGCTTGAGGGTGACGCCGCACAGAAGGAGGGCCTGATCACTGAACAGCCCGGCCGCGTGTTGGGCGAAAGCCTCCAGGAACTGCTCCATGCTCTCAGTCTCAAGGATGAGCTGCTGAAGCTCCGCAGCTACCGAGGTTCCGCCCAGGATTGCCTTCATTAGCCGAGTGTAGGCGTGATCTCGGTCGAGTAGGCAGGTTTCACGGCTGCCGATGTTATACGGTCCGCCGAAGCCATGTGACAGGCGCCCGGGTGGATTTTTCCTGTACAGGTTCCGCACCCGCGCCGGGTGCGGAACCTGTACAGGAAGCCCTACGGCGCCATCTTCAGGAAGTCAGCTTCCCGTTCCTTGCTCCAGGATCGCGCGTACAGCCCCAAGCCGGCCTCGTCCCGGACAGAAATGCCCAACCGGTTCAGCATCAGGCGGCTTTGGTAAACCGTGAGTTGCTGGGCGCTGCGGCTGGCCCGGACTTTGTCCGCCCGGTACAAATACGTGTCGATGGCCCGGGACCAGCGCTTGCGCCAGTTATCCACAGCCGGTTCCGAGGCGGTGGCGGCCATCAGCCGGTGTGCGGGCAGAATGCGTGGCGCCAACTGCGAGGTCAGTGCATTGCGCATGTGCGCCGCTTGCGGGCCGGAAGCCGCGGTGCAGCTGCGGAGATGGCTGTCCCAGTAGTAATCCCACGAGATGGCCCTCCGGTCCGCCCAGACCGGTGACCGCGGTCCGCGCATCATGGCATAGCTGGCATCAAAGAGGAGAAGCGCCGCCAGGGAGGAACGGCTGTTCGCCTTGGGGAACCGGGACGTGGCCCAGGCGGCCAGATCGGAGGACAGTTCAAAGACTTCCTCTGCCAGAGCCAGACCGTCCGCTCCGCCGTATTTCGCCAGATCGGATTCAGCCCTCGCGGAAACCTGGCCGTAATCCCAGCGGCTGGGAATGGGCTCTTCGCGGTACTCCGAGGTCTGGAGCTCCCCCAGATTGGGAGCCGACTGGTCCACCAGTGCGCGCATCAGAGATTCCAGCCGGTCCAGGACCCGCGGCGCACCCAGAATGCGGACCTGTATATAGGGATGAGCCGGGTCCATGCAGCGGGTATGGAACCATCGCTGTGCACCCCACGATCGGGCCTGCGCTGCCAGCGGAGTAATGACCTCTCCGATGACAGCATCACAAACATCTTTTTCAGTGGGTTGGATGGTCAGAGACCACCATTCGGCTCCTGGCGTTAGCGGCTTGGTGGGTTGTGCCGCAGCTAACTGGCTCATACGAGGTCCCTCCCGTTGGGGTCAGGCCGGCCGATGACATCCGGCCATGAAGAAGTGAAAACCGAAGTACTGTGCTGCCCTCGCTGCCGCGAACCGCCGGTGGAATCTGCTGCGGCGGAAGCGGGAAGACTGGGTGTTTGGGGGGAAAAGTTCATGTATCGGCAGCCTCTGCAGCGTGGGGATCTGGAAGGCTGCCCCCGTGAAGGTGAAGACTGTAGAAGGTGCGGTGTGGATGCTGATTTTCTTCCGACGTCTGGGTGATGCCGTCAGGCTCATATACTTCCAGCAGACACGCCGTGAATACCAGAGGTCCCGGTAAAACCCTTCGGAAACCGAGTTATTAGTTGCACCTGCAGGAATTTCGGGTATTAGGTGGAGAACAGGGGGCGCCCCGGGGCGCCGTGGGACGGGAGCAAAATTAACCCCGTCTGCACTCTGGCGGAGGGTACTCCGATGGACATAGAGTCTGATCCGTTGTGGGCGGCGACAATCCCGTTGCAGACCGCGACAAATGATAGTCCGGGCGGCCAAGGCCGGCCCGGGACCGCACCTGTCCCAATGATCGACCGCGGTCAGGGAAGGGCACATGATGGAACACCCGTGGCCATGTGACGTCGCGGAGCACCTTCGCGCCTTCCTGGCGGAGGCCTTTCCCGGCGTACAGTTCCAAGCGGTGCCGATGGTTGCTTATGACATTGCAACCATCGATGTGTCGTGGACGGACGGCCCGTCGCTGCATGAAGTGGACATGCTGGCGCTGGAATTCGTGCTGCGCGTCCACCTGGACGCATGGGGCACCCGGATCCACCCCAAAATTGACCGCGTTTCCAACCGGAGGACCATGAGTCCGGCCGCCGAAGACATGCTGTCCAAGGCGCTGGCCGCCGATATGGCACTGGACTTCCGGGACCTCGACGTGGACCGGGTCTACCCCCTTCCTCCGATCCTCGCATCTTCGCGTTACTGCCCGCGGGCGGGCACTGTTCCCGAGTTCCTGGACCTGCTCTTTGAAGCGACCAGCTTCAGTCTCGGAAGAGCGGTCGGCATACAGCCTGTGCATCCATGCACCTGCGCTTTGTGCGCCTAGCGGCGATGCGCAGAAACGGCTCGGGTGAGGCACCGGAGCCGGGGGTGCTTCTGCGGTGCGGCCGCGTCTGAGGCGCGGATATTTCCCGGTTATGCCGGCTGCTGCTAGGCGCGGGAAACCGGCTGCGGGGTCTCTTCACACAAGTGGTTGTCCTGCTCCGCGCCGGCGGGAGCGGCCGTGGGTTTACGAGTCAGCGTCAGGTAGGAAACCGCTGCCAGGACCGCAAAGACAACCATGGCTATGCCCATGGGGACGGCAGTGTCCTCTCCGCCCAGGCCGACGATCGGTGCGACGGCGGCCGCCAGCACGTACTGCAGGCATCCCAGGAAGGCGGAACCCGTACCGGCGTGGTGGCCGGCTTCATCGAGGGCCAGTGCCGTGGCGTTGCCGAAGATGAACCCGAGCGAGCCCTGGAACACGGCGAACAGGACCAGCATGGGAACCATCGGGGTGTCGTTGAGGGCAAAAATGAGCAGTCCGGCGGCGGCCAGCACGGCGACAACCAAGCCGATGGCAATCATTCGGCGGTAGGAGACCTTGCCCGCGAGCGCCGCAGCGATGACGCTCACGATGGTGATGCACAGGGCGTTCATCGCAAAAATCAGCGAGAACCGGGTTTCGGATAGTCCCATGATGTTTTGGATGACAAACGGAGACGCGGAGATGTAAGCGAACAGTCCGGCGAAGGCAAAGCAGAAGGTCAGCAGATAGCCGGTGTAGTTCCGGTTGCTCAGGACTTCTTTGGCCACGTGCAGCGTGGTCTTGATGCCTCCGTGGTTGCGGTCTTCCGGCGCCATGGTTTCTTTGGCGCCGAAAATGCCCCACATGAAGAGGACCAGTACAAGCACGGCCAGGATCCAGAACACAGCGCGCCAGCCGGCAGCCGCGATGATTGCGCCGCCGGCCAGCGGCGCGATGACCGGGGCAATGACACAAATGATGGTCAGAACGCCCAGCAGCTTGGCAGCTGCGGCGCCGCGGGCGGTGTCCGAAACAATGGCGCGGGCAAGAACGACGCCGGCGGCGCCGCCGAGCCCCTGGAGGAAGCGCGCCGAGGCGAGAATCTCAACGGTGGGGGCAACTGCACAGATGGCGCTGGCTGCGGCACAGACAAAGGTGCCGATCAGCAAAGGTTTACGGCGGCCGATACCGTCCGACAGCGGTCCGATGAACAGCTGCCCCAGGCCCAGGCCCACCAGGAAGGTGGTCATGGTGAGCTGGATCCCTGCGGCGGTGGTATTGAGGTCTCCTGCCATCCCCGGAAAGGCCGGCAAATAGAGGTCGATGGACAGGGGGCCGACGGCGGTCAGCAGGGCCAGGAGGAGGATGAGTTGTCCGCTGGTGCGGCGCACGATGGAAGGGGGAGTGGCGGTGGAATCGGGCATGGGAACTTTCCTAGACGGTTCGGGAGCCGTCCACTATACATATGCCAACATATATATGTCAACATATGCGTTAGGATGAGCCCATGAAGGATGAGAGCGATACCGCGGCCCGACAGCGTGAAGTGGCCGTGCTGCTTCGCGACCTTGCCTGGACCATTCACCGGCGCATCCCCGACGTCACGGGCATCGATCCGCTGGCCTCGACAGAACTGGCGGTGCTGAAGCACATTCTGGAGGCACCCGGGTTGACGGTCACTGAACTCTCGCGGCGCATGGCTCTTAAGCAGAGCAACACAAGTGCCGCCGTCCGCGTCCTGACGGAGCGCGGTCTCGTCACGAGGGAAAGCAGTCCCGCCGACCGGCGGATCAGCCGGCTGGTTCCAACCGACGAAGCGCTGGCCCAGGATGAAGCGATCGAAGATGCCTGGGCCGGGCCGATTCGGAGCGGTCTCGCCGGGTTGAGTGACGAAGAAGGCAGGGCACTGGATGCTGCCGCTTCGGCGCTGCAGTCGCTCAATGCCGTCCTGAGGTCCGGCCAGAGCGCCTGATCAGACTGAATCGTCTTACCGGGGATCCGGCTCTCTTTGCGGAGCTCGGCTGGCCTTCCCCCTGAATTTGCGGCAGCTGTAAACAATCATGCCCAAGGCAATCAGCCCTGAGATGATCAGTCCGGCTCCGGTACCCCAGCCGCCGGGCAGCCACAGTGCGTCGCTGTAGGGCCACCAGTCCGGCGTCCTGGCCCAGACTCCCCAGACAATTCCGACCGCCATGAGGGAGAGCGCTCCGATCACGCTGGCGCTGATGCGCGGCCAGGTCTCCACGCCTTTTTCTGCCGTTTCAAAGGCTTTGGCTCGAACAGGGCGCAGAAAGCGGCTGGCCCACCGGTAGCGAAGCGAGAGCACCGCCAGCCCGGCAACGAGGGCCAGGAGCCCCGGGCCGGGCAGGACAAGAGCTGCCAGTCCGAGGACGATCAGCATCCACCCGGCAACCTCGATGCCGGTCCGCCTCACCCAGGGCGGGAGGGAGCGTGCCTTCACGGGCGCCTGACCGCCGGGAGGGCAGCCGGGGGCCGAGTGCGGTGCAGGTTCGAAGGGGTGCGCATGCCGGTTAGGTGCCGAGCCCGGCCTTATCAACACGCCGGTGGAAGCGCATGCCTGCCAGCCCTCCCAAAATGGCACCGCCGAGTGCCACCAGCGCAGCAATGACGGCGGAAATGATGGCAGCCGCGGTATTGTCCCCGGAAAGCTGCGGATAGGTGTTGAGCTGTGCATTGATGTTCAGCTGGCTGCCGGCGATGGCACCGATGAGCGCCAGCACGACGGCGATGACAATACCCCAGGCCCACACGGCAACACCCTGCTTGACTCCGTTGAACCGGGCCATTCGTCCTGCTACGTACCCGCCGCAGAAATAGGCGACAAAAAGGATCACCATCAGGATGATGACGCCCGTAATGCCGGCACCTTCCGGATTCGCCGTGGCCTCCCCGGCCACGTCCACGTTATTGGCGATGAGGGCGGCACCAAAGGCGGTGGCAATCGCACTCAGGAGAACCGTGGTTCCCGCGGCGGCGAGCCAGCCAAAAAACGCCGAACCAATCTTCACCCCGCCGAACTGGTCCTTCTCCCGGCCGACAATCTGCTCACGGCTCTCCGTGCCGTCACGTCCGCCGGTATTGTCAGCCCGTTGTCCGGGCTGCCCTGCGGCCCCCCGGTTTGGCCTGCGGGCCGGCTGGCCGGCTGCTCCTGCGCTGGTGCTCATGGGAGTCTCCTTCGCTTGGGAATTAACCCGCTTCGGTTAATCCCAGAATAAGAAGGCCGGGCCCAAAAGGACAGTGCGCTTAGCAAGTATTCGGCCGGGACTGCTTTCCGGGAAGCGGTTTTCCGCGGGGGTGTTAGGAGGAGGCCTCGGCGTCGGAGGCCGGGCTGTCCTCGTCCACCTTCAGGGCCGGCTGCTCCTCGCGCTCTTCCTCGCGTTCCTCGGACTTGGCTTCCTCGACAAGGCGGGCTGTCACTTCGTCATTGAACTCGTCCCGTGTCCCGGCAAGATTGTTGGTCATTGCATCGGAGCCGGGGTTGACGCTCTGGTCCTGGTCACTCATGTGCTGCTCCTGTCGATGGCGGACGTCGGCGGACGCCGGTGGCAAGACTCACCCGTCAGGGGTGGGCCTTCTGCTTCTTCCCACCCTTGCACAGGTGATGCGGGCAGCGCACGCCAAATCCGCGGATATCTTTCTTCTCGGACTGGAACTGCTCCGCCGAAAGGGCGGCACGGTTCGACACCGGTCCCCGCTGCCATTCCGTGCTCTATCTGCGGACTTTTATTCCCAGGCACCGCTGCCCGGAGGGAAAGAGGTGCCGTTAATCACCCAAATGCATTCTTGCCGGGACTTCCGGCTTCCGCGAATTCATCAGGTCAGGTGCGTCGTCCCTGATAGGACGCGTAAGCCTGACATTCATCTGCACCGGAAAGCAGGAAAAGCTTCTGCGGGAAGTCTCCGGAGCAGCAGCCCTGTCTTCCGGCTGGTTCCTTTTCTGTTAGATTTCGATTGGAGCCGCACAACGCCGTAGCCTTCGTTCCGCCGGAACCGGTAAATGCCTGTTCGTCCTTTCTCTGCACCAAAGGTCTCCCTTATGTTCTACAGTGCTTATTCACCTTCCCTTTTCCCTCTTTTCCGTATCCCGGCAGTTCCGGGCGCGAGCCGCCGCGGCACCGCAACCGGATCCGGCAACTGAAGGCCGTGGAGCGCGACAATATCCTGGCCAGAAACAATGTCCGCCTCGTGGGCCCGTCCGACGGTCCGGTACTGATGCTGGCCCAGGGATTCGGGTGCGATCAAGTGGTGTGGCACCGGATTCTCCCGTTTCTGCAGGAGTGCCGGCTTGTCCTCTTCGATCATGCGGGGACCGGAGGTGCAGATATATCCGCGTATTCAGCCGAAAAATACTCGTCCCTGGACGGCTACTTGGAAGATTTGACCGGCATCTTGGACGCCCTGGACCTGCGGGAGGTCACGCTGGTGGGCCACACAGTGGCGGGGATGATGGGCATCGCGGCCGCGGCCGCCGGCAACGCCAGGATCACGCGGCTGGCGCTCATTGGAGCTTCCGCGTGTTACCGCAACATACCGGGTGACAGGTACGCCGGCGGCCTGTCAGCCGGAGACATTGAGAAAATCCTCGAAGCTGTCACCCTGAACTTTCCGCTGTGGGCGGCGGCCATGGCACCGCCCATGACGGGACAGGCGCCCGGATCGGTCCTGGCCGAAGAGCTCACCGCCGCAATCTGCCGGCTCCATCCGGAGTATGTCCGGGACTTCCTGCAGTTGTCCCTGGAAACCGATATCCGCCATTTGCTGCCCGCGGTGCAGATCCCCGTCCTGCTGCTGCAAACACCGGGAGATCCGCTGACCCCGGCCGCCGCCTCCCGCTACCTCCACGAGAACCTGGCCAGCAGCGTACTCGTCCACCTCAATGCCAAAGGCAACATGCCCCACGTCAGTGCACCCCGGGAAACCGCCGAGGCCGTTCTTCACTACCTGTTCCGCTCCACCCATGTCCTTCCCTGAAATGCACAGTCACGATACCCCGGACAACGGCGGCACCCGGCCAGCCGGCACGCAGGACTATGCGGCGCACTTCCACGCCGCGCCGTCGGGTTATCTCGTCACCGGGACGGACGGCACCGTCCTGGACGTCAACGAGACCCTGGCCCGCTGGCTTCAGCTCTCCCGTAAAGAGATCATCGGTACAAGCCTGCTCGAACTGATGCCCGCGGCCGACCGGGTGCTCTACACATCATTCGCGATGGTGCAGCTGGGAGTGACCGGCTGCTTCGACGAAATGGCCCTTACCCTCACCGGCGCCGGCGGTGATCTTCTTCCGATGCTGGTGTCCGGCGTCCGGGACAGCACCCGGGACAGCACAGCGGACGGCGAGGGCGCCTGCCTCGACCGCCTCACGTTTTTCAGTGCACCCAAGCGCACCCGGTTCGAACGCGAGCTGACCGCTGCCCTGCGCAAAGCTGAGGCGGCAGAAGCTGCCCGGGCCGCAGCGGAGGAGCGGCTGCGGCAGAAGCAGCACGCGCTGGAGGCCAAGGACCGGATCCTGCAGGAGAACCTCCTGCTGAGCCGGGAACGGGAGGCACTGCTGGAAACGGTGCTCAACACCGCCGACGTCGGGCTGTTGGTCGTGGACGGAGAGGGCACCACGATTCTGATGAACTCGCATCTGGCCGGCAGTTGGCAGCGGATTGCCGGCGGACCGGGAAACTTGGACGCGCTGGCCGCATTCGGTGCGGACCGCGTCACGCCCCTGCCGCCGGAGAAACTGCCAATCCCGCGCGCAGCCGCCGGCGAAACCTTCACGGATGAAGTGTTGTGGATTGGGACGGGAGAGCACCAGATGGCGGTGAGCGTCTCGGCCCGGCCGGTGGGCGGAGCGCGCGGAGTCTCCGGCTCTGTCCTGTCCTTTTCCGACGTCACCCGGCTCGTGCGTGCCGTCGCAGCGCAGGATGAGTTCGTGGCGAACGTATCCCACGAACTGCGCACGCCGCTGACCTCCATCCTGGGCTACCTTGACCTGGCCCTGGACACTGACGACCTGCCGGAGCACGTGAGCGCCTCGCTCTCCGTGGCAATGCGTAACGCCGAACGTCTCTTGGGGCTGGTGTCCGATCTGCTGTCCGTGGCGTCGGGAACCAAGAAACTGGAACGGAAGAATGTTGATGTGGCGGCGATTGTGCGCGCGGGCGTTCTCTCCGCTGCTCCGCGCGCGGCTGCCGGCGGCGTGAAGATCTCCCTTGATGTTCCCGATTCCGCTCCCGCAGAGGTGGACCCCCGGCGGATGGGGGAGGTGGTTGAGAACCTGTTGTCCAACGCGGTGAAGTATTCGCCCGACGGCGGGACCATAAAGGTCCGGCTGCGGCGCGACGGGCTGACTCTCCTGCTGGAAGTGGAGGATACCGGCAGGGGAATGTCGCCCGAGGAGCAGGAAAAGGTCTTCACCAAGTTCTTCCGCTCCCGCAGCGCGCTTACTGCCGCCGTGCCGGGGGCCGGCCTGGGCCTGGCCATTACGAAGAACATTGTGGAACTGCACGGCGGGAGCCTGACATTCCGCAGCAGCCTGGGGGAGGGGTCCGTCTTTACCGTCCTGCTTCCGGACGGACCGGAAACCAAATTGCACTAAGTGCATCAGTGCACTTAGTGTAGGAGTGTGCTTCCAGAACCCGCCACCGACCGACGCGCTGCCCTCAAAAACCGCCACCGGCAGGCCATCGTGGATGCCGCAGCCGCGCTGATGGACGAACGGTCCGGCACCGACTTCACCGTCGAGGAGCTGGCCGAACGGGCAGACGTTTCACGCCGTACCGTCTTCAACCACTTCTCCTCCCTGGACGACGTGGTTGTCGAAGTGTGCAGTGACGCCCTCGGATCCGTCATAGAAGGACTGGCGGACGTTCCCGTCGGTGACGGCACGAATGCCTCGATGATGGACGAAATGGCGGCTGTGCTCCGCGCGGCGGACCTCGTTGCGCCGCTGGCCTACCTGACCCGGGTGCTTGGCCGCCCCGCCGCGCAGCCGTCGCCCCGACAGGCGCTGATGACGCTGCGGGTGTTCACCGAAGTGAGCAACCTCCTGCTCGCCGCCATCCTCCTCCGCCGCCCGGACGCCGACAAGCTGGACCTGCACCTGCTGGTCGGCTCCCTCGCCGGCGGCGTCGGGGTCCTCTACCACCACTGGGCCGCCGAAACGGGCGCCGTGGACACGCCCGAGTCCCGGCAGGTCTGGTCCCGCCAGCTGGAGAGGCTGATTGAAGCCGTCCGGTACGGACACTGCGCCGAACTTCCCGCCCGGGATACCGCCTAGCTCCGCCACCTTAAATTTCCCTCCCCACCCCCTGTTAGGACTCTCATGGCTGAATTCCTCTACCGACTAGGTCGGGCGGCTGCGCGCAGGGCGCGCACCGTGCTTGCGGCCTGGATCGCAGTGCTCGTGCTTTGTGGAGGAGCCTTCGCGCTCTTCGGCGGCACGCTCGCAACCGCGTTCTCCATCCCGGATACCCCCACCACCCAGGTCACCGAGCGCCTGCAGGAGAAACTCCCGCAGGCCTCCGGCGGGTCGGGGTCAGTCATAGTCCAGACCGAGGACGGCTCGAGCTTCACGCCCGAGCAGCAGCAGGAAATCTCCGCGCTGGTCACCAAGGCCGCGGAGCTCGACGGCGTGGAAGCCGTCGTCGACCCGTTTGCCACCGAGGCAGAGCGGGCTGCGCAGGCACAGCAGCTGGCCGAAGGCCAGGCACAGATTGACGCCGGCCGCGCCCAGCTGGAGGAGGCCCGGGCCCAGCTCGACGCCGGCCAGGCCCAGTTGGATGAGGCCCGCGCGCAGGCTGAGGCTGCCGGAGCGCCGGCCCAGATGCTCGCTGAGCTGGATGCCCGGCAGGCACAGCTGGACGCCGGCCGCGCCGAACTCGATGCAGGAGCCGAGGACCTAGAAGCGCAGGCTCTGCCCGCGGAGCAGGGTGCCGAGCTGCTGGAGATGGCCAAGGAGATCCGCACCGTCTCCGAAGACGGCAGCGCCGCTGTACTGAACGTGGTCTTCAGCGAAACCCAGATGGAAATCACGCAGGAAACCAAGGACGCCCTCGTGGCAGCCTTTGAAGACTCGCCGATTGACGGAGTGAAGGTGAACTACTCCGCCGACATCTCCGCCGCCGTCCCGAACCTCTTCGGAATCGGCGAGGTCGTTGGCCTGGTGGTCGCCGCCGTCGTCCTGGTGGTCATGCTCGGCAGCCTGGTTGCTGCCGGCCTGCCCCTGCTGACCGCGCTGATCGGCGTCGGTATCGGCGCGCTGGGCGCACTGGCCTTCTCCGGCGTCGTTGAGATGGCTTCGATCACCCCCATCCTCGGGCTGATGCTCGGCCTCGCCGTGGGGATCGACTATGCGCTGTTCATCGTCAACCGGCACCGGCGCCAGCTCAAGGCCGGGTACAGCCTGCAGGAATCCATCGCGCTGGCGAACGGCACCTCCGGCAACGCCGTGGTTTTTGCCGGCGCCACCGTGTTCATCGCCCTGCTGGCCCTGAACATCACGGGCATCCCCTTCCTGGGCCTGATGGGCACCGTGGGCGCCGCCTGCGTTGCCGTCGCCGTGCTGATCGCCGTCACCCTCACCCCGGCACTGCTGAAGATCGCCGGCATGCGCGTGCTCAGCCGCAAGGAACGTGCTGCCCTTGACGCTCACACCGAAGCTGCCGCAGCAGGCACCGGACGCCCGGAGACCGTAAAGGCCAAGGCCATGGGCACGGGCCGCGCGGTCCTGACCGTGGTTGCCGCAATCGCCGGTCTGCTGCTGATCGCCATCCCGGCGCTGGACCTGCGCCAGAACCTGCCGGACGGCTCCGCCGAAGCACACGACTCCAGCCAGTACCAGGCCTACGCTGCCGTCTCCGAGAAGTTCGGCGAAGGCCAGAACGGCACGCTGCTGGTGGTGGCGGAGGTACCCGATGCCTCCACAGAAGAGGAATCACTGGCCGCCCAGGCCGAGATTGCCCGCACCATCTTCGACCAGGAGGACGTGGCTGCGGTTGCTCCCATCGGATCCTCCGAGGACTGGACCGTATCCGCCTTCCAGGTCATCCCCAAGGAAGGCCCCACCAGCGAATCCACCGAGACCCTCGTGCATACGCTCCGGGATATGTCTCCCCTGAACGGTGAGTACGAGATCGGCGTAGCCGGCTCCGCCAGCGGAAACATCGACATCTCCGACAAGCTGTCCGACGCGCTGCCGGTCTACCTCGGCGTGGTGGTGGGACTCTCGCTGCTCATCCTGATCCTGGTCTTCCGATCCATCTTTGTTCCGGTCATTGCCACGCTCGGCTTCATCCTGTCCTACTTCGCCGCCCTCGGCGGAGTGGTCGCGATCTACCAGTGGGGCTGGCTCTCCGCCGTCTTCGGTGTGGAGACCCCCGGCCCGATCCTGAGCTTCCTGCCGACCATCCTGGTGGGTATCCTCTTCGGGCTGGCCATGGACTACATGCTCTTCCTGGGCTCGGGAATGCGCGAGGCCTACGCCCACGGGGCGCCGGCACGGCTCGCCGTCGCCCAGGGCGTCCGTGCGGGCCGCTCGGTGGTCACGGCCGCGGCGATCATTATGGCCGCAGTGTTTGGCGGTTTCATCTTCTCGCACAGCACCATGATCCGGCCCATCGGCTTTGCGCTGGCCTTCGGCGTCCTCCTGGATGCCTTCGTGGTGCGCATGCTGCTGATCCCCGCGCTGATGCACCTGGCCGGCGACAAAGCCTGGTGGCTGCCGAAGTGGCTGGACAAGATCCTGCCCGACGTCGATGTGGAGGGCGCGTCGCTGGAGCGCCGCCACCCGCATGTCGAGGGTGCGGACGCCGACGGCGATTCCGGCACGGCGGCTGCACCGCCTGCGGGAACTGCCCGCGGTGCGCACGACGGCGCCGCCACCCGCTGATCCCGGCTGGGCCCGCTGAACGCTCTGGTGCCGTCCTTCTCCGCTGCGGAGGAGGGCGGCACCGCCGGTTAAGTGCGTGTCTCCCGCTAGCGCCCGGGAACGGAATTCACGTGCGGTGCCAGGCAGGCGAGGAGCCGCTCAGGCTCACGGCAGGAGACCAGAACGGCCGTGTAACCGCAGTCGATCCGCACCGACGGCCCGCCCACCAGATATCCGGTTCCGTCCGGAAGGATGCGCAGTCCCATGCCCTCCCGGATCCCGGTGTCCGGCCCGGCGGAGACGGCGGTGATCTCCCGGTAGGGAATCTCCGTGGAGAACATTCCGGCCACCCGGATTTCCATGCCCTTCCCACCCACGGTAATCCTGGCGGTCATCACCAGGACGGGCACGAAAATGAGCACTATGAAGGCGCCAACCCAGAGGACCGCCGGGTCCGCGTCCAGGGCTGCAGCAACTGTTCCGGCTGCGCTGATCAGTCCCAGAAGGCCCAGGATCAGCCGGTACCGGACCGGCATGCGAGTGCGGAACATGGTTGTTGTCTCGTCCCCCGAAGTCATGCCCCCAGTCTGCCTTACCCTCCCGGCCCTCCCGCCGCACAGCCGCTACTGACTCTCACCGGGCCTGGAATGCGCCCGTCTGCCGGTACAACTCAAACAGCCGGAGCACTTCGAGCGTCGGCGGATGGGTGGGCGCCGGAACCCGTGTCAGGGGAAAGAAACCGATCTCGTCGACTTCGGCTTCCTCCGGTCTCACCGTTCCTTGCCACCCCTCCAGAACGAAGCACAGGGCGAACGCATGCACCCGGTCACCGTTGGGATACTCCAACTGATGCAGCTGAGGATCGGAAAGACTCGCGAAGGCCACCAGCCCGGCGGGATCCGCCCGGATGCCCGTCTCTTCGAACAGCTCGGCAGCAGCGGCTCCGGCGAAGCTCTGGCCGGGTTCGCAGGCCCCGGCGGGAAGCTCCCAGACTCCGTTGTCGGCCCGGCGCTGCAGGAGTGCGGCGCCGTCAGCCCGCAGGACCAGGACCTGGGCCCCGGGCAGCAGCAGCTGTCGGGAGCCCACTTTTTGGCGCAGTTCCCACACATACGAACCCACATGTCCCATTTCTGCTCCTGACTGCTTGTTTCCGGCAGCACCCGCACCGCCCTTTTGCCGATACCGGCTGGTGGCCAGTATGCCGGGCCGGGCCGGCCGTCTCCGCTCCCGCCCCGCCAAAGGACTCCGCGCCGGAAGCAGCGGCGGCCTTTACTGTGGTGCCTGTGCGGGAGCATGGCTACTCTGGTGAGCACCAGCAGCCCGTCTGAGGAGAGCGCCATGCCACGTCTGCCTTTGGTCACCGTCGCCGACAAGCTCGAGAGGGCAGCCTGGCTCGATCCCGCCGCCGGAACGGTGTCCCGCCTGGTACGCAAGGCGCTGCCGTGGCCGCAGGTAAAAGATGCGCTGCACGGCGTGCCGCTGGGACATCCGCTGCATCCCCTCATGGTGATTGTGCCGCTGGGAGCCTGGGTCTCCGCCGCGGTCCTGGACGTGCTGCCCGGCAATCAGCGCGCAGCCCAAACCCTCGTGGGACTGGGGGTGGTGACCGCGGTGCCCACTGCCCTGACCGGAGTCACCGACTTTTCCCAGCTCGACACCATGCAGCAGCGGACCGGCGTCGTGCACCAGGGCGCCAACGCGGTTGCCACCGCCTTGTTCCTGGGGTCGTGGCTGGCCCGCAAAGGCGGGCATCACGGCCGGGGTAAGATCCTGGCCTTCACCGGACTCGGCATTTCGGGGGTTGGAGGGTTCCTGGGCGGACACCTCTCCTACCGGCAGGGTGCCGGAGTCAACCGCAACGAGGACCTGCCGGAGGAAGTCCCCGAGGGGTGGCACTCCCTGGGGCCGGTGGAGAGTTTCCCGCCGGGCCAGCTGAAGTCAGCCGCGCTTGGCAGCGTTCCCCTGCTGGTGCTCCGGCAGGCCGACGGCGGATTGCCGCCGGACATCTCCGTGCTGGCAGATACCTGCTCCCATTTGGGCGGTCCCCTGCACGAGGGCCATCTTCAGGAAGCCAAGGGAGAGCTGTGCGTGGTCTGTCCCTGGCACGGCAGCACCTTCTCCGTGCGCAGCGGCGAAGTGGTGCACGGGCCGGCAACTGCTCCGCAGCCTGTCTTCCGCACCAGGGTTGTGAACGGCCGGCTTGAGGTCAGCCTCACCGGCGAGCAGGAGTAACCGGTCGCTGCCACCGGCATCGGGGACGGAAAAGACCCGGTGGCCGAGTTTTGGGCCGGGCTGCAGTCACTCTGGCCGGACCTGGACTGGAACAGGGCGGAGTTCCGGAGCGGGGCGTTCCACCGCGTCGCGGTGCTGGGGGACTCCGCCGTCGTGCGTGTGGCGTTCGGGACCGGGCATGCGGAGAGAACCCGCACCGAAACGGCTAACCTGGCAGCCTTCACCGCGGCGGCACTGCCGTTCCGAATCCCTGCCGTGCTGCGTGAACCATTTCACGGGGAGGGCTGGTCAGCGCAGTTCAACGGCTTTGTTCCGGGGGAGCACCGGCCCCTGGAACGCTGGGAAACAGTGCGGGTTCCGTTGCAGCAGGTGCTCGCGGCCCTGGCCGCCACGGTTCCGCCCTCCGAAGGCGTGCTCCCTCCGGTGCGGCAGTGGTGCGGCGCGGGGAACTGGCCGGCCGTCGTCGCGGGAATCACGGCGGGATTGGCTCCGCGCGAAATCCGAGCGGCAACCCGGGTGGTCGCGGAGGTCCTGGCGGCGGAAGCACTGGTGCCGCCCGGCGTCGTGCATGGAGATTTCGGTCTGCACAACGTGCTCTGGGCCGGCTCGGAAATCTCCGGTCTGGTGGATTTTGACAACGCCTGCCTGGGGGATCCGGCCATGGACCTGGCCCCGCTGGTCGGTGCGTTCGGTGCAGCCGCCGTCGCGGACATTGCCGACGCCGAACTTGTGGCGCGTGCGCAGCTGCACCGGGCGTCCCTGTCCCTGCAGGTGGCCGCCGCCGGACATTTGACCGGTGATTACGACCTGCGCGAATTTGCACTGGGCAACTTCAGCGACCGGTTCCGCAGCGGCACCCTTTACGATCCCGGGCCGCGGGCCGGCGCGCCGGAAGCATGACCGCGGGCGGGGGCTGAGGGGGCGGAGGGTGGCGGAACAGCACGGAACAGCACGGAACAGCACGGAACAGCACAGAACAGCGCAGGACAGCGCAGAACAGGGTGCGGCTAGGCTCGGTGCAGGGCAGGGGGGCGGAATGCAGGAGCAACCGACGGAGTCGGCCGGAAAAGTCCGGGTGGTGCTGGGCAACTACGGCCTGTTTAAAGGGCTGGCCGTTGCCGCAGGGCTGTGGCTGGCGGCCTGGACGGTGCTGTATGTGGTCCTGCTCCTGCAGGAACCGAAACAATCGGGATCTGAGGTCAACCCCTTCGGTATGTGGCTGTTTGCGATGACCATGTTTGGCGGGCTTTCGCTGCTGGTAGGTATTCCCGTGGGCCTGGTGCTGGGGCTCCTGCTGCGCCCCGTGCGCCGGCAATGGATTCATGTGGCTGTGTTTTTCGCGGTGCCCTCCGCACTGTTGTGGGCGGTCTTCGGGTTCGACCCGTTCGGAGCCCTCGTTGGTCTCAGTGTCGGGACGGCAGCTGCCGCCGGCAGGCTGTCCGTGTGCCGGGATGTCGCGTTGCTGCCGTCCGCCGGCCCGGAGACCGGGTCCAGTACCGTGGAGGCATGAAGAACCTGCCCCTGTCGCTGACCGTGTCCGCAATTTCCGGAGCCTTCACGCTCCTTCGACCGGCTGACTGGTCTCCGCAGCTTCGCCGTGCCTTTGTTGTGGTCCCGGGGACCCTCGCTGTTGGCGGACTGGCTGCCGTGCTGTTCCGGCCGGCCGGCCGGAACCAGCACGGCACCGCAGCCGGCGACGACGGTTCCTCCGGCGCGGAGCCGGGCTCGCTTTTCGTTCAGCCGCTCGCGGTGCGCGGCCTGATTACAGTGGGCGACGGCGGTTCCGCCGGGGCGGAAAAGGGTCCGCTTTTCGCCCGGCCGCCTGCGGTGCGCGCCCTGATTGCCGTCGGTGCCGGAGTTGTCGTATCCGGCATCCAGATGCTGTCACTTCGCCTGGACGAGCGGCTGGAACGCTGGCTGCTGAAGCACCGCGTACCCGCACCCCGATACTGGATGGCCCTCGCTGTAGCGCTCGCGTCCCTGGCCGTGGACCTGATGCAGGACCCGGAGGACGAAAGCGGTCCCGGCGCTCCCGAAGCCCGGCCCTGAGGATCCCGGTAGGCTTCCGCCCATGAACTTCACCCTGAGGACGCCGACAGCCGCTGACGCGCCCGCGCTCGCAGGTGTGCACCACCGCTGCTGGACGGAAACGTACACCGGACAGGTGGACGGCAGTTTCTGGGACGGTTTCACCGCTGCGTCGCTCGTTCCGCTGTGGGAGCGTATCTCAGCCGGGGACTCCCCGCTGCGAAGCAGCGCGCTGGCGGAGGCCGGCGGGGAGCTGGTCGGCCTGGCCATGGCCGGGCCTTCCTCGGTACGGGAACATCCGGCCTTTCCCCCGGTGCGGGAACGGCAGTTGTTCATGCTCTACGTCCTGGCTTCGCACCACGGCACTGGCGTCGGGCAGGCGCTTCTGGAGGCGGTGGCGGGGGAGGGCCCCGCACAGCTGTGGGTGGCAGCCGAGAACCCGCGGGCTCAGGCCTTTTACCGGCGCAACGGGTTCCGCCCCGACGGTGCGCAGGTGGCCGGCAGCCCGACGGCGCACGATATTCCCGTTCTCCGGATGGTGCGTTAGCCGGTCAGCCGGAAATCGCGGAGAATTCTCCTCAGCCTATTGTTATGGTTTGCCCATAACAATAGGCTGATCAAGTGCTGATCCGCCTGACGCCCACTCACGAGTCGCCGCTCCACGAGCAAATAGCAGGAGCCGTTCGGCAGGGCATCTTGGACGGCTCGCTCGCCAACGGCGAACGGCTGCCCGCCGCGAAAGCTCTCGGGGAGTCACTGGGAGTAAGCCTGCATACCGTCCTGCATGCGTACCAGGACCTGCGTAGCCAGGGACTTATTGAGCTGCGGCGGGGACGGGGAGCGGTTGTCATTGCCCCCGCCCCTGCCGTCCGGGACCACGCGCTGCACATCCTCGATGACGCCGCTTCACAGCTGGCCGGACTTGGACTGTCCGCCGAAACGATCCTTGCTCTCTTCCGCCAACGCCTTGAAAAGGAAACCGCCGTATGACGACCCACCTTTCCGGCCCCCGCATTCCGGAAGACCCGGACCCCCGGTTCTGGCTGGGGGTTTTCCTGCCGAGCGCAGCCGTGCTGCTGGGTGCGCTCGCAGTGGTCGCAGGATGGAGCACACGGCTTCCCGCGGATGTGGCCCAGCAGTGGAACTGGTCCACGGGCGGGGTCACTACGGTCAGTCCTTTATGGCTCAGCATGCTGTCCCTGGCCGTTCCGGCTGCAGCGGTGTTGTTCGTCTTGGCGGTGCTGAAGTGGTCCGGCAGGTTGGCCGGGTGGGGCCGCCGGCTGTCCGTTGGTGTTCTGTCCGGTGTCGCCGTCTTCCTTGCCGCAGCCCTCCCCGCGATGCTCAGCGGCCAGGTGGGCCTTGCCGATCCGCTGCAGGCGCCGGATCCGCGTTCCTCGACGGCACTTGTTGCTCTCCTGAGCCTCGCCTACGGCCTGCTGGCCGCCGTCGTCGCCGGCAGCCGGCCGCTGGCAGCACCGGATTCTGCCGGTGTTCCGGTACCGGCGCTGGATCTGGCTCCGGGGGAGCGCGCCGTCTGGGCCACCGCAGCCACCGCCTGGGTGTGCCTATTGGGCGGAGGCATTCCGGGTTTGGCCCTGCTCATCCTCGGGCTGGCTACGCCGCTCTGGTTCCTGGCTGTTCCCGGAGCGGTCCTTCTGGCGCTCGGGATCGTCACCGGACGGTGGACTGTTACGGTCGATAGCCGCGGGCTGACCTGCACCACGCTGCTCGGCCTGGGGCGGTTCCATGTTCCGGCCGGCCGGGAGGCAACTGCCGAGGTGATTACTGTGCGCGGTCCCGCGGAGTTTCTCGGGTGGGGGATTCGGGTTGGCGGAGCGGGTTCCGTTGGCCTGATCTTCCGCAACGGCGAAGCGCTCCGGGTACACGGTTGCGGCGGGAAGAGCCTGACAGTCACGGTTGGACATGCTGCGACGGCCGCCTCGCTCTTCAACGCGCTTGCTGCCCGGAACACGGCGAACCACTAGCCCGTACTGCCGCGCTGTCCTGGGGGCGCAGGGCGCGCTGCCGCGGGCAGCGCGGCGCAGGGCTGCAGCTCCCTGCTCAGGGAAGCTGCAGGTCGATCCGCTGCAGCTCCGGAACCGGGTCGGTGGCCAGCCGAGCGTGGATTTCCACGTCGAAGCGGCCGGTGCCGTACCGCAGCTTTTCGCGCTGGATTCCTTCTACAGCAAAACCGGCGGATTCCGCCACCTTGCAGGACGCCGGGTTGTTGGTCCGGTGGCCCAGCTCCAGGCGGTGCAGCTGCAGTTCGACGAACGCCCAGTGCGCCAGGGTCGCAACGGCCCGCGCCGCTAGCCCCCTGCCCCGCGCCGCCCCGGCCAGCCAGTAGTACGTCCAGGCGGTGCCGTGCCGGACGTCGATGCTGCTGATGCCGGCATTACCCACGGCCGTGCCGTCCCACAGGATGGCCAGATTGCACGCGGTCTGCGGATCCCAGCCCAGATCCTTCCGGATGATGCGCTCCGCGCCGTCGGCTGTTGCGGCGTCCGCACGCAATTGCCGCTCCAAATCGGCACTGTCCCGGTAAGCGGCCGCCAGGGCTCCGGCGTCGGCCTGCTGCCAGGGCCGCAGCAGTACGGAAGTCACCCGCCGGCGCTTCCGGCCGCCGTCGGTAAGCCCCGGCCCCGGCTCACTTGCCGGCCTCGGCTGCCAGCAGGGTGACGGCGTCCTGCGCCGGACCAAAAAAAGCCCCGGCATTGGCCACGTCTTCCGGCCTATCGCTGACTCCCTGCTGCACCACGACAAACCGTTCACCGTCACTGCGCTCCAGGTACCAGGATCCTGCCATCACACCCGGGGCGCTGCCGCCCTTGAACGCGATGTAACTCCAGTCGCCGCCGACCTCCAGTCCCAGACCGTTGTTGGTACCAAGAATCTCGCGCAGCGGTGCTCCGGCTTCCGTCCCGGCCCGCTCCTGCAGGGCCAAATGCACCCGCATCACGTCATCAGCTGTGCCAAACCAGTCCAGGCCCTGCTGCCAGACCGCCGTCGAGACCGCCTCGGCAGGAATATCCAGCACCCCCTTCGGGAGGTTCTCCAGCAGCGCCCGGCGACCCTCGACGTCGGCTTCCGCCCACTGCCCGCGCAGTGACTCCTCCACGCCCCAGCCAAGCTGGAACAGCTCCCGGGTGGTGAGGAACGGCCGGTTGCGGTCCGGGTCGGAATGGCCCGTGTCGAAGAGCGCCTGCTCCACCGCACCGCGGCCCACTGCGTTGATCAGCAGATCCGTGGCCGTGTTGTCGCTGATGGAAATCATCTTCAGGGCCGCTTCGCGGACAGTGACTGCGGTGCCGGCGGGAGCGTCCTGAAGGTCCCCGGAAGGCAGGCTGCGCAGGTCATCGGTGACCGTGAGCGGACTGTCCCAGCCCAGGGTTCCCGCAGCCACGGCGTCCGTGACCGCGGTCAACACATAGAGCTTGAAGATCGAGCCCAGCGGCTTGCCTGCCGCTGAATTGATGTCCACAACGGCGGAACCGTCCGCCACGCGGAAGACCGCCAGCCCGGTGCCCTCCGGCAGCGCGGAAACACTGGACTTCAACTCCTCCCAGCCGGCAGCCGGTGTGCGGGCGGGAGTTCCGGGACCGAAGAAAATACCGTTGATCAGGCTGGCCTCATCAACGGACAGCTGCAGGTCCACCAGCTCACCGGTGCTGCCGCTCAGCGTGAAAACGCCCTGCCCGGCGACTGCGTCCACCTTCGCCGGAGTCCACGGTCCCTCCGAACGCACCTGCTCCAGAACTTTCGCCAGTTCCCCGGCGGGCAGCTCCTGCAGAATAACTGCGGCGAAGTTTGTCTCGAATCCGTCGCCTTCCACCGCCGTTTCGGCATTAATCAGGTCCAGGACCCATTGCGCCTGAAGTCCCACCGGGGTGTCAGGCAGCGCGACGGCGGAAGGCAGGGCGGCCGGAGCGGTGGTGCCTGCGGTGCCGGTCGGGTCTGCTGCGGCGTCCTCCTGCGCGCCGGCACCGCTGCAGGCGGTCAGAACGATCAGCAAGGCGGCGGCCGCAGCCGCCGCGGCCGCGGGATGCGGCCTGCCGGGCCGCTTTGTGCCGGACCGCTTTGTTCCGGGCCGCAGGGGCCGCAGGGGTCGCCGGCTCAACGGGTCCTGACGAGGTCGACGGCGTCCTGACTGCATGCTGATCCCTTTCGCTGCATTGAAGCGGCGGCGGGGCCAGATGCGCCTGCAGCCCCCAACTGCCGGTCCGGCTAGGCTAGCAGGCGCGCCCGCAGGGCAGGTTCGAGGTTGCGGCGGTTCACGGGTCCACGGGTCCTGCAGCGTTCCCCGCCGTGTCCCGCGCGCGTATTCTCCAAACATGAACCCGGTCATGGTCTGCCTGTGGATTTTCGCCGCCGTCACCGCCGGAACGTGGGTGCTGTCCCTCGTCACCCGCGAGTACTCCTGGACCGACCGCATCTGGTCGGTGGCGCCCGTGGCCTATGTGTGGGTTTTCGCGGCAGCGGCGGGTTTTGAGGGGCGCCCGGTGCTGATGGCCGTGCTGGTGACGCTTTGGGGAGCCCGGCTGACCTTTAACTTTGCGCGAAAGGGCGGTTATGCGCCCGGCGGCGAGGATTACCGGTGGGGGATCCTGAAAAAACGGCTGAAACCGTGGCAGTTTGCCCTCTTCAATCTCCTGTTCATCAGCGTCTATCAGAACGTCATCATCTTCCTGATGACGCTTCCGGCCCTCACGGTCTACCGGAATCCCGGCCCGCTGAACACGGGGGACTGGATCCTGGCCGTCCTGTTTGCCGCCGCTCTGGCGGGCGAGAGCGTTGCCGACCAGCAGCAATGGGACTTTCACCAGTGGAAGGCCGCCGAGTGCAGGGCGGGCCGCACTCCTCGCCCCGATTTCCTGCAGACCGGGCTCTTCCGCTTTTCCCGCCATCCCAATTTCTTCTTTGAGCAGGCGCAGTGGTGGCTGTTTTACGGCTTTGCCGTTGCCGCCACCGGGAACTGGTTCCACTGGACCGTCCTGGGTGCCGTGCTGCTGACCCTGCTCTTTGCCGGATCCACGGTTTTTACCGAGAGTATTTCCCGGGCCCGGCATCCGGGCTATCTGCAGTATCAGCAGCGGACTTCGCCCATCATTCCGCTGCCTCCGCGGCACCGGGCGAGGCCCGCTGAAGCAGGCTGACCGCAGCTCACGGCGACACGCCCCGGCAGCGGTTTGTGCTCCGAAGGGTATTCTCCGCTAGAGTCTCTTCTACAGGTGTTGAATAACCAAGAACACCATCCCCGCGGCGTCCCCCAGCGCCGCGGCATGGAAGGGCTCCGCTTCGGCGGGGCCCTTCCGTGTATCTGAGAGGATGGAACCCATGCCAGCACCGGAAACGCCGTTCCGAACGGACCGTCCCGCGGACGGGGAACCGCGGACTGTACGCACACGGGAAGCCTTGGAATCCGGACTTTGGGAACTGCTGCGCGACCACGAGTTGTCGGACATCAGTGTTGCTGCGCTCTGCCGCCGGGCGGGAGTGCACCGCACTACGTTTTACGGCCACCACCGCAGCATCTTCGATTTCGCAGCTTCCTTCTACGCGGGGGCTGTGGACAAGCTGGGTGCGGTTGACGTCGATCTTGACGGTGACGGGCTCAGCCGAGAAGAGGTGGGCATCCTTTACGTCGACGCTGTCCGCCACATTCTGCGGCACATCCGGTCCGAACAGCGGGTCTACCGAGCCTTGTTTTCCACCGGCTCCTTTCCGGGAGTGCTCGCGGACGGGCTCAGGTGCCGGTTCCGCCTGGCTCTGGACGTGTGGGACGCGCACGGGCTGGTGCCCGGCCTTGACCTGGATACCGTGGCGGCCTTTTTGGGCGGCGCCTACGCTTCCTGGTTCGAGCAGTGGGCTGCCGGCGAGGATGACGACGTCGAAGCGCAGCTGGCGTCGCTGCCGCATCTTCTTCCGCCGTGGTGGCCGCGTGACGGCTTTCCCGGTGCCGCCTGACCGCCCCGCCCGGGTGAGGGCCGTGAAATCCAGCAACTGTCTCTCCCGTCACATTTATGGCTTTCGGGGCATCGATACTTCTTCTACAGGTGTTGAATAAGTCAAGATCACACTTATCTGAAGGAGAAGCGGTATGGAACGCGTAAGCGGCAAAGTGGCACTAATCGGCGGCGGCGCACGGGGCATGGGCGCCTCGCATGCCCGGCTGCTGGTGGCCGAAGGTGCCAAGGTCGTCATCGGCGACATCCTCGATGAAGACGGCAGGAAGACCGCCGAGGAGCTCGGCGACAACGCCCGCTACGTACACCTGGACGTCACCAGGGCCGAGGACTGGAACGCCGCTGTGCAGACCGCAGTCACCGAGTTCGGCGGGCTGGACGTGCTGGTCAACAATGCCGGCATCGCCAACTTCGGGCACATTGAGGACTACACGTTCGAGCAGTGGAACAGCATTGTGAACATCAACCTCAACGGCGTGTTCCTGGGCATCAAGGCCGCCATCCCGGCGCTGAAGGAATCCAAGGGCGGTTCGATCATCAACATTTCCTCCACCGCCGGCCTGCAGGGATTTGTGGAGCTGCCGGGCTACACCGCCACCAAGTACGCCGTCCGCGGGCTGACCAAGTCCGTTGCCCTGGATCTGGGCAAGTACGGCATCCGCGTCAACTCGGTCCACCCCGGCGTCATCAAGACTCCGATGACCGAAGGCATGGAAAACCCCATGAACCACGTCGCCCTGCACCGCATGGGCGAGGCGCAGGAAGTCTCCCGGACCGTCCTCTTCCTGGCCAGTGACGATTCCAGCTTCTCCACCGGCGCCGAATTCATTGTTGACGGAGGCGAAACAGCCGGCCTGGCCAACCACTAGGGCCAACTACATCTGTAAGTTTGCGGCGTCCCCCGGCGCCGCAGCACGGAAGGGTTTCGCTTCGGCGGGGCCCTTCCGTGTATCTGAGAAGATGAGTTCCATGCCTGGAACGGACAAAACTACGCCCCTGCGGCGCTCACCCCCTGATGAGCCGCGGATGGCCCGTACCCGGGAAGCTCTGGAGGCCGGACTCTGGGAACTGCTGCGGGAGCACGACTTGGCGGAGATCAGCGTGGCAGCACTGTGCAGGCAGGCTGAGGTGCACCGCACCACCTTCTACGGTCATTACCGCAACATCTTTGACTTTGCCGCATCGGTGTACGCCGGCGTCGTGGACCGGCTGGGCACTGTGGAGCTGGACCAGCGCGGAACGGGCCGGACCGTCGCGGAGATCGGAGACCTGTACGTCGAGTCCATCCGGCAGATCCTGCAGCACACCAAGGCCGAGGAACGTGTCTACCGGACGCTTTTTGCCACCGAGGCCTTCCTGGGGATCCTGGCCGACCAGCTGAAGGTGCGGATCCTGTTGGCGCTGCACGTTTGGCACGCTCACGGTGTGCCGCCGGTGCCCCTGGACTTCGACGCCACAGCCGCCTTCCTCAGCGGCGGCTACGCCTCCTGGTTCGGGGAGTGGGTGGCGAGCGCTGACGACGACGTCGAAGCGCGTTTGGGCTCGCTACGCCACCTGCTGCCGGTCTGGTGGCCCAGAGACGGTTTCCCGCCGGCACCGTAACCGGGACGTCGGGCTGGCCGTTCCGGGCCGGGGGTTCCGGGACGCGGAGAGGGTCTAGGCCGAGGTCGGGGCCTTGGCAGTGTTCGCCGCAGCCCGGCGCTCCAGCTGGCGGATGATCAGGAACAGGGCGCTCCACAGGACCGCTCCGACGGTGAGGAACATGCCGACTACCTTCAGTGCGTCTGCGGGCCCGCCCACCGGAAACCAGCCGCTGAGGAACAGAGCCGGCAGCACCGTCACGGCCATCAGGGCGAAGTGGACTGCGGACTGCCGCCACAGCGGCCAGCGCTCCAACTGGTAGATGGTGCTCGCTCCGGCCACGGCTCCGATGATCACACCCGCGGCTATGGTGCTGCGGCCGTCGTCGGGATCGCCCTGGGCATACAGTGCACTGCCGATGGCCGTCATCACAAGGACCGGTATGCCGGCAAGCAGGAGGGCGCGGCGTTTGAGACTCATGGCCACAGGCTACACGGAGCCGGCCGAGCGCGGGGATGATCGATGCGCGAACACAAAAAATCCCGATCCGGTGACCCGGATCGGGATTTCATTTGAGTTGCGGGGGCAAGATTTGAACTTGCGACCTCTGGGTTATGAGCCCAGCGAGCTACCGAACTGCTCCACCCCGCGTCGTACTTAGAACTGTACCCCCATGTGGGCCCGGATGAAGAATCCAGTGACGGCCGTCACGATGCCGGGTCGGAATCAGTGGGTAGGGTGGGCTTGTGAGCCTTCCTACCGAAGATACAACAGTTACCTATCCCTCCGGAGCCGTGGAATCCACCGGTGAGGTCCTGCATGTTCAGGACCTGCCCGACGGTACCCGGGCGGTCCTGCTGGACACCACGGCGGTCCATCCCGTGGATGCCGCCTGGCCGGACCAGGGCGCCGACCGCGCCGTGCTGAAAACAGCCGCGGGCAGTGCGTACGACGTGCAGGACGCCGTCGTGGCCGCCACCGACGGAACGTCTCTGTTCCTGGGAGCCGATATCCCGGTGAAGAAGGGTACGGAGGGATGGATTTTCGCGGTTGCGCATGTGCTGCCGGCCGGAGCGGCAGTGCAGGAAGGGGACCCGGTGCGGATCGAAGTGGATCCGGCGTACCGGGCCGCGCTTTCCGCCGGGCACACCGCGTGCCACCTCGCCTCCCTTGCACTGAACCGGCAGCTGGCCGGAGCCTGGAAAAAAGATGTCCTGCCGGATGCGGCCGGCAACCCGAACTTCGACGCGCTGGCGATCGAGACCTCCACGATTACGGAGCACGGTTCCGTTGACGTCTACCGGCTCGGCAAGTCGCTGCGCCGCAAGGGTTTCCGGCCGGAGGTGCTGCTGGAAGACCTCCCGGCGGTGGAGGCGGGTATCAATGCGCTCATGGCCGACTGGACGGCAACGGGGGCGGAAGTCCGTATCGAGTGCGACGGCGGCCGGCTGACGGATCTCCGGCGGTGGAGCGTGGACCTGCCGGAGGGCACGGTGAGCATTCCCTGCGGCGGCACCCACGCGGCGTCGCTGCAGGAGACCGGCGGCATCCAGGTCACCCTCACGGCTGCAGAGGGCGACGGCGCGACCACCCTGACGATGGACACCATCTGCGTCTCCCCGGCCGGGTAGGGCGGAGCCGCAGCCAACCGGTGCCCAGACGCTTCTCAGCGGCCCACGTAGGCCGCGAGGTGTTTCCCGGTCAGCGTGGTGCGGCCGGCGGCCAGATCGGCGGGAGTGCCCTCGAAGACGATGCGGCCGCCGTCGCGCCCGGCGCCCGGGCCCAGATCGATAATCCAGTCCGCGTGCGCCATTACGGCCTGATGATGCTCAATGACAATCACGGACTTGCCGGAGTCCACCAGCCGGTCCAGCAGGCCAAGCAGCTGCGCCACATCTGCCAGGTGCAGGCCGGTGGTTGGCTCGTCCAGGACGTAGACGCCGCCTTTCTCCGCCATTTGCGTGGCCAGCTTCAAACGCTGCCGCTCGCCGCCGGAGAGTGTGGTGAGCGGCTGGCCCAAATGCAGGTAGCCGAGCCCGACGTCAGCCAGCCGCCCCAGGATCTTTTGCGCCGCCGGCACGGAGGAGCCGCCGTCGCCGTTGCCGTCCCCGCCGCCGAAAAACGACTCGGCCTCCGCCACCGACATGCCCAGCACGTCGGCAATATTCCTGCCCGCCAGTTTGTACTCCAGCACCGCCGCCTGGAACCGCTTGCCTCCGCATTCCTCGCACGTCGATTCCACGGTGGCCATGACGCCCAGGTCAGTGAAGATCACCCCGGCTCCGTTGCAGGCCGGGCAGGCGCCTTCGGAATTCGAACTGAAAAGCGCCGGTTTCACGCCGTTGGCTTTGGCGAAGGCCTTCCTGATCGGCTCCAGCAGCCCGGTGTACGTTGCCGGATTGCTGCGCCGGGAACCCTTGATTCCGCTCTGGTCGATGACCACCACGCCGTCCCGTCGGGCCACGGAACCGTGGATCAGGGAACTCTTTCCGGAGCCGGCCACCCCCGTGAGTACGCAGAAAACGCCCAGGGGAATGTCGACGTCGACGCCGCGCAGGTTGTTGGCGGATGCGCCGCGCACCTCGAGTGCGCCGGAGGGCGTCCGCACCATGTCCTTGAGCTGCGCCCGGTCATCGAGGTGCGTCCCGGTGATGGTGCCGCTGGTCCGCAGGCCCTGAACCGTGCCCTCGAAGCAGACGGCACCGCCGGCATCACCGGCGCCGGGCCCGAGATCGATGACGTGATCGGCAATGGCGATGGTCTCGGGCTTGTGCTCGACGACGAGAACGGTGTTGCCCTTGTCGCGCAGCTGCAGGAGCAGTCCGTTCATCCGCTCGATGTCGTGCGGGTGCAGGCCGATGGTGGGCTCATCAAAAACGTAGGTGACGTCGGTCAGTGAAGACCCGAGGTGGCGGATCATCTTGGTCCGCTGGGACTCGCCGCCGGAAAGGGTGCCGGAGGGCCGGTCGAGGCTGAGATAGCCGAGCCCGATGGCGGCAAACGAGTCCAGCAGGTGCTGAAGTCCGGCCAGCAGCGGCGCCACGGAGGGTTCGTTGAGTCCGCGGACCCATTCCGCCAGATCGGTGATCTGCAGGGAACAGGCATCGGCAATGCTTCTGCCGTTGATCTTCGAGGAGCGTGCCTCCGGGCTGAGCCTGGTGCCCGCGCACTCGGGGCAGGTGGTGAAGGTGATGGCGCGGTCCACGAAGGTGCGGATGTGCGGCTGCATAGCCTCCGGATCCTTGGACAGCATCGATTTCTGGATCTTGGGAATCAGGCCCTCATAGGTGATGTTGATGCCGTCAACCTTGATCTTGGTGGGTTCCTTGTAGAGCAGATCGTGCAGCTCCCGCTTGGTGAACTTCGCGATTGGCTTGTCCGGATCCAGGAAACCCGTACCGGTGTAGATCCGTCCGTACCAGCCGTCCATGCTGTAGCCGGGGATCGTCAGGGCGCCCTCGCGCAGCGTTTTGCCGTCGTCGTACAGCGCGGACAAGTCGAAGTCGGTGACGGAGCCCATGCCCTCGCAGCGCGGACACATGCCGCCGAGCCGGTTGAAAGTTGCCTTTTCGGCTTTGGTCCTGCCGCCGCGCTCCACCGTGATGGCGCCGCTGGCCTTCACGGAGGGCACGTTGAAGGAATAGGCGTTGGGGGAGCCGATGGATGGTTTCCCGAGCCGGCTGAAGAGGATGCGCAGCATGGCGTTGGCATCGGTGGCGGTTCCCACAGTGGAGCGGGGGTTGGCACCCATCCGTTCCTGATCGACGATGATTGCCGTGGTCAGTCCCTCCAGCCGGTCCACGTCGGGGCGGGCGAGGTTGGGCATGAAGCCCTGGACAAAGGCACTGTAGGTCTCGTTGATCAGCCGCTGCGACTCCGCTGCAATGGTTCCGAAAACCAGCGAGCTCTTGCCGGAGCCGGAGACACCGGTGAAGGCCGTGAGCCGGCGCTTGGGGATTTCCACGCTGATGTCCCTGAGGTTGTTCGCGCGGGCACCCTGGACCCGGATGGCATCCTGCCGGTCCGCGGCATGCGGCGCTGCTGCCGGAGTTTCGGTTGTTGGTGCCATGCCTTTTGCGTCTCCATCCCCTTGTTCCGCCGGCGCGGCGGTACGTCTGATTCTCCGTCTGCGCCGCAGCCGGCACAATGCCCGTCCGCCGAGGGCTCCCGCCGTCGTCGCCCGGGATCCCGCGCGTACCCTAAGCCTGACCCTGACCCTGACCCTGACCCTGGCCCGCTGCTTTCAAGGTCCGTCCTCCATGCACAGGAACACCCAGCGGTGGCCGTCCGGGTCAGCAGCCGTTCCGGAATAGATTCCGTTGCTTCGCCTGCGGGCCCGCGAGGTAACAGTACCGCCGCCCGGGACGCACGCGGACAGGATGTCATCCACATCCGCGCGGGTGGGAAAGGCCAGCGCCAGACGGGCGTTGGATCCCGGGAGCTCCCGGACCAGCATCAGCACAATGGCGGCCGAGACGTTCATGGCCGAACGCTCCGAGGTGCTGAGCTTTTGATTGAGGGAGAAGCCCAGCTCAAGGTAGAACCCCGTGGACCGGTCCAGATCCGCCACCGGGAGGCGCGGATAAATTACCGGAAACAAGTGCGGCCTCCCGTTCCTTGCCGATTACTCCGGGATGGACGGATCCATCCAGAAGAACTCCCAGATGTGGCCGTCGGGGTCAGCTGCCGAACCCGAGTACATGCCCGGCATCTGTTCTGTCGCCGGTTGGTACAGGGCGCCGCCGCCTTTGGTGCAGTTGGCGAGGAACGTGTCCACCTCTTCGCGGCTTTCGCAGCTGAGGGCGTTGAGCACCTCCTTGCCGGCTGATCCAAAATGGGGAGTGTCGCCCTCGGGGAGGAACCCCTGGAAGAAGTCCCGCTGCAGCAGCATGAGAACAATGCTGTCAGAGATCACCACTGCCGTGCAGTCACTGTTGCTGAATTGCTGGTTTTGCTACCTCCGCCCGGGCCCTCGTGGAGGTTGAACCGCTCCGTCCCCTGATGGATTCCGAGCTGCCGCTTGAGAGAGGCCGCCCGGTCTCGGCGGCAGAGGATCGGTGCTAGTCTCGTGACGCTGAATTCGACGTTTCAAGGAGATGCAGATGTCCACCACCGATGCCGAGTTCCTGACCCGGGCCATCGCCCTCGCCTCAGCCAATGTGGCGAACGGCGGCGGCCCCTTCGGCGCGGTCATCGTCACGGCGGACGGCCGGGCGTTTGACGGCGTTAACCGGGTGACCGCAGCAAACGACCCCACTGCTCATGCCGAGGTCAGCGCCATCCGCGGCGCCTGTGCGGCACTGGGCACTTTTGACCTCAGCGGAGCGGTTCTCTACACCAGCTGCGAACCGTGCCCGATGTGTCTCGCGGCGTCGCTCTGGGCACGCGTGACACGCGTGGTGTACGCCGCCAACCGCTATGACGCAGCCGGTGCCGGGTTTGATGACGCAGCCTTCTACGAGTACTTCGAGGGCTCCGCCGGCCGCGGCATCCTTCCCGTGGAACAGCTAAGCCTTGATGGAAACCAGGCCATGGCACCGTTCGACGCCTGGAATGCGGAGGAAGACCGGATCGACTACTGATACCGCACGGACTACTGATACCGGCGGACGGAAGCGCCCGGCGGCGGACGGAGCGGTGTCCGGGTCTCCGCGCTGATGCGCTTGGCGAAGCAAACGGAGCCGTCCCGTCCGACGTACGGGCCGAAGTTCGGCACGACCGTGTAGCCTCCGTGTTCATAAAACCGGCGTCCGTCCGGCTGCGCCGACCCGGCTTCAGCAGTAACCACGTCGTACCCCGCTGCCCGGGCCCGGTATTCAAGGGCGGTGAGGACAGCCGTCGCCACGCCGGACCCGCGGGCGTAGGGCAGTACGTAGATGCGCTTGATTTCCGCCGTGATGTCATCAAGGTGCCGCAGTCCGCCGCAGCCGAGCGGCTGTCCGGAACTCTTTTCGTAGGCGACCAGAAATACTGCGGCATCATCAGCGGTGGGAGGCGACGGGTCGTGATCGATGCTGCCGAACCGGGCATCAAGTTCAGACTGCTGGGCTTCCCGCAGGTCCGCTCCCACCGGGTTGCTCCAGGGGACTTCCCGGATGGTGAGGTTTGGCGGCTGGTCGGCAAGCATGTGGGACCTCCTGTGCGGGTACCCGGTGCGGGCTTTGCCCTTAACCTAGGCGCCGGCGGTTTCAACCGTGTTTCACTGCCGTGGCCAGTTTGCTAACAGAAAGCAGAGGAAGCGGATGCGTGCAAAAATAGAAGGGATGACTTCCCTCGATACTTCCTCCGCAACCCCGTCCAAGCCGGTCGGCACCTCCAAGGCGCAGCTGCAGGCGCGGAAGGCGCAGGTCCGCCCTGCCCCGGAGGGTTGGGAACAGGCCAAGGAGCCGGACGGCCGCCCGCTGCTGCAGTTCAAATCCCCGCGGGTGTCCCAGCCGCCGGTGCATCTGGCGGACCTGACCCTGCCGGAGCGCCAGGCGAAGCTCAAGGAGCTGGGCCTGCCGGCGTTCCGCGCCAAGCAGCTTTCGGTGCACTACTTCCAGCACTACACCACGGATCCCGAGACGATGAGCGACCTGCCCAAGGAGCGCCGCGATGATTTGGTCCGTGAAATGTTCCCGACGCTGCTCACCGAGGTCAAGCGCCTGACCACGGACAACGGCGACACCATCAAGTTCCTGTGGCGCCTCTTCGACGGCTCACTCGTGGAGTCAGTGCTGATGCGTTACCCCGGCCGCATCACCCTGTGCGTGTCCAGCCAGTGCGGCTGCGGCATGAACTGCCCGTTCTGCGCCACCGGCCAGGCGGGCCTGACCCGGAACATGTCCACCGCCGAAATCCTGGACCAGATTGTCCAGGCCAACCGGGTCATCAAGGAGGGCGGCCTCGGCGGCAAGCGCCGCGACGGCGGGCACGACGCCGAGCGCGTCACCAACATCGTCTTCATGGGCATGGGTGAGCCGCTGGCCAACTACAAGCGCGTCATGAACGCCGTGCACCGGATGGCAGCCGACGTGCCCGAAGGCTTGGGCATGAGCGCGCGCAACATCACCGTTTCCACCGTGGGCCTGGTGCCGGCCATCAACAAGCTCGCCGAGGAGAATATCCCGGTGACCTTCGCGCTCAGCCTGCACGCCCCGGACGATGAGCTGCGCGACGAACTGATCCCGGTCAACAGCCGCTGGAAGGTGGACGAGGCCCTCGACGCCGCGTACAACTACTACCGCGTCACCGGCCGCCGCGTCTCCATCGAGTACGCCCTGATCAAGGACATGAACGACCACCCGTGGCGCGCCGATCTGCTGGCGAAGAAGCTCAACGCCCGCGGCCGCGGCTGGGTGCATGTGAACCCGATTCCGCTGAATCCGACGCCCGGTTCCATCTGGACGTCGCCGGAACCGCATGTGACCCGCGACTTCATCAACCACCTCATTGACGCCGGCATCCCCACCACGCTGCGTGATACCCGCGGCAAGGAAATCGACGGCGCCTGCGGGCAGCTGGCCGCCGCGGACTAGGACCACACAGCCGAGGGCAAGTTCGCGGCTACAATCGGTCGCATGTCGAACCAGGCCCACTTCGAGGCGAACCGGTTGAACTGGGATGCGCGCACCCCCGGACACACCCAGTCATACGGTGCCGTTGACTTCGCCGAGAGCCCCGGCCGGATTTCCGACGTCGTCGAGGCTGACGCCGCTTCTCTCGCACCCTTCCTCCCGGGAGGTTCCGCGCGCGGCCTGCGGCTCATCCACCTCCAATGCCACATCGGCACGGACACCATCAGCTGGGCGAGGCTGGGGGCGGATGCCACCGGCGTCGATCTCTCACCGAAGTCGCTTGAAACGGCCCGCGGTCTGGCGCGGCGGGCCAAGTTGGACCTCCGGTTCATCGAAGCGAACGTCTACGAAGCAGCGCGTGTCGCAGAGGGGCCCTATGACGTCGTTTACACGAGCATCGGAGTGCTCGCGTGGCTCCCGCGGCTGGACACCTGGGCAAGGACGATCGCCGACCTGCTCGCGCCCGGCGGCCTGTTCTTTATCCGAGAGGGCCACCCGGTGGTCAGTGCCCTGGCCGAGCGAAATGATAATCTCCTGGTCCTTGACGAGCCGTATTTTGCGGCGGGACCCGTTCGGTATGAGGATGAGCTCTCCTACACGGGCAGCGCGATAGCCGCACACCGGGAGAATTACCAGTGGCAGCACTCGATGAGCGAGATCATCCAATCGCTGCTGGACGCCGGACTGGAGCTGCTTGCCTTCGACGAACAGCGCGTGCTGCCGTGGCAGGCGCTCCACTTCATGATCAAGGTCCCCGGCGGCTGGGCGCTGCCTGACCGGGCTGAGCGGCTGCCGCTGACCTTTAGCCTCGTGGCCCGGCGGCGGGCCTGACTGCGCCTGACCCGGGACATAGCCGGAAACGACGGCGGGAGGCCGGGCCTGCGCAGCCCGGCCTCCCGCCGTCGTCATACGTTAAGGCTCGTACCCTATGGGCTGCCTTTGTACCGGACTATTTGGTGACGTGATCCACCAGGGCGTCGGCGATCCCGGTGTACCTGGCCGGTGTCAGGGCCAGCAGGCGTGCTTCGGCCTCGGCGGGGAGGCCCAGCCCGGAGACAAACTCGCGCATCCGCTCGGCGTCCACGCGCTGCCCGCGGGTCAGGTCCTTCAAGCGTTCGTACGGATTTTCCATGCCGGGGGCGCCGGCAATGGCCTCGGCGCGCATGACCATCTGGATGGCTTCGCCGAGCACCTCCCAGTTGGTGTCCAGATCGGCTGCCAGCACGTCGTCGGCCACGTCCAGGCGCTCGAGGCCCTTGGCCACGTTGGAAATCGCCAGCACCGAGTGGCCGAAGGCTACGCCGATGTTGCGCTGCGAGGATGAGTCGGTGAGGTCACGCTGCCAGCGTGAGGTCACCAGCGTGGAAGCGAGGGTGTCCAGCAGGCCGTTGGAAATCTCGAGGTTGGCTTCGGCGTTTTCGAAGCGGATCGGGTTGACCTTGTGCGGCATGGTGGAGGAACCCGTGGCGCCGGCCACCGGTATCTGCTTGAAGTAGCCGATGGAGATGTAGCTCCACACGTCGGTGCAGAAGTTGTGCAGGATCCGGTTGAAGCGGGCCATGTCGGCGTACAGCTCGGCCTGCCAGTCGTGGGATTCAATCTGCGTGGTCAGCGGGTTCCAGTCCAGGCCGAGGCCCTCGACGAAGCTGCGGGAAACCTGCTGCCAGTCCACCCCGGGCACCGATGCGTAGTGGGCCGCATAGGTGCCGGTCGCGCCGTTGATCTTGCCCAGGTATTCGGTCTTTTCAATGCGGCGCAGCTGCCGGGACAGCCGGTGGGCGGTGACGGCCAGTTCCTTGCCCAGCGTGGTGGGGGTAGCCGGCTGGCCGTGCGTGCGGGAGAGCATCGGGACGGCACGGGTTTCCTCGGCCATGACGGTGATCCGGTCCACCAGGTCGTGGGCGGCAGGCAGCCACACATTTTCCACGGCGCCCTTGACGCCGAGGGCGTAGGAGAGGTTGTTGACGTCTTCGGAGGTGCAGCCGAAGTGCACCAGCGAGGTCAGGTTTTCGATGCCGATCGCTGCCAGCCGGCGGCCAATGTAATACTCCACGGCCTTGACGTCGTGGACGGTTACCTGCTCGATTTCAGCCAGCTCCGACACTGAATTGCCGTCGAAGCCGGAGACAATCTCGCGCAGCTGTGCCTGCTGCCCGCCGCTGAGCGGCGACGTGCCCGGCAGTACGGAGTTGGAGGTGAGGTGGATCAGCCATTCCACCTCGACGTGGGTGCGGTCGCGGTTCAAGGCGGCTTCGGACAGGTAGTCCACCAGCGGGGCCGTGACGCCGCGGTAGCGGCCGTCCAGCGGGCCCAGCGCAATGGCGGGAGTGACGGAGGCAAGGGGGACGCGGGGAGCAGCGGATTCAGCCATGCGGCAATTCTTTCACGCTCCGGCGGCCCGCCCCGCTCTGTGACTTCTCCTCCACACAGGGGGGCGCAGGGCCGATGCTGCCTTTTTATCCCCAACCGGGCCGGAGGCCCGGCGGGAAGCCGCCGTGGATGAAAGAACGGAACGTAGAGGCACGGTGGAAGCTGATGAGGAGGGGGACACGTGGGATCGGTAGGGGAGGATCCGCCCGGGACGGCGGAGGCCGCAGACGGGCTCGGCTACGTTGAGGGAGTTCTCGGGGACCTCGAGTCACTGCAGCGGGAGCTCCGGGGGCTGCTGCAGATGAACTGGCGCTCGGAGGCAGCCGACGAGTTCGCGGAATACCTGTCGGGGTGCATTCGGCGCGTGGAGCAGACAGCGGGGGATTACCAAGGCGCAGCCGAAGTGCTCAAGCGGTATGCGACCGAACTGCAGCTCCTGGACACGGGGGACTGGTCATGAGCGCCGCAGTGGCGATCCGCGCGTCAGGGAGCCGGGACCCCGGCCTGCGCATCAAAGGCGGCTCCCGGGGCCTGACGGTGGAGTACCGAGAACTTCAGGCGGCGGGCGGGCAACTGGAGCTTATCGCCGAGCGTCTTGAAGGGGTACGGGATCACGGGGTGGCTATCTGCTACAAGCTTTACGGGCTGAACGGCGGCTCCGCACTGCCTGCAGCCGCCGCCGGCGCGGCCGATGCAGTCAATGACGCTGTGCTGAGCCTGCGGCGGAACATTGAGGACTTGGAGGACGCGGCCGCCTCGCTACGAAGGGCCGTTGAGAACTACCTCGAGGTTGAGGGTCGGTTGGAACGAAGACTGAAGGCCCTGCCGGGAGTAGCCCCGGCGCTCGGATTCACGCTTTGGCATCTCGGCGGCTGGGGGTATCCGAGGGGGGCAGTGCCCGAGCTGCTGGCTCCCAGTCCCGGCAGCATTCTCGGCGGGGTTATTACCGTGTCCGGGCTCGTTGTGTCAGCGGGTCTGTCGTCTCTAACGGTCAGCCGAGTTCCCGGCACCCACGGAAAGATTGCTGCTCCCACGACTGCCCACGGGTTGCTGCAGCGTTCACGCATCCTGCTGGAGACGGAAAGCACCTCGCACGTCGTTGAGGTCCTGAGCATCAGGAAGGACGGAAGCGACGTCCGGGTGGTGACTCTTCCCGGAACGCAGGGAGACCCAAGTGTGGAGGCGGGGGAGAACCCCTTTGACGCATACGGCAATGCGGAAGCCCGGGCGCGGGACAGCCGCTACGTGGCCGACGCGGTTGCCGAGGCCCTGCGCCAGGCCGGAACTTCGGCTGAGGACGCCGTCATTTTGGTGGGCTACAGCCAGGGCGGGATCCACGCAGTCAACACCGGCGCGCGGTTGGCGGAGGACGGGGATTTCAACGTCGAGATGATTTTGACTGCGGGAGCGCCGGCCGGGGACCGGGACGTCCCGGCAGGTGTCAAAGTACTGCACCTGGAACATGGCATGGACATGGTGCCCGGCTGGGACGGCGACTCGAACCCGGACACCCCTGACCGGATCACCGTAACCGGGACGGCACCGGTTCAGGCTGGGGGCGGACCGCTGGGGCCGGCCCATGAACTCGATGTCTACTTGGACTTGGCCGCGCAGGCGGATGCCAGCAGCGACCCGTCGCTGACTGAAATGCTGGCGCATCTGACCGAGGTCATTGGTTCGGGGAGGGTTGCCACCCGGAACCTCTTTAGCTTCTCGCGGAAACCGGAATCCAAGGCGCCGGCCAAGGCGCCAACGGGCCCCATCTCGCCCGGCACCGTGCTGCCGCTGCCCCTCCCGGGGCAGCTGCCGCCGGTACTGGTGAACCCTGTTGCGCCAATGCCGATGGACCCTGTTGTGCCGATGCCGGTTCCCCCCGTTGTGCCCCCGGGGCGGTGGTTACCGCCGGGTACCGGTCAGTGAGCCGGCCACCAGGGACACCAGGGAGATGATGATCGAAGCGAGGATGCCGGTCCAGAAGAAGGAGTCCACCACCAGTTCCACCGGCGTGTAGCTGCTCAGCCAGGAGGTGAGCATGAGCATTCCCGCGTTGATGACGATCGTAAAGAGGCCCAGAGTCAGGATGGTCAGCGGCAGCGACAGCAGCTTCACCACTGGACGTATCAGTGCGTTGACCAGGCCGAAGATCAGCCCGATGAACAGGTAGGCGAGCACCAGGTCGGCAGTGGGGTTGCCGGTGACGGCGCCGCCGGTTTCGATGACTGCAATGCCGGGCAGCAGCAGGCCCGCGACCCAGACAGCCAGGGCATTGATAAGGATCCGAATCAGAAAGCGCATGCCTCCATGCTGGCACATGCCCCGGCCGGCACCACGTCTCCGACCGCCGTGTCACATGACGGCCGCTATCGGTGTTCCACGGCACGCCGGCCGCCGCGCGGTTTAGGGTTAAGTACATGACGACCACCGAGAATGACACCAACGCAGCCGGATTGCCAGCGCCGGAAATCCGGCCCCGCAGCGTCGTGGGCAGGCTTCCCCGCTATACGGCCGGAAAACCGCCTGCCGTCATTGAGGGGCTGCAGAGCTACAAGCTGTCATCGAACGAGAATCACTTTCCCCCGCTGCCCGCGGTCCTCGAAGCGATCAGCAGCGGGCAGGAAATCAACCGCTACCCCGATCCGCTGTCCACGGCGCTGCGCACGGAGCTGTCCTCCTTCCTGGACGTTCCGGCCGAGGACATTGTCACCGGGGGCGGAAGCCTGGGGGTGCTGAACCAGTTGCTGGCCACCTTCGCCGGCCAGGACGAAAGCGGCGTTCAGGACCAGGTCGTTTACCCGTGGCGGTCCTTCGAGGCCTATCCGATCAGCGTCGGACTGTCCGGTGCCGAGAGCATTCAGGTGCCGCTGCGCGAAGACGGCACGCATGATCTTGATGCCATGGCGGCCGCCGTCACGGAACGCACACGCGTTATCCTGCTGTGCACGCCCAACAACCCCACCGGCCCCGCACTCACCGCCGCACAGGTCGAAAGTTTCCTGGCGAGCGTGCCATCGGACGTGATCGTGGTGATCGACGAGGCTTACGAGGACTTTGTCCGGGATCCGGAGGCCGTGAACGGCATCGACATGTACCGCCGTCACCCCAACGTGGTGGTGCTGCGCACCTTCTCGAAGGGCGCGGGCCTGGCCGGCCTGCGGGTCGGATACTCCGTCTCGCATCCAGCCGTCACCCAGCACCTGCGGGTGGCCGCCGTGCCGTTTGCCGTCTCGCAGCTTGCGGAAACGGCTGCGGTGGTGTCGCTGCGGCATCACGGTGAACTTGTGGAAAGAATACAAGGACTGGTGCAGGAACGCTCCCGTGTGGTCGAGGGGCTCAGGGAGCTTGGCTGGCAGATACCGGAGGCCCAGGGGAACTTCGTCTGGCTGGCTCTGGGGGAGAATACCCCCGAGTTTGCGGTCCTGGCCGAGCAGCAGGCCCTTGCCGTGCGTGCCTTCGGCACGGAGGGTGTGCGGGTCACCATCGGCGAGGAGGAAGCGAATACGCGGTTCCTCGCTCTATGTGCGACCTATACAAAGGGACCCGGCGTTTCCTAGCGTGTCCTAAGTGCGGTCCGGGGCCGGCCGCTGGTTAGGCTGAGGGAAGTAAGTTCCACATATATTCTTCCGGGGTGATCCATTCCCGTGCGGGAATATATCTAGCGCGGGTCGGTCAGGCGGCTGCCCGGCGAGGAGTAAGCATGGACCTCAAGCACTTGCCTGCCAGAACGGCGGACGTTGATGCCACACGCCTGCCCGGCGACGACGGCGACGACGGCGCAGCCCGGGGCGGCACCGTTGACGGCGGTACCGGCCCCCGCCCGGAAAGCACCGGCATGGTGCAGCTGCTGACCCCCGACGGACAGTTGGTGGAAGACAGCACCTACGGCGCCTACGCCGCTGAACTGGGTGCCGAGGAACTGCGCGGGCTCTACCGGGACATGTTCACGATCCGCCGCTTCGACCAGGAAGCCACGGCACTGCAGCGGCAGGGCGAACTGGTGATGTGGGTTCCCATGTCGGGCCAGGAAGGCGCCCAGATTGGATCCGGACGCGCCCTGCAGCCTCAGGATTACGTCTTCCCGACCTACCGCGAGCACGGCGTCGCGCTGACCCGCGGGCTGAAACTGGCGCACCTCCTGCGGCGTTTCCGCGGCATTTCCCACGGCGGGTGGAACCCCGCCGAGGCCAACTTCCACCTCTACACTCTGGTCCTGGCCGCACAGGTGCCGCACGCCGTCGGGTATGCGATGGGAATGGCCCGTGACAGGGCCGCGGATCCGCAGCTTCCGGAGGCCGCCACCGTTGCTTATTTCGGCGACGGCGCCAGCTCGGAGGGGGACGTCCACGAGGCCATGGTGTTTGCCGCGTCCTACGACGCACCGGTGGTGTTCTTCTGCCAGAACAACCACTGGGCCATCTCCGTGCCCACTGAAGTACAGTCTCGGATTCCGCTCGCCAACCGTGCCAAGGGGTACGGCTTCCCCGGCATCCGGGTGGACGGCAATGACGTGGTGGCGGTCCATGCGGTGACCCGCTGGGCGTTGGAACACGCCCGCTCCGGCAAGGGGCCGGTGCTGATCGAAGCCTTCACATACCGGATGAGCGCCCACACCACCGCGGATGACCCCACCAAGTACCGGCTCACCGCCGACGAGGAGGCCTGGGTCTCACGGGATCCCCTGACCCGGCTGGAGAAGTACCTGCGCGCCGCCGGCCTTGCCGATGATGCGTTCTTTGAAGAACTGGCGAAGGACGGGCAGGTGATGGCCGACAAGCTCCGCGAGGACGTGCTGGCCATGCAGGCCCCGGGCTTCGAGGATGCCTTCACCGACGTGTATGCAGAGGCACATCCGCTGATCCAGGAGGAACTGGATTTCCACCGCCGGTACGAGGCCGGTTTTGCCGACTCCCAGGAGCCCACCGCATGAGCACCATGACCATGGCCAAAGCCATCAACGCCGGACTGCGGGCCGGACTCGAAAACAACCCCAAATCACTCCTCATGGGAGAGGACATCGGGGACTTGGGCGGCGTGTACCGCGTCACCGAAGGGCTGAAGGCAGATTTCGGGGCCAGCCGGGTCATGGACACCCCGCTGGCTGAATCGGGCATCATCGGCACCGCTATCGGCCTCGCGCTCCGGGGATACCGGCCGGTCTGCGAAATCCAGTTCGACGGGTTTGTCTTCCCCGGGTTCAACCAGATCACCACCCAGCTGGCCAAGATGCACTCGCGCAGCGAAGGGTCCCTCAGCTCTCCGGTGGTTATCCGTATCCCCTACGGCGGCGGCATCGGGTCCATCGAGCACCACTCCGAATCTCCGGAAGCACTGTTTGCCCACACTGCCGGACTGCGGATCCTGACGCCGTCCAATCCGCAGGACGCCTACTGGATGATCCAGCAGGCAATGACCTGCAAGGATCCCGTGATCGTGTTCGAACCCAAGCGCCGCTATTGGCTCAAGGGTGACGTGGATACGGAACAGCCCACGGGGGACCCCTTCTCTGCGCATGTGCTGCGGGAGGGCACCGACGCCACCATCGTCGCCTACGGCCCGCTGGTGCCGGTGGCCCTGGCTGCGGCAAAAGCCGCCGAGGATGACGGCCGCAGCATTGAAGTGGTGGACCTGCGCTCGATTTCCCCGATCGACTTTGACACCGTGACCGAGTCGGTCCGGAAGACGGGGCGCCTAATCGTCACCCACGAAGCCCCCACCTTCGGGGGGATCGGAGGCGAAATTGCCGCCCGGGTGACCGAGCGCGCCTTCCTGTCGCTGGAGGCTCCGGTCATCCGCGTCGGCGGTTTCCATATGCCGTACCCGGTGGCGAAGGTTGAAGAACACTATTTGCCGGACATCGACAAACTGATGGACGCGCTGGACCGCTCCTTCGCTTACTAGCCCCATCCCGGACGGCGGGCGACCGCCGCTGAAGCTTGCCGCACCCCACGCGCCGCATACAAAGATTGAGAAGCCATGACTGAGAGAACGTTCCACCTTCCCGATGTGGGAGAAGGTTTGACCGAGGCCGACATCGTCGAGTGGAAGGTGCGGGCCGGAGACACGGTTGCCGTCAATGACGTGCTCGTCGAAATCGAAACCGCAAAGTCGCTGGTGGAACTTCCCTCGCCCTACGCCGGCACGGTCTCAAAACTGCTGGTGCAGGAAGGCCAGACAGTCGACGTGGGGTCACCGATCATCAGTGTCACCGCCGGTTCTCCGGCGGACGACGGCGGGCAGCCCGGTGCTCCCATGACACCGGCTCCCGTTCCGGCGGCGGCTCCCGACGACGAACAGCCCAGTGCGTCCCTCACGGGCACCGGGCCCAAGGCCGACGCCGTGAAGCGCCGTCCGCGGGTCAACCGGCCTGCCCCTTCTGCTCCGGCGGCCGCACCGGCCGCAGTTCGTGCTGCCCCTGCCGCACCGGCTGCCACTGAGGCCCCGGCTGCTGACGCCCCCGCCACTGACGCCCCGGCGACCCCGGCCTCCGCCCCGGTCGCCGCGGATTCCCGCGCCCAGAGCGTGGCGGCAGCCGGCGCCGTCGTGCAGGACAGGTTGAACCGGCTGATCCAGCGGGTACTGGCCAAGCCGCCGGTCCGCAAGGCGGCCAAGGATCTGGGCATCAACCTCGCCGATGTGCCGGCAACGGGTGCCAGCGGCGAGGTGACCAAGCAGGACCTCATCAGCTATCAGGCGCAGCGCGAATCAGAGCAGGATTCCGCCGACACCTTCTGGGCCGGTGCGCAGCAGCCCCAGGATGAACGGATTGAGCGGATTCCGGTCAAGGGCGTCCGGCGGGCCACCGCCAAGGCGATGGTGGACAGCGCTTTCACCGCACCGCACGTCAGCATCTTCGTTGACGTGGATGCCTCCCGCACGATGGAATTCGTGAAACGCCTCAAGGCCTCGCGCGACTTCGAGGGCATCAAGGTCTCTCCGCTGCTGATCCTGGCCAAGGCCGTGATCTGGGCGGCGGCCCGCAACCCCTCGGTGAATGCGACCTGGGCCGGCGACGAGATCCTGGTCAAGCACTTCATGAACCTCGGGATTGCCGCAGCCACGCCGCGCGGCCTCATGGTTCCGAACATCAAGGATGCGCAGGACCTGTCCCTGAAGGAACTGGCCCTGGCGCTCAACGCCCTGGCAACCACGGCGCGCGCCGGAAAGACGCCGCCGGCAGACATGCGCGGCGGCACGCTGACGATCACCAATATCGGAGCCCTGGGCATCGACACCGGGACACCGATCATCAACCCCGGGGAAGTCGCGATTGTTGCCTTTGGAACCATCAAGCAGAAACCCTGGGTGCTTGACGGCGAAGTGATCCCGCGCTGGATCACGACGCTGGGCGGTTCCTTCGATCACCGGGTGGTGGACGGGGACCTCTCGGCCCGGTTCATGGCCGATGTTGCTGCCATCCTCGAGGAACCGGCGCTGCTGCTGGACTAGCTGTTTCAGTACGCCGCCCCGGCAGATACGATCAGGTAACTATGACAAATCCTCGCGGCCCCCGGGGCCAGGGCGGCGGCGCCCCGCAGATCGACTTCAAACGCACCTTGATGCTGCTGGCAGTGGCCTTTATTGTTTCCAGCCTGCTGATCATCCTCTTTCCGGGGCTGGGCACCGTGTGGCGGCTGCTGATCATCATCGCCCTGTTCGCCGTCGCCCTTCCCTACCTGGAACGGCGCAGGCGCAACCGCCGCTAGCCTGCGGAAGCCGCCAGGGCCTGCCGCAGTACGGGCGCCAGCCGCCGGACACCCTCCCGGATGTCGTCCTCGGAGACGGCACTGAAGGCCAGGCGCAGTTTGTTGGAGGGCTCATCCGACGGGGTGAAGGCCGCGCCGGGGATGAACACCACGCCGGCGTCGATGGCCTCGTACAGCAGCGGATAAGTGTCCACTCCGTCAGGCATGCTCAGCCAGACGAAAAAACCGCCGTCGGGCACTGTCCAGCTGACGCCGTCGGGCAGGTGTTCCGCCAGCGCGGACAGCAGGGCGGCGCAGCGCGCCGCGTACAGCACGCGGGAGTCGCGGATGTGCTGCATCCAGTCGTAATCGCGCAGATAAGCGGAAACCAGCATCTGTGTGAGCGGCGACGGGCAAAGGACCACTGCTTCGCAGGCCAGGTAGAAGCGCCGGTGCAGGTGCTTCGGGACAAGCGCCCAGCCCACCCGCACGCCGGGGGCGAAGATCTTTGAAAATGAGCCCAGATACAGGACGTCATGCGGGTTTCCGGCGCGCAGGGGAGTCAGCGGGCGGCCGTCGAAACGCAGCATTCCGTAGGGGTTGTCTTCGAGGATGAGAATGTTCTCCTCCGCGCAGATGTCGACGATCCGCTGCCGGCGCCCGGCCGCCAGAGTGACGCCGCTGGGGTTGTTGAAGCTGGGAATCGTGTAAAGCATCTTGATGGACTTGCCCTGCTTCCGCAGAGACGCGATTGCCGCTTCCAGCGCCTCGGGAATCAGCCCGTCGGAGTCCGTCGGCACCGGCTGCAGGTCCACTTCGTAGGCCTCGAACGCGTTCAGGGCACCCACATACGTGGGGTCCTCGCAGAGGACCACGTCTCCGGGATTGCAGAAGACCTTGGCGGCGACGTCCTGTGCGGACTGGGAACCGGTGGTGATGACGACGTCGTCGGGGTCGGCTCCGCAAATTCCTTCGGCTGCCATGACCTCGCAGGCCTGGCGGCGCAGCTCCTCCATGCCCTGGCCGGCACCGTACTGCAGTGATTCGAGGCCGTGGTCGGCGATGATGCTGCGGGCCGACTCGCCCAGCTCCCGCAGCGGCAGTGAACGCAGGGAGGGGCTGCCGCCGGCCAGCGACACGAGGCCGGGCCGGATGGAGATGTCGAAGACATCCCGCACGGCGGACTGCTTGATATGGAATGCCCGGTCCGAGAACAGCGCCTCATGCCGGTGGCCGGACGTGACGGCGCGCTCTAAGGCTGTCCGCGTCTCCGGCGACAGTGCGGGGGCGGAAGTATCCTCGAAAGTCATCCCCACATCCTAGCCTCTGTTGTTCACAAATAGGCAACATCCGTTGCCTTAAATCCACCCCGCCCGGTGCGCTTTGACCCCGGCCTGGAACCGGCTTTCGGCACCCAGGTCTTCCAGCATTTTCGCGATGTGGCGGCGGCAGGTCCGGACACTGATCCCCAGCCGCCGGGCAACCACCTCGTCGGACTGCCCGGCGGCCAGCGCGCGGAGGATCGAACGCTGGATGCTGTTCAGCTGCCCCGGCTGCGGTTCCTCCGTCAGAAACGGCTCGCCCAGTTCCCAGGCGAAATCAAACATGCGCACGAAAACGTGGATCATGTCGGGGTCGCGGATGACGAGGCCTGCCCTGTCATCGGGGCACCGGCCGCGCGGGATCACGGCCACTTTGCTGTCAAAGATCACCGCCCGCAGCGGCATGTGGGGCAGGGTGCGGAACTCTCCGCCCGCCGCCGTGACAATCTCGACGGCCCGGCGGGTGGGCATGTGATCCCGGATGCTGGAATGGTAGAGGGTCCTGCGGCGCACCCCCTGACGAAGCATGTCGACATCCTTCTGGACGCTGTCCTCCTGGGTATCGGCCGTGGCTCCCGGGCCGGGGCGTGCCATCAGGACGCAGTCCGAGGCCGCACGGGCATACTCGATCAGGACGCTCATCACCTGGCCCGGGTCCTCCAGGACTTCGACGGCGGAATCCGTGGAAACCCGGCGGCTGGCCTCGGCAAAGACAGGCACCAGGCCGGCCAGCTCCCGCCGCTTCGAGCCGATCCGGGCACGCAGGTCCAGGAGGGCACGCTCGTCGGGATCCACCAGTTCGGCCAGGGCGACGTCGGGGGAAACAGCCGCGTAGCTGGGACGCTCGGAGCTGACCTGCACCAGCAGGCAGTGCTCCGCCAGCTCTCTGATGGCCGTTTCAATGGAACGTGTGGTGAATCCAAGCGCCTCGGACGCCTGGTCAACAGTCCATCCCGGGCTGCTTACGGCGTACCGGTACACGGCCAGGGATATATGGTCCACGGCACCTGCTCCTCTCGACCCGTTGAGGCTACCTCATGCTTCGGGCTCCGGAGGATTCCGGGCCCGGCTCCGGATCAGGGCAGGGCCAGGGCGCCGGTTCAGTACTGCCGTTCGGAGGAGTGCAAAGCCGTCAGGGTGAGCGCTCACGCATTTTCATACCCGGTGATTGCCTCCACTTTTCCCGCGGAGGCGCTGGCAGGATCAAAAACATAGCCCAGCCACTCCTTTGCGAGGCGCCTGGCCAGCTCCACGCCGACAACACGCTGCCCCATGCACAGCACCTGGGCGTTGTTGCTGAGTACGGAGCGCTCCACGGAGTAGGAGTCGTGGGCGGTCACCGCCCGAATGCCGGGCACCTTGTTCGCGGAAATCGCCACGCCCAGCCCCGTGCCGCAAATCAGCAGGGCGCGGTCCGCCTCGCCCGCCGCCACCTTGCGGGCCGCGTCCACTGCGACGTGGGGATACGCCGTGTTTTCCGTCTCCGACACCCCCACGTCGACGACGCTCTCAACGCGGTCATCGGCCTCCAGGTCCCGGCGCAGGACCTCCTTGTAATCAAATCCGGCGTCGTCTCCGCCGATGACGATCCTGAGTTTCCTGGTCTCGCTCATTTTGTCCCTACTTCCTCTGCTGACTCGTTGGTGTCCGGGCTCAACCGGCCTGCCGCCGGGGTGCCCGCTGTTGCTGCGGCTGTTTCGAGCAGGCGCAGATAGCCGTCCGCCTCCCACGCGGCACGGCCAATAAACAGTCCGTCGACGTGCGGGATCCCCAGGAGTGCGGCGGCGTTGTCCTCGGCCACTGATCCGCCGTAGAGCAGTCCGGCCGTGTGCTGCCCAAAGGACCCCGCCAGAGCGGCGAAGGAACTCCGCAGCTCCTCCGGGGCGGCGGGGCGGCCGGCGGCCCCGATGGCCCAGACGGGTTCGTAGGCAATCAGAACGCGGGACAGCTCCGGCGCGGAAAGTCCCTCCAGCGCCCGGGCGGCCTGCCCCAGAATGAAATCGGAGGATCCGCCGGCCTCCCGGACCTCGGCCGGCTCGCCGATGCACAGCAGCGGAGTCAACCCGTGCCGCAGCACGGCAGCCACCTTCCGCCGCACTGTTTGATCCGTCTCTCTGAAATGCTCCCGCCGCTCGGAGTGACCTATTTCCACCAGCTGGGCTCCGGCGTCGGCCACCTGCGGCACCGAAACCTCGCCGGTCCAGGCCCCGTTGTCCTCCCAATGGGCGTTCTGCGCGCCGAGGAGCACCCGCCCGTCATCGACCAGTGCGCCGGCCACCGCGGAGAGCGCGGTGGCCGGGGGAATAATGAAGGGCTGAACCGTGCCAAGCTCCAGCCTGTCCAAGCCTTCGAGCAACTCTGACGTGTACTGCCTCGCTTCGGCGAGGGTTTTGTTCATTTTCCAGCTGGTGCCGACCCAGACGGTCACTGCTGATCCGGGGAGGTCTCGGAGGGATTTTCGGGGGAGGTCTTCGGGGCCGCCTCGGGAGTGCTTTCAGGGGAGGCGAGGAAGTTGCCCAGTGCGTCCATCAGGACAGAGAAGGAATACGCTCCGGGGTCCGGAGTGCCCAGGCTCTTTTCACCCAGGATGCGGGACCTCCCGCGGCGCGACGTGATGCCGGCGGTGGCTTCGGCGGCTTCCCGCGCGACGGCGGCGGCCTTCTTTACCGATCCGGCGAGATCACCGGTGGAGGCGAATTCGGCTGCGAGGGCATCGCGGAAGGGGAGGGCTGCATCCACCATGGTCTTGTCCCCGGGCCTGGCTCCGCCGAGGCGGACAACGGCATCAATCCCTGCTGCCAGCGCATCTGCAACTTCAAGCGCTCCCACGGCGCGGGCGTCGTGAAAAACACTGCCGGCAGCGGTCAGCGCAGCGCCCCACAGTGCTCCGGACGTGCCGCCCGCCTCTTCCGCCCAGGCATCTCCGGCATGGAGCAGGACAGTCCGCGCTCCTGCGCCCTTGGCAGCGGCACCGTGCCCGCCCGCCGCCGCACCCCTGGTGCCGTAGGCCATGCCCTGCCCGTGGTCGCCGTCACCGGCCACTGCATCCAGCCGGCCAAAGTGCTCCTCGTGTTCCGCTGCGGTGTCGCGGAGCAGTTCCAGTGCCTGCACAATCCGGGCAGCGGAATTGCGGGACTCGGCGGACGCTTCCGGAATGGGATCTTCACCGGGAGTATGCACTTCGGTCCGCGGCGGACCGGCCGGCAAACCGGCAGCGGCGCGCCGGAACGCCGGGGCGTCGGCCGGCGCCAGCCAGTACTCTTCGAGTTCGCGGTCCAGGAACAGGATGCTCAGGGACAGGCCGGCCATGTTCAGGCTCGTGACGTGTTCGCCGACCTCCGGGCCAACAACGGTGAAGCCCTTTTCGGCGAGCTGCTCGGCTACCCGGGCATAAACGACAAACAGCTCCTCGTACTTGACGGTGCCGAGGCCGTTGAGCACCACGGCCACCCGGCCGGTGTAGGCGCCGCTTCGCTCCGGCTCTTCCTCGAGGACGCCGTCGAGCAGGAGATCGGCTACTTCCGCCGCCGTGCCCATGGGAACCTCCCGGATACCCGGCTCACCGTGGATCCCCAGCCCAATGGCCATTTCTCCGTCCGGCACATGAAACAGGGCCTCGCCGGCGCCCGGCAGGGTGCAGCCCTCAAAGGCGACGCCGAACGAGCGGGTCGCGTCATTGGCCTTCCATGCCACCCGCTCGGCCTCGTCCAAATCGGCTCCGGCGGCGATGGCCGCACCGGCAATCTTGAAGACCACGAGGTCCCCGGCAATGCCGCGCCGGTCCCGGTGGGATTCAGCCGGGCCGGAGGCAATGTCGTCCGAGACCCGGATGATCCGGACGTCCACGCCCTCGGCGCGCAGTTTCTCGGCGGCCTGGCCAAAGTGCAGTACATCCCCGGCATAGTTTCCGAAGCCCAGCAGCACCCCGCCGCCGTTCTCGGCGGAACGGGCAACGGAATAGACCTGGGAGGCGGACGGGGAGGAGAAGATATTGCCGCACGGCGCGCCGTGGGCCAGCCCCGGTCCGATCCAGCCGGCAAAGGCCGGATAGTGGCCGGAGCCGCCGCCGATGACCAGGGCCGGCTGGTTTACCGGCGTGTCTGTGGAGCGCACCACCCCGCCGTGGGCGAGCATCACGTGCTCGGGGTGGGCGGCAGCGTATCCGCGCAGGGCATCGACGGCGAAGTCCGCGGGATCGTTCAGGAGATAGGTCATGGATTCCAGCCTTGGTTGTCTGCGGTAACCGCCGGCACTGGCGTCAGGCCGTGCCCGCCCGGCGGAACGGGCCGTCCAGTGGTGGGAGCAGGGTCAGCGGGCTTCCGGGGAAACACGGCCGGCGTCGCGGCCCGCTTCCTCGGCGGGGCTGGGCCCAAGCTCCTTGAGCAGCCCGGACATGGCAACATACGCCTTGTTCCGGTAGGCCACAAGGTCCGCGGTCTTGTCCGCAGGGATCTGCAGGAAGCCCGCGCCGGACTTCGTGCCGAGCTTTCCTGCATCCACCAGGTCCTGCAGGATGGCCGGGGTTGCGAAGCGTTCGGGGAAGGACGTTTGCAGGGACGCGTAGCAGAAGGAGTAGACGTCCAGGCCGGCCATGTCGGCGATTGCAAACGGTCCAAAAAACGGCAGCCGGAACCCGAAAGTGGTGCGCACGAGGGTGTCCACATCTTCGGCTGTCGCAATTCCCTCCTCAACCAGCTGGGCGGCCTCATGGAACAGCGCGTACTGGAGCCGGTTGAGCACAAAGCCCGTGACATCCTTGACGACCGCAGCCTGTTTGCCTGACAGCGCGACGATTTCCCGGGCGGTTTCAATGGTTTCGGCACTGGTGCCGGCGTGGGGAATGACCTCGACGCCGGGAATGAAGGGCGCGGGGTTGGAAAAGTGCACTCCGAGAAAGCGGCCCGGATGTGAAACTGCTTCGGCGAGTGTGGCGATCAGGATCGTTGACGTGTTGGAGCCGATAACGGCGTCCGGCTGTGCGGCGTCGCTGATCCGCCGCAGGGTGGCGTGCTTGATGTCAAGGATTTCGGGGACGGCTTCTTCAATATAGGAGGCGTCCGCCACGGCTTCTTCGATGCTGGCCGCCGCCCACAGGTTTTCCCGCAGCCGCTGGACGGCGTCCTCCGGGAACAGGCCGTCGGAAACGAACAGCTCCGCTTCGGTCAGCAGGCGTTCGAGGTTCTTTGCGGCCACTTCCTGCGAGACGTCGGACAGGGCAACCCGCGCTCCGCCGAGGGCTAGAACCTGAGCGATGCCTCCGCCCATATATCCGGAACCGACCACGGCTACTTTTCGCTGGGTCACTGGCGAGTCCTCCGATGCACTGGTCAATGAGTGTCCCGGCGTCGTCGCCCGGAACTATTTCATCTTTCCTATAGGATCATCCATGTCGGAGTTTGTGATGTCAACCACATTCTGCAGGCCCCCCCCTGCCGCCGGAAACTGTAGGTTTCCCGGGGGCCCCGGGGGAGGGCGCCGTCGCCTGCGTTCCCGGCGAGTGCAGGGGTTAGGCGGGTTCCCGGCCCGCGTCCCGGCCCGTGCGCCGGACTGTCTCGTGTCCGGCTGTCTCGTGTTCGGCCGTCTCGTGTTCGCTGACGGAGCGGTCCCGCACGCCGCAAAGGTGCGCCGTCATGGCGGCCTGGGCCCCTGTTGCATCCCCCCGGCGCATGGCCGCCACAATCCCGCCGTGCTCCTCGATGGCACTGCGCGCGTCCCGGACGCCGGTTCCTCCAAACAGGCGGAACCGGTGAACATGTCCGCCCAGGGAGTTGTAGGCGCCGATCAGGAACCTGTTCCGGGTCTGTTCCGCGATTAACCGGTGAAAGCGCTCGTCAGCTTCCCAGTATGAGCGGTAGTCGGAGAAATGCGGCCCGTTCGGGGCTTCCCGCAGGTCATTAATGGAATGCTCGAGCTCGGCAAGGAAGGCCTCGTCCGCATGCAGGCAGGCCATTTCCGCATTGTGCGGTTCGATCAGCAGCCGGGCATCCATCAGGTCCAGCAGTTCGGCATGGCTGAGCATGGGGGCAACGCGGTACCCCCGCAGCGCGGCACGCACCACCATCCCGGTGGCCTCCAGCCGCGCGAGGGCTTCGCGAACGGGGGTCGGTGACACTCCAAGGTCCCTTGCGGTGCCGTCAATGCTGAGTGGATCCCCTGATTCCAGCTTCCCGTCCATGAGGCGCGCGAGGATTTCCGTGTAGACCTGATCGGCCAGGACACTGCGCCGTACCCATGCTCCGCCTGCTGCGTCCGCGCCCATGCTGCTCCTCTTGCTCACTCCGGTTCGCCTCAGATTCTCCCACAGGGGCAGGGATTCAAGCCCTTCGTCGGCCGTGGGGCCGGCGCCGGGGCGCCGGTTGGCCCGCGAGGCGCCGCTGGACACGGTTCAAAGATCCTATAGGGTATAGCCCAAGTCGAATAAGTGACTGCTGTCACACCCGCTGAGGGTATCCCTGCGACCAAAGGTGTTCTGCCAATGCATAAGCTTCCTGCCGCCCTCCCTGCGGAAACGCTGGTCCTGGCCGAGCGGCCGTCATGGGCACTCATCTCCATTGCCGTCGCGGCTATCGCGGTGCTGCTCCTCATGATCATTAAGCTGCGGGTGCACGCCTTTTTCGCCCTGATCATCATCAGCGTGCTCACCGCCCTGGCCGCCGGGATCGGCATCGCGGATGTCGTCACCGTTGTTGTCGCGGGGTTCAGCACCACGGTGGGAACGGTTGCCCTGCTTGTAGGATTCGGCGCCGTCCTGGGCCGCCTGGTGGAAGTGTCCGGGGGTGCCCAGGTCCTTGCAGACGCGATGCTTCGCCGCTTCGGCGAGAAACGGGCACCGCTTGCCCTGTCCGTGGCATCGCTGTTTTACGCCTTCCCGATTTTCCTCGACGCCGGCTTCATCGTGATGCTGCCAATTATCTACACTGTCGCCCGCCGCCTCGGCGGGTCCTTCATGCTGTACGTACTTCCCTCCATTGGCTCGTTCCTGATGATGCACGCACTGACGCCGCCGCACCCCGGCCCGACCGCAGCCGCTACCGTCATGGGGGCCGACGTCGGCATGGTGATTCTGGTGGCACTGCTCGTGGGGTTGCCGGCGTGGTATCTCGCCGGCTATCGGCTGGCGCTGGTGATCGCCAAGCGGTACCCGAACATGCCCGTGCCGAACCTTCTGGGGGAAGCCGACCTCGATGAGGACACTCCGAAGCCGGGCTTCTGGACGATCATCTTCGTGCTCCTGCTGCCGCTGGTGCTGATCTTCTTCAACACACTCTTCAGCACCCTGGAAGCAAGCGGCTCGGTGGGGGAGGGTAACGTCCTCTTCCAGGTGTCCCGCCTGGTCGGAAGCACGCCCGTCGCCCTGCTGATCGCCACGCTGGCTGCGATGTACCTGCTGTACATGCGTCCACGGCGCGGCCGGGGCACCATCGGCAGCGCCCTGGAAGACCTGGTGGACAATGCCCTGGCCCCGGTCTGTTCCATCATCCTCATCACCGGTGCCGGCGGGGCCTTCGGCAGGGTTCTGACGGAAACCGGCATTGGCGGAACCATCGCGTCGGGATTGGATGCCATGGGCCTTCCCGTCATTCTCGCCGGGTTCCTGGTTGCGGTTGCCTTCCGGGTGGCGCAGGGCTCAGCCACTGTTGCAGCCACCACGGCCGGTTCCATTATGGCTCCGGCCGTTATGGAGCTGGGCGTTTCCGGCATAGGACTTGCCGCCGTGGTTGTGGCGATTGCAGCCGGCTCCATTACCTTCTCCCACGTCAACGACTCGGGGTTCTGGCTGATCGGCAAGTTCTGCGGCTTCGATACGCTCACGACGCTCAAGACCTGGACGGTTGTGGGGACAGCCATCGGGTTCCTGTCCTTCGCCCTGGCCTGGGTTGTCTACGCCGTCGCGGGGTGACGGCGTCCGGCCGCCCCTTCCGGGTTCCACCGCCTCCAATGTCCACCAGCCGCCAGTTTCCACCAGCGCAGGAGCATCCATGACCACCTTTCCGGAGCTGCGGACAGCAGTAGTCACCGGCACCGGCAGCGAGCGCGGCATTGGCCGCCATGTCGCCCGGCGCCTGGCCCGGGAAGGGTGGGCGCTGGCCGTCCTGGACCTGAACGCGGAAGCGGTGCTCTCCTTCGCCGATGAGCTCAGTGCCGAGTCAGAGCGGCCGGTCCTCGGGGTTGCGGCCGACGTCGCAGATCCCGCCTCAGTGGAGGCGGCCTTCAGTCGGATCGATGCCGTGCTGCCGCCTGTCCTGGCACAGATAAATCTCGCCGGCATCGCCAGCCCGCACTCGTTCTTCGAACTGACGAAGGAGATCTGGAGCGAGGTCATCGACGTCAATGCCACGGGCTCGCTGCTGATGATGCAGGCTGCAGCCCGGCGCATGATCGACGGCGGTTGGGGCGGACGCATCGTAAACACCTCGTCCATTACGGCCTACGACGGCGGCGGAACTTTCTCAAAAGCCGGGTACGCCGCAGCAAAGGCCGCTGTACTGGGCCTGACCCGCGCTGCGGCCCGGGAGCTGGGCCCGCACGGCATTACCTGCAACGCAATTGTTCCCGGCCCGATCGATACGGACATTATGGGCGGCCCGCTCAGCGATGAACGCAGGGCCTCCATATCAGGGGACATCCCGGCGGGGCGGGTCGGGCATCCGTCCGAAGTTGCAGCCCTCGTCAGCTTCCTCGTCGGCGAAGAAGCAGGCTTCATCAACGGCGGTTCATATTTCATCGACGGCGGCAAGCACATGGTGTGAGCCCGCCTGCCCATCAGCACTGCTGCTCAACGCAAGGAGAAGAACATGACCTACACACCGCAGACCTGGCCGATAGGCGCCGCCCTGCTGAACTTCACCGGGGTGGCCCCGGACGGCCGCGACAGGACTGCCGCCGGACCGCAGGCCTGGCGGCAGACCCTGCGCGAGGTGAGCCTGGCCGGTTTTGAGCACGTCGACCTGACGGACTCGTGGGTCCGTGCCGGGGACCTCGGCGCCGGGGGGCGCCGGCAGCTGCTGGACACGGCCCGGTCCTACGGCCTGTCCTTCAGCGATCTGGCGGTTACCCGCAAGAGCGTGATCACCCCGGATGAGGAGCAGGCACAGCGCAACATCGCCTACACCAAGCGGACCATTGACGCAGCGGCCGACCTGGAAGCGCCGATGGTGTGCCTCGGGCTGCACGATCCGTTCACCCGGGAACAGACGGAGGCAACGTGGTTTTGGCTCGCCCGGGGGGTCGAGGATGAGGACACGCCCGCCAATCGCGAAAAAGCAGCCGCACGTTTTCGGGAACTGGGGGAGTACGCGGCCGAACGCGGCGTGAGCCTGTCGCTGGAAATGTATGAGGGTACGTTCCTCGGGACGGCGGACAGCTCCGTGCAGCTTGTGCAGGCGGTGGACCTGCCCAATGTGGGCCTGTGCCCCGACATCGGCAACATTGTCCGGCTCCACCGCCCCGTTGAGGATTGGCGGGAGATGCTCACCAAGATGCTCCCGTTTGCCAACTACTGGCAGCTGAAGAACTATTTCCGGGACTATGACCCCGCCACCGGCGCCTATGCCTCGGCGCCCGCACCGCTCGCGCTCGGGTTCATTAATTACAGGGAGGCCATCGGCATGGCGCTGGAGGCCGGCTTCGACGGCCCGATGTGCGTGGAACACTACGGGGGCGACGGGCTGACGGTGAGCGCGATGAACCGCGACTACATCCGGGACATTCTGCGGGCGAAGCTGCCCGAGGAACAGGCGGGCTAAGCCGGGGCACGGATCGGCCTGCGGAAATCAGTGACATGGCCGCTTAATGCCACCAGCATCCGTCCCGTCGCCGGCTGCAGGAAAAGGCCCCTATTCTGCGCCGATCCCGGGCGTTCCCGGCTCCCGGCGTAACAGCAGCGGAAGGGATCAAGGGTGAATCGGGCCATGACAGGAACCGGGCATCCGAAGGGGTAGACGGGGCCTTGGGAAGCGGGGGAAGCTTTCGGAGTCAATCAACCGCACAGGCTGGGGACCAGCCGCAGGTACAGGAGGGGAATGAAGATGACCAGCAAGGTTTGGGACTGGATCTAGCAACCGCCCCTCACGGGGGTACACGCCAAGCAAGTGATAACTAACGAAACAGCAAGTCCCGCCCAGCGGCGGTAACCAAGTAACAACCCCGGAAGGGATGCGCACCATGAGTCAGCTGACAGCGGTTCGAAACGCCTCACGAACCCGCTCGACCGCAAAATGGTGGACGCTGTCCTTCTATACCGGGGGCTTCGATGTAGCGGACGGCATCATTGGAGAACTGGTTACCCCGCTGGCGGCCCACGCGCAGGCCAAAGGCGGCCGGCGCTGGTATTACACGAGGTGCATGGAGCCGGCGAATGCTCACGTCCGGCTCCGGATTTTGGCCGAACCGGAACTCCTGGAGAAGCTGCAGTGCCTGCTGGGAGCACTCCGGGAGCAGGCGTCGGGTGTCATCGGACACCTGGAAATGACCCAGGACTTTTCCGAACCGGTGACGGACCGCATGAGCCCCGGAGGAACCGAGCCGCACAACCTGCGCATGGAAGCCGATCTGGCTAAATACGGCGGAGTTGAGGGGCTCGGACTCGCCGAAGAGATTTTTGAGCTTTCTTCGGAGCTGGGAGCCTGGGCCGCGGCCCGCTTTCCGAAGGTCCAGAACCGGTGGGCGCTCGGTTCCCTGCTGCTTTTTGATTCGGCCCGAAGCATGATGAAGGGGCCCCGCTCGGCCAGCTGGCCGGACCGCCGGCGGATCTCCTGGGACTACTACTGGGACAGCCACCTGCGCAGCTGCACGGCTGCCTTCGGTCCCCGCGCGGCCAGCGTGCGCCAGGCAATGACCGTCCAGGTGGCGGCAAAAATCATGCCGACACAGCACCTGATGGCGGCCACGGCGGCGGAATCAGCCGTGGAGAACTGGCGCCGGCGCTGGTTCCGGACCGTCGACACGTATTTATACCGCGCAGACAAGCTGCGGCTGAGCCGCAGCGCCCAGCACCTGACGGTTTACCAAGCCCACATGCTCCTCAACCGGCTCGGGCTGTCGCTTCGGGAGGAAGCGGTTTTGGGGCTGTACGCCAGGAGCTGGAGCACTGAACGCGAAGCCGCACTCGCGGACCGGGGCTGGTCCGGCCGATGAGGGCGCACAAAGAAGGGAATCTGCAGTGGCACATCGTGACGAGCTGGTAGTAGCGGCGGATTCCCGGGATCTGTCGGAGGTCCTGGGCTGCTCCGAAGATGTCGTGGACGTCCTGCGGGACCAGGGCATGGTCGAGTCACAGGGGGAGTTGTGGAATGTCGGCCCCGCCCGGGACTACCTGCGTGACGCAGCCTGGGCCGGGGGGTTTTGGGACTAGCGCGGTGCCCGGGAATCCTCAGGTAAACGCACACACGGAAGGAACGGCCTCACCGGGTGAGGCCGTTCCTTCCGTGTATTCGGTGATTCAGCTAGCTGCGTTGCGCCGGCCGGCAGTTAGGCAGCGGTGGGTGCCGCTTCTGCTGCCAGTGTCGAGATGACGTCGCGGAGCTGCTCAACTACCTCAGCGTCATCCTTAGGATGGATCTCGGCGAAGCGCGAAACGGAGCCGCCAATTGAAAGGCGGACGTCCTCGACCACGCGCGCGCCGGCAATTCCCAGGGACTTCCGTGCGTCGTCGTGCGCCCAGACTCCGCCGAACTGGCCGAAGGCCGATCCAATGACGGCGGCGGGGGTACCGGAGATGGCGCTCGTGCCGAAGGGGCGGGAGAGCCAGTCAATCGCGTTCTTCAGGACGGCCGGCATGGTGCCGTTGTATTCCGGGCACACCAGCAGGAGGGCGTCAGTCGAAGCTGCGGCAGCACGCAGCTCAGCTGCGGCCTCGGGCACGGAGCCGTCAACGTCAATATCCTCGTTGTAGAACGGGATGTGGCCGATACGGTCAAAGATCACAATCTCGACGTCGTCTCCCGCCGTCACGGCGGCGGTTTCGGCGAGCTGGCGGTTGACCGAGCCGGCGCGAAGGCTGCCGACCAGGGTAAGTACTGTAGTGCTCAAGAAAACTCCTCTGTGGGACGCGCCCGGTCCGGACACGGTTTGTTCTTCTCCCACTCTAAACGGACTGCGGTCCGGATATATTCCCGTACGGGTTAGACTGGCCCGCATGCATGTGAGCGGACAGGACGGCGGAGCCAGCGGCGAGGAACGCCTCGATGCTGCCCGCAACCGCCGGTTGCTGCTGGAAACAGCGCTTGCGATTCTGTCGGAGCGCGGCGTGGATGCCCTGACCATGGACGATCTTGCGCGGCGTGCGGGAGTGGGGAAAGGGACCGTCTTCCGGCGCTTCGGCAGCCGGTCAGGACTGATGCAGGCCCTCCTTGACCACGCCCAGCGTGATTTCCAGGAGAGCTACATGCGGGGACCGGCTCCGCTGGGGCCGGGAGCGCCGCCGCTGGAACGCCTCCATGCTTTCGGAGGGGCCAGGATCCGGGCACTGGAGATTACCGGGGAGCTGCGGCGCGCCGCCGATGTGGGCACCTTCACGCATTACCGCCACCCGACGCGCCGCCTTGAGCTCGCCCACCTCACAATGCTCCTTTCCGCAGTCCCGGTGCATGATCCGGAGCTGACCGCGTACCAGCTGGAAGCTTTCCTTGACGCCGGGCTGCTGCTGCACCTGCACCGGACGGCGGGAATGTCCCTGGAAAGAATCACCGCCGGCTGGGAGGTCCTGGTGGCCTCGGTGGCGGGCTCCGCCGCGGGGTGATGAGACGAAAGTGTCAGTAGGCTTACTAATTGAGTAGGGTGGGGGAATGGCCGCTGCAGTCCGGCGGCCCCCCGGTCCCGAAAACGATGGAGGCTACATGTCCGAGAAGAACGCATCCGTACCCGACCTGCCCATCCCGGGAGCACCGGCACCGGCGGCACCGGAGCTCGCCGAGCCCACTGAACCGCGCGAACCGCTCCCGCCGAAGCCGGACCAGGACGGGCCGGAAACGGTCTCTCCGACGGGCGTCCCCACCGGAGCGCCGAAGGCTTCCAACGCCCAGAGCGGACGGTATCTGACCACCGCGCAGGGCGTCCGGCTGCAGGACACGGATCATTCCCTCAAGGCAGGCCCCCGAGGACCGGTATTGCTGCAGGACCATCATCTGCGGGAAAAGATCACGCACTTTGACCACGAGCGCATTCCGGAGCGCGTGGTGCACGCCCGCGGTGCTGCGGCCCACGGCGTTTTCGTGGCCAACGGCGCGGCGGAAGGCGTCACCCGGGCGGGATTCCTCGCCAAGGGCACCGAGACACCGGTGTTTGTCCGCTTCTCCACCGTCCTGGGCTCCCGCGGCTCGGCTGACACCGTCCGCGACACCCGCGGCTTCAGCACGAAGTTCTACACCGACGAGGGCAACTACGACCTGGTTGCCAACAACATTCCGGTGTTCTTCATCCAGGACGCCATCAAGTTCCCCGACGTGATCCACGCCGGCAAGCCGCATCCGGACCGCGAAATTCCGCAGGCCCAGAGCGCACATGACACCTTCTGGGACTTCGTTTCCCTGCACACCGAGGCCCAGCACCACACGATGTGGAACATGTCGGACCGCGGGATTCCGCGCTCCTACCGCACCATGGAAGGCTTCGGCGTGCACACCTTCCGCCTGGTCAACGCCAAGGGCGAGACCACGCTGGTGAAGTTCCACTGGAAGCCGCGCCAGGGCGTGCACTCCCTGGTCTGGGAAGAAGCGCAGATCATCAACGGCATGGACCCCGACTTCCACCGCCGCGATCTCGCTGATGCGATCGAAGCCGGCGCCTTCCCGCAGTGGGATCTCGGCATTCAGGTTTTCCCGGACACCGAGGACGAAATGTTCGAGGGCATCGACCTGCTCGATCCCACCAAGCTGGTGCCGGAAGAGCTGGCTCCCGTCCAGCTCATCGGCACCATGACCCTGAACGCCAATGTCACCAACTACTTCGCCGAAACCGAGCAGGTGGCCTTCCATCCCGGACACCTGGTGCCGGGCATCGACGTCACCAACGATCCGCTGCTGCAGGGCCGGCTGTTCTCCTACATCGACACGCAGCTGACCCGGCTGGGCGGGCCGAATTTCAGCCAGATTCCGATTAACCGCCCGCACGCTCCGGTCAATGACATGCTCCGCGACGGGTTCCACCAGGACGCCGTCCATTCCGGCGTTGCCCCGTACCAGCCCAACTCGCTCGACGGCGGCTGCCCCTTCATGGCCGGCGCGGACATGGGTGCCTTCATTGACGTTCCCGCCGAGGTTCCTTCGGCCCGGAAGGTGCGCGAGAATCCGGCCACGTTCGATGACCACTTCAGCCAGGTCCGGATGTTCTTCCGCTCCCTGACCCCGGTGGAACAGGATCACGTGGTTCAGGCCTACACCTTTGAACTGGGCAAGTGCTACGAAGAAAACATCCGCCTGCGCCAGCTGCAGTCGCTGGCCAACATCGACGAGCGGCTTGCAGCCGAAGTCGCAACCGGCCTGGGCCTGGAAGCGCCGGCCCCCACTGTTGCGGTCGAAGACACCGAGCCCAGCCCGGCACTGAGCCAGCTCGGCGGAACGTGGCCGGTGGCCGGCCGCATCATCGGCGTGGTGGCGGATGAGGCAACTGATCTCGCTGCGCTCACCGAGGTGCTTACCGCCATCGATGCCGAGGGAATGGTGCCGCTGGTTGTGGCACCGCACGCCGGCAAGCTGGGCGGCGAGGTGGCGATCCAGCGAACCTACCTCACGGCCCGCTCCACCGAGTTCGACGCCGTGGTGGTGGCAGCCTCCGGGACCCCGGCCACCGACGCCGTCGACAGCCTCGACGCGAAGGCCGGCAACCCCGAGGGGCACCCCTCGCTTGACCCGCGTGTCACACTGCTCCTGGCCGAAGCATTCCGCCATGCCAAGGCCATCGGTGCCTGGGGCGACGGCGCCGCTGTGCTGCAGGCGGCGGGCCTGCCCGCCGGCGCGCCGGGCGTCGTCGTGGGCGATGCCGCTGATGTGACAGCCGGCCTGGCCGGCCTGCTGGGAGCGCACCGTGTCTGGGAGCGTTTCCCGACAGCCGTCGCCTAGCAGAAGAAATCACAAGGGGAGGACCCGGTGGATTACCACCGGGGCCTCCCCTTGTGTGCAGGACCCTTGCGCGAGATGCGGCGCTAGGGCAGCCGGGAGGCCCCGGGGCGCCGGGGCCGAGGAGCGAGCGCCCGGATCAGGGAGGAAAGCTCCTGCCGGAGGCCGTCGTCGTTGCCGCCCGCCAGCAGCCGGGCTTCCGCCTGTTCGGCCTGCCGGCGGATTTCGGCGCCGGCCGCGGTGATGGTCCACCGGCCGCGGGGTTCGGCCGCGGCATAGCCGCAGCCCTCAAGGGCCTGCACGCAGTCGCGGACGCACGCGGGTTCCAGCCCCGAGGTTTCGGCCAGCGTCTGCTCATTGGTGCACAGTGAAGAGAGAATGGCCAGAATGGCGCTGCGCTCCTGGGTCAGACGGAGTTCAGTCAGGGACTCGTCGGTGGCCCGCCTGGTGACGAAGGCGGCCGCAGCGAGCAGCCGCGGAACGTAACCGGGGTCGGCCGACATCTGGTCAGGGCTCACGGTGCCACCCCGGGGGAGTCCAATTGGAAGGAACCTCGTGGCCCGCAAAGGAATCGCACGCGGAGCACGTGTAGCTGACCGTCCCGGGAACGCCGTCCGAGGCAGGCGTGAAGAACTCGAAAATAAGGTAATCGTCCACGCCGCACTGACGGCAGACGGGGAGTTGAACTGCGGAATCCATGGTTGTCCTCTGCTGGGGGTTCGCAGAAAGCCATGGCCGCGTCTTGACCGTGAGGTTCTTATCGTAATATCGAACGTCGGTCCGAACAATTCCGGACCGGGCCGGGCCGGCGGCGTTGAATGACCGGAATTAAAGGCAGGAACAGCGTGGAAGACCAGAAGACCGATTCCGTTTCGTGGACACAGCTCCAGGACCTCCTGGTGCACCATGAGGACGTGCAGGACTTCCTGCAGGCCCTCGCCGTGCTGACCGCATCCTCCCTCTCCTCGCGGGGGACCACCTACTGCGGCATCACCCTGCAGCGCTCGCGCGACCACCGGTTTACAGTGGCCAGCAGCGACAGTGAAGCACTGCAGATGGATGAAATCCAGTACGCCTTCGGCGACGGGCCATGCCTGCACGCGATCCGGATTGAGGACGAGGTCCATGTTGCCAACGCCGCCGCCGACGCGCGCTGGCCGGAGTACATGGAGCACATCCGGGACCGCGGTATCCGCTCCATGTACTCGGTTCCGCTGCGACTGGGCGGACAGGCCAAGGCCGCCATGAATTTTTATGCCAAGGATTCGGACGTCTTCGACGAGGAGTTCCGCCGGGTGGCCCGCACCTATGCCGCCGAAGCCTCCCACGCCCTGCTGCTCGCAGTTCGCGTGTCGCAGCACGCCGCAACGGTTGAGGACCTCCAGGCAGTGCTCGCGTCCCGGACCGACATTGACCTTGCGGTCGGAATCATCATGGGCCAGAACCGGTGCACCCAGCAGGAGGCCTTCGAGACCCTGCGCCGGGCCTCCAACGGGCGCAACATTAAGGTCCGGGACCTGGCCGGGGAGATTGTCGGACGCCTGAACGGAGAGCCCGGCACCACCCACTTCACCGCCGGTTGACGGGCGCTGCCGCCGGTTGCCGCCGGTTGGCGGCACTGCCGCCGCGCGCCGCTGCCCGGCGGCAGCGCCCGGGCCGCTAAGCCGGCACCAGCTGCGTCCAGTCCTCCACCAGCTCCAGCCCGTGCGCCTGCGACACGGAGGCGTGGGCAACTTTGCCGCCGGCAATGTTCAGGCCGCGGGCCAGCGCGCCCGACGAGCTAAAGGCGCCCCGCACTCCGCGGTCAGCCAGGGCGACGGCGTACGGGAGGGTCACGTTTGTCAGGGCATAGGTGGAGGTGTTCGGAACCGCGCCGGGCATGTTGGCCACGCAGTAGAACAGGGAGCCGTGAACCCGGTAGGTAGGGTCCTGATGCGTGGTGGGCCGGGTGTCCTCGAAGCACCCGCCCTGGTCCACGGCGATGTCCACCAGGACGCTGCCGGGCTTCATCCGGGACACCATGTCGTTGCTGACCAGCTTGGGTGCGCGGGCGCCGGGGATGAGGACCGAACCGATCACCAGATCGGCGTCGAGCAGGGCCCGTTCAATTTCGAAGGCATTCGAGGCCACGGTGCGGATCCGGCCGGCATACTGCGCGTCAAGCTGGCGCAGCCGGTCAATGTTGATGTCCAGGACCGCGACGTCGGCATGGGAGCCGACTGCGCCCGCCACGGCGTTGGTGCCGGCGACTCCGGCGCCGAGCACCACCACCTTTGCCGGCCGGACACCGGGAACGCCGCCCAGGAGCAGCCCGGGGCCGCCGGCCGGGGAGGTCAGGCACTGCGCGCCCACCTGCACCGACAGCCTGCCGGCAACCTCCGACATGGGTGCCAGCAGCGGCAGCAGGCGCCCTTCCTGCACGGTTTCATAGGCGATGGCCGTCATGCCCGAGTCCATCAGCGCGCGGGTCAGCTCCGGTGCGGCAGCGAGGTGCAGGTACGTGAAAAGCACCAGGTCCGGCCGGAAGTACCGGTATTCGGCAGGAATCGGTTCCTTCACCTTCAGGACGAGCGAGGCCTCATTCCAGACGTCGTCGGCGGAATCGAGGATGCGGGCACCGGCGGCTGCGTACTCGGCGTCGCTGATGCCGGACCCGGAACCGGCCCCTGACTCAATGAGCACCGTGTGCCCGCGCGTCTTGAACTCGTGGACGCCGGAAGCCGTGATGGCAACGCGAAACTCGTTGTTCTTGATTTCCTTGGGGATACCGATGATCACAGCTGGCTCCAAAACAATCTCAGGTACGGCGGGATCTCCGCCGGGTTCCCACCAGCATAGGGGAGTGGCGCGGGTCACTGCTCCCGGCGGTCAACCCTGCTGCCCCCGGGCGGACTTGGCCTGCTGCTCTTCGAGCCACGCCTCGACGTCGGACAGGCGGATGCGGCGGTGGGTACCGCGGTATTCGACGGGGATGATGCCGGCGTCGGTCAGGTTGCGCAGGTAGGTGTGCGAGATTCCGGCCGCAGCTGCAGCCTGCGACGTCGTCAGCAGCGGCATGTTTGAGCCGTTGCGGGCCGTTGGTTCCCGCGTTCCTGCTCCCGCGGGAGCAGCGTCGGCGGCCGGGGCTTCGGCCGGCACGGCAGCGGCCGGGGATCCGGCGCCGGAGCTCACGGAGACGGACTCGCCGCGACCCAGCCGGGCCAGCACATCAAGCACGGCATCCCGCGCGGCGGACGGCAGGCGCAGCGCCGTTCCGTCGACGAAAACGGTGACATCCCCGGCGGAGAGGGCGCGGGCCAGGGCCCGCACTTCCTGGGCCGGAAGAGCGGGCGTGTGGTGAGGGCTCGGAGTCATGCTGCCATCTTGCCAAACATCCGCCGATCCGGGTGCATGCGGCGGCAGCGCTGCCTCCCGTGCCTGCTGCGTTGACCGGGCAGCGGCCGCACGGAAGCATGGAGGGTAACTGCCCGGCCTTCCGCCCGCAGGCAGACGAAGGGAACCCAGTGCCAGACGCAGAACAGGCCGCCGGCAGCGGGCCTGCCGGATGGCGCATGGATATCCTCGGGCCCGGATACGAGCAGCTGACCCTCGGTCTCCCCGGCGGTGCTCCGGCCACGCTGGTCCGCTACACCCCTCCCGGGGGAACGGGATCGGCGGCAGCGGACGTGCTGTACGTGCACGGATGGTCCGACTACTTTTTTCAACGCGAGCTGGCGGAATACTGGGCGGAAGCCGGTGCCCGTTTTTATGCCCTGGACCTGCACAATTACGGCCGCAGCCTGCGGCCGGGACAGACACCGGGGTACGTGAGCGACCTTGGGGAATACGACGACGACATTGCCGCCGCGCTCGCCGCAATGGGACACCCGGACCCGGCGGCGGCAGCAGCCGGGCCTCCCGGGGATCCGGCGGCGGCGGCCGGGCGCAGCCTGATCCTCATGGGCCACTCGACGGGTGGGCTGACCCTGAGTCTGTGGGCGGCCCGTCATCCGTCTGCCGCCTCGGCGCTGGTGCTCAACAGCCCCTGGCTCGAATTCCAGGCCACCGAGCTGGGCCGCCGGGTCATCGCGCCGCTGATCGGACTGGAGGCGCAGCGCCGGCCGCTGGCCCCGCTTCCCCCGGTGGATGTGGGTAACTATTCCCGGGCCGTTTTCTCGGCCTTCGGCGGTGAATGGACCTACAACCTCCAGTGGCGCCCGCTCCGGGGCTTCCCGGTGACTGCGGCCTTCCTGAACGCGGTTTTCCGCGCCCAGGACATCGTATCGAACGGGCTTCAGTTGGAAATTCCCGTGCTGGTGCTGCTCTCGGACAAGAGCTATCTGCAGCCGCGCTGGTCAGCGGAGGCGGGAAAAGCCGACGTCGCCCTGGACGTGAACGTGGTGGCCCGCCGGGCGCTGTCGCTGGGCAGCACCGTGACCGTGGCCCGAATCACCGATGCCCTGCACGACGTCTTCCTGTCCGGGCCATCCGTCCGCAGCAGGGCCTATGACGCGGTCGCCCGGTGGAGCGGGGGCTATCTGCCCGCTGTTCGCCCCGGCTGCCGGGCCGGGGCGTAACAGCGGCCCTCAGTCGATCAGGTCGTACGCCGGAAGCGTCAGGAAATCGACGTACTCCTCCGAGAGACTGATGTCGGCGATCAGCCGGCTGGCCGGAGCGTAGTAGCGGGCGAACATATCTTCGGGGACCTCGCCGCGCAGCCGCTCGGTTTCTTCGGCAAGGATCCGCTCCACCAGTTCCTTTGTCACCGTTGTGCCGGTGTCCTCCAGGACAACGGCATTGCGCACCTGCTGCCACACCTGGGAGCGCGAGATCTCAGCGGTGGCGGCGTCCTCCATCAGGTTGTGGATGGCCACCGCGCCGTTGCCGGAGAGCCACACCGCGGTGTAGGCCACTGCCACGTAGAGGTTGGACCGCAGCCCGGCCTCGGTGACGGACCCGCCGGCCGTGCTGACGTCCAGAAGATCCCGGGCCGTCACCGAGACGTCGTCGCGCTGCCGGTCCACCTGGTTGGGTTTGTCCCCCAGGATGGAATCGAAAACCCCGCGGCAGGTGTCCACCATGTCCGGGTGGGCCACCCACGAGCCGTCAAAGCCGTCCCTGGCTTCACGGGTCTTGTCTGCGGTGACCTTCTCGAACGCTTTGGCGGTGGTCTCGGGTTCCCTGCGGTTGGGAATGAAGGCAGCCATCCCGCCCATGGCGAAGGCCCCGCGCCGGTGGCAGGTCTTCACCAGCAGCTCGGTGTAGGCGCGCATGAACGGTGCTGTCATGGCGACATCGGCGCGGTCGGGGAGCAGGAAATCCTTGCCGGCGTCGCGGAACACCTTGATCATGCTGAACAGGTAGTCCCAGCGGCCGGCGTTCAGGCCCGAAGCGTGGTCGCGCAGCTCGTAGAGGATTTCATCCATTTCAAAGGCGGCTGGAATGGTCTCGATCAGCACGGTGGCGCGGATACTGCCCGGCGGCACGCCCAGGTAGTCCTCCGCAAAGGTAAATACGTCGTTCCAGAGGCGGGCCTCCAGATGGCTCTCCATCTTGGGCAGGTAGTAGTACGGCCCCTGGCCGTTGTTGAGCAGCTGCTTCGCGTTCGCGAAGAAATGGAGCCCAAAGTCCACCAATGCGCCCACGGCCGGTTCGCCGTCGATCATCACATGCTTCTCCGGGAGGTGCCAGCCGCGGGGGCGGACCACCATTACGGCCAGCGGGACGTCCTCGCGAAGCGAATACTGCTTACCCTCGCCGCTGGTGAAGGACAGGTTTCCGCGCGAGGCTCGGTACAAATTGACCTGCGCGTCCACAACATTGTGCCAGTTGGGAGTATGGGCGTCCTCCAGGTCGGCCAGCCATACCTTCGCGCCGGAGTTCAGCGCATTGATGGCCATCTTGGCCGGTGACGCGGGGCCCGTCATCTCAACTCTGCGGTCCGCCAGGGCGGCCGGGGCCTGCGCCACGGTCCAGTCGCCCGCGCGGACGCCGGCGGTTTCAGGCAGGAAATCCAGGCTCTCTCCTGCCGCGATACGGCTGCGGCGTTCGACGCGGGCCCCCAGCAGCTCGTCCCGGGTTGCCTTAAAGCGCCGGTGCAGCTCCTCAATGAACGCCAACGCCTCGGGTGTCAGGATCTCTTCGGCCCCCTCCGCCGGGGACATGTCGCTTACTTCTACGGCCATCGTGCATCTCCCTGGATCAAACTGAACTGAGGGTACCGGCCGGCACCGAGTGGAAGGCAGTTTACACCGGCGCCGAGCGGCCGGGCGGCCGGGCTCCGGAACAGGAGCCTTTCGCTGCTCAGTCGTCGTACAGATCCTCCACCGTCAGATGGACTGTGTGCGGAAGGACCCCCACGGAAACAGCTACTGCGGCGCGGATTCTTCGGCGCAGGAAGTCCATGGCGCGGCAGATGTCCACGCCGGGCGCCACGGCGGTCCGTAAGTGGATTCGCAGTCCGGAGCCGGTACCGGGGACCAGGTCCACCCGGCAGCGGCGGGCGCGGACACCGCCCACGGTGCCGGCGGCCTCACGGACGACGGCGGCGAGGTCGTATTCGCTGATTTCCACGGTTCCGTCCGGAGTTCCCGTCAGCGGAAGCCGCGCTCCGTGCCGTACCTGGGCGCCGGCCTCGGCCAGGACAGCTTGTTTGATGCCGCGGGGCGGACGGAACGCCGGGTGTCTCAGGTCCTGTTCCCGCAGTTTCACGGTGGCGGCGTGCAGCGTCTGCAGCCGGCTCCGGGCCCGGCGGCAGTCCGGACAGGCCAGGGTATGCGGATCCGGCGGGCGGCCCGCGTCCTGCCAGATCCGGGCGAGGCTGCGTCCGCAGGCCGGAGGGGGAAGCTGGTTCTCTAGTGCCATTGGATCATTGCCTCGGCCAGTTTCTCCCGGGCGCGTGCCAGCTGCCCGCGCACGGAAACGGGGCTGATCCCCAGTGCGGAGCCGATTTCGGCATAACTCTGATCGTGGAGTTCGCGCAGGAGCCAGCACGCACGCTGGCCCGGCGGCAGCTCCGCCAGCGCGCGGGTGAGGCATTCGAACTCCGCCGCGATCTCCGCGGTGCGGTGCGGGTCTGCGGACTGCACCGCAAGCGACGGCCACAGTCCGGCCGGATCCATGCTGGCTTCCGGGTGGGCCGAACGGCGGCGGAGGACATCAAGGCAGCGGTTGGTCGCCGTCCGGTAGACCCAGCCGCCAAAAGCTCCGGACCGGTCCAGGCCGGGGAGAGCGCGCCAACCGGCGGTCAAGGTGTCCTGAACTACGTCCTCGGCTTCGCCCCGGTCATTGAGCATTCGGTAAGCCAGCCGGAAAAGCCGCCCCTGGTACCTCTCCACCAGATGCTCGAAAGCGGTCAGGTCACCGTCCTGGGCCCGTGCCACGATGGTGGCCTCGTCCAGGGTCCCCGGAGGAAGGTCCGGCCCGGGCCATGCCGGGCTGGACTGCGGAAAGACGCCGGACTCTTCCGGCGATTCGGCCGTGGCCATGGCGCCCCTGTCCGGTCCGGCGGGCGCCGGCCCGTCTCCAATATCGCAGACGCCCCGGCCCTGCGGAACAGTCCGGGGCCACGCGCAGCCGGAGAGCGGCAACTTTGCCGTTCGGCGTGACGATTGCCCGCGGAGAGCGTCATTAACGGCGTATCCGAACCTTCATGCCGCCCCTCCGGGGGCCGGTTCCGAGCAGGAGATGAGTGACATGGCAGATGCCCAGAAACCGTCCGGACCATCCGCCGGTTCGGTGTCGAAGCCGCAGCCCAGCCCGCCCGGCGGAAACACCGGGAGCGTGGCGGCCAGCCCCGTGATCGGCTCCAGCGGCACGGAACCGGTAAGGAAGTCGGGCCCGCTGCATACTCCGCACGGTGACACCACCATCGAGGAAACCGTGGTTCAGAAGCTGGCGGGAATGGCCACGCGGGAGGTGCCGGGGGTCTATGCGATGGGCAACGCGGCGCGCCGGGCCTTCAACTCGATGACCGAGCGCATCCCCGGCTCCCAAACCAACGCCAGCAACGGTGTCAGCGTGGAAAAGGGGGAACGGCAGGCAGCGGTTGATGTGAGCATCGTGGTCGAGTACGGCTATTCGATCGTCGAGGTCAGCCAGAGCATCCGCCGCAACGTCATCCGCTCGGTGGAGAACGCCACCGGGTTGGAAGTGCTGGAGGTGAACGTCAATGTCACCGACGTGCACCTGCCCGACGACGACGCCGGCGACGAGGACGCTTCGGCTCCGAAGCAGCCGTCGGGCCGGCTGGAATAAGGCCGTTGGAAGAGCAAAAAAATACTGCCTTACCGCGGCGGATCGCGCGGCGGCAATCTACTGAAGGAGGACCTCATGTCCGCAACAAAATGGTGCTTGGCGGTTGGCCTGGTCCTGGGGATCGTGCTGGCATTCGGCGGTTGGTATGCCTTCCTGCTGGCTGTGCTGTTCGGTTTGATCGGGCTGCTGGTGGGATTGGCTGCCGACGGCAAACTTGACCTTCAATCCATGTTCGGCAGAGCGTCGAGCAGATGAGTGCACCCGGAATCGAAGGTGCCCGGCCGCCGGCGCCCAGACAGCCCCGCCGGGAAGTGGGGGACCGGGGCACCACCGTGTTGTCCCGGAAGGTCCTTGAGAAGATCGCCGGCCAGGTCGCGAAGGATGAGACCCGCGTCGGCGGCAGCACCGGAGGGTTCCTGGGCATCGGTGCGCAGGCGGACCTCTCTGCGCGTCCGCAGGCCGACGTCGAGCTGGCCGGTAATGTCGCATCGCTGAAGGTTGAGGTGGGCCTTCCCTATCCGGCACCGCTCCGCCAGCTCGCTGACCAGCTGCGGGACCGGATGTCGGGCCGGATTACGGAGTTGACCGGGGTGGAGGTGCGCCAGGTGGATGTCACCGTTTCCTGGCTGCGGCCCGAGGAGCCGGCAGACGGCCGCCGGAGGCTGAAGTGAACGGGGGGCCGCCCGTGGCCCTGCGTCCGCGGCCGAGCCGCGCCGTGCCGGCCATCATCTGCGGGCTTGTCCTGCTGGCTGCGGGAGTGCTGCTGGTCTGGGCGGCAGTTGCCCGGCTGACCCAGGGCCGGTGGCCGGCTTTCTTCACCGCTGTCTCCGATTGGCTGGCGGAGCTGAGCTGGAACAGTACGGAAAGCTGGATAGCTGGCAGCGTCCTCGTGGTCCTCGGGCTGGTTCTGCTGCTGGCCGCGCTCATCCCCGGACAGTTCCATTCACTGCCCCTGCGGCTGGAGCCCACCCGGGAGGTCACGGGGGAAAGCCGGGCCGTGATGTCCCGCCGGGCCGTCGCCCGCCTGGCCGCAGCCACCTGCGAACACATCGACGGTGTGTCATCGGCGTCGGCGACGGCGACGGACCGGGAGGTCAGGGTAACCGTCAATACCGCACTGCGGGATACTGCCGATCTGCAGCACTGGGTCACGGACGGCGTGCGGTCCCGGCTCCAGGCCTCGGGGCTGGACCCGGTTCCGGCCATCTCCGTGTCCATCCGGTCCAGCAGTTAAAAGCTGTTCGGGCGAACATTCAGGGCGAAAGGGATCATCATGCGCCAGCACCCCGGCACCGCCAACCGCGTTTGGCTGACCGTGCTCGGCCTGCTCTGCCTGGCAGCGGGCATCTGGGCCCTGCTGCTGGCCACCGGCACGGCGGGCCCGGCAGCGGATCCGGTCCTGAGCGGACCGCCCGAAGCTGTCACCGGCCCGGACTACGCTCCGGTCATCGCGCTGACGGCCGGACTGCTGCTGGGCCTGCTTGGCCTTTGGTGGATACTGGCGCAGATTCCGCGCAGGCTTGCCGCCGGACCGTTTCGGCTGCAGGAGGACGCCGCCCGCGGCATCACGGTCTGCGACCCCTCGGTCCTGGCGGCCGCCGTGCAGCATGACACCGAGCAGATCCCGGGAGTGGTGGGATCCACGGTGCTGCTGCGCGGAGACGCCGAGGAACCCGATCTGACGCTGAAAGTGACGGTCAATGCCCGCGCCGATATCAGGACGGTGCTGGACCGGATCCAGGGGACGGTGGTGCCGAACCTCGCTGCGGCCCTCGAGACTCCGCTCCACAGCCTGGGAATCCAAGTTGAGGCGAGCGACAAGCCGGCCTTGTCCGGCAGCACTGTCAGCAGCACCGGAACCGTGGTCTATTAGGGACATGCCACGTGTTGTCCCGGATCCCGGCGGCGCCGGTGCTCCGTGCCGGCAACGGGCCAGGCCTGGACCACTCTGGCCACGCTGCCGGGCCCCCTCGCACCGTGGCAGCATGCATGCGCAGGGGCCGGGCGTGCTCGGCATCGGGTGCGAACGTGCCTTCGCCATCGGTCAGCGCCCGCTGCTGATCAAGGCCGGATCATTTCCCGCGGCGCAGACCGCATCGTGCAGGAATCCGCCCGCCGCTACCTCGCCTTTACCCGTGGCTGAAGCGCGTCGCTGTCAGCGAACCAGCTCGGCCCGTTCCGCCGCGACCATGGCCTTGTGCTCGGCCACCCGCGCCTGGTGCAGCGGAGTCCGGCGCAGGAAGGCGTAGACCGCGCCCAGCAGGACAAACCAGATCGGGGTGACGAGCAGTGCCTGCAGGGTGTCCGCCTGTGTGGTGAGCGCCCAGATGATGAAGGCGAAGAAGGCAAGCACCACGTAGACCATCACCACGCCGCCGGGCATTTTGAACGTCGACTTCTCGTGGAGGTGCGGCCGCCGGCGGCGGTACACCAGGTAGCTCACCAGAATGATGGTCCACACGAACATGAAGCACAGTGCCGAGATGGTGCTGACCAGGGTGAAGGCTGCGCTGACGGACTCGCCCGCGTACAGCAGCACTACTCCGGCAAGCAGGAAGGTGCAGGAGAAGAAGAGGGCGTTCTGCGGCACCTTGCGGCGGGAGAGGCGGCCAAACGCCTTGGGGGCATCGCCGTCGTGCGCCAAGCCGAAAACCATGCGTGAAGTGGAATATATCCCCGAGTTCGCTGAAGAGGCGGCGGAAGTCAGGACCACGAAGTTCACGACGGCGGCTGCCGCGCCCAGTCCGGCGAGGGCGAACATGCCCACGAAGGGGCTTTCGTCGGCGCTGAATTCATCCCAGGGAACCACCGAAATCAACACCGCCAGGGCGCCGACGTAGAAGAGCATGATGCGCAGCGGAATGGAGTTGATGGCCCGCGGCAGGTTCTTTTCGGGGTCCTTGGTTTCGGCGGCTGCCGTGCCCACCAGTTCAATGCCCACAAAGGCGAACACCGCGATCTGGAATCCGGCCACGAAGCCCATCGGCCCGGTCGGGAAGAGCCCGCCGTGCGCCCAGAGGTTGTCAAAGCCGGCTACGTCGTTGTTTCCGGACTCGAAGCGGGTAAAGATCATCACCAGACCCACCACAATGAGGGTGACAATGGCCAGGATCTTGATCAGGGCGAACCAGAACTCTGCCTCGCCGAACGCCTTCACGCTGGGCAGGTTCAGGGCCAGCAGCACCAGGATGCAGGCCAGCGCAGGAATCCACAGCGGAGCATCGGCCCACCAGAACGTGACGTAGTGGGAGATGGCCACCACATCAGCTATTCCCGTCACCACCCAGCAGAACCAGTAGGTCCACCCGGTGAAGAATCCCGCCCACGGACCCAGCAGGTCCGCGGAGAAGTCGCTGAAGGACTTGTACTTCAGGTTGGACAGCAGCAGTTCGCCCATCGCGCGCATCACGAAGAAGAGCATGAAACCGATGATCATGTAGACGAAGATCACGGACGGGCCCGCCACTGAAATGGTTTTTCCGGACCCCATGAACAGACCGGTGCCGATCGCCCCGCCGATCGCCAGGAGTTGGATGTGGCGGTTGGAAAGGGACCGGGAGAGCTCAGGCTCGGAAGAACTTTGGGTTCCGGACGCCGGAGGTCCTCCGGGGGAGGTGCCGGTGGACGGCAGGGAGGATTGCGCGGGTGTTGGGCTGGACAAACGGTCGGGCATTGGGCTCTTTCTCAGTAGGCACCAGCCGGCGCACGTGACGCCCCGCGCAGACGGAACGGGCATCTCTGATAGAGCTCACCTGTGAAGTTGGCGCCACCGCCGACAATCAAGTTTGGAAGCCGGGCGCGGACGATGTCAATTTGGCGTCAGGATCTCTCCGGCGCGGGGGTCCGCGCCGGCTCCCGAGGGGAAGCAGCACTCCGGCCGGAAGGGCAGGGATGAAGAAGACCGTCAAAGAAGCAGCGGAGGCCGTCACTCTCTTGATGGGACACCTGCCGCAGGGTAGGGTCACTGGTGGAAATACACAAGTGAATATGCCTTTATCAGCCGTGGCGGGAGAGTCCCGCGATCTGCAGCCGCCGAACGCGGCTGCAGCTGCAGCAACAAGTGCACCTGCAACGAACAACTGCAGCTGCAACAGCAAAACTGCACCGCCGGGCGCCGTAGGAGCAAACCCTCCCCGGGAATCTCTCAGGCCCCTGTACCGCCACAGCGAGGCAACTCTGGAAAGCAGTTGGCGTGCCCCGGCACGCCGCTCACCGACGGTGCAAGCGGGGCCATCCCCGCGGAATCTCTCAGGTCCAATACAGAGCGGGGAGGACGCAACATTCGTTGGCGTACCCCGTCTGACTTTCCTGGAGCCCCTCATGACTGCTGATCTGTCCACCGCTGAAACCGCCAACACCGCTGAGACCGGTGCTGCCCCGGCCGCCGCGGCGTTTGTTGACCGCCACATCGGCGCCCGTGCCGGTGCCGCCGCCGCGATGCTCAAAGCAGTGGGGTATGACTCCCTGGACGCTCTCGCGGACATGGCCGTGCCCGCTGCCATTCGGCAGGCGAGCCCCCTGGTTCTGGACCCGGCCCGCTCCGAAGAAGAAACCCTCGCTCAGCTGCGTTCCATTGCCGGCAGGAACAAGACCGCTGTGCAGATGATCGGCCAGGGCTACTACGGAACCCACACCCCGCCGGTGATCCTGCGCAATGTCGTGGAGGACCCCGCCTGGTACACCGCCTACACCCCGTACCAGCCGGAAATTTCCCAGGGCCGCCTCGAAGCACTGCTGAACTTCCAGACCATGGTCCAGGACCTCACCGCGCTGCCCATTGCCAACGCCTCCCTGCTGGATGAAGCCACCGCCGTCGCTGAAGCGGTGCTGCTCATGCGCCGGTCCAACAAATCCAAAGCAAACGGCGCGATCGTCCTGGACTCCGAGACGCTTCCGCAGACCATCGCCGTCGTCAAGGGCCGCGCCAAGGCCCTGGGCTTCGACGTGGTCGTGGCGGACCTGGCCGACGGCCTGCCCGAAGGCGAAATCACCGGCCTCGTGCTGCAGCAGCCGGGTGTTTCCGGTGTCGTGCGCAACCAGGCTGCGTTGATCCGCGAAGCAAAGGACCGCGGAGCCCTCGTTACCGTCGCGGCTGACCTGCTGGCCCTGACCCTGATCACGCCTCCGGGCGAGCAGGGAGCTGACATCGCCGTCGGCTCCGTGCAGCGCTTCGGTGTTCCGTTGTTCTTCGGCGGCCCGCACGCCGCCTACATGGCTGTCCGCAAGGGACTGGAACGCTCGCTGCCCGGCCGCCTTGTGGGCGTCTCCAAGGATTCCGCCGGTACTCCCGCGTACCGTCTGGCGCTGCAGACCCGCGAGCAGCACATCCGCCGCGAAAAGGCGACGTCCAATATCTGCACCGCGCAGGCACTGCTCGCCATCGTCGCCTCGATGTACGCGGTGTACCACGGGCCGCAGGGCCTGACCGCGATTGCCCGCCGCGCCCACAACTCCGCACGGTCCCTGGCCGCCGCGCTCACGGGTGCCGGGGTTGAACTGCTGCACGAGTCCTTCTTCGATACGATTACGGCCCGCGTCCCGGGCAAGGCCGCCGACGTCGTGGCAGCCGCCGATGCACGCGGCATCAACCTGCGGCACATCGATGCCGACACGGTGGGCATCTCCTGCGACGAAACCACCACCCCTGCCGTGCTGGCCGACGTTGCGGCTGCCTTCGGTGTTCCTGCCGGCGCCGTGGCTTCCGCGGCGGGTCCCGCCGAAGGTTTCGAGCTGGACGCCGAGGTGCTGCGCACCTCCGAATTCATGACCCACCCGGTGTTCTCCTCCTACCGCTCGGAGACGCAGATGCTGCGCTACCTCCGCCGCCTCTCGGACCGCGACCTGGCCCTGGACCGCACCATGATTCCGCTGGGCTCGTGCACCATGAAGCTCAATGCCACCGCCGAAATGCAGGCCATGACCTGGCCCGAGTTCGCCTCCATCCATCCCTTTGCCCCTGATTCCCAGACCGAGGGCTGGCGGGAACTGATCGGCGACCTGGAAGCCAAACTGGCAACCATCACCGGTTATGACAAGGTATCCATCCAGCCCAACGCCGGCTCCCAGGGCGAACTGGCCGGCCTGCTCGCGATCCGCGGCTACCACCACTCCCGCGGCGACGAACAGCGCACCGTCTGCCTGATTCCGGCCTCGGCGCACGGCACCAACGCCGCCTCCGCCGTCCTGGCCGGGATGAAGGTGGTGGTGGTCGCCACCGCCGACGACGGCGCCATCGACCACGCGGACCTGCGCGCCAAGATCGATGCGCACCGTGAAAACCTCGCCGCCATCATGATCACCTACCCCTCCACCCACGGGGTGTTCGACGACGACGTGCGCGACGTCTGCGACGCCGTCCACGAAGCCGGGGGCCAGGTCTACATTGACGGCGCCAACCTCAATGCGCTCGTCGGGCTGGCCCAGCCGGGTGATTTCGGCGGCGACGTCTCGCACCTGAACCTGCACAAGACCTTCTGCATTCCGCACGGCGGCGGCGGCCCCGGCGTCGGCCCGGTGGCAGTGAAATCCCACCTGACACCGTTCCTGCCCGGCGACGCAGCCACCTGGACCGAAGGGGAGGACATCCCGGTGTCCGCTTCACGCTTCGGCTCGGCCGGTGTGCTGCCGATCTCCTGGGCCTACGTGAACCTCATGGGCGGCGAAGGCCTGACCGAAGCCACCAAGAGCGCCCTGCTCTCCGCCAACTACGTGGCCGCCCGGCTCAACGACTACTTCCCGGTGCTGTACACGGGCAAGGGCGGGCTCGTGGCACACGAGTGCATCCTGGATCTGCGCGAGCTGACGGCACGGACCGGCGTCAGTGCCGAAGATGTGGCCAAGCGCCTTGTGGACTACGGCTTCCACGCCCCCACCCTGTCCTTCCCGGTGGCCGGAACCCTGATGGTCGAGCCCACCGAGTCCGAGGACCTGGGCGAAATAGACCGCTTCATCGACGCCATGATCTCCATCCGCGCCGAAATCGACCAGGTGGCGGCGGGCGACTTCTCCCTTGAGGACAGCCCGCTGCGCAACGCACCGCACACCGCCGTCGTTGTTGCCGGCAACGAGTGGGACCGCGCCTACCCGCGCGAACAGGCGGCCTTCCCGATGAGGAGCCAGCGGATGGACAAGTACTTCCCGCCGGTGGGCCGGATCGACGGCGCTGCCGGCGACCGGAACCTCATTTGCTCCTGCCCGCCCCTCGAAGACTTCGAAAACTAGAGCGCAAGGAACCGCGACCATGACTGAGAAATTCACCGCGCTCTATGAAGAGCACAAACGCCTCGGCGCCTCCTTCACCGATTTCGGCGGCTGGCAGATGCCGCTGAAATACAGCTCCGAACTGGCCGAGCACCGCGCCGTCCGCAGCGCCGCCGGGCTTTTCGATCTCTCCCACATGGGAGAAGTGGAGGTCACCGGCCCCGACGCCGGTGCCTTCCTCGACTACGCCCTGGTCGGCAAGCTCTCGGCAGTCAAGGTGGGCCGGGCCAAGTACTCGCTGATCACCAACGCCGACGGCGGGATCATCGACGACCTGATCAGCTACCGCCTCGCCGACGATTCCTTCCTGGTGGTGCCCAACGCCGGCAACGCGCCGGTGGTGGCCGCCGAGCTGGCCGCCCGCGCGTCGGGCTTTGACGTCCGGGTACACGACGCCTCAGCCGACACATCGCTGGTGGCGGTGCAGGGCCCGAACGCCGAGGCCATCGTCCTTTCCCTGGTTTCGAACGGACAGGCGGAGAAGGTGACCGGCATGAAGTACTACGCGGCGGACACCGTGGACCTCGTTGTGGCGGAAGAGGCGGGGGAGCGCACGCTCAACCTGCTGCTCGCGCGCACCGGCTACACGGGCGAGGACGGGTTCGAGATTTACGTTCCGAACGACGACGCCGCCGCCCTCTGGGGCGCGCTGCTCACCGCCGGTGCGGACTCGGGCCTGATTCCCGCCGGCCTGGCCTGCCGGGATTCGCTTCGGCTGGAAGCGGGAATGCCGCTGTACGGCAATGAGCTCTCCCTTGAGCTGGATCCCTACGCTGCCGGTCTCGGCCCCGTCGTCGCGCTGTCCAAGGAGGGCGACTTTGTGGGCCGCGCCGCCCTGGAAGCCAAGAAGCAGCAGGCTCCGGCCCGCCGTCTGGTCGGCCTCAAGGGGTCCGGCCGCCGCGCCGGCCGCTCGCACTACCCGGTGCTGAAGGACGGTGCAGCGGTCGGTGAAGTCACCTCCGGTGCCCCGAGCCCCACTCTCGGCTACCCGATTGCCCTCGCCTATGTTGACGCCGCCTTTGCCGAGCCGGGCACTGCGGTAGAGGTGGACCTCCGCGGCAAGCCCGAACCTTTCGAGGTTGTCGCCCTCCCCTTCTACAAGCGCGGGAAATAGCCAGACCCCAAGCCGAGCGCGGCGAAGGTGGGGTATTTCGTGTAGCCCCGCATCGCCGAGCGAGGAACGAGCGAGGTGTCTAAGGGGCGACGAAATGCCGCTCCTCCGCCGCCCAGACCTAGACTTTGAACTAAACCCGAAGCATGCAGCAGATCTAGAAAGGCACATCCCATGAGCAAAGTGAACGCAGGACTCCGCTATTCAGCCGAACACGAGTGGGTGGACGGCTCCACCCCCATGAAGGTTGGCATCTCCGCCGTTGCCGCCGACGCCCTGGGCGATGTGGTGTACGTGGACCTGCCCGAGGTTGGCACCGTGATCACTGCCGGTGAAACCTGCGGCGAAGTCGAGTCCACCAAGTCAGTCTCGGACCTGTACGCTCCGGTCTCCGGCGAGATTGTCGAAATCAACCAGGAAGCCATCGAGAACCCGGCTCTGCTGAACGAGGACCCGTACGGCGCCGGCTGGCTCTTTACCGTCAACACCACCTCCGAGGGCGCCCTGCTCAGCGCCGAGGAGTACGCGGAGAAGAACGGCGGCGAGCTGTGACCGATTACCTGAACTCGCACCTCGCCCAGATTGACCCGGAGGTGGCGGAGCAGATCGACAACGAGCGCCGCCGCCAGCAGTCCGGCCTGGAAATGATCGCTTCCGAAAACCACACGTCGGTGGCCGTCATGGAATCCCAGGGTTCGGTGCTGACCAACAAGTACGCCGAGGGTTACCCGGGCCGGCGCTACTACGGCGGCTGCGAATACGTGGACGTCATTGAGCAGCTCGCCATTGACCGGGCCAAGGACCTTTTCGGTGCAAACTTCGCCAACGTGCAGCCGCACTCCGGCGCGCAGGCCAACGCCTCGGTCATGCATGCCCTGATCCGTCCGGGCGACACCATCCTGGGCCTGTCCCTGGCGCACGGCGGGCACCTCACCCACGGCATGAAGATCAACTTCTCCGGCCGGCTCTACAACGTGGTCCCGTACAACGTTGCCGAAGACACCCAGCGGATCGACATGGCCGAGGTGGAGCGCCTGGCCCGGGAGCACCAGCCCAAGCTGATCGTGGCCGGCTGGTCCGCTTATGCCCGGCAGCTGGACTTCGCCGAATTCCGCCGCATCGCCGACTCGGTGGGCGCCTACCTGATGGTGGACATGGCGCACTTCGCCGGCCTCGTGGCCGCCGGACTGCATCCCAGCCCGGTTCCGCACGCCCACGTGGTCACCTCCACCACGCACAAGACCCTGGCGGGTCCCCGCGGCGGCATCATCCTCTCCAACGACGCTGACATCGCCAAGAAGATCAACTCGGCTGTCTTCCCCGGACAGCAGGGCGGCCCGCTGGAGCACGTCATTGCCGGCAAGGCGACAGCCTTCAAGATCGCAGCAACGCCCGAGTTCAAGGAGCGCCAGGAGCGCACCCTGGCCGGCGCGCGGATCCTCGCCGAGCGCCTGCTCGCCGACGACGTCGCCGCCAAGGGTATTTCCGTGATCTCCGGCGGTACCGACGTGCACCTGGTGCTGGTGGACCTGCGCAACGCCGCCCTTAACGGGCAGGAAGGCGAGGACCGGCTCGCGCAGATTGACATCACCGTGAACCGCAACGCCGTCCCGTTTGATCCCCGCCCGCCGATGGTGACCTCCGGCCTGCGGATCGGCACCCCCGCGCTGGCGACGCGCGGGTTCGGTGAGGATGCCTTCCGCGAGGTGGCGGACATCATTGCGCTGGCGCTCATTGCCGGTGAAGACGATGACCTCTCACCGCTGAAGGACCGCGTTTCCGCGCTGGCCTCCGCACATCCGCTCTACACCGAGGTTGCCGACCTGGCCTCCTCACCGGCGCACGTTTAAGGAATCCCAGTGGCTGTCGGCGTTTTTGACCTGTTCTCCGTAGGCATCGGCCCATCGAGCTCACACACCGTGGGCCCGATGCGTGCCGCCGCCGTTTTTGCGGGGGAGCTGGTCGACGCCGGCATCCTGTCCGCCGTGGCCGGCCTCCGCGTGGACCTGTACGGTTCGCTTGCGGCGACCGGCCGCGGCCACGGCACCATGACTGCGGTCCTGCTGGGGCTGGAAGGCTTTGCCCCGGAGAAAATCCTCCCCGGGGAGGTCGAGGAACGCCTCGCCACCATCGAAGCCACCCGGAAACTGCAGCTGTGCTCCCAGGTTCCCGGAGCTGATTCCTGCATCCTGGAATACGGCGAAGCGGACATCGTCCTGCACCCGCTCACCGTGCTTCCGCGGCACACCAACGGCATGAAGTTCGCCGCCTCCGGCGCCGACGGCGCCGTGCTGCACGAGGCCACGTTCTTCTCCGTCGGCGGCGGCTTCATTGTGCGTGAGGGGGAGGAGGACGCCGCCCGGCAGGAACTGGAATCCACCAAGGCGGCTCTGCCGTTCCCGTTCCGCACCGCCGTCGGGCTCCTGGAGCACTGCACAAACAACGGGCTGAACATTTCCGGCGTGATGCTCGCCAATGAGAAGGTCTCCCGGACCGAGGCGGACATCCGCGCGGGCCTGCTGCACATCCGCGACGTCATGGAGGACTGCAAGAACTCCGCCATCCGCCGCACCGGTCTGCTCCCGGGCGGGCTGAAGGTCCGCCGCCGGGCACCTGCCTGGCACACCCGGCTGCGTGCCGAGGATCCGAACCGGGACCCGAAGTTCTGGCAGGAATGGGTGAACCTGGTGGCGCTGGCCGTCAACGAGGAAAACGCCTCCGGCGGGCGGGTGGTCACCGCACCCACCAACGGCGCGGCCGGCATCATTCCCGCCGTCATGTTCTACGCCACCCACTACGGCCCCGGAATGGACACCGCCACGCAGGAGGAGCGCGACGACGTCGTTGTGCGTTTCCTGCTGACCGCAGGCGCGGTGGGGGTCCTGTACAAGGAACAGGCCTCCATCTCCGGCGCCGAAGTGGGCTGCCAGGGCGAGGTGGGGTCGGCGTCGTCCATGGCTGCTGCGGGCCTGGCGGAAATCCTGGGCGGCACGCCCGAACAGGTGGAAAACGCCGCCGAAATCGCCATGGAACACAATTTGGGCCTCACCTGCGACCCCATCGGCGGGCTGGTTCAGGTGCCCTGCATCGAACGCAACGCCATCGGCGCCGCAAAGGCCGTGAACGCCGCCAAAATGGCATTGTGGGGCGACGGCGACCACCGGGTTTCGCTGGACGAGGTCATTGTGACCATGCGCGAAACCGGCCGCGACATGAGCTCCAAGTACAAGGAAACCGCGCTCGGCGGCCTCGCCGTGAACGTGGTGGAGTGCTGATCCCCGGCGCTGCGGCGGGTTGAGCCGGTACCGTTCCTTTGATAGACAGTAAGTGCCCTTACTAACCGCACCTGCTGTTTCCCGCTTCCGAGGCCCGTGAGCCCGGAAGCAACTTCCGGAAAGGACGCGTCATGCCCAAGACCGGCAAGAATGATTCCGCCAAGAAGAGTGAACTGCCCTCAACCCTGCAGCGCTCCGACAAGAAGGCTCAGGATACCTTCGCGAAGACCTACGATTCCGCGGTTGAGGAGTACGGCGAGGGGGAGCGTGCGGCCCGGACCGCCTACGCCTCCCTGAAGCACACACATGAAAAGGTGGGCGACCACTGGGAGCCCAAGGAAGAATCCGGCCCCTCGGATGCCAAGGCGGCGGGCAGCCGGGATTCATCCCGGAAGACGGCCGGCGGGGTGGATGCCAACGCGTCCAAGAAACACCTGTACGAGGTGGCCGCCAAGCTGGATATTTCCGGGCGCTCCAACATGACCAAAGACGAACTCGTGAAGGCAATCCAAAAGGCCAACACGAAGGAAACCCGCAAGGCCCGCGAAAACTAAGCGGCCTGCGGCTCCCGTTTTCAGCCGTACTTCACGCCCCCTCCATGCCTCACGGCGTCCTTCTTATTTCACGGCGTCCTCTTATTTCACTGCGTCCTCTTACTTCACGGCGCCCATCGACAGGCCGCGGACCAGCTGCTTCTGGGCCACCCATCCGGCCAGCACCACCGGCAGCGAAGCGAGGACCGAAGCCGCCGACAGCTGGGCCAGGTAGAGGCCCTCACTGGTCATCTGCGACACCAGGAAAACCGGCACTGTTGCGGACCTGGCGGCCGTGAGGTTCAGGGCAAAGAAGAATTCGTTCCAGGCGAAGATGACGCAGATCAGGGCCGTGGCCGCCAGACCCGGGGCCACCATGGGCATCAGGACCCGCCAGAGGGTTTTCAGCAGTCCGGCGCCGTCCATCTGTGCCGCCTCCAGCACCTCGCCGGGCACCTCCTGGAAGAAGGAGCGCATCATCCAGACGGCAATGGGCAGGTTCATTGATGTGTAGAGGACCACCAGGGTCCAGATGTTGTCCAGGACCTTCAGCTGGCCCGCAATGACGTAGATCGGCATGATGACGGCGACTACGGGGAGCATGCGGGTGGAAATGAAGAAGAACAGCACATCCTGCGTCTTTTTGACCGGCCGGATGCTGAGGGCATACGAGGCCGGAACCGCCATGATCACCACCAGGATCGTGGAAACACCCGTGGCGATCATCGAGTTCACGAAGTAGGTCCCGGCCCCGGCGTCGAGCACGGCCCGGTACTGGTCCAGGGTGGGGGCAAAAAAGAATGTCGGCGGGTTGGAGGCTGCCGCAGACTCCTGCTTGAACGAGGTGAGCACCATCCACAGGACCGGGGAGAAAAATCCGATGGCGATGATCCAGGTCAGCGCGGTCAGCAGCGAACCGCCTGTCCGGGACCGTCCGCGGCGTGCCGGTACCGGCGGCCGGTCTGCCGGCGGGGTGCTTCCGGTGGAAGCCGAATCTGTCTGCGTGGCCACGGCTAGTCCTTTACGTCGAAGCTGCGGAAAATCAGGCGGAGGGCGAAGGTGGCCACAATGATCGTGGCAATGACCACCACGACGCCCATGGCGGCGGCCTGCCCGATATCAAAGCCCAGGAAGGCCCGCTGGTAGATGTAGAACGGCAGGTTGGCGCTGGCAGTGCCGGGCCCGCCCGCTGTCATGAGATAGATCTGGTCGAAGGTGTTCACCACGTAGATGGCACCGAGCAGGATGCCCAGTTCAATGTAGCGGCGCAGCTGCGGAAGGGTGACGGAGATGAACGTGCGCCACCAGCCTGCTCCGTCCACCTGTGCTGCTTCCAGCACATCCTTGGGCTGGGCCTGCAGGCCTGCCAGGACCAGCAGCATCATGAACGGCGTCCACTGCCACACCAGGGACATCAGGATCGAGGCGATCGGGTGGGTTGAGGTCCAGTCCACGGGTGAAATTCCCACCAGGCCGATCAGCCAGTTCAGCAGGCCGTAGCTGGGGTTAAGGATGGACACGGACCAGAGCAGGGAACCGGCCACCGGCATGATCAGGAACGGTGTGATCAGGAGGGTCCGCACCACGCCGCGGCCGGCGAAGGACCGGTCCAGCAGCAGGGCAAAGATGATTCCGAGGAGCATCGCGAAAAAGACGCAGCCCAGCGTGAAGATCACGCTGTTCAGCGCGGCCTGGCGGAAGGTGGAGTCCGCGAAGATCTCCACGTAGTTGCCCAGGCCCACAAACCGGTCGCCTTCCGGATTGAGCAGGTTCCAGTTCTGCAGGGAATACCAAATGGTGAACAGGAACGGCACCTGCGTCACAATCAGCGTGAAAACCAGGGCCGGCAGCAGCGGTCCCCGCCGCCGCCAGCCCTCGGCGCGGGACATGCCCCGGGACTGCCGCTGCTCCGCGTCGCGGCGGACCTTCTGGTGGTGTTTGTCTACCAGGCTGGTCATTGGTTTTCTCCTGACTGGTAGCTTTCCGCGACGGTTTCGGCGTAGCGCTGCGACTGTTCCAGCGCCTCGGCCACTGTTTTCTGTCCGGCAATGGCTGCTGAAATCTGCTGCGCCACCCGGGTGCCCAGGTCCTGGAACTCCGGGATCCCCACAAACTGCAGGCCCGGATACGGAACTCCGCCCACCATGCTGGTTTCCTGTGAGGCACCGGCCATGGCCGACAGCGTGGGTTCGGCGTAGTTCTCCGCCACTTCGGCGTATTCCGGAATTTCATAAGTCGACAGCCGGCTGCCCGGCGGTACCCGTTCCCAGCTGATCTCTTCGCCCACCAGCTGGATGTACTCCTTGTTGGTCATCCAGGAGATGAAGTCCCAGGCGGCGTCCTTCTTTTGGCTGGTTTCGGGAATCGCCAGCGACCAGCTGTACAGCCAGCCGGAGGATTCCGTTTCCTCCACAGGGGCCTGGGCGTACCCGGTTTTGCCGACCACCAGGGAGGAGGCCGGATCCTCCACGGAGGAAACCATGGACGTGGCGTCGTACCACATGGCCGCGGTGCCCTGGCTGTACTGGGTCAGGCAGTCTCCGAAGCCGCTGGTCGCCGCCCCGGGCTGGCCCGACGTGCGCACCAGGTCCACGTAGTCGGTGACGGCTGCTTCCACTTCCGGGGAATCGAGGGTGGCGTTCCAGTCCTGGTCAAACCAGCCTCCGCCGTAGGTGTTCATCATGGTGCTCAGCGGCGCCATGACCTCACCCCAGCCGGCCAGCCCGCGGAGGCAGATGCCGGAGAATCCGTTGTCCGGGTCATGGAGCCGCTCGGCGAAGCCGGCAACATCCTCCCAGGTGGGACGCTCCGGCATGACGAGGCCCTCCGCCTCAAAAATGTCCTCACGGTAGGCCAGGAAAGAGGATTCGCCGTAGAACGGCACAGAATACAAATCCCCCTCGTAGCTCAGGGCGTCACGGATATTGGGAACAAAATCGTCGGGATCATAGCCTTCAGTGGTGTCGGCATACTCCTGCAGATTGGTGATCCAGCCGTTTTCAGCCCACATGGGGGTTTCGTAATTGGAGATCATGACGACGTCGAACTCCCCGCCGCCTGTGGCAACCGACGCGGTGATCTTTGCCCTGGCCTCATTCTCCGGCAGCGAGACAAAGCGCGCATCGACGTCGGGGTATTGTTCGCGGAAATTCTCCTCCAGGGAAATGGCGTCGGTCATTTGCGGATTGGAGACGATGGCCACCACAATCTCCTCCGGGCCCGCTGCGCTGTCACCGCCGCATCCGGTCAGCACGAGGGAGAGCGCCGCTGCCGAGGCTGCCGCGGTCCGCAGGTGCCTGCGTCTGTAGTGGATCGGGCCGCTGCGTCGTGATCTCATACGTCGTCCTTGCTCATGTGAGAATTGCCCTGCGCTCATTTGTGGAGTAACTCTAGGCAGATAGACTCAATTGGGCAACTACGGGCGTTTATCTTCGAGAACGGGCAGGGTCGATCATTACCGAATCAGGCTGGTCCCACGAGGAACTTCTGGCCAGGATCGGCCGGGATTATTACCTCTCCAACCACTCGAAGGTGGAGATTGCCCGAAGCTATGGGATTTCGCGGTTTCAAGTGGCCCGGCACCTCGAAGAGGCCCGAACGCTGGGAATTGTGCACATCGACGTCCGCTTTCCCCGTCCGGCTTCGGATCCGGAACCCGGCCGGCTGGCAGAACTCCTCGGAATAGACCGGGTTGAAATCACTCCCACCGGGCCGGATGACCGGACAACCCGCAAAGCCATGGCTCAAAAAGCGGCCGAAGAACTGATGAATGCAGCGCAGCCCGGCGCCACGGTGGGCATTTCCTGGTCCCGCACGCTGGACCTGGCCGCCGGCTATGTCACTGATCTGCCGCCGTGCAACATCGTCCAGCTGGCCGGTGCCCTCCCGGTTCCGGGCAGCGGCAATTCTCTGGAACTGATCCAGAGCCTGGGCAGGCACCCCGGGGTGAGCACCTGGCCGCTGTGGGCTCCGCTGGTGGTCGAGCACGCCGACACCGCAGACAGCCTGCGCCGCCAGCCGGAAATCGCTGACACGCTGGCACGGGCGGACACGCTGGATGCCGCCGTGGTTGCCGTCGGCGCCTGGACGCCGGGACTTTCCACCGTGTGGGACAGGGTGGACAACCGGCTCCGGCTGCAGGCCGCGCGTGCCGGTGCCGTCGCCGAATGTTCCGGACGGCTCCTGGACGCAGCCGGCCGGCCGGTCGATTCCGAACTCGAGGACCGGGTGCTGGCAGTTACGGTGGCCCAGTTGCAGAACACCCCCAAGGTGGTGGCCGTAGCGCAGGGGGCCGCCCGCGCCGATGCTGTCCGCGCGGTGCTGGCGGCCGGATTCATCACCACCCTGCTGGTGGATGAAGAGCTCGCTGCTGCCCTGTTGGCCGGCGGCGGGAGCCCTTAGTTCCCCTGGGTGTGGTTTTCCCCGTTCCGGACCAGCCCTTCGACCGTGGCCCGCGCCCCGGCGTCGTGCAGCGAAGCCAGGGCGCCGGTGTAGGCGCTGACAAACCGGTCATTGGACGCCAAATCCCCGAAGAGCTCCGGGTTGGAGATGAAAGCGAGCGGATCTTCGCGGTTGCGTGCCGCGGCCGCCGTCAGCGGTTCCCGCAGCCGGTCCACCACCGTGATGGGTTCGCCCTGTTCATCGGTTCCCTCGGCATACCGGGCCCAGCTCGCGACGATGGCGGCGGAGCGGTGGATGTCGCCGCCGGCGGCCAGGTTCTCGCGGATAACCGGCAGCAGCCACTTGGGAATCCGGTCCGAGCTCTCGGCGCACAGCCGGGCGAGCGTGTCACGGACGTATTCGTTGGAGAACCGCTCAATCAGCTTGTGCTTGTAGCCGGCCAGGTCCACGCCCGGCAGCGGCTTGAGCGTAGGCGTAGCCTCCTTGTCCATGTAATCCAGCAGGAACCGGGCAAACAGCGGGTCCTGGCAGACCTCGTGGGCGTACCGGTAACCGGCAAGGTAGCCGAAATAGCACAGGCCCTGGTGGCTCGCGTTAAGCAGGCGCAGCTTCATGAGTTCGTAGGGTTCGACGTCGTCGACCATCTGGACGCCAACCTCCTCAAAGGCCGGGCGCCCCAGGGGAAAATGATCTTCAAGCACCCACTGCTCAAAGTCCTCGCTGACGACCGGCCACGCGTCCTCCACGCCGAAGTCCTCCGCCACCATGGACCGGTCCTCATCCGTGGTGACCGGCGTGATCCGGTCCACCATGGAGTTCGGGAAGGCGACGTTTTCCTGCATCCACTGACCGAAGTCCGGGTCGCGCAGACGTGCGAAGGCGGTGAACATACCGGCGGCAACGTCTCCGTTGCCCTGGATGTTGTCGCAGGACATGACCGTGAACGGCGGCAGCCCGCGGTCCCGGCGCCGCTGCAAAGCTTCGGTGACCAGTCCGAAGACCGTGGACGGGACCGCGCCCGGCACCAGGTCCGCCGCCACGGCGGGGTTGGCGGCGTCGAATTCACCGGTGACGTGGTGGAAGTTGTACCCGCCCTCGGTGATGGTCAGCGAGACAACGCGGGTGCCGGGTGCCGCCATTTTTTCGATGACGGCTTCCGGGTCCTCCGGCGCCAGCAGGTACTCGATCATGGAGCCGATAACGCGTCCCTCCCGGGTGCCGTCCGGATTTTTGAGTACCAGCGTGTACAGGCAGTCCTGGGTTTCCATGACGGTTTTCATGGCGGCGTCGGAGGGCAGCACGCCCACCCCGCAGATGGCCCAGTCGCCGGCGGCTCCGGCATTCATCAGCCGGTCCAGGTACATGGCCTGATGCGCGCGGTGGAAGCCGCCCACACCAAAGTGGACAATCCCCACGGTGAGCTTGGAGCGGTCATAGGACGGCACCGCCACGTTGGCGGAGATGCCGGGCAGCGAAGACGTGCTGAGTTTGGTCATGGTCACACCTGGGGACGAGGCGGATAGGTGCCGATCAATCTAGCATGTGAGCGGCCGTGGACCCATCAAATGAGCGCATCCCCGAAAAGGCGGAAGGCGCGCGTCTGAGCGCCCCGAAGGGCATCCTCTGCCGTTTCGGTGTGCAGCGGGACGGCCGCCCAGGTCTCTTCCAGCGGTACGGCAAGCCGCTTGTGATTTGGATTACCCCATGGTTTAAGTAAGGCTGAGGACTTCGTTTCGGCAGCAGGCTTACCCGTCACCATCGGTGACATCAGCTTTCCGGTTGTCGTCGCATGGCTGATCGTGGCGGGGGTGGTCTTCACCTTCTACTTCGGTTTCATCCAGTTCCGCGGGTTGCGGGTGGCCGCACAGGTGGTCCGCGGTAAGTTCTCCTCGAAGGATGATCCGGGGGAAGTGCCGCATTTCCAGGCCCTTACCTCCGCTCTCTCCGGCACGGTAGGGCTGGGTAACATTGCCGGCGTCGGTGCAGCCATGGCGCTCGGCGGGCCGGGTGCGACCTTCTGGATGATTCTTGCCGGACTGCTGGGCATGGCCTCGAAGTTCGCGGAATGCACGCTCGGCGTGAAATACCGCGAAATCCACGAAGACGGCTCCATCAGCGGCGGCCCCTTCAAGTACCTGCCCGTGGCCTTCAAACGGTTCGGCCGGTGGCCCGCCAGGATCCTCACCGGAACCTTTGCGGTGGCCATCCTGATCTTCGGTATTGCCGGCGGCAACATGTTCCAGGCCAACCAGACCTTCGCGCAGATCCAGAACGTCACCGGCGGCGACGACGGGCTCCTCGGCAGCGCCGGAGCGGCTCTGATCTTCGGGCTGGTCCTGGCGGCCCTGGTGGCCGTGGTGATTCTCGGCGGCATCAAGTCCATCGGCGCGACCACCTCCAAACTGGTGCCGGCCATGGGCGGCGTCTACATCCTGGCGTGCCTGTTCGTCATCATCGTCAACTTCGAAAACGTCCCGGCGGCGTTCGGCGCCATTATCGACGGTGCCTTCCGGCCGGAGGGCTTTGCCGGCGGAATCCTCGGCGTCATGATTGTCGGCTTCCAGCGGGCGTCCTTCTCGAATGAGGCAGGTGTTGGCTCCGCAGCGATCGCGCACTCCGCGGTCAAGACCCGCCGCCCGGTCAGCGAGGGTTTCGTGGCGCTCTTCGAGCCGCTGGTGGATACAGTGCTCATCTGCACCATGACTGCGCTCGCCATCATCATGGCGTCCACGCCCAGCCTGCAGGCGGGTATCGACCAGGTGCAGAGCGGCGGAGATGCGCCCGACGGCGTGATCCTCACCTCCGACGCCTTCGCCACCGTTCTGCCGTGGTTCCCGATTGTCCTCTCCATCGCCGTCGCGCTCTTCGCCTACTCCACCCTCATTACCTGGTCCTATTACGGCCTGAAGTCCTGGGAATATCTCTTTGGCCGCGGGCGCCGCCGGGAAATCACCTACAAGGTCATCTTCCTGACCTTCACCGTGGCCGGCTGTGTCCTGTCCTTCAGCCAGGTCATCAGCTTCGCTGACGCCGCGCTCTTTGTCTGCGCCTTCGTGAACCTGCTCGGTGTCTACCTGCTGCTGCCGGTCATCAAACGGGAAATGAAGGCCTACCTGGCGGACCGCAAGAGCGGCAAGCTCGAGCTGCTCGGTATTGACGCCCAGGATATTAGGGACGCAGCCCCCAGCAGCTAACCCCAACTGCGGTGGCCGGTGCGCTGTTGGGCGCCGGCCCCGTTGACCGCCGGCCGCTGCGGGCCTAGGGTGACGCTACGCTCACGGCGACAGGGACGCCCTGTCCGGAATGAGCGACGGCCACGGCGGAACAAAGGGGTTTTCGTGGACATCCAGGCGCAGACGTTTGAACAGATCCTTAATCCGGCGGGCGGGTCCCTGGGACTTTCGGCGGCTCTGGCCGCTTTGCCGCTGATCCTGCTGTTTGTCCTGCTGGGCGTTTTCCGCATGAAGGCGTACCAGGCCGGAATCATCAGCCTGGTGCTCTCCATCCTGCTGGCGGCGGTTGTGTGGCGGATGCCGGTGGACCAGGTTGCGGCGGCCACCGGGCTGGGCGCCTTTTACGCCGTCTTTCCCATCCTCTGGATCCTGATCAACGCGCTGTGGATCTACAAGCTCACGGTGGCAACACCGTGGTTTGAAGTGCTGGGACGAACCATCCGCTCCATCTCCGACGACCTGCGGATCCTCTCCATCCTCATCGCTTTCTGCTTCGGCGCACTGCTGGAGTCCCTGGCCGGGTTCGGGGCGCCGGTGGCGATTGCCGCAGCCATGCTGATGGCCGCCGGGATGAAACCGCTGAAATCGGCCATGGTCGCGCTGCTGGCCAACACCGCACCCGTCGCATTCGGAGCCATGGCGGCGCCCATCATCGCCCTGAACGGCGTAACGGGGATTCCGCTGCAGGAGCTGTCCTCCATGACCGGCCGGCAAACACCGTTCATCGCGCTGGTGGTACCCCTGATCCTGGTGTTCCTGGTGGACGGAAAGCGCGGACTGCGGCAAACGTGGCCGGTGGCACTCGTCTCCGGGGTCGTTTTCGGACTGGCGCAGTTTGTGGCCTCGAACTACTTCGTGGTGGAGCTGACCGACGTCGTTGCCGCGGTGGCCACCGTCATCGCCGTGCTGCTCATGCTCCGCGTCTGGCAGCCGGCGGAACTCATCGGCATGTCCGGACAGGTCCAGGGTGCGGATGATTCCGGGCAGGAGACGGGGCCGGAAAGCTCCGGGCAGGAGACGGCCGCGGGGAGTGTTTCTCCTCCGGAGGGCGGCGGCAGGCGGCGCCGTTCCGCTGCGGCGCCGGTTGGCGGTGCCTCAGCCTATGCGGTGCCCGTCAGCGCCTCCGGAACGCCGGCGCCGGAGCCGGATTCCGGCGGCATGTCCGGCGGCTCATCCGCTGCCGAAGCTGCCCCCGCATCCGCAGCGGGCACAACCCGCCCCGATGCCCGCAACGTCTGGATGGCCACCGCTCCCTACCTGATCATCATCGCGGTGTTCTCCCTGGCCCAAGTACCGGGAATCAAGGCCTGGCTGACCGAAATCGGCAGCGTGACCTTCCGCTGGCCGGGCCTGGACGTCGTGGATTCAAACGGCAAGGCGATCAGCGCGCAGACGCTCCGTTTTGACCACATCCGCGCCACCGGAACCCTGCTGCTGTTTGCCGGTATCCTGACCATGCTGCTCTACCGCATCCGGCCCGCACAGGGGCTGAAGGTTTACGGGGAAACCCTGAAGCAGCTGCGCTGGACGATCGTGACCGTCTGCGCCGTGCTGGCGCTGTCCTTCGTCATGAACCTCTCGGGCCAGACCACCACCCTGGGCGTCGCCCTTGCCTCGGCCGGCGGATTCTTTGCTCTCCTGTCACCGCTGCTGGGCTGGATTGGCGTTGCCCTCACCGGGTCGGACACCTCCTCCAATTCGCTGTTCGGCCAGCTGCAGGTGGCCGCCGCCAATGAAACGGGGCTGTCCGCAACGCTGATGGCGGCGTCGAACTCATCCGCCGGCGTACTCGGAAAGATGCTCTCGCTGCAGAACCTTGCCATTGCTTCTGCGGCGGTGGGGCTGGAGGGAGCCGAAAGCACGCTGCTGCGCAAACTCATCGGCTGGAGCCTGGGGCTGCTGGTGCTGATGACCCTGCTGATTTGGCTGCAGTCGACGTCGATTCTGGGCTGGATGGTGCCCTAGCATGAGCCTCTTTTCCGACTCCGGGCCCCTGCTCGACTCGTCGGCGCCGGGCGCCAGCGACACTCTGCTGAGCGCGGCCCCCCACGCTTCCCGCGACGCCGGACACCGTGAACACGCCAGCACCGACCGTTCCGGCTTCGTGGCCCGGTCCCACCCGGACGGGGTGGTGTTTGCTGAATCTGCGGAAGACGTCGCGGCCACCCTGAAGCTGGCGACCGCCCACCGCGTGCCGGTGGTCCCGCGCGGGGCAGGCACCGGGCTGGCCGGGGGATCGTCCGCGCGCTCCGGCGAAGTGGTGCTGGATGTGTCCCGGATGAACCGGATCCTGCGCATCGATCCGGTGGAACAGCTGGCCGTGGTCCAGCCCGGGGTGCTGAACGCCGAGATTAATGCCGCTGCAGCCGAGTACGGACTCTTCTACGCGCCGGACCCAGCGAGCACCGCCATCTGCTCCATCGGCGGAAACATAGCCACCAACGCCGGCGGAATGCGCTGCGCCAAGTACGGCGTGACCCGGGAATCGGTGCTGGCGCTGCGGGTCATCCTGGCAGACGGGAGTGAGCTGCGCACCGGCCGGCAGACTATCAAGGGCGTCACCGGGTATGACCTGAATGCGCTGATGATCGGCTCCGAAGGAACCCTCGGCGTCGTTGTCGAAGCCACCCTGCGGCTGCGCCCGCTGCCGGTGGCCACCGCCACCGTGGCCGCTTTCTTTCCCGACGTCGAAAGCGCGGCCCGGGCAGCGTCCGCCGTTGTTGCGGCGCGGATCCAGCCCTCGATGATGGAACTGATCGACGGGCCCACCCTGGAGGCCGTCGATGCGGCGCTGGGCACTGACTACCGTTCCCGCGGCGCCTCCTTCCTCCTGGTGCAGACCGACGGCTACGGTGCGTTTTTGGAACAGGATGTGGTCCTTGAAGCCGTCCGCCCGCATGCCGGGTCCTGCGGCAAAGCGGCCGACGACGACGAAGCGGCCGCCTTTATCAGGGCTCGCCGGGAAGCTATCCCGTCCCTGGAGAAGATCGGACGGGTCTCCATCGGAGACATCGGAGTGCCGCGGGGCCGGCTGGCCGAGGCAGTTGCCGGGCTTGAGCGGATCGCGGCGGACACGGGCACCCGCATTTTCACCATCGCCCATGCCTCGGACGGAAACCTGCACCCCATGATTGTGATGGACCCGCAGGATCCGGTTGACGAGGGGCCGGCCAAGGAGGCCTTGGGCCAGATGTTCTTCCTGGCCAACCGGCTCGGCGGAACCTTGACCGGTGAACACGGCGTGGGCCTGCTGAAACGGGACTGGGTCGGTGCCGAATTGGGGGATGTGTCGCTGGGGGTGCAGCACGCCATCCGCCGGGCCCTTGATCCGCTGGGCATTCTCAATCCCGGCAAGGCTATCTGAGGGCGTCGTGTAGCCTCGGAGAACTTGTCGGGCAACAGCGGGGGGAAACAATGATGGCTGCTTCTGGTGTTAGTTTGATTTTTGCCCTGCTCATGTATCTGGCCATAGCCGCGGTGGCGGTCATGGCGGTGTGGGTGCTGGTGCTGCTGATCATCTTCCTGCGGCTGCGGATCGCTGAGTTGCGAGCTGCTGCCGGTTCGGCCGGTCTTCCCGGGCGCACGCGCTAGGGAAGCGACGGCCAGCTGCGGGGAACGCGCGGTTAAAGTGATCGTCGGCACATATGAGGCGTCCCATTTTAGGAACCGGCGCCGTGAAAGTAGTGTCTTATCCATGGCCCCCTTTCGAAACAGCCGCGCCGCGTCGCTGCCCGCAAAACTGTCCCGTTCCTGGCTGCTCGCCTCTGCAGCCGACGAAGCGAACTTTGCGCCGGCGCTGGCGTCCGAAGCGGACTCCGTGGTGTTCGACATGGAAGACGCCGTTCCGGCCGCCGGCAAGGCTGAAGCCCGCGAACGCGTAGTTGAGGCATTGTCCACCGGCATGACCGCCTGGGTGCGTGTCAACGGCATCGAAACCGATTACTGGGCAGATGACCTGGCTGCGCTGTCCAAGGCGCCGGGCCTGCGCGGCGTGATGCTGGCCATGACTGAAAAGCCCGAGCAGGTCACCCACACGGCCATGCGCCTGCAGGCCGGCACTCCGGTGCTCGCACTCGTTGAATCCGCACTGGGCATCGAGAACGCGACGGCCATTGCCTCCGCCCCGGGTACATTCCGCCTGGCCTTCGGGGTGGGTGACTTCCGTCGCGACACCGGTGCCTCCGATGATCCGATGGCGCTGGCCTATGCCCGCTCCAAGCTTGTGGTCGCTTCCCGCGTCGGGCAGCTGCCCGGGCCGATCGACGGCCCCACCGTCGGCGCCCTGGGCGAAAAGCTGCTGGAAGCCTGCAAGGTGACCCAGTCCATGGGCATGACCGGCAAGCTGTGCCTGATGCCCGACGCCGCAGATACGATCAACCACGGGCTGTCGCCGAGCGAGTCGGAAGTCCAGTGGGCCCATGAACTGCTCGAAGCGCACGCCGCCGGTGCAGTGGTGGGCGACGGGTCCTACCTGCCGCGCTTGGCGCGCGCGCAGAAGATCTCCTCGCTGGCCGACTCCTACGGGCTCTGGAACGCCTAAAAGCTCCAGCTTTCCGGGCCGTTTCAGGAACCCGGGCCGCTTGGCCTAAGCGTCCGTTCGGGCCAGGAAATCCAGCACCCGCGCCGTGAGCGCGGGTGCTGCTGTTTCGTCATAGTCCTCCAAGCTGATGTCCGCGAACAAATGGGAGCTGCCCGGGTAGAGGAACAGCTCGGCTTCTGCGGAGCTTTCCACCAGGTTTTCCGCTGCGCTGAGGTCTCCCTCGTCCACGAAAATGGGGTCTGCATCCATGCCGTGAATCTGCACGGGAACGCCGGCGGGCCAGGAATCATCAAAGACGCCAAGCGGGACGCAGCCGCTGATCATGACAGCGCCCCGGGCGCCTGGCCGGGTCTGCGCCAGCCGCTGTGCCGGCAGGACGCCGAGCGAGAATCCCAGGTAGACCATCTCGTGCGGAAAGCGCCCGGCGATCCTCACTCCTGCGTCCTCCAGCTCCTGGAAGCCGATCTCTTCGGCATAGGCCAGGCCGTCGCCCGGTTCCAGAAAGGTCCGCCCGTCAAAGAGGTCGGGGACGGTGACGGTGTGCCCGGCTTCCCGCAGTACGTCGGCAAAGGCATCCACGCCCGGCGTCAGCCCCTGGGCATGGTGGAACATCAGGACATTGGCCAAGGGGAGCTCCCATCGCTGGTCGAAAAGCGGACGGACCCATCCTATTCGCGTCCCCGCAGAACTCTGCTGAGAGCAGAGCCCCTGTTGCCGCCCGCCCGCACCGTTTTACGATCAAGCATGGCCGACATCAGCGGAATTCAGAGTCCAGCGGGAACGCGCAGCACGGCCGGAGGGCAGCGGTCCGGCCGGCAGCACCCCCTCAAGCCCCGGGAGCCGCTGTGGCGGGAGGTCCTCGGGGAGCTGCTGAGGAGGCTTCGGCATGAACGCGGCCTCACACTGGGCGAGATTGCAGACCGGGCCGGGCTGTCTCCGCAGTACCTCTCCGAAATCGAGCGGGGCCTCAAAGAGCCGTCCAGCGAGATGATCGAGGCAGTAGCCGGGGCGCTGGGCGTCACCCTGGTTGATCTGACGCTGGCCGTCGCTGAAACGCTGATCCTCGCCGGCGGCGATGCGCCTGCCGCCCCTGCAGCTGCAGTCCGAGCCCCGCTCGCCCGGACGTCCGGCGGCCGGGCCGGCGGCCGTTCCTCCTTTACCCTCGCGGCCTGACCGGGCTCACCCTGGCCGGGCTCACCCTGGCCGGGCTCACCCTGGCCGGGCTCAGGCCTGCTCGATCACCCGGTCAATCAGCCCGTAGTCCCGGGCCGCAGCAGCGGTAAAGAGCCGGTCCCGGTCGGTGTCCGCGCGCAGCGTCTGCACGCTTTGGCCCGTCCGGCGGGAGAGGATGGCCTCCATGTCGGACCGGACCCGCACCAGCTCGTCGGCCTGCAGGATCAGATCAGGGATGGTGCCCCGGCCCTGGGCTGCCGGCTGGTGGAGGACAATCCGCGCGTGGGGCAGCGCCGCCCGCTTCCCCTCGGCGCCGGCCGCGAGCAGGACCGCGCCGACGGCGACAGCCTGGCCAACGCAGGTGGTGGCCACGTCCGGTCGAATGAACCGGATGGTGTCGTAGACGGCCAGCATGGCGCTGGGGTCTCCGCCGTCGCAGTTAATGTACAGATCAATATCCCTGTCCGGGCTCGCCGAATGCAGGTACAGCAGCTGGGCGATCAGGGCGTTTGCCACCCCGGCGTCAATCGCGGTACCGAGGTAGACAACCCGCTCCGTGAGCAGGTGCGAATAGATGTCCATGATCCGCTCGCCGCGCGGATGCTGGGCCACCACAGTGGGAATGGTGTAGCTGCTCATCGTGTCTCCTCCGCAAGGGGTACGGCGGGGCGGCCGAACCCGGCGGCCACCCGGTGCCGGGGACGGAACTCGTCAAAGTCCCGGACGATGGAATCGATGAACCCGTAATCCAGCGCCTCCCGGGCGGTGTACCAGTGGTCATGCAGAGAGTCCTCAAAAACCCGTTCCGCGGGTTGCCCGGTGTCTTCCGAAATGAGCCGCAGCACGGTGTCCCGGGTGTGCCGCAGGTCGTCGGCCTGCAGTTCGATGTCGACGGCGGTGCCTGCGATCCCGGCGGATCCCTGGTGCATCAGGACCCGGGCATGAGGCAGGGCCCGGCGCTTGCCGTGCGTTCCGGCGGAGAGCAGGAACTGGCCGGCGGAGCACGCGATGCCAAACGCCAGTGTCGAGACATCGTTGGGCACGGCCCGCATGAGGTCCCGGATTGCCAGCATCGCCGGGACGGATCCGCCGGGGGAGTGGATCCACAGGGCTATGTCGGTCAGCGGATCCTCGGCGGCCAGGGCAATCAGTTGGGCGGCGAGCAGTGTTCCATTGTCGTCATCCAGCGGACCGTCCAGAACCAGGACGCGGCGCTCGTAGAATTCGCGGCGGATAGTTTCAGTGAACAGGGGTGTTTTCCCGGAATCATTCATGACTCCACGGTGCCTCCGGAACCTGCTGCCGGATAGGCGAATCTGCCGGCAGCAGATCTGCTGCCGGCAGCGCGTCCCTAGCGCTCGACCAGGATTCCGTCGTCGTCGGCGTAAAGAACGGCTCCCGGCCGGAAGACTGCGCCGCCGAATTCCACGGTCACGTCCATTTCTCCTGCAGACTCCTTCGCACTCTTGCGGGGGTTGGAGCCCAGGGCCTTCACCCCCAGCGGCAGTCCGGCCAAGGCGGCGCGGTCACGGACGGCGCCGTTGATCACGACGCCGGCCCAGCCGTTGGCCACGGCGGCCTCGGCGATCATGTCCCCCATGAGTGCGGTGTTCAGCGACCCGCCGCCGTCGACGACGAGGACCGCACCGTCGCCCGGGGAGTTCAGGACGGACTTGACCAGCCCGTTGTCTTCCATGCAGCGGATGGTGCGGACGGGTCCGGTGAAAGCGGTGCTGCCGCCCAGATCCTGAAACTGCAGTGACACGGAGGCCAGGTTCTCGCCGTGCCGGTCGTAAAGGTCTGCTGTGCTGATTTCCATGGTCCTACTGTGGCACAGGCCCTAGCGTGAGCGTTGGAGGGAAGCTGCATGGGTTTTGAGGACTTCCACGACTTCCAGCAGCTCGGCTACGGATTCCGCTGTGGACGTGCTCTTCTCCCGGGGCCAGCCGCCGGCGAGCCCCTGGTTGTAGTACAGGCCGTCGCCCAGGAGCAGGATGGCACGCGCGATGGCCGGGTTGCCGACCTCCTGGAGGATCAGCTGCATCCAATTGTGGTGAATCTGTTCCAGCATGGCCGATGCGTCCGGGTCCGAGGCCTGGGCCAGGCGGACGACGCCGATCAGCGCGCGGTCCAGCGCGCTGCCCACGTAGACGGATTCGCGGACCAGATACCGGGCCGGACCCTCGGGGTCCGCGCTCATTGCCTTCATGTCAACGGCTGCCAGTTCCCCGAGCCTGGTGATGAGTGCTGCGGCCAGGGCTTCCTTGTTCTTGAAATGGTAGAGCAGTCCGCCTTTGGACACTCCGGCCAGTGCGATGACGGCGTCCATGGTGGCGCCGCGGGGACCCTCATTGATCAGCAGCTCCTCATAGGCGAAGAGGATGCGGTCCCGGGTGGAAGTGTGCTCAGGCATACGTTTACGCTACGCCATCTGTGCTGTACAGTCTAGACGGTACAGTAAAGCTTGCGGCCCCGTCCGCGCGTGCTGACACACCCCAATGATGAGCGAAGGAGACAGCTGTGCCCGCGGTACAGGAAGCACCCCACACCCAACGAGCCGGCCGGCGTGAATGGCTGGGTCTCGCTGTGCTCATGCTGCCGGTGCTGCTGATCTCAGTGGACAATACGGTCCTGAGCTTTGCGATCCCGTCACTGTCCCGCGCGCTCGCGCCCTCCGGGACCGAACTGCTGTGGATCGTGGACATCTACGCCCTGGTCCTGGCCGGACTGCTGGTGCCGATGGGTGCCCTGGGCGACCGGATCGGCCGGCGCCGGCTGCTGCTGATCGGCAGCGCCGGGTTTGGCCTGGTCTCCGCCGCAGCAGCTTTTGTCCCCACCGCCGAAGCGCTCATCGCGGCCCGGGCCCTGCTCGGCCTGTTCGGCGCCATGCTGATGCCGGCCACGCTGTCGCTGATCCGGAACATCTTCACCGTTCCGTCCCAGCGCAGGATCGCCATTGCCGTCTGGGCCGCAGGTTTCTCCGGCGGCGCTGCGCTGGGCCCCATCGTCGGCGGCCTGCTGCTGGAGCACTTCTGGTGGGGTTCGGTGTTCCTGCTCTCCGTACCGGTGCTCATTCCGCTCCTGGTGTTCGGCCCGATGCTGCTGCCCGAGTCCCGCGACCCCAACCCGGGTCCGGTGGACCTGTGGAGCGTGCTGCTGGTCATGGCCGCCATGTTCCCGGTCGTCTACGGCATCAAGGCGATTGCGACGTCGGGGGTCGGCGCGGAATCGCTGGTTCCGATCGCCGTCGGGCTGGTCTTCGGCGTGCTCTTTGTCCGCCGCCAGCTCCGCCGGCTGCATCCCATGCTGGATGTGCGGCTGTTCCGCAATCCCACCTTCAGCGGGTCGATCGGCGCCAATCTGCTCAGCGTCTTCTCGCTGGTCGGCTTCATCTTCTTCCTGTCCCAGCACCTGCAGCTGGTCCTGGAGAAGTCTCCCCAGCAGGCCGGGCTGATCATGCTGCCGGGCCTTGTGCTGACCATCATCGCCGGCCTGGCCGTGGTGCGCGTTGTCCGGCACGTGCGTCCCGGCTACATCATTGCCGGCGGACTGCTGCTCAACGCCGTGGGTTACACCGTCATCCTGGTGACCGGAGGCGGCGGGGTGGGTGAACTGATGGCCGCGTTCATGGTGCTGGGCCTCGGGGTCGGCGCTGCGGAGACCATCTCCAACGACCTGATCCTCTCGTCCGTGCCGCCCACCAAGGCAGGCGCCGCCTCGGCGATCTCCGAGACCGCCTATGAAGTGGGCGCCGTCCTGGGCACCGCGGTGCTCGGCAGCATCCTGACCGCCGGCTACCGGAACGGCGTCGTGCTGCCTGAGGGTCTCGCCCCCGCTGATGCCGAAGCAGCGTCCGAAACCCTCGGCGGTGCCGTCGAGGCGGCGCAGCGGCTGCCGGAAGGTGCGGCGCATCAGCTGCTGGAGTCCGCCCGGGCCGCCTTTGATTCCGGCGTGGTTACCACGTCCCTTATCGGCGTGGTCCTGATGCTGGTTGCCGCCGCGGGGGCAGTGCTCATCCTGCGCCGCGCCACGGCGGACAACTAGACACCACAGCTGCCGCCCGCGCCGCCGCCGTTCCCCTAGGCGGGTTCTCCGGACTCGCCGCGGTGGACAATAAGCACCGGGCAGTGCGCGTGGGCGGCCAGCACCGAACTCACGGAACCGAGCAGCAGCCCGGCAAAGCCGCCCCGGCCGCGGTTGCCCACCACCAGCATCTCCGCGCCGCGGCTGGCTTCAATCAGAAGCTCCACCGGCGGGCCCACCAGCGCGGTACGTGTCAGGTCCGCCGGAATGTCGGTGCCGAACGCTTCCTGCAGCACGTCGTCCAGCGTGTGCTCCGCCTCGACGTGCGGAGACCATATGCCGGTGGGGATGGGGGACGTCAGCGAAATGGCCTGCTCCCACACCGTGATGACTCGCAGCGGGCAGCCAAGCACCGCAGCCAGGCGGTGGGCTTTCCACAGTGCTTCGATGGAGAGGCGGGAGCCGTCCACGCCCACGACAATCTGCTTGCGGTCCTCGTCGCCAGTGCTCATCGCGAAACCGTTCCTTTCCGGTCTGCGGGCCGTGCCGGAATTCTGCCCGCCGTCCCTTTCATCCTCCCCTCCGGCGGGGCCGCAGGCGAGGGGGACGTAGCATCATGCGTATGTTTCGCGCCCTTCGCCGCACTCCGGCCACCGTTATGACCACCGGTCTGCTCCTGGTCCTGGCGTTGCTCTCCGCCACCGGTCCGTTCGCCACGGACCTGTACCTCCCCTCGTTTCCGGTTATGACGGACGATCTCGGAGTGTCAGCCACGGGCGTGCAGCTCACGCTCACGGCCTTCCTGCTCGGCATGGGGACGGGGCAGCTGGTGTTCGGACCCCTGTCCGACCGTTACGGCCGCTTCCGCCCGCTCCTCTTGGGATCGGCGGGCTTCGTTCTGGCCTCAGCCGCCTGCGCGCTCGCCCCGACACTGGCAGTTCTGGTAGCCGCCCGGCTGGTGCAGGGATTGTGCGCCTCCGCCGGAGTGGTCATCGCCAGGGCCATGGTCGCGGATCTGACGACCGGAGCGACGTCGGCCCGCACCTTCAGCCTGTTGATGACGATCGGAGGGGTGGCTCCGGTCGTCGCACCGACAGTCGGCGGCCTGCTGGCGGAAACTGCGGGCTGGCGGGGAGTGCTCTGGGTGCTGGCGGGGCTGGCCCTGGTGATGTTCGTCTGTGCCGCTTCCGTTCTCTCTGAGACCCAGCCCCGCACGCACCGCAGCAGCGGGCCGATGCTGGCGGGCCTGGCCGGCGTGCTGCGCAAGCGGAAGTTCCTGGGCTACGCAGTCCTGTTTGCCAGCACCTTTGGAGTGTTAATGGGATACATTTCAGCCTCTCCGTTCATTTACCAAAACCTCATGGGACTCTCGGCGTCGGCCTACGGAATGGCCTTCGGTATCAATGCCCTGGGGCTGGTGGCTTCCGGGTTCATCTCCGCCCGGCTGGCCCGGCGCGTTCCGCCGCGGAAGACAGTCACCGCCGCGGTTTCCGTGCTGCTCGCGATGTCCCTGGCGATACTGGCGCTGACGGTCACCGCAGCCCCGCCCCTGCTGCTGGCCGTGCCCATCTTCTGTGCAGCGTCTTCGGTGGGTTTCATCATGGGCAACACCACCTCCCTGGCACTGGCCGAAGTGGGGCGGGCGGCTGGCAGCGGTTCGGCGGTCTTGGGCGGCGGACAGTTCTTCGCGGGTGCACTCGTGTCACCGCTCACCGGGCTGGCAGGGGGAGGATCAGCACTGCCGCTGGCGGTCATCATGACGCTGTCAGCGCTCGCTGCCGTGACCGCCCTGTACTCCACCCGAACGCGCAGGGCGCCGGCTGGGTAGACTCGTCTGACTATGCGAACCATGAATAAGTATCGAACCGTCATTGTCTGGCTCCTGATTATTGCTCTGGTGGCCAGTGTCAGCGTGGGGTTCCTCAGCATGCTGTTTTAGCCTCCGGCAGGGCCAAACTTGAGCCGGGAAGTCCTGCAGGTCTAGGATAGTAAGCATACTTACGCTTGTTCTCCCGGCGGGAATCCGCTCGCCCGGGACGGGCGTACCGCATGCAGAATGACCTACCGAAAGTGGGAAACTCCATGACAAACGGCAGCACAAACGATCAGTACACCTTCCAGAACCCGGTGGACCGCTTCCCGACGATTACGCCGCCCAAGCAGGACCAGCCCGAGCCCGGCCTGGATGCAGACCTTGAGCCGAAGACGGACCGCGGCGAGGAATCCTACCGCGGCACCGGCCGGCTGGAAGGGCGCAAGGCTCTCATTACCGGGGCCGACTCCGGCATCGGCGCGGCAGTGGCCATCGCCTACGCCCGGGAAGGTGCCGACGTCGCGCTGGCCTACCTGCCCGAGGAAGAGGAAGACGCACAGGAAATTGTCCGCCTCGTTGAGGCTGCCGGCCGCAAGGCCGTGGCGCTTCCCGGCGACGTCCGCGACGCAGCGTACTGCGCCCAGCTGGTGTCCGACGCCGTCGAGGCCCTGGGCGGGCTGGACATCCTCGTGAACAACGCGGGCAAGCAGGTTGCCGTGGAGAACCTCGAGGACCTCTCTGACGAACAGCTCGATGACACGTTCAAGACCAACATTTACGCGTTCTTCCGCATCACCAAGGCCGCGCTGCCGCACCTGCCGGCCGGATCGAGCATCATCAACACCACGTCCATCCAGGCGTACAACCCGTCGCCGTTCCTGTTGGATTACGCCAGCACCAAGGCGGCCATCAACAACTTCACCAAGGGCCTGGCCCAGCAGCTGGCACCCAAGGGCATCCGCGTCAACGCGGTGGCTCCGGGGCCGTTCTGGACGCCGCTGCAGGTGTCCGACGGACAGCCCAAGGAGATGCTGCCGGAGTTCGGCAAGGACACTCCGCTGGGCCGCGCCGGCCAGCCGACCGAGCTCGCCCCGGCCTACGTCTTCCTGGCGTCGCCCGAGTCCAGCTACGTGATCGGCGAAACCCTGAACGTCAACGGCGGCACGCCCTCGCCGTAAGCAGGGCTCAGCCAAGCTGCCTTAGCGCCAAGCTGCCTTAACAAGGACCGGCCCGCACCTTTTCGAAGGTGCGGGCCGGTTTGCTGTTAATCGGGTGGAGCCGTCCTGGGAGGAGCGGTCCTGGAAGGAGCCGTCCTGCTAGGCGCGGACGTCGGCGTCGCTGTAGTCCGCGCGGTCGATGCGGCGGTGGTAGCGCATGCCGGCAAGGCCGCCGAGCAGTGCACCGATGAGCGTCGCGGCCAGCGTGGCGGCAACGGCGAGCCAGGTTACGGCGCTTGCTCCGCCGAGATCCTCGGGCAGCGGCGCGACGGTGTTCAGCTGGGTGATGCTGCGGATGTCATCCCCGAAAATCAGTCCCAGCACCACCACAACCACTCCGGCAATCAGGGCCCAGAGCCAGACCGCCAGGCCCTGCTTCAGGCCGTTGAAGCGGGCCATCCGGCCGGCCACGTAACCACCGGCGTAATACGCGAGCAGGAGGATCACCAGCAGGATCACTGTCCCGATAATGCCGGCGCTCTGGTTGGCCATTGCCTGGTCGAGGGACTGGCCCAGGTCATTGTCGGTGGAGAAGCCGACGGCGGCACCGATGGCGGCGGCCAGTGCTGAGAGGAGTACCACCATGCCGGTGGCGGTCAGCCAGCCGAAAAAGGCCGCACCAAACTTCATGCCGCCGAACCGTTCCTTTTCCATGGCCAGCAGGGCCTCACGGTTTGCCTTGCCGGGCAGTGCCGTGCGGCTGTCGGTGCCGCGGCCGCTGCCTGCCGTAGCCCGTCCGTCATCCATCCCGCGGTCTCCGGACCGGGAGCCGTCGCCGGCGTAGTCGGCATCGGGATCCTTGGTGGCGCTCAGGGGCATGGCCCGGGTGCGGCCGTCGTCGTCGTGCTGCGGGCCGCTGTGCCCGGCGTCGGGGGAGGCTCCGGACGATGCCGTCGAAGAGGCCCCGGCCGCGGTTGCCCCGGCTGCCGGAGGTGCCCCGGCATCACTGTTGCCGGCGGGAAGGACCTGGGTTTCGTCCGCTGACGGGACCCGGCCGGAACGGTCCCGCAGGCGTCCGCCGTCCGGTCCCACCGGGTTGCCGGTGCTGCCGGTGGAGCCGTCGGATGCTCCGGGCCGGCCATTGTTGCCTGAGTCGGTGCTCATCTGTCTCTCCTGATGCAATTGGGTGCAGACCGGGGTTGCCGCTCTGTAAGCAAGCTTAGTATCGACCGCCGCGGGTTGGCGACCGACGTGCCGCAGCCGGTGCGCCGGGACCCGGGTGGAAGACTGGGGGGATGGACCCCGACATCATCATCACCGTCATTGCCGCCCTGGCCATCGCCGTGGGCATGACGGGCATAGTCATTCCGGTTCTGCCGGGCAGCATCCTGATCATTGCCGCGCTGCTGGGATGGGCTTTGGGCATGCAGAGCGCCGCTGCCTGGTGGGCCTTCGGCGTCGGTGCAGTGCTGGCCGCGGCCGGCCTGCTGTCCAGTGCGGTGCTGACCGGCCGCCGGCTGAAACAGCGGAAGGTCCCCAATGCCTCGGTCCTGGCCGGGGTGGTGGTGGGAATTGTGGGGATGTTCGTCATTCCCGTGGTGGGGCTGATCATCGGGTTCACCCTCGGGCTGCTGCTGAGTGAATTCCTGCGCCGGCGCAGCCTGCCGCAGGCCTGGTCTGCCAGCTATGCGGCACTGAAGGCCATGGGCCTGGGCATCCTGCTGGAGCTCGCCTTCGCCTTTGCGGCCGGCACTGTCTTTGTCGGCGGGATCTGGTGGCACTTCGCCTCCCGGTAGCCCCGCTCAGCCGGCGCTGACAAACTCCCGCAGCGCGGCGAGCTGGTCCACCCGGCACCCGGGGTTCACGTACATCATGTGTCCGGCCTCGTAGTAGTGGTGCGAAAACCTTGACCGCGCTGCGTCGTCCAGCCGCATGTGTGCCCAAACGTACTCCGCGGCGAAATGGGGCGTTGCGCCGTCGTGGTATCCGTAGTCCACATGCACCCGCAGGGAGGGAATGTGCGCCAGGAGGCGCTCCAGCGTGTCGGTAACGTCCACGGGAACCCCTTCAAAGTTTTTGTAACTCCAGGGCTGCACCCGGCCGGTGAGGATTTCATAGGGCAGGTCGTTCTCGTAGCCCAGTTCGGCCCGCACGTAGTGGTTGACCGCCGACGAGTACGGCCCGTTGATGGCTGCCAGGCTGGGATCGTCCCAGTTGATGGAATCCTGCTGATGGGCCGCCGGTGCAGTGAAACGGCCATCGATCCGGCCCACCACCAGGTTCTCGTCCCGCAGCAGTTCTGCGGAGAACTGCGCGTAATCCCAGCGCAGATTGGTGCGCCGGATGAATCCGCGGTCAAGGGTGGTGATCTCGGCCAGCCGGCCGACGACGTCGTCGAACTCTTCCGCGCTGAGCCGCGCTCCCTGCGTGAGGGCGTAGCCGAAGTCCCGGCCCGCATACGCCTCGGCTTCGCGCACCACGTCGGCCAATTCCCGGTCCCCGTGCCGGCCGTGGAAATGCGCGATGGCCGCATAGGTGGGCAGGTGCAGCGCATAGGGCGTGTCGCGGCCCGGTGCGAAGTTCAGCGTGGCCATGTTCAGCACGGTGGAGATCAGGCCCAGCCCGTTCACCGCCATCCCGTAGGCGTCAAACAGGCGCCCGGCCACGGCGACCGCGCGCAGCGTGCCGTAGGACTCTCCCACCAGATACTTCGGGCTCAGCCAGCGGTTGTTGCGGGTGGTCCACAGCCTGATGACCTCGGCGACGAGATCCCGGTCCGCCTCGAAGCCGTGGAACTGGCCGGACTCAACGCCGTCCACCACCCGGGAGAAACCGGTGTTGACCGGATCGATCATCACCAGGTCCGCGTGCTCCAGCAGCGTTTCCGGGTTGTCCGTCAGCCCGAACGGGGGAGGGGTCAAGGATCCGACGTCCCCGGAGTCCACCATGCGGGGCCCCAGCAGGCCCATGTGCAGCCAGACCGAAGAGGATCCCGGCCCGCCGTTGAAGGCGAACACTACGGGGCGCCGGTTGGCTGGTGCGGCAGTTTCCGCTGCGGTCTCCGGGGTGTTGGCGGCAGCCGCTGCAGGGGCGGGACTTTCCCCGTCTGCGGTGTAGGCCACGAGGAAAATCTCCGCCCGGGGCCGGAACCCGTCCGCCTTGCCGTCCTTGGTTTCTTCGCTCCGCAGCACCATGCGCCCGGCGGTGGTGGTGTAACGGAGTCCGGAAGGCAGGGTGTGGCGGCGGACAACGAAGTCGTCGCTGGCTTCTTCCATCGGGGAGGGCTGGCTCGAGGGCTGGTTTCCGGCGTCCCGGGGCTGATCGTCATGGGGCATTGGGGTAGTCTAGCGACTCCTGAGGGTGGGGCCGGTCATAGGACCGGAGGCTTGCCGCGGAACCGGCAGCGAGTTGGAAAAGGAAATTGATAAGTAAGCTGATTACCCTTCCGGCGGGAGGGGTGCCGGGATTACGTTGGGCACACGTGCACCGGCTTGCCGGCCCCTGACGGAGGTGCGGAACCGGGTGCTTCAACCCTCCCGGAGGTACATATGTTTTTCCACAAGCAGGAGCTTCAATTCAAGTCCACGCCTGACCAGCCCGATGCCGTTTATGCCCGCAAGCTTCAGGAAGTCCTGGGCGGACAGTACGGTGAAATCACGGTGGCTCTGCAGTACGAATTCCAGGCCTGGAATGCGCACGTTCCGGGCAAGTACCGTGACCTGTTGTTCGGGATCGGCGCCGAGGAAATGGGCCACGTCGAGATGCTGGCCACCATGATCGCCCAGCTGCTGGAAAAGGCTCCGCTGGGGATTACGTCGGATGCCGTGCAGGACGATCCCACGGTGGCGGCAGTGGTGGGCGGAATGGATGTCCAGCATGCCATCGTGGCCGGCGCCGGCGCCCGTGCCGTTGATTCCAACGGAAACCCCTGGCAGGGCAGCTACATCACCGCCAGCGGCAACCTGCTGGCCGACTTCACGGCCAACGCCAATGCGGAAATGCAGGGGCGCCTGCAGGTAGCCCGCCTGTATCACATGACCGACGACCACGGGGTTCGGGACCTGCTGTCCTTCCTGCTGGCGCGGGACACCATGCACCAGAACCAGTGGACCACCGCAGCACTGGAACTGCAGGCGGAGGGAGCGGAGCAGCTGCCCGTCCCGTCCAACTTCCCGCTGAACAAGGAATACCGCGAGGTTTCCTACCAGTACCTGAACTTCTCCGACGGCCAAACAGCGTCCGAGGGGAGCTGGGCTTCGGGGCCCACGCCCGACGGCCACGGCGAGTTCAGCTACCACGACGGACCGACGACGTCGGCTCCCATGCCGCCGCCCACCCACCCCGATTCCCGCTACTACGGCACCACCGAGCTGCCCAACGCCGTTGAAAAAACGGCCGGCGCCGTGCAGGACAAGCTGAACAAGGAGTAGGAACCTTTGCCGGTCCGGATCATCCCTGGTCCGGACCGGCATCCCTGCGGGGTCTGCCTGATTCCCGGCCGGACTCTCCTTCGGTGCGCAACTCATCGGAGGACTGCTCCCGGCGGTTGCCTGGACCGGCCAGGTCATCGTCGTCGCAGTAGGGTGCACGCAGCCGGGGAGGCAGGTCGTCAATCAGCTCGTTTGCCGCATGTGCCAGGATGTCGCGCTGCAGCGGGGGAAGGGACAAAGAACCGTTCAGGTACGCATCCACCTCATACTCCCCGGCCTCGCCGCCAATGCTGAAGTACTTCATCCAGAGCTGGGAAGTCCCGAGGCCAGCCTGGGTTAATGCCAACCTCAGCCGTCTCCGCTGTTCCGGTTCCACCGCATCAAAGCCCATTCTTCCCGTCCTTAGCCCTGGTGCTTTCCGCTGCCCGAGACAATCGACTCGGCGGCAGCGCGGAGAGTTGCCCTGCTGCTGCGTGCGATCTCAAGAAGGCGCGCCATGGAGTCGTCCTCGCTCAGGCCTTCGCGCTCCATGAGGACGCCCCGCGCAAAGGCAATGGAGTCACGGCTGGTGATGGCCTCCTTGAGCTGCCTGCTGAGGCGGCGGGGAGCCTGGGCGGACTGAACGTTGGCCAGCAGTGTGGCAGCCGGACCGGCAAAGAGGGTCAACAGCCGTTCGCTGCGCGCGTCGAAGGCGCCCGGGAGCTTCGAATAAACCTTGATGGCTCCGAGTGACTCGGTTTGGAAGACCAGCGGTGCGCTCAGGACGGAACGCAGCCCCAGTGCGGCGGCCCGCGGGGTCCAGAGGCGCCACCGTTCTTCAGTAGCCAGATCGTCCGAGCGCACGATCCCCGTTGCTGCCCAGGACGTGATGCACGGGCCTTCACCGAGTTCGTACTGCAGTGCATCGGCCTGCTTCACGATATCGTCGGTGGCTCCGCGGCTGGTTCGGCGCCCCTGTTCGTCCATCAGGGACACGCCCGCCCCCGAGGTTCCCGGAATGGCTTCCTTTGCAGCATCAGCAAGAAGGTCCACTGCATGACCGACCGTTTCCTCGGTCAGCAGCAGCCCCTGAATCCGGGCAAAAGTGGTGGACAATTCATCGAGCGGAAGGTCGGCAGCCATACTGGGCCTCGCATTCGTTTCGGGGCCAGTGAGTGCCGGTCCGACGGTGGGCCGCGTGAGAGGGACAGTGCTTGGAGACAGTGTCCGTGCCACGCTCGGATATATCCGATACTACACAGACCAACGCAAAATTTCGGCCCCCGCCGGAGAGGTTGTGCGGCTTGTGCAGCTGGCTCAGGCTGGGCGGTCCAAGACCTGAGGACTGTCCGCTCGCTGGCTCAGGACATCAGCCAGGGCGTTGTACCAGTCAGCGGCTTCCAGCGACGGATAGTCGGTGTCCAGCTGCTCAAAAACCCGGTCCGCCAGTCCCTGCAGGGTAGGGGTCGGCAGGGCTGCCAGGCCATGGGCGTCAGTCGGGTCGGTGGGAAGCCCCATTGAGTTCAACTGGTCGGGGAAAAAAGGTTTCAGGTATCTGGTTCTCACCAGTCAGCCCCCCTCATGGTGCTGCGGCCGGTCCCGGCTGAAACGTAGGCGCGGGCAGGGCATTCCGGCAGGATGTCCGGCGCCTGGATCCGCAGTGTCAGCGGAGCGCCCGTCAATGACTCGGCCGACATGGAGCGCAGCCCCTGCAGGTAGGCAAGCCCCTCGGCGTCTATGTGTCTGGCACACAGGAGGCTCACCGTGACGAAATGGTGTCCGCCGGGGATGAGGTTTCCGAGGCGGCGGATCACCGGAAGGAGCGCCTGGGAACCGCCCAGGGTTAGACAGCCGGTAATTTCAATGACAGCAGAGGCCGGATCAAGGTCCAGCCGGATCAGTGCGTTAAGTTTATGTTCCATATCTTCCCCGGACCATGACGTGTTGGTGGAAAGCATGGCGCACTTCTGGGCCGTAACAACGGTAACGCCCGGGTCGCTGTGCCCGCAATCCCCCAGGCACCCTCACTTTGCACGGTGCTGACGAGGCTGGGACGGCCGAGGCTTACGTGTCGAAATGTGTCTGCGGTGCTGGTTCACCTACGGAGGCTACGAGCTGTGCAGCCAGGTCCCGGAGCTTCATGTTGCTCCGCCCGGACGCTGTCCGCAGGATGGTGAACGCTTCGTGCTGGCTGCAGCGGTTCTGGCCCATAATGGTTCCCACCGCAAGATCGATCACCGTCCGTGACTCCAAGGCAGCAGCCAGGTCAACGGCGTTGTCTTCGCGGACCGAGAACCGTACGGCCGGCCGCAGGGGCTTGGCTGCCCTCCCGGCGTATTCCTCGGCTGCGGCAATCGTCGGGGCGTCCAGGGCATCGGGGCGTCTTGAGTAGAGGTTGAGGGCTGCGGATCCGTCCGATTCGAGGTTGAACGGCACGGCAGCCAGCGAAGCAATACCGTGCTCCCGGAGAACTGCGGCATATTCGGGCCATCGCGTCTCGCGACCCAGATCGGAAAGATGGACCGTGGCCTGCTCCCGTGCAGCATAAAGGCACGGTCCCTCGCCGAAGTCGTTCTGGATCTCGTCCAGCCGGTGCGCCCGCTCATCGCTGAAGGCAACGCGGATCCGTTTCCGGTCCCGCAGCAGGGTCAGGCCGCAGATAACTTCAGAGTCGTCCGTCGAGAAGCGCCTCGTCGAATAGTCCGCAAATCGGGAGAGGAATTCCTGCACATCAGCGCTGTCCAGAATCAGGTTCTGGAGATGATCACTGAGGACCTCGTCAAAGGCCTCCACCGGGGTTTTTCGCCCCTGGCCTGCACCGTTACTTGTGTGGAATACGCCATGCCCCCATGCAGCCGTAATAATACAAAGCTTGCTTACAAGTTTGTCTTTGGGCTAGCTTTTTCAGCATAAGACCGCAGGTCCCCCTCGCGGACCGTAAGCCGGAAACGTCTTTCGGAGGTGCAGATTGTTCTTTCATAAACAGGAGCTCCAGTTCAAGGCCACGCCTGACAAGCCGGATGCCGTCTATGCCCGCAAACTCCAGGAAGTCCTGGGTGGCCAGTACGGTGAGATTACCGTTGCCATGCAGTACGGCTTCCAGGCCTGGAACTCCCACATCCCCGGCAAGTACCGGGACCTGCTCTACGGGATCGGCGCCGAGGAGATGGGCCACGTGGAGATGCTGGCGATCATGATCGCCCAGCTGCTGGAAAAGGCGCCGCTGGGCATTACCGAAGACGCCGTTCAGTCCGACCCGACAGTGGCGGCCGTCGTCGGCGGCATGGACGTCCAGCAGGCCATCGTTGCCGGTGCCGGAGCACGCCCCGTGGACTCCAACGGAAACCCCTGGCAGGGCAGCTACATCACCGCCAGCGGCAACCTGCTGGCTGACTTCACGGCCAATGCCAACGCGGAAATGCAGGGCCGGCTTCAGGTCGCCCGGCTCTACCACATGACCGATGACCACGGGGTGCGGGACATGCTGTCCTTCCTGCTGGCGCGGGACACCATGCACCAGAACCAGTGGATGGCGGCGGCGAAGGAACTGCAGGCGGAAGGCGCCGAACTGCTGCCCGTTCCGTCGAACTTCCCGATCAAGAAGGAAGAACGGTCCGTGTCTTACCAGTACCTGAACTTCTCCGACGGGAAGGCTGCGTCCGAGGGGACCTGGGCTTCGGGCCCCACGCCCGACGGCCACGGCGAGTTCAGCTACCACGAGGGACCGACGACGTCGTCGCCCATGCCGCCGCCCACCCGCGTGGATGCCCGCTACTACGGCACCACCGATCTGCCGAACGTCGTCGAGAAGATGGCTGGCAGCATGCAGGACAAACTGCACAAGGAATAGCAGGACCGCTCCGCGGCTGCCCCTTCCCGACAGTCGCGGAGCGCCGGCCGCCGGAGCAGTAGCCACGGGGACGGACTGCGGGGCCGGTGCGGGGGCAAGGAGGAAACGTGACGAGTGGAGGGCCGCAGCTGTCGGAGGCCGGATACATACTGCCGCTCAAATGGCACGACGACGCGGATCTGGAACCGCTGTGCTCTTATCTGGAGGAGCTGAGCCGCTGGATCCCGGTCCTGGTGGTTGATGGATCACCTCCGGAGGTGTTTGCTGCCCACGCCCGTGCCCTTCCCCGTGCAGTGCGCCACTGCCGGCCCCGGCACTCGGGTTGCGCCAACGGAAAAGTGGCGGGGGTGCTGACCGGTGTCCAGTTGATGGAGCGCGAATACCTCGTAATTGCCGACGACGACGTGCGGTACACGCGTGCGGCGCTGGAGCGCGCCGTCGCGCTGCTGGCAGGGGCCGACGTCGTCCGTCCCCAGAATTTTTTCCCTGGCCCGCTTCCCTGGCATGCCCGCTGGGATACGGCCAGAACGCTGATCAACCGGGCCTTCGGATCGGATTACCCCGGGACGCTTGTTCTCCGCAGATCAACCCTTCAGGCCGCCGGGGGGTACAGCGGAAACGTGTTGTTCGAAAACCTGGAGCTGCTGCGGACCGTCCGCGCAGCGGGGGGACGCGAGATCAGGGCTGATGACCTGTTTGTTCCCCGGGTCCCGTGTTCGGCTCCGCACTTTCGGCGCCAGCGGGTGCGGCAGGCCTATGACGACTTTGCCCAGCCCGTGCGCCTGGCCGCCGAGCTGGCGCTGCTTCCCGCAATACTGGTGTGCCTGCGGAAACCTGCGGGGTTGGCGGCACTCGCGGCTGCGGGCATTCTCGCGGCCGAAGCGGGCCGGCGGCGGGCGCACGGCGCCGGGGTGTTCAGCCCTGGTGCCGCACTCTGGGCCCCGCTGTGGATACTGGAGCGGGCGCTGTGTGTGTGGCTCGCAGTGGGCTGGCGTCTGCGCGGAGGCATTCCCTACGGCGACTCGCGGCTGCGCACGGCCGGACACTCAGTACGCCGGCTCCGCAGGATGCGCGCGGCCGGGGGTCACTGCCCGCGGGAGGATTTCTCCGTGCCGGGGGTGGCTGCCGGGGAGGATCCGGCTGCGGCCTTTTCCGCGGCGGGGCGGGCGTAAAAGAGAGCCGTGGCCAGGCCGATCAGAATCACGACGCCGGGCAGGTACAGGGACTGGCCCATGGCTGTTGCATAGCCGGCGGCCAGCGGTTCCGGCAGGACGCCGCCCGATGCCTGTCCGCCGTCCGCGTCGGCACCCAGTTGTGCACTAAGACGGGACTGCATCATGGCGGCAATCGCGCTGCTGCCGATAACGGCGCCAAACTGCCGGGTGGTGTTGTAGACACCGGAGCCGGCGCCGGCAACGTAGGGGGCAAGATTCCGGGTGGCGGTCAGGGACACTGGAGACCAGATGCAGGAATTGGCCAGGCCCATGAGTGCGACGGGCAGCATCAGCAGCCAGTACGGCGTATCCGGGGTCAGGATGCTCCCGAGCCAGAACAGGGATACGGACAGGGCTGCGAAACCTGCGACGGCCATGAATTTCGGGTTGCCCCGCTGGGCGAGTTTGCCCGCCAGCGGTGCCAGCACGCCCGAAAGCACCGCCATGGGTGTCAGCAGCAGTGCCGCCTGGGTGGGGCTGAGGCCGCGGACGGTCTGCGCATAGAGGATCAGCGGCAGTGAGAATGCCGTAATGGCGAACCCCATCGCAGTGATGGAAGCGTTGGCGAGTGAGAAGTTGCGGTCCCGGAACAGGCTCAGCGGCAGGAGCGGTTCGCTGCGGTTCACCTGCTGCCAGAGGACAAAGAGTGCCAGCAGGACGAGGCCCGCAATGATCAGTGACCACACGGACAGCGGACCGGCAATCGTGCCCCAGTTGTACGATTCGCCTTCCTGGATGCCGAACACCAGGCAGAACATCCCGGCAGCGCTGAGGAAGACGCCCGGCAGATCGAAGCGGTGCACGGCTGTGGGGAGCTTCGGCACGAGGCGGAATGCCAGGATGAACCCGACAACTCCCACGGGAACATTGATAAAGAAAATCCATTCCCAGCCCAGGCTGTCCACGAGGACGCCGCCCAGGACCGGGCCCACCAGAGTGGCCACGCCCGCCGTCGCGCCCCACAGCCCGAGAGCGGTCCCGCGGTTCTGCGGCGGGAAGATCCGGGTGATGACGGACATCGTTTGGGGCGTCATCAGTGCTGCGCCCAGGCCCTGCACCACCCGGGCCAGGATGAGCATGTCCACAGTGTCGGCGAAGCCGCACCAGGCGCTGGATCCGGTGAAGACCACCAGTCCCGCAAGGTAGATGCGCCGGGGGCCGAAGCGGTCGCCGAGCCTGCCGGTGACCAGCAGCGGCACTGCGTAGGCCAGGAGGTAGGCGCTGATGACCCAGATGACCTTGTCGATGTCGGCGCTCAGGTCGGCCATGATGGCCGGGGTGGCCACATTCACGATGGTGGAATCCACCAGAATCATGAAAAAGCCGATGACGAGCGACCAAAGGGCCGGCCAGGGTTTAAGGGTTCCCGGTTTGATGGTGTCCAAGGGGAAGGCGCCGTTCGGTGGGGGATGGGGATGGGATGGGGTCCGGTGGGGACTGCGGATGGGCATGCGGGATGAGGCAGGTCAGAAACCGAAAACCATTCTGAACCTCTTTTGCCGCCCTTCCAACCCCCAGCCCGGCCAGCCCGGGCTCGGTTGCAGCATCGCTTCATTTACCCGGCCCGTCTTCGTCATAAACGGGCATCTCGGGTCGCCTTCTGTGATCTACCTCTCATTGGGTGTATTTTTACCGCAGGCAGTGACCGACCGTTCTTTCAGTTATTGCCTGCGCACCCGCTGATCACACAGCTGACCCCCCAGACAACAACGGAGTTTTCATGAGCAACAACACTGCAGCGAAGCCCCACGGGCGCATGACGCATGAGGAACGGAAAGTCCTCGCCGGAACGCTGGTCGGCACGACCATCGAGTGGTACGACTTCTTTATTTATGCCCAGGCTGCCGGCCTCGTTCTGGCGACCCTGTACTTCGGCCCCGTCAGCGAGGGGCCGCTGGGGCAGGTGGTCTCCTTTGCGACCATCGGTATCAGTTTCCTCTTCCGTCCGCTGGGCGCCGTCGTCGCCGGGCACCTCGGCGACAAGCTGGGTCGGAAAAAAATGCTGGTCTTCACCCTGCTCATGATGGGCGCGTCAACGGCCCTGATCGGCCTGGTTCCCACCTACGCTCAGATCGGCGTTGCCGCTCCGATCCTGCTGGTGCTGCTGCGCATCCTGCAGGGCTTCTCCGCCGGCGGAGAATGGGGCGGTGCGGCCCTGCTTTCGGTGGAACACGCACCGGTTAACAAGCGCGGGCTCTTTGGGGCCTACCCCCAAATCGGTGTTCCCATCGGCATGATTCTGGCGACCTTCGTCATGTACGTACTGAGCACCACCCTCAGCGAGGAGCAGTTCCTGTCCTGGGGCTGGCGGATCCCGTTCCTGTTCTCCGTGGTGCTGATCGGCGTCGGGTATTTCATCCGCCGTTCCGTTTCGGAAAGTCCCGTCTTCAAGGAAATCCAGGAACGCAAGAAGGAGTCCTCCGCACCGCTGGCCCAGCTGTTCAAGCACAACACCCGCGAAGTGATCCTGAGCGCCCTGATCTTCATCGCCAACAACGCCGCGGGCTACCTGGTCATCGCTTTCTTCGCCTCCTATGCCACGGGCAAGGTCGACGCCGGAGGGCTGGGCATGCACCGGCCTTCAGTCCTGCTCGCCACCACCCTGGGCTCCTTCGGCTGGCTGATCTTTACGTTGTACGGCGGGATACTCTCCGACCGGATTGGCCGCATCAAGACGTTCCAGATCGGCTACGCGTGGGTCTTCCTCTGGTCCGTACCGATGTTCCTGCTCATCGACACTGCCAACATCGTGCTGTTTGCGGTATCCATCTTCGTGCTCACCATTGGGTTGGGGCTCTCCTACGGTCCGCAGTCGGCCCTGTACGCGGAGATGTTCCCGGCACGGGTGCGCTACTCCGGCGTCTCCATCGGTTACGCGCTCGGCGCGATTCTCGGCGGCGCGTTTGCCCCGACCATCGCGCAGATGCTGCTCAACGAGACGGGTTGGTCCCCGTCCATCGGTATCTACATCATGGTGCTGTGCGTCATCTCTTTTGTTGCCGTTTCCATGGTTCGGGAAACCAAGGGAGCGGACCTGCACGTGGAAGACGTCCAGACGCAGGGCCGCTCCTGATCCCGGGGCCTGAGAAATTGAGGCAGGGCTTCGGGAGGAACCGGTAGATTGCAGGAAAGAAGCCAGCTAACGGTCAACAGATGAGGCGGAGCGCATGAAAATCCGGGGTGCAGTTCTGGAACAGGTGGGTAAATCCGCAAAGTACGCGGACTCGCTGCCGCTCACGGTTTGTGATGTGGAACTTGATGCCCCGGAGCGCGGTGAAATCCTTATCCGGATAGAGTGCGCAGGAATCTGCCATTCGGATCTGTCCGTAGTGAACGGGGACCGGGTGCGGCCCGTGCCCATGCTGCTGGGCCACGAAGCCTCCGGCATCGTGGAAAGCGTGGGCGGCGACGTGTTGGACCTGGTCCCCGGGGACCGCGTGGTGATGACATTCCTGCCACGGTGCGGGTCCTGCCGGGGCTGCCAATCCAATGGCCTGCTGCCGTGCAGCGAGGGGACGGCGGCGAACACCGCGGGGACTCTGCTCTCCGGAGGAGTCCGGCTTCACCGGGGAGACGCCCAGGTGCTGCACCACCTGGGCGTCTCGGGTTTCGCCACCCACGCCGTCGTTGACCAGCGGTCGGTGGTGAAGGTGGACGCGGACGTTCCACCCGAGGTTGCTGCCCTGCTGGGGTGTGCTGTCCTGACCGGCGGAGGTGCCGTACTGAACCTGGCCAAGCCGGTGCCGGGGGACACCTTGATCGTGGTGGGCCTGGGCGGCGTCGGCATGGCCGCCCTGCTCACAGCCCGGGCGCTGGGGGCCGAAGTCATAGGCATCGATGCAAATCCTGACAAACTGGACCAGGCCGTGGCGCTGGGAGCTGCTGCTGCCTACAGCCCGGCGGATGCGCAGTCCGGAGCAATTACGGCGCCCGTGGTGGTGGAAGCGGCCGGGAACGCCCGGGCCTTCGAGACCGCCGTCGCCCTGACGGAGCCGGGCGGCACCACGATTACCGTGGGCTTGCCGGCACCGGATGCCATGGCCCGGGTTTCGCCGCTCACACTGGTTGCGGAGGCCCGGACGATCATCGGGAGCTATTTGGGCTCTGCCGTTCCGTCCCGGGATATTCCCGTCTTTGCCGATTTGTGGCGTCAGGGCCGGCTGCCGGTGGAAAAACTGGTCTCGTCCCGAATCGGGCTCGGGGATATCAACCGGGCCATGGACGATTTGGCTGAAGGGCGTGCCCTGCGGCAGATCATCCACTTCGATGAACCGGCCGGCCAGCCCTAGCGCCGGAGGGTGCCGATCGGTTCGCCGTCCGAATTGAACAATGCCAGCGTGTCACCGTCCACCTCGGCGGTGGCGGCTGCCGAGAGCCACGTGTCCACATCCTGGCACGCCATCAGGGTGGAGGCCATCTCCTTAAGCGCCACTGACGCGCCCTCCTGCGTCCAGTGACCCATCAGCCGGTTGCACCCGTCGGTTCCGCTAACGCGTCCGTCGGATGCAAAGTCCAGCGAGGGGGCACTGGAATCGCCGGTGTCACCCCACGTTCCTTCGACCGACGGCGTCCCGGAGCCCGGACTGTCAGCGCAGGAAGCCAAGGCGGCGACAACCAGCAGTGCCGCTGCCAGCCTGAGGGCGGCGGCCGGCAGCAGCCGTCCGCCGGGTGTCCTAAAACGCATCATGGCCGTCCTTTTCCTGTCAGCGGGAGAATGCCCGGATCGTATCTCTTATCCCCACCGGGAAGGGATCCGTCAATTGTCGCATTCCGGGGGCGGGCCGGAATAAGTTGGATCCTTGATGATGATCTGGGAGCGTGGAAACCGGGAATAGCAGGGCCGCAGCTTTCGACGTTCAACGAATTATTCGGAAATGGAGTGATCCAAAACATGGGTAAAGTCGGCGCGTGGCTGGGTATGACTGCAAATGGCACGGAAACCGGAGTCACCGGCAAAGTTCCTATGTGGCATGGCGTACGCACGGCCGTGAAGCTCACTTGGAGTGCCGTCTGGGCAGCCGTGGCGGCGGCGGTGTTCCTGCTGGCTAATCAGAGGATGCCGGAGGATGACGGGTTCGGGGGGTTCATCCCCCTGTATTTCGCCGTCACTGTTTTCATCGCTGGCATAGCAGTTACTGAACGCAATGCCGTGAGGGTCGCGAAACCAATGGAGAATACCGCAAAGACGGACTTCAGCGAGCCAGCAGGCTGAACGTCAGAGCCACTTGTTCCGCTTGAATGTGACATACAGGGCAACACCCATAACCACCATCGCCACCAGTGCCAGCGGATAACCCCATTCCAAGCCCAGCTCCGGCATGTGTTCAAAGTTCATGCCGTAGATGGTTCCCACCAGAGTAGGGGCAAAGAGGATGGCGGCCCAGGAAGAAATGCGCTTGACCTGCTCGTTTTGTTCAATGCTGGTTTCGGCAAGCCGGTTCGAGGCCAGCGTGGAGGCCAGGTTCAGGGCGTTCTCCAGCAGGGCGCGGTAAGCATTGACCCGGTCGATCAGCCGCAGCACGTGGTCCAGTACGTCCCCAAGGTTGTCCCGCAGCTCGGCGGGAACACCAAACTGGTCTGCGTTGCGCTGCAGGGCTCCCACCACGCCTTCCAGCGGAGAGAGCGCCCGCTGGAACTGGATAACCTCGCGGGAAAGTTCATAGATGCGGCGCGACACTTCGACGTCGCCGCCGAAGAGCTGGTCCTCGATCTCGTCGATGTCGTTCTCCAGCCCGGCGGCCACCGGCGCGTATTCATCCACCACCTGGTCCATCACGGCGTAGAGGACGGCATGGGGGCCAAGTGCCAGCAGGTCCGGCTCCTGTTCCAGCCGCTTGCGCACGCGGCCAAGATCCGGGGATTCGGCGTGCCGGACGGTGACAACAAAGTTGGGACCGACAAAGACGTGCAGCTCGCCGAACTCCACGCGCTCCACTTCATCGAGATAGCGGGCCGGGCGCAGCACCGCAAAGAGGGTGTCATCGTAGTGCTCCAGCTTGGCCCGCTGATGTCCGGCCAGGGCATCCTCCACGGTCAGCAGGTTCAGGCCGAATTCTTCGGCGACTGCCAGCAGCTCAACGTCGTCGGGCCGGTACAGGCCAATCCACGCCATCCCGCCGGACGTGCGCGTCAATTCGAAGGTCTCGTCGAGGTTGTCCGGAGTGTGTTGCCGCTTGCCGTCCACATACACACCGTTGTCGATCAAGGTCATGGACGTCCCCTAGCTGGTAGATCTGAGCTCCGGCCGCGGCTGATCCGGACCGGTGTCCATTATCCCTCCCGCCGGCAGCCGGAGGGACGGGCAAGCGTTTGCCGGTCAGTCGGAGGGGCTTTTTCGCGGCGCTCCAGACCTGTTGTTTGTGAAAAGCGGCGCCTATAGTATCCGGGCATGGAGACCGTCGAATACAGGCCCAGTCGTGAACAACTTGTCTATACCTTCGGGGGAGCAGCTCCGGTGCTGCGGATAAAACCGGGAACAGCGCTGAAATTATGGTCCGAGGATGCCTTCAACAATGCCTTGACGTCGGTTGAGGACCTGTCCAGTGAAAAAGTCGATTTGAATTTTGTGAATCCGCAGACCGGACCCTTTTATGTTGAAGGGGCAGAGCCCGGGGACACGCTGGCCCTGCATATCGTGGAGCTCTCTCCCGCCCGGAGTTACGGCGCGTCGGCCACTATTCCATTTTTCGGCGGTCTGACGAGTACCGACCGGACAGCGTTTTTGCAGGATCCGCTGCCCGACACCACCTGGATTTACCACGTTGACTCCGTACGGCAGACGGTGGGATTTCAGGCCCGCTTCGGAGACTTTGAGATTGCGCTTCCCCTTGAACCGATGCTCGGCACCGTGGGCGTAGCGCCGCCGGGCGGAGAGGTGCGCTCCTCGCTGGTGCCGGAGCGCTTCGGCGGCAACATGGATTCCCCGGAGGTAAAGGCTGGAACGACGGTCTACCTCGGGGTCAACCAAGAGGGTGCCTTGTTTTCCGTCGGTGACGGACACTACCGGCAGGGGGAGGGCGAAGCCTGCGGCACCGCCGTTGAGGGAGCGATGAATTCCACGATCATCGTGGAACTGATTAAGGGCGGAGCCCCGGCCTGGCCGCGGCTGGAGACCGACACGGAGTGGATGGCGGTTGGCTCCTCGCGTCCCATGGAGGACTCCTGGCGGATTGGGCAGGTGGAGATGGTTCGCTGGTTTGGTGAGCTTTTCGGGCTCCATCAGATGGATGCGTACCAGTTGCTGACCCAGACCGCGCTTGCCCCCATTGCCAACGCGGTGGACGCCAACTACAGCGTGGTAGTCAAGGCACGGAAGGCACTGTTTCCGCCGGCGGACGCCTATGAGGGTCTCCACGCCGATCTTCGCCGCCGCAGTACCGAACTCGTCTAACCAGTACCGAACTCGTCTAGCCAGTACCGAACTCGTTTAGCATTCACCCGGAAGGATCACCATGGATCTGCAGCTGACCGGAAAGACCGCGCTGGTGACCGGAGGAACGCGGGGGATTGGCCGGGCCATCGTGGAAACCTTCCTGGCGGAAGGCGCCAACGTGGCCTTCTGCGCCCGCAACGCCTCCCAAGTGGCGGAGACGGAGGAGGTTCTGGCTGCCGTGGGACCGCTGGTGGAGGGCACGGCGGTGGACATGGGGAATGCTGCGGCGGTGGCACGCTGGGTTGAGGGCGCGGCCGAACGCTTTAGCGGAATCGACGCGGTGGTCAGCAACGTCAGCGCCCTCGCCATCGACGATTCCGACGCAGGGTGGCAGGCCTCCCTCGATGTGGATCTGCTGGGCACCGTACGCCTCATGAAGGCAGCGATTCCGCATGTTCGGGGCAGCTCCTCTCCCTCCCTCGTTGCCATCTCCAGCGTCTCCGGACGGGAAGTGGACTTCACCTCCGGCCCCTACGGAACGGTGAAGTCCGCGCTCATTGCGTACATGTCCGGCCTGGCTTTCCAGCTGGCGGACCAGGGGATCCGGGCCAACACCGTTTCGCCCGGAAACACGTATCACGACGGCGGGGTGTGGCAGAGCATCGAGGCAAACAACCCGGAACTCTTCGCCGCGTCGATGGCGCTCAATCCGACGGGCCGGATGGGGGTCCCGCAGGAAGTAGCCGACGCCGTCGTGTTCCTCTCCAGCCCGGTTTCCAGCCGGACAACCGGCGCGAACCTCCTCGTGGACGGCGGGCTCTCGCGCGGTATCCAGTTCTAGGTGCTGGCTTTTTTAGGCAAGGGCTTCGTGAACGTCCCGCGCCTCCGGAGGAACGGAGGGCACCGGCGCCGGTGATTTCGCGCCGCCGAGCGCCCCGCGGAAGATAGGTGATCTGGCACCTGGTCTTTAGGGATGCATCAGCATGCACGGAAAGGGTCGCATTCGTGCACGCCCGTGCGGCAACGCTGACATGTAGTTGCATGCGTTCAGCTGTAGCGTTTGGGCCGCCTTCACCGGGCATTTTTCGCGGGCAGGGACATGCAAACCTCGATGCCAGCATCGGCATGGCAATGTCCCTAGAGGGGAAGGGGCAGCAGCGCGTTTCACCGGGGCGCCGGCTTACGGGCACTTGGATCGCCTTGTGAGTGTGGGTGGTTTCTCAAAAAATCCCAGCGGCCGAACCTAGCCGTTGATCCGGTTCGAAATCCGGCCAAGCATTGAATCTGCGATCTGCTGGGCGGCTTGGTCCGCCGTGATGCCAGTGGTGTCGATGACCTCGGCTGCTTTGTGGAGCCAGGTACGGGCTGCCTCGGCGTACGGCTCCACGTAGGCGAAGCGGAACGTCGAGGGGCCGAGGACTTTGTCGTTCTGTATCCGGTCGCGAAGCGTGGCCTGATCGGCGTGGAGCACGAAATGCTGGACCGGTACGCCGTGCTTGGCAAGACCACCGCTGATCTCCCGCCAATAGCTCTCGACCAGGACAGTCATCGGCATCACGAGTGTGCCTCCGGTGTACTCGAGCACGCGCCGAGCGGTTTCGACAACGAGCGGTCGCCACGGTTCCCAGTGCTGGAAATTATCCGTTGCAGGAAGTCCCGGCTTGATGTCCATGAGCACCTCGCCGACCTTCTCAGCGTCGAAGACGCGTGCGTCGGGCAGTAATTGCTGCAGGAGCGTGCTCGTCGTCGTCTTTCCCGCTCCGTGGGCGCCGTTGAGCCAAATGATCATGGACCGAACTCTAACGCCAAAAGAAATGGCCTTCATGGCACGCCCGCAAGCCGATCGGCTAACAAGTCTGCACCTCCGTGCGCACCCGTGATATAGCCGGGAGCACTACATGGCCCTCGCCTCTCTGTAAATATTTGTAGAAGCGCACCCGGGGCATTTGTGCTTTTATCGTCCCCTCCTGGGCAGGCAACACAGCAGTGAAGACAGATAGATAGCGCACCGGACGACACAGAGAGGCCCCGCTGAAGGGAGCTGGAGCAGTGCTGCAGGCCGCCATTCTTCCCTAGGCCCGCACTTCGCGGACTTTCCGGGACTCCGGCGGAACGGAGGGCACCGGCGCCGCGCTTCTTCCGCCGCCCAGCGCCCGCAGTGCATTCAGGATGGCGGCCAGATCCACCAGCTCCTGGGTCAGGGCCCCGGCAACGGCGGGGATGAATCCAAAGGCGGCGGTGAGCATCAGTCCTACGCTGAGGCTGATGCCCAGCCAGATGCTGCCCAGCGCCACGCGCATGGTCCGCCGGCCGATGTCGACGGCGTCGGCCACTTTGGAGATGTCGTCGGTGACGATCACGGCGTCGGCGGATTCTCCGGCGGCCGTGGATCCGCGGGCACCCATGGCAATTCCGACGTCGGCGGCTGCAAGCACCGGCGCGTCATTCACGCCGTCGCCCACCATGATCACCGGCCGCTGCGGCAGGGCCGCGACCAGGCGGACCTTGTCCTCGGGCAGCAGTTCCGCATGGACCGTGCGGATACCCAGTACGGCCGCGGTGCCTTCCGCCGAGGCCTTGCCGTCTCCGGTCAGCATCACCGGAGACTGCAGCCCGAGTCCCGCCAGACGGTCCAGGGTGGCCTGTGCGTTTTCCCGCGGAGTGTCGCTGAGGGCCAGCGTGCCCGCGAACCGCCCGTCAATCCCGACATAAACCATCAGTTGCCCGGCCGCCGGAGCGCTGACCTCGTCTGGCACTGCAGCCGCGACAAAACGCTGTTTGCCGACCAGCACGGTGCGGCCCCCGATGCTGGCCTGCACTCCGTTGGTTGCCACTTCCGATGCCGAGGCGGCCGGGCGAAGGGCCAGTCCGCGGTCCTGGGCGGCAGTTTGCACCGCGGCAGCCAGCACATGGGAAGAGTACTGCTCGGCGGAGGCAGCGAGCTGCAGCACCTCATCGGCGGTGAACGGCGGCTCGGGATGAACGGATACAAGCCGTGGCCTGCCGTAGGTCAGGGTGCCGGTCTTGTCGAAGGCAATGCTGCGGGCCCGGGCCAGCTGCTGCAGGGTGGCTCCGCCCTTGACGATGATGCCGTTGCGGGCGGACCGGCTCATACCGCCCAGGAAAGCCACCGGGGCGGCGATCAGCAGCGGGCAGGGTGTGGCCAGCACAAGCACCTCGGCGAAGCGCACCGGATCACCGCTGAGGAACCATGCGGCGCCGGCGATAAGCAGGGACACCGCCGTAAAGGGCACCGCGAACCGGTCCGCCAGCCGCACCACGGGTGCTTTGGACTCCGAGGCTTCGCGGACCAGAGCCACGATCCGCTGGTACTGGCTGTCCTCGGTCGTGGCCGTGGCCCGGATGCGGACAGCCTGCGAGCCGTTGACGGAACCGCTCAGCACCGTCTCTCCTGCGGTGCGGGAGACCGGCAGCGATTCGCCGGTCAGCGACGACTCGTCAAAGGAAGCTTCAGCGCTGAGCAGGATGCCGTCCACGGGCACCAGTTCGGAGGGTTTGATGAGCAGGATGTCCCCGACACTGACCTCGGAGGCCGGGATGTCCGCCGGCGTCTCCGTTCCGGGCTGCATCCGGTGCGCTGTCTGCGGTGCCCGTTCCAGCAGGGCATCTAGTTCGCTGCGGGCCCGGCTGGCCGCATAGTCTTCGAGCGCTTCACCCCCGGAGAGCATCAGCACGATGATCAGGGCAGCAACATATTCGCCCACTGCAACGGTGGCGAGAATGGCCAGTACGGCGAGGATGTCCAGTCCCCAGTGGCCGCGGCGCAGGTCACGAATCATCCGGACGCCGGTGGCTGCGGCGACGAGCAGGGCGTAGCCGGAAGCGAGCCAGGCGGCGGCAGCCGGCAGGCCGGCTCCGTGCAGCGCCAGGACTGCCAGCCCGACGGCGATTGTTGCCGCCACCACCGGGTATCGCCGGATCGCTGAGAGTCTCTTCATGCTTTCGTTATAGGCCTGCCGGCGGGGTAATTCCAGCAAGAGAAAGCTTGCCTAACCCGCTTGGAACATCACGGCATCCGGCGGCGGCTCAACAGCCCGGACATGAGGAACGCCAGGCCGGCGGCCAGCGGCCACCAGGAATACATGCTCAGTGTTTCGCCCAGGAAAGCGACCACGAGGATGCCGAGCATGACGGCGATAATCAGGGTCATGCCCACGATGATCCGCACTCTCCCGCGGTTTGGTGACGGCAGGGGCGGAAGCCAGGGAGGACGCTCGTCAGTCCAACTCATCTGGCAATTTTAGGGCCGCGGCCGGCAGATGGAACCGGCCGGCCGCCGAATTTTTTGAGGAGGGCACTTCTGTGCTTCCTCCCTTTCCCGGCGGTACCGGGCGTGAAAGGATGGCCGCGATCCCCCGCCGCAGTCCGGCGCCGAAATGCGACCTACGGAGTCAACCGCCATGGAACAGAGCGATCTTCTCATTGATGCCTTCGGCCGCCTGCCCCAGGCCGTGCGCGGGGCTGTGCACGGCCTGGATGCTGCAGCCCTGAACCACCGCCCGTACCCGGCGGGAAATTCGATTACCTGGCTGATCTGGCACCTGGCGCGGAGCGAAGACGCCCAGATAGCTCCGCTGGCCGGGCACGAGCAGGCGTGGACGGCAGAAGGCTGGTACCAACGCGTCGGGCTGCCGCTGGCGGTGGATGACACCGGCTACGGGCACGATTCGGAGCAGGTGGCCCTGGTTCAGGTCCAGTCGGCCGACGTGCTGCTGGACTACTACGAGGCGGTGCATTCGCGTACGGCCGCCTTTGTCTCCGGTGTGAACGGCGGCGACCTTGACCAGGTGGTGGACACCGCCTGGGATCCGCCCGTCACTCTGGGTGTCCGGCTGGTCAGCATCCTGGGGGACGGCCTGGAGCACGCGGGCCAGGCAGCCTACCTGCGCGGGATGGTTCTGGCGTCGGGCACATAGCCCGGCCCCGCCGTCGTGCCGGCGTTGGGCGGGGGCCTAGTTTGTGCGTACGCCGGGTTCTTTTTGGGGGATCCTCAGCCGCGTTCCAACACCACCAGCAGTTCCTCGCACATGGCGGCGCAGCGGCGGCAGGTTTCCGCGCAGATCCGGCAGTGCCCGTGTGCGGCGGCATGCTGTTCGCACTCTTCGGCGCACCGGCGGCAGGCTGCGGCGCAGGCGCGCAGCAGGGTTGCCGTGCTCCCGTCGTATCCGCCGTACCGGGTTCCGGTGCGCGCTACAGTGGCGCCGGTAGCTGCGCAGATGTCGGCGCAGTTCAGATCCATGCGGATGCACTCGACCATGTCGCCGAGCATGTCTTCACTGAGGCAGGCATCCGCACAGGCGTTGCAGACCTGCACGCAGTCAAAGCAGGCAATAACGCAGGTGGATACGGCCAAGAGGTCTGTTCCGGCGCCGTCGGGCCGTTCGCTGATCACATCTTCGATGAGGGACATGGCACTGCTCCTTTTCGCTTGCGGAATAGAGGTGCGTTTCCGGCCGGCCGGATGCTGGCGGCCGGGCTGTCAGGATAGCCCGGGGTGCGGTTCCGGAGGCAGGGTCGGGCCCGGTTCGGGGGCCTCCGGCGCTCGTTTGGCGGCTGCGATTTGCGCGGGGGCATGGGAGCGGGTCTAGAATCGGGGTTAGCTCTCCGGAGCCGCCCGGCTGGTGCCGGGGAAGGGGCTTTAGCTCAGTTGGTAGAGCGTTTCGTTCGCAATGAAAAGGTCAGGGGTTCGATTCCCCTAAGCTCCACAGGATGCCCCCGCATGTCGGGGGTTTTTTGTAGTCCGGGCAGGCGAAGCTGAACGTGTCACCACCGAAGCAGCCGCTAATCCGTCGGCGGCCTTCTGCGTTGCTGTTTTGTCGCAGCCCGCTGCTTCTTGGCATCGAGGCGCCGATAGTTCGAGCCCCGCGTGGGTTTGGTTTTCCTGCGCAGGGCAGCTTCGGGAGCAAGGGCTTCCGCCACGAGGTCAGCCAGCTTGGCCAGAGCTATCTCCCGGTTGCGCAGCTGTGAGCGCTGTTCAGACGCCGTCACCGTAACCACGCCGTCGATGAGGCGCCGCTGCAGGCGGCTCAGCAGCAGCACCCGCTGGGTCTCCGACAACACCGCCGAATCGGCGATGTTCCAGGACACGGAAGCGCGGCTGTCCGAGGTGTTCACGTGCTGGCCGCCGGGCCCGGAGGAGCGGGAGAACCGCCAGCTCAGCTCTGACGCCGGGATCGTGAGCGCGGGCGAGACCATCAAATCCATGTCACCAGCGTCCCATGCCGGGTCCGGCTATGCGGGGCCCCAAGCTGTCAGCTGCCCGACGCCGGCGCCTCCAAGGCCTCGATACACAGGGACAGTGCCGCGCCCAGCCCTTCGACGCCCTGTGCATCAAGGCGGGAGAGCATTCGGGTTTCCACTTGGTCAACCAGAGCCTGTGCGTCCGCAAGCACCTCAGCTCCCGGTCCCGTGAGCACCGCCGGCAGGGTCCGGCCCGCCGCCGGCCGTGCCGGGCGCTCCACCAGACCCCGGTCCTGCAGGTTTTGCAGCAGGGTGTTCATCGATTGCCGCGTGACGAAGGCGCCCCGGGCGAGCTCAGCCGCGGAAATGCCCGGCTCGCGCTCGAGCAGATGCAGACATACGTACTGCGGAACACTGAGGCCCAGCGGCCGCAGCACCTCATCCATGCGCACCCGAAGCACAGCTTGGGCCTCTTTGAGGAGATATCCGATCTGTGGACGGTCAGGTTTGCTCATGTCAATATCCTGACATACGATGACGTATGTCAGTAACCTGACACATAATCCAAGGAGACACCATGACCGTCACAGGACCCGATTTCATCGCCCTTCAGGTGCGAAGTCTGGAACAGGCCGCAGCTTTTTATGAGGATATGGTCGGCCTGACCCGGGCGCCTGCTTCCCCTCCCGGCGCCGTTGTCTTTGCAACCTCGCCTATAGCTTTTGCCGTGCGTGAAGCGGCGCCCGGAGTGAACCTGGACGCTGTCGAACAGCCGGGATTGGGCGTGGCGCTGTGGCTGCATGACCCGGAGGCGGAGACGCTTCACCGGTCCATGGCCAACGCGGGAGTGCGGATCGTGCAGCCGCCTTTCGAGGGGCCGTTCGGCACCACTTTCACCTTCCTCGATTCCGAAGGATACGCCGTCACGGTGCACAGTCAGGGATAGTTTGCACTTCACTGTTCCGTCTCAGTGCCTGGCTGTGCGAGGAGCATGTGACCGCTTAAACCGCCTTCACCACCGGCAGGTCCGACCACTCCGTGGTGAAGCGCGGGGAGGCGAATTTCCGGGCCATGGTCCAGTCCGGTTTGGCGGAAGCCATCCCGGCCAAACCCAGACCGATGCTGGCGGCGCCGTACTTGTCCGTGACCTGTGCCAGCAGCGGACCGATGTCCGGCTGCTCCGGGCCGGCGTCAAAGAGATCAAACACCGGCTCTGCCCCGGCAGGGGACAGGCCGGTGAGCATAATGCCGGCCTTGGCGTAGGGCGCACCCTCCACCACCTGTGAGTCCATGGCGGTGATGGCGGCGCGGGTCAGCACCAACGGATCGGCTGTGGGCCGCTCGAGCCGCACTGTCGCTGAAGGCGATGATGCCGCCGTCGTATTGAACCGGGACGTCGCGGCAAAGACCGTCATCACCGTGGCTAGCTGCCCCTCCTTCGCCAACCGGATGGCTGCTTTTTGTGCGTAGAGGCTCATGACCTGGCGCATGGATTCGCGGGTGGTCACCGGCGTCGCAAAGCTGCGCGAAAAGAGCACCTGCTGTTTGTCGGCGGATTCGGTTTCCATTGGAATGCACGCGGTGCCGTTCAGCTCCAGCACCGTCCGCTGCAGCACCACGGAGAACTTGGCGCGGATCACGACGGGATCGGCGTCGCGCAGGTCCGCAATCGTGTGAATGCCCAGAGCGTTCAGCCGGGTTCCGTTCCGCGCGCCCACACCCCACAGTCCGGTGACCGGCACCCGGGACATGATGGTGTCGACGACGGCGGGACCCAGGGCGTCCAGGTTGCACACCCCGCCCAGATGCGGATTCTGCTTGGCAATCCGGTTGGCGAACTTGGCCAGGGTTTTGGTGCTGCCAATCCCCACGCAGACGGGCAGCCCGATGTTCCGCGCCACCGCGGCCCGAATTTCGGTTCCGCGGCTGCGCAGCTGTTCATCGGTTCCGTTCAGGTGCAGGAAGCACTCGTCAATGGAATAGATTTCCTGCTCCGAGGAAAAGCGGGCCAGCAGCTGCATCACCCGCGAACTCAGGTCTCCGTACAGTTCATAGTTGCTCGAGCGCTGCACCAGGCCCAGTTTTGGTGCGGCCTCGGCCAGCTTGAACCACGGCTCTCCGGTTTTGATGCCCAGGGCCTTGGCTTCATCGGAGCGCGCCACCACGCAACCGTCATTGTTGGACAGCACCACTACCGGAATGCCGGCGAGCGACGGATCAAAAACGCGCTCGCAGGAAACATAAAAGCTGTTGACGTCCACCAGAGCGAACCGCTGCTGCTCAGCCACGGCGAGCTCCTCGGCTGCGGCCGCACCAACCGGCGGTACTGCAAGCTAGACGTGGTGCAGGCACCGGGTCACCACGCCCCACACTGACAGTTCGGCCGGATCCGGCACCGGAATATCCGTTGAACCGGGGCTGTCCGCATGCAGGAAGATGCCCTGGCCGGTGAGCAGCAAACGCCGGATGGTCAGCTCGCCGTTGAGGACGGCGACGACGACGGAACCGTCCTTGGGCGTCAGGGAACGGTCCACGATAATCTCGTCGCCGTCGCTGATGCCGGCGCCGTCCATGGCATCGCCGGAAACCCGCATGATGAACGTCGACGTCGCATCCCGGATCAGATGCCGGTTCAGGTCGATGCCGGCGTCGTAATAGTCCTGGGCCGGGGAGGCGAAGCCGGCCGGCAGGGTGGAGGAGCGGGTTGCTGCTCCCTCTTCCCCGCCGCTCGGGCGCTGGGAAGGGTTCGAGGAAAAGACTGCCATGACCCGCCTCCCTAGAACACACTTTCGAATGCCTTCAGGTTAGCACCGCCGCCGCCGGGCCGGGCTGCCGCCGCGCAATTCCTGCACCGAACCGGAAGCTTCCGCCTGACGTTCACTTGGGTGGGCCCGCCCCGGGTTGCAGTACTGTTCCCTAGCCGTGGCTATGGCCCGCCCCCTACGCTGAAATCCGGGCGGCGGCGCAGCCGTCCCAGACGTGGGTCAGGAGCTCAATATGAAGCAGGCACCAGTTCGTACCGTGATCAGTCCCGGCCGCTACGTCCAGGGGGCGGGCGCCATTCACCGCCTGGGCGAGTTTCTGGCGCAGATCGGGAAGAAACCGCTGTTGGTGGCCGACGACGTCGTCTGGGGTTTCGTGAGTCATGACATCACCGTCTCGCTGCAGGTGCAGGAACTGCCGGTGACCCGGGAAGTCTTCAACGGCACCCCCACTGCTGCCGAGATTGACCGGTTGACCCAGGCCATCCGTGCAGCCGAAGCCGATGTGGTGGTGGGCGTCGGCGGAGGCAGCACCATCGATGCGTGCAAGGCCGCCGGAGATGCGGCCGGGATCCGCTGGGCCTCGGTGCCGACGGTTGCGTCAACCGATGCGCCGACCTCCGCCCTCGCCGTCGTGTACACCGCCGACGGTGCGTTCGAGGAGTACCGGTTCTTTTCCCGGAACCCGGACCTGGTGCTGGTGGACTCACAGATTGTCGCCAACGCCCCGGCGTCGTTCCTCGCCTACGGGGTGGGGGATGCGCTTGCCACCTGGCTTGAAGCCCGGGCCACGGCAGCCTCCTTCTCGCTGACCATGGCCGGCGGGCTTCCGACCGAGACCGGAACCGCTCTGGCCCGTTTGAGCTGGGACGTGCTGTGGGAATTCGCGCTGCCGGCGCTGGATGCGGCCCGTGACCATGTGGTCACGCCGGCGCTGGAGAAGGTCATTGAGGCCAACACCCTGCTCTCGGGCCTCGGGTTTGAATCCGGGGGACTGGCGGCAGCGCACGCCATCCACAACGGCCTGACCGCCGCGCCGCAGACGCACGGACTCGCCCACGGGCAGAAGGTCAATATCGGGTCTTTGACGCAGCTGGTGCTTGAGGGCGCCCCCACCGCGGAGGTCAGGGACTTTGTCGAGTTCACCACCCGGGTCGGCCTGCCGAACACTCTCACCGAGGTGGGCTTGTCCGTGGACGACGCGCGGGAACTGGATTTGGTGGCGGAGGCCGCCACGGTGCCGGGTGAAACCATGAAGTCGATGCCGTTTGACGTTGGTCCCGCGGACGTGGTGGCGGCGCTGAAGTCCATCGAACGTTTTTCCCGGCGGGTGCGGCGGGAAGCGGGCCTCCCCGAGCCCGTCCCGTATAAGGCGCATTGAGGCAGCTGCATTCTCGTTCCCGCGGGTCTGCCGTGCAATCGTTGGCCTGTTGGCGTTAACCCTCTCTCTGCTGCTGGATGGTCTCGCTAGCAAGGAACAGCCAAAGCGCGGCTTTAGTCATCGGCTAGGGCTGGCCTGCGGGAGCCGAAGCCGGCGCCGACGTACCTGCGGGGCTGGGCACAGCTGGTTCGGAGGTGGACCCATCGCCGGTGGTAAGCGAAAACAGCGCCAGCGTGGCCAGGATTCCGATGGCCAGGTACGCCACGATGAGCACGCTGCTGCTGATCGTGATGACCAGGGCACTGCGCGGGCGGGGACGGCGCCTGACCAGGGCGATAATTGCCAGCACGAGCGACAGGCCTGCCAGCGGGAGGAAAAGGGGCAACAGGAACACCGATAGGATCAGTGAAACCAGCGCCACGATGCCCGACGGCGTTCCCAGCCACGCGCTGTCGGCCTGCGTTGGCGGTGGCACGCTTTGGGGCGCCGCGTTTTTTGCCCTTTCCGCTGCCGAAGCACCCGCCGCGGCGATGCGTTCCACCGGACCCAAGCCGGCCAGAATGTCCTGCACCTGAGCCGTGGTGGGCGGGCCGGGCAGCGCGGCCGCAGCGGAGGTGATGTGTTCCGTCACGGCGTCGAGGACTTCGGCGCGGTCTTCGGTCCCGGCCAGCATCCGGTCCAGATCCTGCAGATACGCCCGGACCAGGGGGTGGGCAACGATGTGCTCGGGATGAGTGTCCGCGTCCGCGTTCATGGCAGTTCCTTCAGTTGGGTAGTTGTGCGGGCGAACGGCTCAGGTTTCAATGTCCTCAGCCTGCGGCTCGAAACCCTGCCGCTTGCCGTGCATCCAGAGCACGATGTCCAGCTCCCGCAGGTCGGTAATCGGCTCGGTGATTCCCGACTTGGCTCGGATCTCGGCCAGCCGCTCGGCCAGCACGCCGTCGGCATAGGACGTGTGCCAGTAGAGCCACTGGTCCTTGGGGCCGGGCAGCGCGGTCACCCGGCGGATGATGGAATCGTAGACCGGGATCAGCCGCGGCCTTTTCCGGGCCATGATCTTGCTGGTGGTGCTGGGGCCAACTCCCCACCCGGCGTCGTCAGCCTTGCCGCGGAGCAGGTTCCACAGCTGGCGGGCGGGGCTGTCAGCGCCCAGGTCTCGCACCGGATCGGCGTCGGGCAGGTCCACGTCTGCGGGAATCTGCGCCAGGAGATCGGAGATTTCCTCCGCCCGCGTCTCCAAGACGGCTACTGCGGTCCGCGGCGGAATCTTCACCGACCTGAAGGATGCTGCTACGAGGTCATCGGCGGTAATCCGGTTCACGGTTTCGGGGGCATCGCCTCCGCCGGCCCAGGAATCGAACCGGGAGCTGCTGCGGACCATTCCGGTGCGCGGCATAATCTCGGTGAAGAAATCCCGCAGATTCTGCGCTGCCGTATCAACGGTGATTTCGCCCGTCGAAATAACGCGTTTCATGGTTCCCCCGTCGGTGGGTTGGAAAGTCATAAAGCAGGTGTTGCTTCCACACCCTACTGTCGTTCTCTAGAGTTCGACCATGCCCATTACCTTCAGCCCCATGGCCAACTCCGAGCAGGATTCCCGTGACCTGGTGGAGTTTCTCACGTCCAACCGGTTTCCGTTCCACGTGCGGGCCCGGCATTCGGAGGAGTCGGCGCGGGAGTCCGTGGCCAGCGGGCGCTTCTGGTCGGAGGAATCCCTCGGCTACTGGATTAACGACGGCGCCTCCCGGATTGGGCTGGTGGTCCTGGAAGACCTCGACGAGGACACTCCCATGTTTGATTTACGCCTGGCCGAGGAGTTCCGCGGCAAGGGTCTGGGGCCGAAGGTGCTCACCGCGCTGTGCGCCAAGGTGTTTGAGCAGTTCCCGGAACCGGTGCGGTTTGAGGGCCAGACACGGGAGGACAACATCGCCATGCGCAAAACCTTCCTCCGGACCGGATTCCTGAAGGAAGCCCACTACCGTCTGGGCTGGCCCACCGCTGAAGGTCCCCGGGTAGCCTCCGTCGCCTACGCCATCCTGCGCCAGGACTGGGAAAGCAAGGACACCACATCGTTCGAATGGGATGACCTGCCGGCCTGACCGGGGAACCGCCCGCCTGCCCGTAGACTCTGGAGAAATAACCGGCCGCCGGCCGAGAAATTCGGGGGAATTGTGAGCACGGAAACGGCCATCTCGGTCCGCGGACTGACAAAGAAATACGGCGCCACCACCGCAGTCGACGATCTGTCCTTCGACGTGCAGGCCGGCACGGTTTTCGCTTTCCTCGGCACAAATGGAGCCGGCAAATCCACCACCATTTCCTGCCTGACCACGGTCATTCCCTTCAACGCCGGAGAGGCATCGGTGGACGGCGACGACGTGCGCACCGCAGGCGGCGCCGTGCGGAAGAACATCGGCGTGGTTTTTCAGGATTCGGTCCTGGACCCGCTACTCACCGGCCGGGAGAACCTGCGGACGCGTGCCCGGTTCTACTCCCCGGACACGGGGGCCAACGAGGCCCGGATTACGGAGCTAAGCGCGCTGATCGGTCTCGAGGAGTTTGTGGACCGCCCCTACGGCACGTACTCCGGCGGCCAGCGCCGGCGCGTGGACATTGCCCGCGCACTGCTGCATTCGCCGTCGATCCTCTTCCTGGATGAACCCACCGCCGGTCTGGACCCCGCCAGCCGGGCCCTGGTCTGGTCCACCATCCGCGAGCTGCGGGACCGCCACGGCCTCACCGTCTTCCTGACCACGCACTACATGGAGGAAACCGAAGAAGCGGACCGGGTCTGCATCATTGAACGCGGCAGGATCATCGCCGACGGAACTCCCGCCCAGCTGCGCGCGCGGCACAGCAGCTCAATCCTCAGCATCACCACCGACGACCGCCCCGCGCTGCTGGCTCTCGCGGCGGAGGAGGGTGCCGGGGTCCGGGATGAGGACGACGGCGGCGCGGTGCGGCTGGTGGCCGGCGACGCCGCCGCGGCACGCCGCATCCTGAACCGGCACGGAGACCACGTCCTGGACTTTGAGTTCCGGCACGGCACCATGGACGACGTGTTCCTGGCGCTCACCGGACGCGAGGGGGAAGCAGCATGAGCGTGGTCCTCACCCTGATGTCCCGCAACCTCCGCCTCTTCTTCCGTGACCGGCTGGGCGTTTTCTTTTCGCTGCTCTCGGCGCTGATCCTGTTCCTGCTCTACACCCTGTTCCTCGGCAGCGGGCAGGTGGATGATCTGCAGCAGTCCTTTCCCGGCGCCACCGAGGCCGAGGTGAAGGGCTTTGTGGACACCTGGATGTTCGCCGGCATTGTCGGGATCACCTCCATCACCACCGGCCTGGGTGCCATGAACGTCTTTGTGGAGGATTCGGCGTCCGGCCGGTTCCGGGACTTCCTGGTATCACCGATCCGCCGCGAAAAACTGATCCTCGGCTATCTGCTCTCCGCCGGCGTCGTGGCCCTGATCATGACCACCGTGGTGCTGATCATCAGCCTCGTATACCTGTATCTGGTGGACGGGGTGAGCTTCGGTCCCGCGCAAATTGCCACGGTGTACGGCTTTTTGGCGCTGAGCTGTCTGGCATTCGCGGCGCTGAGTGCGTTTGTGGTTTCCTTTGTCCGCACAGCCGGAGCCTATTCCGCGCTGTCCACCATTGTGGGAACGATCCTGGGCTTCCTGGCCGGTGCCTACATTCCCGTGGGCGCACTGCCCGAAGGTGTCCGGGCGGTCATCAACGCGCTGCCGTTTATGCAGGCGTCGGTTCCGGTCCGGCAGGAGATGACGGCGGATTCGCTGCAGGCCATGGCCGGCGACCAGCCCGGCGCCGTGGCGGAACTGCAGGAGCTCTTCGGCATCACGGCAACCATGGGGGACTGGGAGATCAGCAACGGCTACGTGGTGGCTGTCCTGAGCGTCATGGCGGTGGTGTTTACCCTGCTGGCGGCCGTGCAGATCCGCCGGCGCATCGCCTAGAGCCGCATCCGGACATCGAATGGCTTAGGGCCGCGGGTCACCCGCGAGCATCGCCATGCTGATGGCGTCCACCCACTCGCCCTCCCAGAACAGGGCCTCGCGCTGGCGGCCCTCAACAGTGAAGCCTGCCTTTTCGTACGCGCGCTGCGCCCGCGGATTGAAGGCGAAAACCTCCAGTGCCACCCGGTGCAGGCCCAGAACATCAAACGCATGCGCGACGACGGCGCGGGTCGCCTCCGTGCCGTACCCCTGGCCCAGCACCTCGGCCGGTGCCAGTGCGATCCGGAAGCCGACGGATTCGTTGTCCGGGTCCAGGTCATTCAGCACGACCTCGCCCAGATACTGCTCCCGGCGGTACCGCTCATCCGGGTTGCGGTCATCGGCGAGCCGGATGACGGCCCAGTCAGCCCGGTCGTGCCGTCCGGCCAGTCCTGCCAGCCAAGTCCGGATCTGCGCCGGCGCGAAATTCGCGTGCGTTCCGGTCAGACGCATAGCTTCCTCATCCTGCAGGCCCGCCCAGGCGCCGTCGAAATGCTCCGGGCCCAGCGGCTCCAGGCGCAGCCGCTCGGTGGTCAGGGTGGCCTGGCGGGCGAAGAGGTTTTCGGAAATCACCGGGCCAGCCTAGCTGTCGGGTGGCTGGTCCCGTGAAATGAGACGGGATAGGCGTCCAGGGGGCGGGGCAGGGGCTGCCAGCTGGACTGATCAGTATTTCGACTAGTTGAGTTTCAGACTAGAAGGTGCCAAGATCGGTGGAACCACCACCGGGCGGCTGGCCGCCGGAGAACAGCAAGGAGAATCCATGGGCACGTACAACGAGACCGACTGGGTCCGGCCGGAGGATAAACAATGGGGATACGCGCTCCGATGGCGGCTGGCAGTCGGGCATTCTGCGGCCGGGCGGGAGCTGATTGAACAGGTCCTGGTTGAAGCGCAGGAAGCCTGCGCAGAATCCGGCCGCCCTGCGCAGGAGCTTTTTGGTGACGCGGAAACCTATGCTGACGAGGTGGCCGCCGACCGGATCACTGACGAGGAACGCGCCGCCGTCGACATGGACGGCGCCGCCCCGGCGGATCATCTGCAGGGCGTCCTGCTGGCTGTGGGCTTTACCGGATCCCTTCTGAGCGCCTACCTGCTGCTCGCGCAGGGCATGACGGTGGAGATGTTTCCCTGGCAGCTCGTGTTGCTCACGGCCGGAACCGTTGCCTTCGGGTCCGTGGTGGCAGGCTGGTTTGCACGCCGCGCCGGGCAGCTTCGGCGAAGCTGGTCACTGGTGGCGCTGGCAGTCGCTGCCCTTGGACTAGGCACCGCCGCCGCCCTTCCGCTCGCGGACAGCCAACCGATCGGTGCGGTGTCAACCTTCGTGCCGCTGCTCGCGTTTATCACTGTGTTTGTCGTGGCGTGGAATATGCCCAGCCGCGGACGTTCGGCGGCCCAGCAGGACCTCTCGGCCGACAAGTGGTTTACGCAGCTCAGCGGGTTGCTCCGCGGCCGCTACTTCCTGAGCCGCCCGGCCGCCTCCGGCTACGTGGCTGAGGCCCGGACCACATGGCGGGAGAGCGGTGCAGCGCATCCGCAGGACGTGCTCGGTTCGCCTCAGCTGTACGCCCTGCAGCTGGTGGACGGTTCGGCGCAGCCCCACCGCGCCCAGGGGCGTTTCCTGGCCTGGGCGGCCACGGTGGTTGCCGCAGTGTGGGTCCTTATTACGGTCGTGTACCTGTGGACTGGTGACCAGCCGAGTCTGTGGCGCTGGTTCGCTACGGCGTTCTTTATTGTGGGCGCCCTGCTCGCGTGGCGGCGGGATCTGCGTGGCCGGCGCAAAGGCTCCGAACCAACAGACGTCTGAGAAGAGGACATGCACACCGGGCCGAGGCTCACCCGTCCTAGTCGCAGCGGTAACTAGTGGGTGGCATGATTAGTGTCATGAATGATCCCGAACTGTCCCGGGAGTGGCAGCGGGGCCTGCTTACGACCTGCGTGCTGGCAGTACTGGCGCATGGCGGCGCCCACGGATATGCCGTGGCTCAGCGCCTGCAGAAAACCGGTATCGGCCCGGTTAAGGGTGGTGCGCTTTATCCCGTTCTCAACCGCCTGGAAACCGAGGGCGCGGTGACCTCGGTGTGGCGCGAGGGGGAGGGCGGACCCGGCCGCAAGGTCTTCGAGATTACCGCCGCCGGACGTGAGCGGCTGGCGCAGATGCAGCGCGAGTGGCAGCCCTTTGCCGGTGCGGTTGCCGACCTCCTGGGCGCTGCACCGGATGAAAATTCCGCGGCGCCCGCGCAGACCGCGGCAGCCGATGGCCGGCTTACTGAGCGGCTTCCTGACCGCTAACGTCCCGCGGAACTCTGCAGACCCGCGTCACGCTCAAAAATAATCTCCAGCCCGTCTTCCTCATCCCATTGGGAGCCGTTTTCCTCGAACCCGTACTGCAGCACGAGGTTGATGGAGGCTTCATTTTCGGGGCTGACCGTCGCCCGCACCGTCCGCGCGGCAGGCTCCCGGGCCGCCCGCGCGAGCAGCAGTTCCAGCGCTGCCCGGGCATAGCCGCGCCGGCGGAAAACCGGGTCCACTGAATACCCCAGTTCCACCATGCCGCCGGCATCGGGCGGCCCGTGGAATCCGGCGCAGCCCACTGCCTGCCCGCTCGCGCGGTCCACGATCGCTCCGGTGACCCACCCGGCGTCGTCGGGCGCGGTAGCCAGCTGCACACTGCGGATTTTCCACACCGCCTGCCGGTCCGAGGAAAAGTGTGCCGTCAGGGGCACGGGGGAAAGCTGGTTGGCTGTGGCCAGGTCGCCGGCGGCGAGGGCATCGATGGCCGGAACCGGCAGCTGCACCAGGTCGACGGCTGGCAGGGGAAGGGTTCTCACCCGTCAAGTATGCCTTCACACTGGAACCACACCGGAAGGACCACACCGGAAGGCGCGCACACAATGGGCACTGATCAGGTCATCCTCGTCGGCTCCGGTCCGGCCGGCTACACGGCAGCTGTTTATGCCGCTCGCGCGGGGCTCACACCGCGCGTCCTCGCGGGCTCCGTGACCGCGGGCGGCGCCCTCATGAACACCACTGAGGTGGAGAACTTTCCCGGTTTTCCGGACGGCATCCAGGGTCCGGACCTGATGGACAACCTGCGCCGGCAGGCGGAAAAGTTCGGCGCCGTCGTGCAGTACGACGACGTCGTATCCGTGGAACTGGGCGGGCACACCAAGCGGGTGGAGACCGGGGGTGGCGGCAAGTACAAGGCGCGCAGCGTCATTCTGGCCACGGGCTCCGCCTACAAGGAGCTGGGACTGCCTGAGGAGAAACGGCTCAACGGCCGGGGTATCTCCTGGTGCGCCACGTGCGACGGGTTCTTCTTCCGCGATCAGGACGTCCTGGTGGTTGGCGGCGGGGACTCGGCCATGGAGGAGGCACTGTTTCTGAGCCGGTTCGGCAAGACGGTTACGGTTATTGTGCGCCGCGGCGAGCTGCGGGCCTCGCGCATCATGGCGATGCGGGCCAAAAGCCACGAAAAGATCCGGTTCGAGTGGAACAGCGAGGTAACCGCCGTCCACGGTACTGACAGGGTTTCGGGAGTGACTCTTACTGACACGGTGACCGGGGAAAAACGGGAGCTGCCCGCCAACGGGGTGTTTGTCGCCATCGGCCATGTGCCGCGCACCGAACTGCTGCACGGGCAGGTGGAGCTGGATTCGGAGGGCTACATCAGCGTTTCCGCTCCCACCACTGCCACTTCAGCCGACGGGGTCTTTGCCTGCGGAGACGCTGTGGACCACCGCTACCGCCAGGCCATCACGGCTGCCGGGACCGGTTGCGCGGCAGCTCTCGACGCCGAACGCTACCTGGCAGCGCTGCAGGACGCCGACAGTATTGCCACCGCGCTGGTGGAGGGATCGTTGACTGACTGACTGACTGACTGACTGACTGACCCGATGTCAACGCGGCTGCGGCGGCGCCCGGTGAATCGCGGTTGCCGTTAGGCTGCACCGCTGAAGGTCAGGACGAGCAGCGTGATGTTCAGACCCACCAGAAGCAGCGCGACCACCACGCCAAGCGCCGTCGTCCACCAGCGGTTGCAGTGAACTCCCATCAGATCCTTGCGGGAGGTGAGCCAGACCAGCGGAATCAGGGCAAACGGAATACCGAAGGACAGAATGACCTGGCTCAGGACCAGCGCCCAGGTGGGGTCGATTCCGGCCGCAAGAATCAGGAGCGCCGGAATCAGGGTGATCAGGCGGCGCAGGAGCATCGGAATGCGGACCTTCAGCAGCCCCTGCATGATTTCAGCTCCGGCGTATGCGCCCACCGACGTCGAGGCCAGGCCCGAGGCGAGGAGTCCCACCGCAAAGAGGGTTGCGACGGCGCCGCCCAGGGATGCAGCGATGGCAGCGTGAGCTCCTTCCAGCGTGTCGGTGCCGTCGACTCCCTGCAAAGAACTGGCCGCAAGCAGCAGGATGGCCAGGTTCACCGTTCCGGCCACGGCCAGTGCAATGGTGACATCCCACCGTGTGGCACGGATCAACATCGGAGTGGTGAGGGCGGCGCTGCGGTCCGGGAAGCGGTCGCGGGTCAGCGCCGAATGTGCGTAAATGGCGTGCGGCATGACGGTCGCGCCCAGAATGGAGGCGGCTAGCAGCACGGATTCGCTGCCCTCGAAGCGCGGAACCAGACCGCCTGCCAGTTCACCGGCGTCGGGCGGTGAAATGACGACGCCGGCAGTGAAGCCGACGGCGATGATCGCCATCATGGACACGATCACGTACTCGAAGGTCCGGTGCCGGCCGCTGCCCTGCAGGCCGAGCACGGCCATGGAAATCACTCCTGTGATCACTCCGCCGAGCAGCAGCGGCAGGTCGAACAAAAGCCAGAGGGCTACCGCTCCGCCAATGACCTCAGCAACGTCGGTGGCCATGGCCACGAGTTCAGCCTGGAGCCAGTACAACCGGCGTGCTGATTTGCGGCTTATGCGCTGACCCAGGAGTTCGGGCAGGGACCTGCCCGTGACCAGGCCCAGCTTGGCGGAGAGGTATTGGATGAGCCAGGCCATGGTGTTGGCGGCAACCACTACCCAGACCAGCAGGTAACCGAAGCGGGCTCCGGCAGTCATATTGCTGGCGACGTTGCCCGGGTCCAGATACGCGACTCCGGCAACCAATGCCGGACCGAGCATCCAGAGCAGGCGCTTCGGAGCGGGTGCCGTCACGTGGGATGCGGCCGAGGCTGAGGTGGCCGTTTTGTTGCTCATAACAGAAACGTAACACGCTAGTTCGGTGAGCCGAAGTTAAGCTGCCGGGAGGTCGAACACTCGGGGCAAAGTCTTGTGCTGGTGAGGGAAAAGTCCTGCGCGGGCGAGGAAAAAGAGCCAATGGGATTCGTATCCGTTTCCCTGCATAACTTCCCTGCACAGCTCCCCTGCACAGCGCCCGAACCAGGCTCCTCAGGCAGGAGGGTGCCAGTCTTCTCTCGCCTGACCCGACCCTGTCTCCTTCGCCTGACCGGACGGTTTCCTTCGGCGGACCCGACAGTCTCATTTGCCGGACCGGACGCTGTCTCACTGGGCGGATGCTGTGCGATAGGCACAGGGGAGTCGCACGGCCACCGCCTAGGTAGTCGGGTGAAAAAGTCGGGTATTTGGAGTACCTGAAAGGGCTCCCGAGGGGCCGTTTCGGGCTCTTTTGGGGCCGGAAATGTCAGTGGCGGGTGAAAGCCTGAAGACATGGATCAGAACGGATCTTTCCCCGGTGAGACTGCCGGCAACGGCAACGCTGCGAAGTGCGGCCTGTCGGTTTACGCTGCCGCTCCCGGTACCGTTCCAGCCCCGACCGCTCCTGAATGCTCCGGCCCCGTGTCCCAGGACGGGCTCACCGGGTCCCTGGCCCTGCAAAACCTGCAGTCCCTGAACCAGGACGAAGCCGCCACCGTCCTCTCCCGCCTCGATCACCTCATCCGCTGGGCCCAGGCCCAGCAAGCCAAAACCCTCACCCGCATCCACACCCAGTTCCGCACCGAATACCACCAGGACACCGCCACCCTGGACCCCGCGATGGCCTTCAGCCTCGCCGCCGAGGAAGCAGCTGCGATCCTGCACATCCCCACAAACACCGCCATGATGCTGATGAGTGAAGCCGGCACCCTGTGCACCACCCACACCCCCACCCTCCACGCCCTGGAAACCGGAAACATCAGCTACGCCCACGCGCAGACCGTCATCGATCAATGCCAGAACATCCCCGCCAAGGAACTGCCCTCCTTCCAAACACAACTGCTGGACCTGGCACCCGAACAAACCCACACCCAGTTCCGGGTCCGGGCCCGGCGGCTGCGGGAGAACACCTACCCGGAAACCATCGTCGTGCGTCAGCGCAGCGCCTTCGAACAGCGGCGGGTTGCCCTGCAGCCGGACTGTGACGGAATGTCCTGGCTCTCGGCCCTGCTCCCGGCCGAGAAAGCCCAGGCGTTCTTCACCCGGCTCAGCCTCGCAGCCCGCGGCGAGCAGGCCCACGGCGACCCGCGCACCGTGGACCAGCTCCGCACCGACATCCTCACCGACCTCCTCGACGGCGGAAACCACGGCGCTACGTGTGAGGGTGACTGCCCGCGTGCCAGTGCAGGTAAGCGTTCCGGGGCGGGCAGAAGCGGGGGTTCGAAGACCGGCACCGGGTGCGGCGGCCACGGTTCCCGGGCCCGGACCGAGATCCTGGTCCTGATCAGCGCCGAAACCCTCCTGGGCGCCGACGACCAGCCCGCGGAACTGCACGGCTACGGACCCATCAGCCCCGAAACGGCACGGCGGATGGCCCGCGAAGCGGCGAAGTGGACACCGGTGGAACGGAACCCGGACACCGAGGAAGTCCTGCGGGTTGGAAAGCGGCGGAAAGTACCGGACGGGTTGAAGCAGCTGCTGCGGGTCCGGGACGGGACGTGCCGGTTCCCGGGCTGCCGGACCAACGCGGTGATCTCCGAAATCGACCACACCAAACCCTGGGCGCAGGGAGGCGTGACCGATCACGACAACCTGGAACATTTATGCCGGCGGCACCACATGTTCAAAACCAAAGGATTCTGGAAAGCCTGCCAGCCCAGTCCCGGGATTATTGAGTGGACCTCACCGGGAGGACGAAAGTACCGCACCGAACCGCGCCTCGCGCTGACCCAGGACACGGAACCAGCCCCGCCGGTCCCAGCCCCGCCGGTCCCAGCCCCGTCAGCCCCAGCCGTCGCAGCACCGGCCCCGCCAATCCCGACTGTCCCAGCCCTGGCACCCCCAGATGCTGGCGACCCGGACGACTACGGAGACGACCCGCCACCTTTCTAGGGGATACATTCGCCACACCTTCTAGGGGATATATCGGTGCGGGCCATGCCTGCCGCTGTTGTTGCCTAGATACCGCCGCGGCTGCGGAGGTGGTGAACAGGCAGGGTCCACCGTCCGCTACCGTGACTGGCCGCCGTCCTTTTAGCTGGCTTTCCTTTAGACAGTGTTCTCTTAGCCAGCGTTCTCCTGGCCTTCGTTCTCTTAGCCTGAGTCCTCTTACCCGTCGTCCGCTGAACTGGCTTCCGCTTAGCCAGAAAGCTCCTATCCGGCGCCACTTTGCCGGCGTCGGCCTTCGGCGTCCGTTCCGCCTTGCCGGCGTCGGCCTTCGGCGTCCGTTCCGCCTCGCCGTCGTCGTGGTGGGTTGTGTTGTAGCGATGCGAGGCCGCCAACCACAACACGGCACCAGCAATGGGCAGCAGAATCACGGTTGCCGCCCACAGTCGGCGGGAAAGGGGAGAAACCCAGTCCGAATTGGCGATGCTGAAAAAGGCGGCCGCTGCCAGAGTGACGTACAAAACCAGCGATGTAGCCACCAAAGGAGCCCACATAAGGTATTCGATCGGCATACGGAAAACCTTGCTCCTTCATCATTAACAGAGGCCCAACAATCAATGAATGAAAATCTCCATTCGTGCGGCCGCACCCTCTGTTGAAGCCTTTTCGCCGCCAGTCCAGAATAGGATCAGCCGCTGCCGGCGCACCTCATCCCCTGTGATGACATTTGGGACCGGCAATCTCCACCTTCCGCAGGGGCGACACCCGAAAGAGCATTGGCAGCACCTCAGAGTGGCCCCATGAGCACGGGTGGAACAGGCTGATTCCGGTTGGGTTCCGGTTGGTTCCGGTCGGGTTCGGGTGGCCCGGTGCTTTGGCTCGCGGTTGATTCCCGCCGGCCCCCGTCCCACTTATCCACCAGGAGGAACGGCGGCGGTGCCGCGTGACTGCTGCCAGGGCAGCCTGCCCGTGACTTCCAGCTGCAGGGTGTAGCTGAGGAAAGTCCGTATCAGGACGATCAGAGCCAATACACCGAGCGACTCAAAGGTGGGAGTCACAGCCACCGTGCGAATGATGTCCGCAGCCACCAGCAGCTCCAGACCGAGGAGAATGGATCTGCCCAGCTGCTGACGGTAGGACTCATACACCGGCCGTCCGCTGCGCCGGAGGAGGGTCCGCAGAGCGGACACCGTAGCAATAACGGCACCGATAATGATTACCGCTACCCCTGCCAGGTCAACGATTTCCCCGGCCGCCTCAATGATGTTCTTGAATTCCATTTCCTGCTCCGCTCCCCGGGCTGCAGCTGCTGATCCCAGCCGGCGCTCCGCCTTACCTCCATAAGCACGCGGGGGCGCGGAAGTGTCAAGGAATTGACAGCGCAGGAGCGCATAAAGAGGAGAACCCCGGCGGGATACGCCGCTCGACTGGTCCTAAGCTGCGGCGGGCAGAGCCGCGGAGTGCGAGGCTGCGGAAGGCAAAGCTGCGGGAAGCTCCGGATAGTAGAAGGACCAGTCGTCGTAGGGGTCCTGCCACGACGATTCGTCCCGGCTCACGCGCTGCACTGCCCTCGCGGGAACCCAACGGTTGTGGGCTCGTCCGAGATCGTCCATCCAATGCAGGAGGACTGCGGTGCGGGTCCAGGCAGCTGCCTTGCCGTCAATGACGGACGACGACGGCGTCCGGCACCGGATGTACGGCTCACGGCGGTACGGCGCATGCGTGATTGGCGACGGCGTTCCAGCCAAGGTCCCGACCGGAATGCTGACAGCGGGTCCCGGAACATGAGGCGCCGCAGGTGAGGGGGCAGGAAGGAAACCTGAAACGACGGAAGGCATGGGACAACCTTGCCGCCCGGCTCTGACATTTTGGCCCCGCTGCTGGGAGAGTAGCCCCGCTGCAAGGGCTTGGTCCCTTATGGGGGGAGTAACCCTGCTGCCGGGTTTGGCCCCTTTGGGGGAGTAACCCTGCGCAAGGTTGGCCCCGCTGCTGGGAACTGCTTAGCCGGAATTGCTCAGGTCAGGAAGCCAGATCCCGCCATTTTGCTGCTGCCTTGTTGGTCAGGGCGGCGCTGTGGTCAGCGACCTTGCGCGGAACCAGACGGATAACCGGTGCCAGCTCGGAGAAACCGGGACGAACCGAATCGCCTGCAGCAGCCTTGGTGCTTTCAGGACGGTTCGCAACCAGATAAAAAACGGAAACTACGGCCACCAGTAGGGAGATGAGGGTTACGACACCGAGGCCGTACAGAGCCAGCAGTGCGTAGAAAGGCGATTCGAAGAGGCTGGCAATAAAATTGGCACTGCCGAGCAGCAGCCACAACCAGAACGCCGCCACGAGAACCAGCATGGTCCGCCCGCGGCGAAAGAGCATTGCGGATTTTTTCCGTGCAAAAGGCACTTCTTGAGACTCCCCGCCCATTTTTACTCCCCCAGCTACCGGACCCACCCAGCAGGTCCTCAAGCAGATGATAGCCCCTTTTATACCGAACGATGTCTAACGGTGCGCTGAAACGTGCTGTGTCGCGTTTTACCCGTGGGACGAAATACGGCTGGCAGGGCCGCTGCCGCCAAGGGCGTGGCCGCCAACGACGGTGGAGACGGCTGTCCCAAAAGGCGGCGCGGCGGTTATCCGCTGAGGGCGGGCCCGACAGTGTTGATGATCAGGATGACACCCAGAATTCCAGTCACCCAGGAGAGGGTGTTTGTAGACGTCCGGGTCAGAAAGCCGTCCAGCCTTCTCAGGATCGGGTCCACCCGCCGGGACGCGGTGAGGCGTGCAGCCAGAAGGATGAGTGCCGGCATGACCATGAGCGTGCAGTAGGCGGCGAGGACGAAACCGGGCAGCGGCCACGCCATAGCAGAGGTGCTGATCAAGCCGATCGCACCCAGATACGGAAGCATGGTCGCGAGTTCCAGAGTGGCAGCCGCCAGCGCCAAACCGACCAGGGCCGCACTTCCGCCCCGCCGGGAGTCGGTCCCCACTGCCTTCAGCCGCCAGCGCGACAATCGGCCCGCAGGAACGGCACCGGCGACACTGGCAGCACTGGTCCCGGCACTGGCAGCACTGGTCCCGGCACTGGCAGCACTGGAACTGGAACTGGAACTGGAACTGGAACTAGTACCGGCACCGGAACCGGCGAAACTTTCGCCCTCCTGCCGGTCAGCGGTGACAGGCACCTGGACTTGTAACCGCGAGGCCTTTTCCTGTTTTGCCTTGGCCTCGAGCTGGAAGCTCCAAGCCAGCAGCGCTGCGCCGGCAACCAGCAGAAGCACCGAGAATCCGCGCGATTGGAAAAGCCCGCCGTAATTCTCGATCACAAACCCGGCGCCAAACAGGATGGCCAGCCCGGCGGCGAAGTAGAAGACGGCCACAGTCGCCAGGAACAGCAGTATCCTTCCGGGACGCAGCCTGCCCGGTGCCAGCAACAGCCAGACCGGAATGAGCAGGGTTCCAAAGCTCGTGGAATCCACGAGGGCGAGTACGGCCAAAGCACCAAAATGAGCGGGATCCATGGCCCCAACGGTAGAAGACCGTGCCGCCGTCGTCGTCGGCCGAAAGGAGGACGTCCCACAGAAGCGGTCGTCCAAAGGAACGGCCCCGGCGCCGGGCAGGGGCTGGCAGTTAGGCGGCCTCGGGTGCCGGCGGCGCCAGGCGCGGGCTGCTGGGATTCAGCAGCGAATGACGCCGCCCGTAGAACCAGTAGATGATCAGCCCAATCACGAGCCAGACGCCGAAGCGCAGCCATGTCTCCCAGTGCAGCTGCAGCATAAGGAACCCGGAGGAGAGAACGCCAAATGCCGGAATCCACGGCATCAGCGGCAGGCGGAACTCCCTGGGCGCATCGGGCTGGCGGCGGCGCAGGACGATGACTGCCACGCAGACCACCACAAACGCAGCGAGGATGCCGATGTTTGTCAGATCGGCCACGGCGCGGATGGGGAAGACGCCCGCGAGCAGGGCGGAAGCAATGCCGGCGATCCAGGTCACGCGCTGCGGAGTGCCGTGGCGGTCGGTCCCGGCGAACCAGCTCGGCAGCAGGCCGTCGCGGCTCATGGAAAACCAGACCCGGGTGACACCGAGCAGGAAGGTGAGCATGACGGTCAGGATGGAGAGCACGGCGAAGGCCGAAATCACGGTGGCGATGACGGGCAACCCGACGGACTGGAACGCAGACGCGAAGCCTGCGGTGGGGCTGATTTCGGTGTAGTTCTGCATGCCCGTCAACACCAGTGTGGCCAGGACATACAGCACCATGGCCACGGCCAGCGACAGCAGGATTGCCTTGGGCATGTGCTTCTTGCCGTCGGTTGCCTCCTCCGCTGCCGTGCTCATGGCGTCATAGCCGAACACCGCGAAAAACACCGTGGCGGCACCTGTGAAGACCACGCCGAAGCCGTTGGGCAGGAAGGGTGTGTAGTTCTCTACGTTCACGAAAAAGAACCCGAGACCCACGATGAAGAGGATGAGCAGCACCTTCAGCCCCACGGCCACGAGCTCGAACCGGCCGAAGGTCTTGGTGCCGCGGCTGAGAATCCACGTGATGAAGAGGCAGACCACCAGAGCGGGAAGGTTCACGACCCCGCCCTCCACGGTATCGCCGGTGCCCTGCATCCAGGCCGGCACGTCGATGCCGATTCCGGCCATGAACTCGGTGAAATAGCCGGAAATGCCAATGGCGACCACGGCAACGATGGCGGTGTATTCCAACAGCAGATCCCAGCCGATGAACCAGCCGATGATCTCCCCAAGCGCCACATACCCGTAGGTGTACGCGGAACCGGCCCGGGGAACCATGCCGGCAAATTCTGCATAGGACAATGCCGCAGCCGCACTCGCCAGGCCGGCGATGAGGAAGGAGATCAGCACGCCGGGCCCGACGCCGGGAGCATCAGCGCCGCCGTTGGCCACCAGGCCGGCGAGGGTGAAGATGCCGATGCCGATGATGCCGCCGACGCCGATGGCGGTCAGTTGCCATAGGCCGAGGCTTTTGAAGAGTTTGCTGCCGGTTTTTTCGTCTTCCACCTCGTCAATGGGCTTGCGCCGGAAGAGGGAGGTGGAGGACGAGCTTTCTGCCGTGGCCATGGAAGGCTCCGATCGTCGCTGCCGGTTTACCTGAGGTGTGCCGGAGTTCGTTTTCACTCCGGCATCCAGAGCAGTATCGTCCCGCCTGAACTCCTTGGAAAGCCCTGGCGGCAAAAAGCCGGCCTTGGCACGCCCCGCCGGCAAAGGCCGCCCCTAGAAGCCGCTAGTGCCCGCTTTCCTGATCCTGTGCGGAGGCGCTGCGGTTGGAGCTGTCCCGTCCCTCACCGGATGGCGAATCCACGAACTTCAGTCCGACCACACAGCCGATGATTCCCGTCAGGAAAAGGATCTTCAGCAGCCCGGGCTGTTCATTGCCGAAGATCATGGCATAGGCCACGGTCAGAACCGCACCCAGGCCCGTCCAGACTGCGTAGGCAGTGGAGATGGGAATGAAGTTCATGGCGTACGAAAGACCCACCATGGAAAGGGCCCCGGCGGCAAGGAAGATCAGGGACGGAAGGAGAACGGTAAAGCCTGCCGAGGCGTCGAGGGCGGTTGCCCAGACGGCTTCCAGGACGGCGCTGAGGAGAAGGATGATCCACGGCATGCTTAGCCCACCAACTTTAGGCCGACAACGCAGCCCACCACGCCGAGCAGCAGCAGGACCTTAATGACCGTGGCTTTCTCGCCGCCGAACACCATCGCGTAGGCGGCGGTCAGAACGGCCCCGATACCCACCCACACGGCATAAGCGGTGCCCACAGGTATGGACTGCATGGCAACGGCAAGGCCGGCCATGCTCAGGACAATCCCCGCCGCGAAGATGACCGTGGGCCAGAGACGCCGGAAGTTCTCCGATTTGCCGAGCGCTGTTGCCCAGACCGCCTCCAGCATGCCGGAGAAAACAAGGATGACCCATGCCATGACACATTCCTTTGGCCAGTCTTGTCGCTGTCCGGGTACTGAACCGTCGTCCGGAGACCGGGATCCGGTCTTGATCTCCTACGGTAGCAAATCCGGAACGGGCCTGCCGGTGCCGCTGACTGCCGGTGCTTGTGCCCGTGCCGTCTGCCGGCGGGCGCATCAGCAGTTCAACGGCTCAGCGATCAAGCGGATCAGGCCTGCTGCCTCCGGCTCTCGGCGATGCCCCGTGGCCGCAGAGGTGACCGCAGGCGCAGCCGTGAAGGCAACCGCAGCCGCAGGTTTCCCTGCCGTGCCAGGATGAGGCCGATGACGGCGGCAGCCAGTGCGGGGACCGCCCCGGCGACGAAAATAGCGCCCTGCGGTTCGAGAACTTCGGCCAGCCAGCCGGTGAGTGGTCCGCCGACTGCCTGTCCGCCAATCAGAACCATGATGTACAGGCTCATGACCCGCCCGCGGATGACTACCGCCGTCGTCGACTGCACGAGCTGATTGGCGCTCGTAATGAACTGCATGGAACAGAATCCGGCCACGATCATGACCGCGCCGAAGACCGGAAGGGACGGCGAAAAGGCGGACGCAGCCAGAGCGATGGCGAAGGTGGCCGCGCTGACGATGACGGTCCGAAGCCGCAGCGTCCGGCGCCGCGTCGACGCCACCGCACCGGCCAACGCTCCGGTGGCCACCAGGGTATTCAGGAGTCCGAAGCCGTTGGCGCCGCTGTGGAAGACCTCGTCCGCGAAAGCCGCCATCAGAACAGGGGTACTCAGGGCAAAGACCGATACGAAGGCGCACATGGCCATCGGCCAGAACACGGTGGGCGTGGTGCGGGCATACCGCGCTCCTTCCCGGAGCATCCCCTTGGTGCGGGGCGCGGGTTCGGTCCGGAAAAGCTGATCGGTGCGAAGCCGTCCGAGCATGAACACCGTGAAGCTGCAGGCGGCTGCGTTGATGGCGAAGGCCCACCCTCCGCCGACGGCGCCGATCATGACGCCGGCCACTGCCGGCCCCACCATGGCGCCGAGCTGGAAGACCGAGGAGCTCACACTCAGGGCGTTGCGCAGGTGCTTAGGCCCCACCATTTCATGGACGAAAACCTGCCGTGCCGGCTGGTCAATCACGGTCACCATGCCCAGCGCCAGCGCCACAAGGTAGACATGCCACACCTGAACCGCGCCGGTCAGCGCAAGCACCGCAAGGGCAAGGGCCAGGACGGCGGCGGCAGACTGGCTCACCATCAGCAGGATCCGCTTGGAATGCCGGTCAGCGATGATTCCGCCCAGGGGTCCGAGCAGCAGGGTCGGCAGGAACTGGAAGGCGGTGGTGATACCGACGGCGGTGACGCTTCCGGAAAGCTCCAGAACAAGCCAGTCCTGGGCAATGCGCTGCATCCAGATGGCCACCACGGCCACGAGGTGCGCGGCGGTGAAGAGCCGGAAGTTCAGGATCCGCAGCGAGGCAAAGGTGTCCCGCCACGGCACGCGCTCTGAAGGCGAAGCAGCGGGGGCGGGAGTGGCCTGAGCCGGAGAAGCAACGGGGGTGGGAGGGGCCTGAGCAGGAGAAGTCTGAGCAAGAGAAGTCTGGGCCGGTGCGGGATGCGGGGAGGCGGACCGTTGGGAAGAGGGCTGTGGTGAAGGAGGCAGCGGGGAGGGTTTCTGCGGTGACGGGTGTACCAAGGAACGTCCTGTGAGCGAAGCGGCGGGTGCGGTGAGGAGGAATGAGGACCTCAGCCTAGTTCGGGACAGCAGCGAATAGAGGGAGTATGCTCCCTATCAACCTCATTGCACTTTGTAATAGGCGCGGGCGGTTTTGCTGCGGTCGGAGATGAATGCGTCAACCGGAGGAACGATGTATGAGCCCGCACAGCTGCTGAGTTTTCTGACTGTGGCGGAAACCCTGAGTTTCACGGGAGCCGCAGCCCGGTTGAACCTGGCCCAGCCCACCGTCAGCCAGCACGTGCGCAAGCTGGAAGCCGCGTGCGGCCGGATCCTCCTGGAGCGTGACACGCAAACGGTGCGCCTGACCGACAACGGCGACGCCATGGCCGGTTTTGCCCGGAACATCCTGGCCGCACATCAGAGCGCGGAATCGTATTTCTCCGGTTCGGCCATGCGGGGCCGGATCCGCTTCGGCAGCGCGGACGACCTGTCCCTGACCCGGCTGCCGGATATTCTGCGCCGCTTCCGCCGGCTGTATCCGCAGATTAATCTCGAGTTGACCGTGAGCCAGAGCGACCGCCTCCACCGCCGGCTGCAGGCCGGACAGCTCGACCTGGTGTTTATCAAAACCGCAGCCAACTCTGATCAGGGAACGGATGTTCGTCGTGACCGGTTTGTCTGGGTCGGGCTCAAGGAGACAGTCCTGGAACCGGGTGCTCCGGTTCCGCTCGTTGCCTACCCGCATCCGAGTCTGAGCCGGCGGTTCGCGATCGAGGCGCTGGAAGCCGCCGGCCGGACCTGGCGGGTCACCTGCAACACGCGCGAGGTTAACGGGATCCTGGCGGCAACCCGTGCCGGGATTGGCCTGTCAGTGCTGCCTTCCTCCCTGGTTCCGGCCGATCTGGAGAAAGTAGGCAGACGGCTGGACCTTCCTCCGCTCGGCGAAGTGGACTTCACCCTGATGAGTAATCCGCTGGCCAACCGGGACGTGGTGGATGTGCTCGCCGCCGCCATCGCTGACAACGTGGAGGCCGGAGTCTAGGAAGATCCGGGCGACAGGCGGAAGACCCGGGCGCCGGGGAAAAGGCGGTGGCGAGGCGCCCCGCTGTACTCAGGTACGGCTAGGAAACGTCCGTGCTCCGGCGCAGAATAACGTGGCCTTCAGCCACGTAGGGCTCTGTCGAAGAATCCTCCGCGAGTACGAGGGCGACCGCCTCGCTGCCCAGACTGGACAGCGGCAGCTGCGCCGTGGTCAGTGCAGGAGTGAAATCACGAAGGGTTTCGATGTCGTCAAAACCGGCGACTGCAACATCCTCGGGAATGCGCAGCGCATGCTCGCGCAGGCCGGCGATGGCTCCAATGGCCATCACATCGCTGGCTGCAAACACGCAGACGGCGGGGCGGCCCCCGGGACCCCCGGCCAGTTCGCCCGCCAGCGCGACGGCCGCCTCGTAACCGCCGTCGCGGTTGAACCCGGTCCGTCGAACCTCCGCGGGCTCCAGGCCTGCCTGCCTCAGGCCCTCCTGGAAGCCGGCCACGCGTTCGTCGGAGGTGAGCAGGCCCTCGGGGCCTGCCAGGATGAGGAAGCGGTGGTGGCCGGCACCGGCCAGATCCGCAGCAAGCCGAAGGCTGAGCTCACGGTTGGGCACCGGGACGGTGCGGAAGCCGTCCTCGGCCACAGATCCCACCAGAGGCTGGCCGATCACCGCCACCTTGCCGCCGTTGGTACGGTAGCGCCGCAGCTCGGCGAGCAGGAGTTCATTTTCTTGGGCGGCTTCCGGGGCGTTAAAACGCGTTCCGGCGATCACGATCGCATCCGCACGGCGTGCGGCAAAAGCGGCGACGGCGCGGTGCTCGCTGGCCGGTCCGCCGCCCGTGCTTGCCAGCAGGACCACCTTCTGCTGGTCCTGTACGGCCTCCTGGACGCCGCGGGCAATGGTGGAAAAGTACGGGTCCGCAATGTCGTGAAGGATCAGTCCCAGCATCCCGCTGTTCTTTTTCGCCAGGCCCTGGGCCTGTGCATTGGCGATGTAGCCGAGCTCCACCGCTGACGCCCTGACCCGTTCGGAAATGGCATCGCCGGGACGGCGGCTGGAGCCGTTGAGCACGCGGGAGGCGGTGGCGAGGGAAACCCCGGCATGGCGGGCAACTTCATACAAGGTGCTAGCGGGCACGTTTCCTCCACTGTAGTCAGGGGGCAATTATGGCACCCCCGGGAAAGTGCTTGCCAGAAGCTAGGGGCTGGGGCAGGATGGACCCATTCCGGAATGCGCTTTCCGCATTTTCCCGCCGTCGACGGAGACCGACCCCATGGAGAACACCACCCCCAGGCCCCGCACCATCCGTATTGCCATGAACGGAATCACCGGACGGATGGGGTACCGCCAGCACCTGCTGCGTTCCATCCTGCCCATCGTTGAAGCCGGCGGATTCCTCCTCGAAGACGGCACACGGGTCCAGGTGGAGCCGATCCTGGTGGGCCGGAATGAAGCCAAGCTCCGGGAACTGGCGGAAAAGCACAAGGTGTCCGAATGGACCACGGACCTGGACGCCGTCATCGCGGACCCCACCGTCGACGTCGTTTTCGACGCTTCCATGACAAACCTCCGGGCTGCCACCCTCAAGAAGGCCATGCTGGCCGGCAAGCACATCTTCACCGAAAAACCCACGGCGGAAACCCTCGAGGAGGCCATTGAGCTGGCCCGGCTCGGACGCGAAACCGGGGTGACCGCCGGCGTCGTGCACGACAAGCTGTACCTGCCCGGGCTCGTCAAGCTCCGCCGCCTGGTTGACGAAGGGTTTTTCGGGCGGATCCTCTCCATCCGGGGCGAATTCGGCTATTGGGTCTTCGAGGGGGAGAGCCAGGCCGCACAGCGTCCGTCCTGGAACTACCGCAAGGAAGACGGCGGCGGCATGACCACCGACATGTTCTGTCACTGGAGCTACGTGCTCGAAGGCATCATCGGCAAAGTCCGCACCGTCAACGCCAAGACCGTCACCCACATCCCCACCCGCTGGGACGAGGACAGCAACGAATACCAGGCCACCGCAGACGACGCCGCCTACGGCATCTTCGAGCTGGAAACCCCGGCCGGTGATCCTGTGGTCGGCCAGATCAACTCCTCCTGGGCCGTCCGCGTGTACCGCGACGAACTGGTCGAATTCCAGGTGGACGGCACGCACGGCTCCGCCGTCGCCGGTCTGAACAAGTGCGTGTCCCAGCACCGGGTGAACACACCCAAGCCGGTCTGGAACCCGGACCTGCCGGTGACCGAATCCTTCCGCAGCCAGTGGCAGGAAGTTCCGGCCAACGCGGACCTGGACAATGGCTTCAAGCTGCAGTGGGAAGAATTCCTGCGCGACGTCGTCGCCGGCCGCGAACACCGCTTCGGCCTGCTCTCCGCTGCCCGGGGCGTGCAGCTGGCCGAACTCGGCCTGAGATCCTCCGCGGAGCGGCGCACCTTGGACATTGAAGAGATTGCCCTCTGATGGCTGAGCTGATGCTTCCGGCCGACGACGGCGGCACCCGCGCCTATACGACCGCTCCGCCTCCGGAGTGGCACCGCCCGTCGGCGCCGCTGCGCGCACGCCGAGCGTACGCCGCCGCCCACGTTATCCCGCGTACCGCCGGCAACAATGTCCCGGGTGCTCCGGCTGACCTGGACTGGGACGCCACGCTGGGTTACCGGCATGAGCTGTGGTCCTACGGGCTGGGGGTCGCCGATGCCATGGACACGGCCCAGCGCGGAATGGGCCTGGATTGGGCGGCCACTCAGGAACTGATCAAACGCTCCGGAGCTGAGGCCGCGGGCGTGGTTGGTTCGGATGCGCCCGCCGTCGCCGGCAAGACTGTCCGCGACCTGCTTGCCGCCGGAGCCGGCACCGACCAGCTTGACCTGGCCATGCTGCCGTCCGGGCGGGCGGGAGTGGACGCGGTGCTGGAGGCCTACCGCGAGCAGATGGCAGTGGTGGAGGGATCCGGGGCCAAGGTGATCCTGATGGCTTCGCGCGCCCTTGCCCAAGCGGCATCGGGTCCGGAGGATTACCTGCGCGTGTACTCCACGCTGCTGGCCGAAGCCGCTGAGCCGGTCATCCTGCACTGGCTGGGGGACATGTTCGACCCCGCGCTGGCCGGCTACTGGGGCGGCGCGGACGTCGATGCAGCCACCGCCACCTTCCGGGAACTGATCGAAGGGTCCGCCGAAAAGGTTGACGGAGTGAAGGTGTCCCTGCTCGACGCCGCCCACGAGAAGGCGCTGCGTGCGGCCCTTCCGGAGGGAGTGCGCCTTTATACCGGGGACGATTTCAACTATCCCGAGCTGATCGACGGCGACGGGACGCACCATTCCGACGCCCTGTTGGGGATTTTTGCGGCGATCTACCCGGCCGCCTCCGCTGCACTGCAGGATTACGACGCCGGCCGGCCGGACAAGGCGCGGGCCATCCTGGATTCCACCCGGGAGCTGGGCCTGCATATCTTCAGCGCCCCCACGTTCTACTACAAGACGGGTATCGCGTTCCTGTCCTGGCTCAACGGCAGGCAGCCCGGCTTCTCCATGGTGGGCGGGCTGCAGAACGGCCGCTCGGTCCCACATCTGGTGCGGACCTTCGAGCTGGCGGACCGGGCCGGACTGCTCGCGGACCCTGACTTCTCCGCCGCCCGCATGCAGGCCTGGCTCACCGTGAACGGAGTTGCCTCGTGACTGACTTCTCCCGGCTGTCCCTGAACAGCGCCACCACCAAATACTGGACCCTGGAGCAGGTCATCGAGGGATGCGTCCGCGCCGGAATCCCCGCCGTCGGCCCGTGGCGGGACCGCGTTGCCGAAGTAGGCACGGAACGGGCGGCCAAACTCATCAGCAATGCCGGGCTCCGGGTGTCCTCCCTGTGCCGCGGCGGTTTCCTGACCGCCGCGGACGCCGAGGGCCGCGAGGCAGCGGTCCGGGACAACCGGGCCGCCATCCTGGAGGCCGAAGCCCTGGGGACGTCCGAGCTGTTCCTCGTGGTTGGCGGGCTTCCGGACGGTGACAGGGACATCATTGCCGCACGGCAACGCATCGCGGACCGTCTGGAGGAACTGGTCCCCTTTGTCGCCGAGCACGGTGTGCGCCTGGTGTTGGAGCCCCTGCATCCGATGTACGCCGCGGACCGTGCACTTCTCTCCACTCTGGGGCAGGCGCTGGACCTGGCCGCTCCCTACCCGGCCGCCGTCGTCGGCGTGGCAGTGGATACCTTCCACGTGTGGTGGGACCCGCAGCTGCGGGCGCAGATTGCCAGGGCCGGCCGTGAAAACCGGATCGCGTCCTACCAGGTCTGCGATTTCAACCTGCCCATCGCTTCCGATGCCCTGCTTTCGCGCGGGATCATGGGCGACGGCGTCATCGACTTTGCCACGATCACCGGCTGGGTGGCCGAGGCCGGATACACCGGTGACATTGAGGTGGAGATCTTTAACCAGGAAATTTGGGACAACCCCGGCGACGAGCTCCTGGAGACCGTCAAGGCGCGCTACGCCTCGCTGGTGCTGCCCTGGGCCGGGTAGGCTACACCGACGATAATAGGGCCATGACCATTATCAAGATCAACGCCATCACCGTTCCCGCCGATTCCGGAGATGAGCTCGCGCACCGGTTTGCAGCCCGTGCCGGTGCCGTGGACGGACAGGACGGCTTCGAGGGGTTTGAACTGCTGCAGCCCACCGACGAACGCACGACCTGGCTTGTTCTCACGCGGTGGCGGGATGAGGAGTCGTTCCAGGCTTGGGTGGAGTCTAAGAACTTCGGCCACGGGCACGGCGCAGCAGCGGCAGGTGACGGAGAGCCGGCGGGGACTCCGCGGAGCAAGCCCGTCGGTTTGAGCGCCGAGCTGTGGAGCTACCGGACCGCCGGAGGCAGCACCGGAACCACGGAGTGAGCGCTTCCTCTTGATGAATACCTGCCGGCAGGCCACTCTGGTGGCGACGGCTGCGGAGGATTCTCATGAAGATTGTGGTGACAACCCCAACGGGACGCGTGGGATCTAGGGTGGTCCAGCTGCTGGTGCAGGCGGGAATGCAGCCCACGGTCCTGGTGCGGGACGCCGGCCGTTTGGATCCCGCCCTCATTGGACGCTGCGATGTGGTGGAAGGCGACTCCGGGGATGAACGGGCAGTGATCCGGGCGACGCTGGGTGCAGATGCGCTGTACTGGGTGGATCCTCCCACCGGGGATGACGATCCGGTTGCCGGATATCTCCGGATGGGCAGGACTGCGGCATCGGCGGTCAGCACCAATGCCGTGCCGCGGGTGGTGTTTCAAAGCAGTGTCGGCGCCGAAGCCCGCAGCGGTTTCGGCGAGATTGACGGACTGGGCGGCACCGAGGAATTGCTCAATGCCACCGGCGCGCACGTGACGCATCTGCGCTGCGGCTACTTTTTTACCAATCTGCTGATGGATCTGGAGTCCCTGCGGGCGGGCGTGCTCTCCACGACGCTTCCGGCGGAGCACCAGATGCCCTGGGTGGACCCGCGGGATGTGGGCGATGTGGCCGCGGCGCGTCTGCTGGCTCGGGACTGGACCGGGGTGAGCACGCTTGGCGTACTTGGGCCACGGGATCTGACCTTCCCGGAAGTCGCACGGATCGTCGGAGAGGCAGTCGGCCGCGAGCTGGTCGTTGATCAAATGGCGGAGGGCGACGCCGCGGCCGGGCTGCGCGCTGCCGGCCTCACCGAGGCACAGGTCGAGGGAGTGCTGGGCATGTCCCGGGGCCAGCTGGGTTTTACGCCGGAGAATCAGCGGAACTACCTCTCAACCACTCCCACCACGCTGGGCGCCTGGGCCTGGGAGAATCTGCGCCCGTTGCTGGCCACGTGAGCGGCCGTTGCATCATTCATCGGTTTCCGGCAGGCTTACCGGGATTGGCCGCCGGGCGCGGCTCCGGAGATTGAGGAGGGGCGGCGATGCGCGGATCGGCAGTGATCGTCGGAGCAGGCATTGCAGGAACGGCCGCCGCCCGGGGGCTGCTCCGTGCCGGCTGGTCAGTGCAGGTCCTTGAACGGAACGGGAGCTTGCCCGGAAGCGGAACGGCGCTGGCGATGTGGCCGGAGGCAACGCGGGCACTGGATGTGCTGGGAGCCGGCGCGACGGTCCGCGCCGGTTCGGTTGAGCAGCCCGGTGCCCGCCTCCTGAGGCCCGACGGCAGCGAGATTGCGGCGCTCGGCGGAGGCAGAACCGCTAGACTGGTGCCCCGGACAGTCCTGTTGGAGGCGCTGGCGGATGAACTTCCCCCGGGGATCATTCATTGGAACTCGCCGGTTGCCGGCCTGGAAACCCTGCCCCGCGCCGACGTTGTTATTGCCGCGGACGGTATTTCCAGCCGGCTGCGCACCGGATGCTGCGCCGCGAGGCCCCGGCCGCTGGGAACGGTGGCATTCCGGGGTGTTGTTCCCGGTCCGGCTGCCGAAGTGACGGAGACGTGGGGGCCCGGACGCCTGTTCGGCATCACACCGCTGGACGGGCAAAACACCAACTGGTTCGCCTGTATCCGCTCTGAAGACCTGGCGCTCTTCCGTTCCGGGCAAGGTTCCGGGCAAGGTGCCGGACAGGGTTCCGGACCAGGGGAAGGTTCCCCGGAAGAAGTCCGGGGAAGGGCGGGTGAGATACTGACCAGCCTCTACCGCGGCTGGCATCCGGCCGTGGTCCGGGTCATTGGAAACCTCGAGGGGAGCCCGGTGGACTACCGCGAGTTGTTCGACATACCGCGGCTGCCCTCCTACGTCTTCGGAAGGACGGTGCTGCTGGGCGATGCCGCCCACGGCATGGCGCCAAACCTGGGGCGGGGCGCCTGCGAAGCACTTCTTGACGCGGTAGCGCTGGTGGAGGCCTTGGCGAAGGCTTCCGACGCCGACGCCGCCCTGCGCGCCTACGACGCCGGCCGGCGCCGCCGGGGAAACCGGATGGTGCGTGCGGCACGGCTGCTGAACCGGGCCAGCACGGCCAAACGCTTCACTGCAGCCCGCAACCTCGCGGTGTCCACCGCCGCACGATTCAGCTGACCGTGGCTAGGGGCAACCGCCCGGCGGCTGCTGCTCTAACGGCCGCCTCTAACGACCGCCTCTAACGGCCGCCGTCCCGAAGCGCGGCAGCCGCATCGGTAACCGTGGTGCGGATCCGGTACAGGCTGCTCGACGCCGTCATATACAGGGTGGTGCCGTCCTCGCCGCCGAAGCACACGTTGCTGACAGTCTCTGGAACCGGGATCCGCAGCAGCTGCTCACCTTCGGGGGAAAACACCTGCACCCCGTCCTGCGACGAGGACCAGATGTTGCCGTGGACGTCCACCCGGAAGCCGTCCGGAACGCCCGGATCCACCTCGGCAAAAACCCGTCCGTTGCGGGCAAACCGGCCGCCGACGACGTCGTACGCATGAATTGCGTGGCAGTGCAGGCGCTCGCCGCCGTCCATGGCGGGGGTGCCCAGCGAGGTATCCGATACGTACAGGACGGATTCATCCGGGGAGAACGCCAGCCCGTTGGGCACCTCGACGTCAATGACCGCCGGAGTCAGCTCACCGCTGGCCGGATCAAAGCGGAAGACATAGCGGTCACCGTACTCTTCCCGGCCCGGGTGGCCCTCCGTCTCCTTCTGGATTCCATAGGAGGGATCGCTGAACCAGATGGTGCCGTCGGACTTCACCACCACATCGTTCGGCGAGTTCAGCCGCCGCCCGTTGTAGGAGTCCACAAGCGTGCTGACGGCGGGGACGGCGTCGTCCGCCGTGCCGGTGTCCCGCTCAATAGCCCGCCGGCCGTGCGAGCACTGGATGACCGCTCCGTCGAGGTCCAGAGCCCGGCCGTTGGTGAACTCGGCGTTCTGTGCGTAGACCTCCAAGTCGCCGGTCCGCTCGCGGTATTCCAGGATCCGGTTGCCCGGAATATCGCTGAAGCGCACCGCCGACCGCCCGGGAATCCAGACCGGCCCTTCGGCCCAGTCGGCGCCGGTGGCCACCTTTTCCAGTGCGGCATCGTCAGCCAGCAGATTTTCGGGTGTCGTCGTCATGTTCAGTCCTTCAGCGGGAGGGGAAGGGGTCCGCCCCAGCTTAGACGGTGGGCCGCGCTAGGCTGGAACTTGTTCCCAGCTAAAAGGAGAAAATCCGCAGTGAGTGCACTTCTGAGTTCCCTCGTTTCCAGCGCCGGTCTGATCGGCGGCTACAAGACCGCACGGGACACCGGCAACCGCCAGCTCGGCGGAGCGGTCCTGGCTGCCGCAGGCGCGGCAGCCTTTACCCTGTGGAAGCGCGACGCCGGCACCGGTACGGCCGCAGCCCTGACCGCCGGCTACGTGACGGCGTTTGGCCTGTCGCACCCGCTCGCGAAGAAGCTCGGTGCCTGGCCGTCGGTCTTTACGGTGACTGCCGCCACGGCTGCTGCCTCCCTCATCTTCGGACGCCGCCGCTAGCGGCCTGCTGTCGATGCATCCGCCGGGTTACCCGTGTCCTGCGGATGCATCGGCAACCCGGACGACGGCGTCCGCCTGCCCTGCATAGGCTGCGATGATCCGGGCATTGGCTTCGTCACTGCCCGAGGTCCACTCGCGGGCCTCATCCGCCGTCTTGCCAAACTGCGTGTGGCGGCGGATCAGCCGCTCACGGCGGACGGCGTCGTCGGCCTCGAGGTACCACACCTCGTCCATGGCGGCCCGGGCCCGCGGCCAGTGGCCCCGGGGGAGGAGCAGGTAGTTGCCCTCGGTGATGACGAGCGGGACAGCGGCACGGATGGCTAGAGCAGACCCGATCGGTTCTTCCAGTTCGCGCCGAAAGTCAGGGGCGTAAATGACCGGCTCCTCGGCCGTCTGGCTGCGGAGGCGCTCCAGCAGCGCAGCGTATCCGCCGTCGTCGAACGTGTCCGGAGCACCCTTGCGCCCGCGCCGGCCCAACGCGTCCAGCACGCTGTTGGCCAGGTGGAAACCGTCCATCGGCACCAAGACGGCGGTTTCGGGACCCAGCGTTTCCACGAGGTGCGCCGCAAGCGTGGACTTGCCCGCCCCGGGCGCTCCGGTGATCCCCAAAATCCGACGCGTTCCTGCAGATGCCAGCAACCGCGCGCGGCGGGCGAGCTCAGCGACGCTGACCGATTGCTGCGGGGCCCGGCCGGTGCCCTCCCCGGGCTGAAAGTTGTTCATCCCACCATTCTCGTGCACATTTCTCATGCGCACGGGTTTTTTCCGGCGCACCGGGAATCATCCCGGGGAGGCCTGCGTTATTATTTTTGGACGCCGGGAACGGGCCGGCGGCGTGAGTGCATGAACCTTGATAACTACACAAACCTTGATAACTAAAACGGGGATGATCGGTTTCGACGGTGTTTGCCGCGAAAGGGGAAGCGGGCCGAGGATGCAGAGTTATCTCGCTAACGCTCTCTGCAAAAAAATAAGTGCCAAACCTATGCGCACTGACTTCGCCCTTGCTGCCTAAGCAGTAAGGCACAGTCCGTCAGCCCGGAGTTGCTCTCGCTCCGGTATCTGGCGTCGTTTAGAGGGCCACTGCTGAACACTCTTGCCGTTGGGGTGTTCAGGACACTTTAACGGCTGGGCCCGGATCAGCCGCACGTCTGTACGACGGCTGGGGCCAAGAAAATCCGACGCAGACTGCGCCCGGAGAAGCCCTTTCAACTCAACATCGGACGGGGGTTCGATTCCCCCCATCTCCACAGATCCGGCACCTGCCGGACCGCGAAGGCCTGCCCGGCACCGGGCAGGCCTTCCGTGTTTCCGGGACCTTCACAGGTTCCGGGACTTTAGTGTTTTCCGGCCCTGCCTCATGTCCGGACCCTCCGGGTTTCCAGGCTTACTCGAAGTCCGGCGGCACGACCGTTCCCTGGTGATACCGCAGGCGTGCCGTGGCGGCCGACGTGTCCCACAGTGAAGCGTGGCGGCTCTGTCGGGTGCCCGAACGGATCCGGTAGGTGACGAGAACAAGGTGCGGAGCGAGTTCGGTGAAGTCCCATTCGTCCGTGTCCGGCACCGGGCGCGCGGCTTCGCGGTTCAGTGCTTCGATGACCTCGGCGCGGGTCCACCGCCGCCCGGAACGGCCGATCTCGAGAAAGCCCGGGTGTAGCAGTTCCCGAACCCGAGGTGCATTGCCCCGCGTCGAGGACTCGAGAAGCTCCATCTCTGCGGTTTGTATCAGGGTGTGTGCGGCCATGGAGCCAGTGTGCCCGATTCTCCGGCTCAGCCCTGTTACTTTCGGACCATGGGGAAAAGCGTGAACGGCGTTCTGCACGACATTGTGGATCTTGCCGTCGATGGTTTGCCGCCGGGAGCACAGGCAGCACAGCGGACCGTTGTGGACCTTGGAACAGCACACACCGTTGTCCTGCTCCGGGGGTACGCCGCCGTTCGGGTGCGGCGTGATCTCGGCACTGCGGCCGGGATGCGGCGGCGGCAGCAGCTTGTGGACAGCATCCCCGCATCGGTTGGCTTCCTGCTCCCGCGGTCGCTGGGTCCGGTCGTGGAACTCGACGGGACCTCGGCGGTCGCCACCGAACTGATACCCGGGGCACCCTGCCCGGCAGGCGAGGGGGACCTGGGTGAGCTCCGGAAGCTGCTCGCCCGGGTTGCGTCCATTCCCACCGGGCCAATCGAAGAGCTGCTCGCTGAGCCCCTGGAATTCTGCGGAGGGGCCGAGTGGTACGGCATCCAGCGGAAGGAGGTGGTTCCGCTTCTGGACGGGGACGTTCAGGGGCGGGCCCTGCACGCGGTCTGCGCCCTGGCGGCCCTTGAACCTTTCCGGGAGGTCTTCGCCCACGGCGATCTGGCCGGACAGAACGTCTTCTGGGACGGCGGACGGGTCGTCGGAGTCCTCGATTGGGATTTGGCTTCCCGGAGCGACCGTTCTACTGACCTTGCATGCGTCGGTGCGTGGAACGGGTGGGACAAGCTGCCGTTGATCGCCGATTCTGAGGACACCAGCCGGGCGTTGGTGCGGCGAAACACCTTCCGGCTGCAGCAGCTCGCGTTTGCCGTGGTCAACGGCAGATCAGCGGAGGAAATTCAACGGACAGCCGCGCGGGCCAGTGCCTGGCTCCGGCAGAACCTGTAGCACCTGCGTCATCACAGGTGCCGGATCCGGCCCCGTCTCCTAGGCTGGGTTTCACGTACTAAACCCAGACAGAAAACTCGGACAGGGGAGGTCAACCATGGCAGGACGCGGACGAACGCTGCTCAAGGCGGCAGGGTCGGGAGCGGCGGCGGGGCTGGTGGGTGTGGCAGCGATGACCGCCGGGGAAAAGGTGGAGCAGCTGTTCACCTCGCGGCCCAATTCCTACGTGCCGGCGCGAACCCTGCTGTCGCTGCTGGGCCAGAAGCCCGACGACGACGCCCGCCCGCCGGTCTGGAACCACGCCATGCACTGGGGGACCGGTGCCGTGCTCGGCGCGCTGCGGGGAGTCTGGGCGGTAACGGGTATCCGGGGTCCGGTGGCGAACACCACCCACACCGTAGTGCGGCTGGCCACGGACCAGACGCTGGAGAATGCCACCGGTGTCGGAGCTCCGCCGACCTCCTGGCCGGCAGGCGAAACCGTGGTTGATGTGTGGCACAAGGCGGTCTACTCGTGGGTGACCGGAATCGTCTGCGATGCTTGGATAGCGCCGGTGCTGGAGTCCAGGCGCGGGACCGTTAGCCACTGAGCCGGGCTGGATGGAATCTCTGCAGGCCCGTTATCTGCACGAGAGATGTGGAGCGGCTCCGTCCTAGCCTTCGGTCCTAGCCTTCCGTCCGGCCGGCTCCGGCGGCAGGCAGCACGGTGAAGACGGCGGGAGCGGCGTAGTCCGCCGCGGCGAAGGCGCGGGTCACAGCATCGGTGACGGCGCCGGCGTCGTCGGAGTTCACCAGGGCGATGGCCGAACCGCCGAACCCGCCGCCGGTCATCCGGGCGCCGAGCGCACCGGCGCCGAGGGCCGTCTCCACCGCCAGATCCAGCTCGGGGCAGGAGATTTCGAAGTCGTCGCGCATGGAAGCGTGGCTTTCCACGAGGAGGGCACCGAGTTTGGCCGGACCTTCCGTGCGCAGGACGTCGACGGCAGCCAGCACACGGGCATTTTCCGTGACCACGTGCCGCACGCGGCGGAAGGTCTCTTCATCCAGGATGCCGGCGGCCTCGGCCAGGTCTTCCGTGCTGAGATCGCGCAGGGCAGCGACTCCCATGGCTTTGGCGCCCTGCTCGCAGGAGGCCCGCCGGGAGGCGTAACCGCCGGTGGAATGTTCGTGGCTGACCCGGGTGTCGATCACCAGCAGGGTCAGGCCGTTGCCGGCCAGATCCAGCGGTACGAGCTGCGCTTCCCGGTTGCGGCAGTCCAGGAAGACGGCATGTCCCTCCTCACCGAGCAGGGATGCGGACTGGTCCATGATTCCGGTGGGTGCACCCACCATGAGGTTTTCGGCCCGCTGGCCAAGTGCGGCCAGTTCGGGTCCGGTCAGTCCGGCCTCGGAGAGGTCGTTGGCCATGACTGCCACAGCGCACTCGAGGGCAGCCGAAGAGGAGAGGCCCGCCCCTACGGGTACATCCGAATCCAGATACACGTCGACGCCGGGGACCTTGGTGCCCTGGTCCTCGAAGGCCCACAGCACCCCCAGCGGATAAGCGGCCCAGTCTTCGACGCTGCCGGGCCGTAGGTCGTCCAGATGGGTGCTGGCCGTGCTTCCTCCGTCGAACGCCGAATGGATGTGCGCGTTGCGGTCGCCGCGCGGCGCGGCAGCCACCGACGTCGAGCGGTTGATGGCAAACGGCAGCACAAAACCGTCGTTGTAGTCGGTGTGCTCGCCAATCAGGTTAACCCGTCCGGGAGCGGACCAGATCCCTGCCGGCTCCCGCCCGAAACGCTCGGTGAAAGCGGCTGCCAGTTCAGGGGCGGAGAGAGTCATGACCGGGCCTTTCCTGCGGACTGCACTTTATCGGCGGAGGAAGAGGGGGCGGCGGCACGCAGGCTTGCTGCCACCTGTTCGGGAAGGGTGTCGTTGATGAAGGCTCCCATCGCCGCTTCGGAGCCGGCCAGGAACTTCAGCTTGTCCTCAGCCCGGCGCGGCGAGGTCAGCTGCAGGTGCAGGCGGCTCGCCGGGCGGAACCGGGGGTCCAGCGGGGCCTGGTGCCAGGCGGCAATGTACGGGGTGGGTATGGAGTACAGGCCGTCCACGCGGCCCAGCAGGTCAAGGTAGACGGACGTCAGGTCGTCGCGCTCGTCGTCGTTCAGTTCGGAAAGGTCCGCCACCTGGCGGTGGGGCACCAAATGGACTTCCAGCGGCCAACGGGCTGCAAAGGGAACAAAGGCGCTGAAGTGCCGGCCTTCGAGGATCATCCGGTCCCCGGAGCTCCGTTCCGCCTCCAGAGCTGCACCAATCAGGGTCTGCCGTCCGCCGGAGGCCTCGTGGAAGGCTGCCGCCTGCTGCGCCATGACCGCGGAGCGCGGAGGGATGAACGGGTAGGCATAGATCTGGCCGTGCGGATGCAGGAGGGTTACACCGATATCTGCCCCGCGGTTCTCGAAGCAGAACACCTGCCGAATGCCTTCCATGGCGGAGAGCGCCTCCGTGCGCTGTGCCCAGGCGTCGACGACGGTGCGGGCGCGCTCCGGTGACAGCGACCCGAAGGACCCTTCGTGTGCGGAGTCGAAGGCCACCACTTCGCAGCGTCCGTAGGCAGGCGCCGTCGTGCCCCAGGACGGGTTGTCGGGGAGCATGCCCAGATCGGGGCCGAAGGACGGAAAGCGGTTCTCGAACACCACCACTTCGTAGTCTTCAGCCGGGATTTCCGAGGCGCGCGACGGCGACGACGGGCACAGCGGGCACTGGTCGGCGGGCGGCAGGTGGGTCCGTGACTGGCGGTGTGCAGCCACTGCGATCCACTCTCCGGTCAGTGCGTCGTACCGGGCGGTGCCGTTGCCGGGCCGGGCGGGCAGTCCCCGGCGATCAGCCGGGGCTGCCGTCCGCCGGCGTGCAGTCTCCGCGGAGGCATCAAAATAGATGAGTTCCCGGCCGTCGGAGAGCCGCGTGCTGGTGGAGACTGTCATGAATTCCTTTGTCGGCCTGTCGCTGAAATTCACAGACTATCCCAAGCTCCCGGCTCTAACGCGGGGTGTGACGGCGCCCCGGCGGAACGTGTGACAGCGGGCCTTGCGGAACGCGCGACGGCGGAACGCCGCCGCCGGGAGGGTTACAGGATTGGGCGGCCGCCCGTCACTGCAACCCGCGCACCCGAGATGTAGCTGCCGTCGTCGGACGCCAGGAGCACGTACACCGGTGCCAGTTCGGCGGGCTGCCCGGGCCTGCCCAGCGGGGTGTCGGACCCGAAGGACGCCACCTTCTCCGGCGGCATGGTGGCGGGAATCAGCGGCGTCCAGATGGGTCCGGGCGCGACGCTGTTGACCCGGATGCCCTTCTCGCCCAGCAGCTGCGCGAGGCTGGCGGAGAAGTTGGCGATCGCCGACTTCGTGGCCGCGTACGGCGCGAGCGTGGGGCTGGGCATGTCCGAGTTCACCGAGGAGCTGCCGATGATTGCGGATCCGGGCGCCATGTGCGGAAGTGCGGCCTTGACCAGGTAGAACATGGCGTTGATGTTGACCTTGAACGTGTACTCCCACTCTTCGTCGGAAATCTCCTCCAGAGTCTCGTGGTTCATCTGGTACGCGGCGTTGTTCACGAGGATGTCGACCTTGCCGAATTCGCGCACCGCGGTTTCGATGACCTTGCGGCACTGCTCGGCCGTGTCCAGGTCTCCGGGAACCAGCACGGCGCGCCGTCCGGCTTCCTCCACCCAACTGGCCGTCTCCTTCGCGTCGTCGTCCTCATTCAGGTAGGAAATGACGACGTCGGCGCCTTCGCGTGCGTAGGCGATGGCGACTGCACGGCCGATGCCGCTGTCGCCGCCGGTGATCACCGCGGTCTTGCCGGTGAGCTTGCCCATTCCTCGGTAGGTTTTTTCGCCGCAGTCCGGAGTGGGGGTCATCTGGCCCTGCGTGCCCGGGGTGTCCTGCTGCTGTTCCGGCTGGTTCATGACAGTCCTTTCACTGGCAAAGTGGTAAGCAGGCTTATAATCTAATGGTGCCGGCAGCTCTTGGGAAGCCCTGTTTTCGGGCACCCGGGACTTGGGCCGGCGCGATCTCGACAGCCTTCGCGCTGCTGTCCCGCAGCAGCCGCCGACAGCAAAGGAGAATGACGATGCCCACCGCAGATGACACATCCGCCGTGCCGGCGCAGAACGAAGCCGATGCCTTGGAGCAGCAGGCTCCCACGGTCCCCGAGGCCCAGGAAGACAGCGGAATCCAGGACCCCGTGCGGGCGCACGGAGATCCGCTGCGGCCGGAGGGCTCGGAAGCGGACCGGCTTGAGCAGGGGGCCGACGGCGGGTTGCCTCCTGACGAGGATGACTACCCCCGCGGCAGTGCCGGCTGACAGCCGTCCCGCTGCACCGTTCCCGAAAGGCTGTTCCCGAAAGAGCGCCAGAGCCAAACCCGACAAATTGCAGGAGGAAGCAACCATGACCGATTCACCCGCGCACGAAGACCTTCAGCTGCCCGATTTCGACCACATTCCGCTGGGCTCACTGCCGTCCAGGATCCATCCGCTCGACGAAGCCGGAGTGTCCGGGCTGCTGGACTACGAACGCGCACACGGAAACCGGCTGCCGGTGATTCAGGTCCTTGAGCGCCGGCTGGACGCGCTGCGCAACGGTGAGGAGCCGAGCGGCTCGGTTCCGGAGGACCTGCCCGAGGTGACGCAGAATCAGCAGGGCTCCAAGGTTTCCCCGGCGACCACCGGACCCAAGATCAATCCGCCGTCGCAGGGCGATCCCACCAATCCGGCGCAGCCGCGCTAACCCATTGCAGTCGCGCTAGCCTCTCCGGCGCTGCGCTAACCTCTCCGGCGGCGGGCGGCCTGCCTCAGGCCGCCCGTTCCGCCGACACCCTCCGGTGCTGATGCGCTCCGTGCGGGTGCACGCCCAGGCTCTGCCGGGTGTGCGCTTCCAGGCCGGCGACGGCCTGATCCGGCAGATCAATAATCCCGCGCAGGGAACCCCGCAGGCTGCGGTAGGCCGCTTCCACCTCCGAAGGGGTGGCGGCGCCGTCGAGGATGATGTTCAACGCCTGCCGCGCTGTGGCGAGCTTGCTGCGTTCGGCATCGCTGAGCTTTGACTGCCCGCAGCGCCGCGCGTATTTTTCGGCGGTGACAAAGGCAACTTCGAAACGGTCCACGGCGCGGCGAAGCGTGGAAGCCTCTACCTGGCCGCGGCCGAGGTCCAGGGCTTCCGCCTCAGCGGCCCGGATGCCCTGCATAGCGACGATGACGTCGCGGATGACGGGGTCGGAGTAGTCGGTCATGACCGGGTAGTCGATCATCAGCGACACATCGGTTTCATACCGGGACCACTTCACCAGCAGTTCGTCGCGGCGCTGGTACAGCCGGCGCCAAGCTTCAGCCTGCGCAGCGGCGTCATAACGTCGGTTCTGGGCCCTGCGCGCCCTGCGCCTGACGCCCCGTACGCCCAGGGTCAGCAGCACCGCCGCTCCGATGAAGAGCGACGGCGCGATGAAGACGCCGAAGAATGAGAGCAGGGAGGGACCGTCGTCGAACCCGGAAAAACCCTCGGCGCCGTCCGCCAGATCGGAGGATTCCGAGAGGATCCACCCGAGCATCTGGAAGGCGCCGTATCCCAGAACCGCCACCAGGCCTGCAGCAAGGGCCGTGAAGACCAGGGCTGCAACCGCGACCTTCTTCGCCAGTCTCTTCAGCATGGCGATAGCTTACCCAGTGCCGGGCCCGTCGGGACAGGGGGTGAAACCTATCTCACGGAGGTGCGTGGGCTGTGCCGCCCCGGTATCGGCTCAGTCCGGCGCCGTCCCTTCCAGGAACCGCACGACCGGGCCGGCCAGCTCGGCCCCCACAACCTCCGGGTCCCGCTTATTCCCGCGGACCTCAAATGAGTGGTTGCCGCCGTCGACCCAGTGAATGCGGGCGTTGGGGCCAATGCGTTCGGCCACGGGTTCCGGTTCCCCCGGCAGCGCGAACGGGTCCCGGGTTCCCTGCAGAAACAGCATCGGCAGGGTCAGCCCGTACAGATGCTCGTCACGCAGCTTTTCGGGCTTGCCCGGCGGATGCAGCGGGTAACCCAGGAAGATCAGGCCCGCCGTCGTCATTCCCTCCGCGGCGGCCATTGAGGCCATCCGCCCGCCGAAGGATTTGCCGCACGCCCAGAGCGGAAGACCCGGTGTCCGGGCGGCCGCCGCAGTCATGGCAGCCCGCCACGCTTCGATGGCAGCCGGAGGGCGGTCCGGAAACTTCTTCCCGGCCTCGCGGTAGGGGAAGTTGAAACGCAGCGTGGCAACGCCGTCGTCATTGAGCGCATCGGTGAAGCCGGTGAGGAACGGGTGATCCATCCCGGCGCCGGCGCCGTGCGCGACGACGACGGCGGCGGTTGCGTTTGCGGGGGAGGCAAAGGCCGCCGAGACTTCGACTCCGCCTGCCGGAACAAGAAACTTTTCGTGCTGGATGGACATGTCCTTCAATTTACGCGGCTGCAGCCAGCAGGTCCCGACAGGCGTTCGTGCCGCCCGTCACCGGAATCCGCGGAGGGAATCCGCCCGCAGCAGCGGAAGGGCGGCCGCCCCCGACAACAGAGCCCACACCGCCAGCAGCGGAACGGGGCCGGCCAGCCCCGCGGCCAAACCGCCCAGGACTGCCGCGACCGGCATGACTCCCAAGGTGATGGTGCGCTGCACCGACCCGACGGTGGCGAGTTCCCCGGGCGGCACCGTCCGGGGCAGCACCTCCGCCCCGGCCACCGCCGAGACCGACACCAGAAAGCTCCAGGCCAGCGACTGGGCCGCCAGCCACGTGATCTCAGGCCCGGGAAGCCACTGGCAGGCCATGGCCATGCCCACCGCGGGAACAGCCAGCAGTGCCGCGCCGGTCCGCAGCACCTTCAAGCCAAGTCCGGCGGTGAGGCGCGGCGCGGCGGCAGCACCGGCCATGGCACCGGCCGCAGCCACCACGCCCAGCGCTGCGTAGGCCGCCGGGTCGATCCCCAGATCCCGGAGGACAAACACCGGCAGCACCGTGTTGCCCAGCATTGCTCCGGCGTTGGTCAGAGTTCCGGAAAGGGTCAGTGCCCACAGCGCGGGGGTCCGGCGCAGGGTGGCGAACCCGCGGCGGAACTGCCCGCCCGCTTCCCTCCGGCGCACCCGCGGAACGGGGCTGACACGGATGCCGCGCTGGAAAACCAGCGACCCTGCGTAGGAGGCGGCCGCCGCCAGCATTATGCCGGGCAGGCCGAGCAGCGCCAGTGCGGCGCTGCCTGCGGCTGCCGCGGTTGTCGACGCCGCCTGGTTCACCAGTGCCAGGCGGGAGTAGGCCGCCTTCAGTCCCCGGGGAGGCACGGCTGCGGGAATGACGGTGCTCTGCGCGGTGGTGAAGACGACGTCGGCCACACCCACAAGGACGGCGGCGCCCAGCAGGGCGGGTCCTGAGAGCAGCTCCAAGCAGTATCCCGCAGTGAGAAGCACCGCAGCGAGGCAGCGGCCGAGGGTTGCCGCCCCCATGGCACGCGTCCTGTTCCGGATCCGGTCAATGAGCATTCCGGCCGGCATGCCCAGCAGGAGAAACGCGGTGAGGCTGACGGCGTTCAGCAGGCCCACGAAGCCGGTGCCGAGACCGAGCACTGTTACGGCCAGGATGGGCAGGAGCGTGCGGGTTAGGGCATCTCCGAAACCCTCCGCGGCGCCGGCGGCCAGGATAAACCGAAGCGTCCGTGGGCTTGCCTCGCCGGCGGAGGCGGCAGAATGAACCTCCGAAACCCGTTTTGCCATGTTTCCCCCTGTGGATTACCGATGTCAGGCAAGCCCTGACATCCGGCGAGTCTGTCAGGTAATACCTGACACGGCAAGGGCTCACAAGGCAGGCGTACGGCAGGTGGTTCAAGCTGCACCGTAGGGTGGGGGAATGGAAAGCCGTTCCGGGGAATCCGGAGAAGTTGCTGCCGCGGATCCTGCCGCTCAGCCGTTTATGTGTTCGTTCTGCCTGCGCCCGCGCGAGGAGACCGGCCTGCTGGTGGGTGCGCCGGCAGCTGCCATTTGCCGGAACTGCACAGAGGCCGCGCTCGTCCTGTTCCGGCAGGCGCCGTCGGATGTGCAGCCCGCGCCCCGAGCCCCATGGGACCTCCTCAGCGACAAGGAGCTGCTGGAGAAGCTGCCGCAGGTCGCCCGGGCGCGCGACGACGTCGAAAACCACCTGCGCCGGTGGGTCGCCGCAGCCCGCGCGCGGCACATCAGCTGGGCCGGGATCGGCGAAGCGCTGGGCATGTCCCGCCAGTCAGCCTGGGAGCGGTTCCGCAGCTAGTTGCTTCAGACAGCTGGTCCGCTCACCACCCGAGCCAGTCCAGGGCCTCCCTGGCAATCGCCGCCGGGACCGTGTGGCCGCCGTCGAACTCCCGGTAGGTGACGTCGTATCCGTCCCGTTCGAGGGCCGGGACGATTTTCCGGCTGGTGGAACGGATGGGGAGAACGTCGTCACCGGTGCCGTGGGAAACAAAGACAGCCGGCTTGCCCTGCCGCGGACCGGACGGAATGAATCCCGGTGAAAAGGCGATCACTTTGGAAAACAGGTCCCCGTTGGCCAGACCGAGGCCCAGCGCATAGGACGCGCCGTCGGAAAAGCCGCAGATGCCGATGCGCTCGGGATCAATGCCGACGGCGGAAAACGTCTCCCGCAGCCCTGCATCGATATGATCCACGTCGGCCTCGTATGCGCCGCGGATGGCGTCCCAGGTTCCGGAGCGCGACGCGGGAGCCATCAGTACCAGCCCGTACTCATCAGCAAGGCCCGTCAGCAGGGACAGTCCTCCCGCGGCGTCCGAACCTGCACCGTGCAGGAGAACCAGCAGCGGCAGGAGTCCGCCCGGGGCAGCCGCCGAACCGGCCGGTTCAGCCGGCACATACAGCAGCGCATCACGTTCAGCGACCAGTCCCAGAGGCCGCTGTCCCGGGGCCGCAGCGACGCCGTCCTTCTCCGGCCGGGCGCTGAGGCGGGCTGCGTGTATCCCGGCATCCGTACTTCGCACCGGGCGGCAGCCCGGGATGAAGGCACCGGCTGCCAGTACGGCAGCGGCAGCTGCAAAGGTTCGACGGGACATCTCAGGCACCTTTCCCTCCTGCCGGTGTCCGGGCCGGCCGGTCCGGTAACTCCACCACGAGTCAAGCGGCCCCGCTGCGCCGTGTAAAGGGTGCACCGGGCAGGGTAAGGCCAGCGCCCGCCTACCAAAGGTGCACTCCCTGCAAACTTGCAGGTGCTGCACGTACGGTTGGCTTATGACACCACACGTACTCAGCGCCCAGGACCTGACCAAGTCATACGGCCAGGGGGAGAACCGGTTTGACGCACTCAAAGGGGTCAGCCTTGCCGTGGAGGCCGGGGATTCCCTGGCCATCGTCGGCAAGAGCGGATCCGGCAAGTCGACACTCATGCACCTGCTGGCACTGCTGGATACGCCCGACGGCGGCATCATCTCGGTCAAGGGCCAGGATGCCCGCTCCCTGGGCAAGAACGAACTGAACGAGCTGCGCAACCGGGACTTCGGATTCGTGTTCCAGCAGTTCTTCCTCACCCCCAACTCCTCGGTGCTGGACAACGTGGTGCTGCCGCTCATGATCGCCGGAGTAAAGCCGGCCGAGCGGAAAAAGCGCGGCATGGAGGCGCTGGAACGCCTGGAAATGGCGGACAAGGCTCGAAACAAGGCCACGGACCTCTCCGGCGGCCAGAAACAGCGGGTGGTGATCGCCCGCGCCCTGGTGAACAATCCGTCGGTGATCTTCGCCGATGAACCCACCGGCAACCTTGACACCGCCACCGGCGCCGTCGTCGAAGACATCCTCTTCGACCTGAACAGGGAACAGGGGATCACCCTGATCGCCGTCACCCACGACACCGACCTCGCGGCCCGCTGCGGCCGCCAGCTCTACATCAAGGACGGCCGCGAAGTGTCGGCCGCCGAGCTTTCCTCCACCACCATCACCACAGGGGCCTCCGCATGACCGCCGGCGACATTCTCCGCTCTGCCGTATCCAATACCTTCCGCAGCAAGGTCCGCACCGCGCTCACCGTCGTCGCGATCTTCATCGGTGCCTTCACCCTGACGCTCACCAGCGCCATCGGTGCCGGCGTCTCGGACTACATCGACAAGCAGGTGGGCGCCATCGGCGGCGACAACCTGATGACGGTCTCGCCCGCCACCGAAGCGGAAGCGGCCGATGAGGGGCCCAAGGAATACAACCCCGACGGCGCCGCCACCCAGGGCAACTTCACCCTGCTCTCCGATGCGGACATCGAGGCTATCCGTGCCACCGAAGGCATCGAGAAGGTGGAACCGGCCGCGATGCTCGCTCCCGATTTCATCCAGTACGACGGCGGGGCCAAGTTTGAGCTGACCGTGAACCCGATGGCGGGGCTGGCGGATGCGGACCTCGCCGCCGGCCGCCAGCTCGCGGAGGACAGCGGCTCGCTGGAAGTGCTGGTCCCGTCCAGCTACGTGGAAGCGCTGGGCTTCACCGACGAGCAGGCAGCCGTGGACCAGACCGTCACTCTTGCCGTGACTGACTATGCCGGAACCCAGCACACCGTTGACGCCGTCATTGCCGGCGTGCAGAACGACTCGCTCTTTGGCGACGGATCCGGCTTCAGCGCCGGCCTGCGTGCCGAGATGGACGCCCTGCAGCGCACCGGAATTCCGGAAGGCGTTTCCACCGGTTACATCACCTCCGTGGCGTACCTGGACGAGGGCACGGACGAAGAACACCTGGCCGCGGTCAAGGCTGACCTGGACGCCAAGGGCTTCACCGGCCTCACGGTTGCCGACCAGATCGGCGCCATCCAGACCGTCATCAACGGCATCATCGGCGTCCTGAACGCCTTCGCCGTCATCGCCCTGATCGCCGCAGGCTTCGGCATCGTCAACACGCTGCTGATGAGCGTGCAGGAACGCACCCGGGAGATCGGCCTGATGAAGGCCATGGGCATGGGCGGCGGCAAGATTTTTGCATTGTTCAGCGTTGAAGCGATCTTCATCGGCTTCCTCGGCTCAGCCCTGGGAGCCGGCGTCGCCGTCGGGCTCGGCTCGGTGATCAGTTCGGTGCTTTCCAACACCGTCCTCTCATCGCTGCCCGGACTCCACATCATGCTGTTCACCCCGGCGTCCGTTGCAACTATCATCGGCGTCGTTATGCTGATCGCCTTCCTGGCCGGCACCCTGCCGGCCCGGCGCGCGGCGAAGCAGAATCCAATCGACGCCCTGCGGTACGAGTAGCGGCTGAAGACCGGGGGCAGCGACCATGACGACGGCGGGGGCAGGCAAGGGCGGTAATCCGGGCGTCGAGGAGCCGGGCGCTGAGGGGCACGACGGCGAGGGGCACCCCGGCGAGGGGCTGCGCGCCCGCAAGCGCGCAGCCGCCCGTGCCGTGATCGAAAGGGCCGCGATAGACCTGGTGCTGGAGCGCGGGTATGACCGGGTGACGGTGGACATGATCTGTGCCGCCGGCATGGTCTCGCCGCGGACCTTCTTCAACTACTTCGGCTCCAAGGAAGGCGTGTTTCTTGGGCCGCCTCCCGCCGATGCAACCGAGGCGGTGGCCCGCGCCTTTCGGGCCGACAGCGCCGCCCCGGTGGTTTTCGCGCTCGCCAAAGCGGTGTTCTCCGCACTGTTTGAAGGCCAGCCCGACGCCGAACTGGCCCGGGCCCGGATGCAGGTGGTGATGGGCACACCGGAGCTGTTGTCCAAGCAGAACGAATGGATGGCGGTCCATGAGAACCAGTTGGTGAACCTCGTCGTCACCCGGTACCGGGATCAGCTTCGCACCGAACCGGCAGCGGAGCTCGCCGCCGAGGCGCGGATGGCCGTGGGCCTGGCGCTGGCAGTCGTCCGCGTGGTGCTGCAGGAGAGCGAGCCGGAGGACGACGGCGGGTGGCCCGGCGCCGCCGCCATGGACCGCTCCCGAGAGCTGCTGGAGAAGATTTTCGCGCGTTGAGAGGGGCGCTGCCGGCAGGACTGCCGCCGTCAGCGCCGGCCGGAATCAGTACGGGCCGGGAATCAGCGCCGGCCGGGAATCAGTACGGGCCGGGAATCAGCGGGGGCCGGGGGTGCCGGAACGGAACTCGCCGTCGCCTTCGCCGTCGTCGTCCGTCACACCGGGACGCGATCCAAAACTGCGCTTGATCCCGGTGCCTTTGCCCAGATGCTCGGGATTGGGGCGGGCAGTCAAAATCAGGAGCAGGAAAATCAGCAGCGACACAATGAAGGTAACGCAGGCAGCCGCGACGCCGAGCTCCCACCGGAACTCGCGCTCCGTGCCTCCGGTGGAAAAGAGCGCCACGGACACTCCGGCCACTGCTGCCAGAACGGCGGAGATGATCACGGGAACGTTGCCGTAGTCCTGCCGCCCGGCCGGGCCCTGCTGGCCGGGCGTTGACGGCGTGCTCTGAGGCATGGCCATTCCTCCTTGGGAGAGGGTGAAGAGGCACGCCCCATCGTAAGACTCATCAGCGCCGGCCGGAACCCCCGCGCGAACCCCGTCCGGCGTTCCTTCCTGCATCCGCAGCGACTATTCTTCCGGGGAACGGTCCGGCGGCGCGTAAGGCCGGACATCGGACCAGAGATGCGGGAGTACGGCCATGCGCAAGGTGACGGCGGCACTGTTCAGTTCCATCGATGGTGTGGTGGAAAACCCGGGGGAGTGGCAGTTTGACCACTTTGACGAGGATATGGGCGCCGCCATGGAAGCGGCCCTGTCCACCCAGGACACGGTGCTGCTGGGACGGGTGACCTATCAGCAGTGGGCGGACTACTGGCCGGGCAACACCTCGGACGACTTTGGCGGCTTCATCAACCCGGTCCGGAAATTTGTGGCCTCCCGAACGCTCTCGGACGAAGACCTGCAGTGGAACAATTCCCGGTTGATGGACGGCGAGCTGGAGGATTTTGTGCGGCGGCTCAAGGAGCTCGACGGCGGGGACATTGCGGTGAACGGCAGCATCTCCGTGGTACGCCGACTGCTCTTTGCCGGTCTGCTGGAATCCCTCACGCTGATGATCCACCCGGTGGTGGTTGGCACCGGTCGGCGCCTGTTCGAGCCCGGGGATCCGCTGACCCGGCTGAGGCTGGCCGATTCGCAGATAACGGCCTCAGGGAACGCCCTCCTAACCTATGGGCTGAGGACGTAACGCGAGCGTCCGCTAGCTCTGCGCACGCAGCGGAATTCCCCGCATGTCGAAGAGCGGCAGGGCGCGGCTGATGAGCGGGCCCACCAGCAGGGCAAAGGCCACCGTGCCCAGCCCTACGGTGCCTCCCAGCGCCCAGCCAAGAGCGAGCACGGCCACTTCGATACCGGTGCGGACCGCCCAGACCGGCCAGCCGAAACGGATATGTATTCCGGTCATGAGTCCGTCCCGGGGACCCGGTCCCAGCCGTGTTCCGAGGTAAAGCCCCGTGGCCGCAGCGAGCAGGAGCAGCCCGCCGGCGAAAAGCAGCACCTGCGCCCAGAGCTGCTCGGGCTGCCGAACCAGGATGAGGCAGATCTCGGCACTGGGGCCCACCAGCAGTACGTTGAGGACAGTGCCAATCCCCGGTTTCTGCCGGAGCGGAATCCACAGCAGGAGCACCAGCAGGCCAATCAGGTTGGTGACAAAGCCGAACGGGATGCCCGACTGCCTAGAGGTACCCTGCCCGAGGACGTCCCAGGGGGACACTCCCAGATTTGCCTGAATCATCATGCCGATTGCAAAGCCGTAGCAAAAGAGCCCGAACAGGAGCTGGGCGGAACGGCGCACGGTGATCCAAGTCATGCCCCAAGACAAGCCCGTAATCGGCCCCGGTTCAAGCAGATGTCAGGCATGACGGAGAAAGGGTTGCCGGAGCGGAAGGAAATCCGAAAACGGGCTAAGCTGGTCGGTCAACCGAAACACGGTTGACCGTTGAGCTGGAGGAAGAATGTTCAGGCCGGGCGCACCAATCGACGAAGTCGAGCAGGACGTTGAAGCAATGATCATCGAGCTGGTCCATGAACTGGGCCGGCTGGCGGAAGCTGATCCGGATCCGGTGGGCGCGCAGGACCGCGCCTACATCAAGGCGTTCTCTGATGCTGGGTCCAACAGCGAGACGGACCAGGGCGCACTGCTGGCCACCGCCGTCGGGCGGCCGAACCTGGCGGAATCACTGATCTACCTGAACCGGCGCCTGGACCGTGACAATCTGGACCCCCGCCAGCCCACAGGGATCATCGGCGTGATCATCCGCCTGGCGATGGACGGATTGTGGGTCAGCGACATCTTGGATGCCACCCGCTTTGAGGACAGGGAACGCACCCGCATCACCAAGTTGCTCACAGCGCTGACCCGGGTCAGCGACGAGCAGCTCGAATCGATGCTCGGTGCGCTCACCGCGTCCGGGGAGAGTGCGGCACAGCAGGACCGTCAGTTCCCGGGCCGCCGCTAAGCTGCCGGACGGACGGGCTGCCGCAGCACCGTCCGCAGTTTTTCGGGGGCGGTCCGCCTCGGATCACTGAGATACACCTCGTGGTGGTCGCCGTTGAACGTCAGTCCGTGGGCGGGCATCCACTGGTGGTGCAGCCGCTCCAGGACTGGCCCCTCGTCGTTGTAGGGTCCGCGGTGCAGTATCTGCACCGCGGTGCCTTCTTCGAGCCGAAACAGCCGCAGCCGTTCCAGACCCGGAAGCCCTTTTTTGTTCCGCACCGCCGTGACGGCGGTCTGCACCATGTCCCCGGTGATCCACTCCGGCTGGGCCAGCAGCATGGTCCAGTCCCAGGTGTCCTTCTCCCGGCGGGTGAACGCGTCCATATCGTCCGCCCGCCACAGGCCCTCGAGCGGGGCCACGGTGAAATCCCGCCCCAGATCCTTTTTCGACGCGAACTTCAGCGTGTACGCCACCGGGTAGAGGCAGGCCAGGGCGCCGGAGTACTCGGCGGAGGTGTTCGGATCTCCGTGCCCGTCGCAGGCCAGAAACTGCAGGGGCGGAACCTGAACCAGCATAAAATCTCCGGATCCGGGTGCGTACAGCTCCGGATACGCTTTCCTGAACTCGAACTTCTCCACTGTCATGCCCGCCTCTCAGCCGGTTCTCAGGGTAGGTTCCCGGGATCGAGGGCTACCGTCTGCGGGCAAACAGCTACGATCCAGTAGGGACCTAATGGTCCCGGTCACACAAAGTTTCCTCAGGAACGGATTTTCCATCATGCTTCATGGCACGGCCGCCACAGTGGTGCTGCTGCGGGATGACCCCGAAGGTTTGCAGGTGCTGCTGCTCGAACGTCCCCGCCACCGGGGGTCCTTCGCCGGCGCCTGGGTATTTCCCGGAGGAGTGGTGGATCCCGGGGACGCCGTTGATATCGGCACCGCCGCTGAGACAGCGGACGGCGACGACGCCAACCTGGCTTCTGCCCGCCGGGCGGGCGTGCGCGAAACAGCCGAGGAAACCGGACTGGTGCTGCAGCCGCAGCAACTGGTCAGGTTGTCCTGCTGGGTTCCGCCGCCCGAAGCGCCCCGCCGCTGGAAAACGGAGTTCTTCCTCGCGCCGGCGCCGGCCGGCGACATCACGCTGAGTCCGGAGGAACACGTGGACGCCGTCTGGCTTACGCCCGCGGAGGCGCTCCGGCGCGGACATGAGGGCACGATGGATCTGGTGCCGCCCACCTGGGTCACCCTGCACGGGCTGCTGGGCAGGAAGAGTGTGGCGGAGGCGCTTGCCGCGGCCGCTGCCGCTGTCCCCGAAACCTATGCCACGCGCATGCTTCCCGGGCGGGAACCGTCGGTGATGGTCTGGCCTGGTGATCCGGAGTATCCGGACGCGGGGGAAGACATGGGGGAGGACGCCGGGGGAAAAGCAGCGGAAACAGCAGACGCGTCCGCCCGGCACCGGCTGGTGCGGGACGGAACCGGCTGGATCTATCAGCGCACCACGTAGGCTTCCTCACCATCCCGCACCGCCGGCGCGCATGGCCGTCCGTGCCTCGTCAGCAATGACGGGCGCCCTAGACTGGCCGGATGAACAGTCCTTATCTGATTTCCCGTGACCGGCTCGTTCCGGCTGCCCCTGACGCCGTCTTTGACCTGCTCGCCCGCCCTGCGATGCACGGCGTCATCGACGGGTCCGGCACTGTCCGCGAGGCCCAGCCCGACGGGCCGGCCCGGTTGTCCCCGGGAGCCCGATTCGGCATGGACATGAAGATGGGCATTCCGTACAAAATCCGCAACACGGTAACGGAGTTCGAAGAGGGCCGCCGCATCGCCTGGCGGCATGCCGGAGGGCATGTCTGGCGGTACCTCCTCGAACCCGCCGACGGCGGCACCCTCGTGACCGAGCAGTGGGACGCCCGGAAGGTGCGCCACCGGGTGATGTACCGGGTCACGGGCGTTACCCGCAACCACCCGGCCAGCATCGAACAGACACTCGGGAAGCTCGCCGCGCACTTCGCCGTGAAGTGATTCCGCTGCTCTTGACCCGTCTGGGGCTCCTCGCTTCCAACGCCCTCTGGAGGGCCGCCCAGGGGGCTGCCGCCCCGTAGAATGGATGCCTGAAACACGGGCAGGCAAACTAACACCGGGAGCGGCGTGGAGAATTTCGATCCGGAGGCCGTCTTCAACGTCGTGGACCTTGCCGGAGTGCTGGCCAACGGCGTCCTGGGCGGTGCAGTGGCCCGGCAGCTGCGCATGGATCCGGTCGGCTTCCTCGTCCTGGCGCTGACTTCCGCCCTGGGCGGCGGTGTCCTGCGCGATACCCTGCTGCAGGTCGGAACACCGGTTGCCCTGACCAACCCCGCGTACCTTTTGGCCGCCATTGCCGGAGCGTTCATTGCGTACCTGATCGAACTCAAGGGCAAATGGGCCAACCGCTTCCTGATTGTCATTGATGCCCTGGCCCTGGGCTGCTGGGCCGCCACCGGAACATCGAAAGCCCTGACCGTGGGCCTGGAGTGGCTGCCGGCAATCCTGCTCGGCGTGGCCACCGCGGTGGGCGGCGGCATGATCCGCGACATTGTGGTGGGCCGGGTGCCGGCCATCTTCGGCGGCAACACGCTCTACGCGACAGGCGCTCTGGTTGCCGCCGTCGAAATGGCCATCCTGTACCGCCTGGGCATGCCCAACGTGGGAATGGCGGTAGCCATCGTGACCGCCGCCGTCCTCTGCACCGTGGCCCGCCGCCGCGGCTGGCGCCTGCCGGGACCGGGGGAATGGAGCGTCCGCATGACCCGGCGCCCGCGTCCGTCAAGCGCCCCGGGCGCCGGCCGGCGGAACGGCAAACGCGAGCAGCAGGGCTGGCCGCGGCCGCGCTTTGGCCGCATCCCGGGCCTGCGGTCCCGGCGCCGGAACCGCGCGGAGCCCGACGACGACGCCCGGCCCGTCGGCACCTAATCTGAAACGTCGGTTGAGCCGGGAGCGAACCCCGTGTTGCCCGGGTCACGGTCACCGGTAGCGTGGCCCGCATGACTGCTTACAAAACCGTGAACCCCGCAACCGGGGAAACACTTCAGGAATTCGCCGAAGCCACCGACAGCGAGATCAGCGAAGCAATCAGCGCCGCCCACGGGGCCTTTGCCTCCTGGCGCGGCCAGCCGGTTGAAGCCAGAAGCAAGATCATCGCCCGGGTGGCGGAGCTGTACCGCGAGCGCAGCGATGAACTCGCAGCGCTCATCGCCACCGAGATGGGCAAGCCCCTGCGCGAGGCCAAGGGCGAGGTCGCCCTTTCCGCAAACATCTATGACTACTACGCCGCTGAAGGCCCCGGCTTCATGGCCGACGAGGAACTCACCGTCAAGGGCGGCGGCGGAGCCACCGTGCGCACCGAGCCGATCGGCGCGATCCTGGGCATCATGCCCTGGAACTACCCGTACTACCAGGTGGCCCGCTTCGCCGGCCCCAACCTGATGCTGGGCAACACCGTGCTGCTTAAGCACGCCAACAACTGCCCGCAGTCCGCGCTGGCCATGGAACAGATCTTCCGCGACGCCGGACTGCCGCAGGATGCCTACATCAACCTCTTCGCCACCAATGACCAGGCTGCGGTCATCATTGCCGACCCGCGTATCCAGGGGGTCTCCCTGACCGGGTCCGAACGCGCCGGTTCGGCCGTCGCTGAGGTCGCCGGCCGGAACCTGAAGAAGTACGTGCTGGAACTGGGCGGCAGCGATCCGTTCATCGTGCTCGATTCCGAGGACCTGGACGCCACCGTCAAGTCAGCAGTGGCCGGCCGGATGGGCAACGGCGGGCAGGCCTGCAACGCCGCCAAGCGCTTCATCATCATGGAGGACCTGTACGAGGACTTCGTCGAGAAGTTCACGGCGAAGATGGCGAAGATCCAGCCCGGGGATCCTCTGGACGAGGCCACCCGGTTCGGTCCGCTGTCGTCGCAGGCCGCAGCGGACGGACTGGTCGAACAGATTCAGGACGCCGTGGACAAGGGTGCCACGCTGCACACCGGCGGCAGCCTGGTGGACGGCCCGGGTGCCTACATGCAGCCCACCGTGCTGACGGGAGTTACGGAGGAGATGCGTGCTTTCTCCGAGGAGCTCTTCGGCCCCGCAGCAGTGATTTACAAGGTTTCCAGCGCGGATGAAGCGGTGGAACTGGCCAACAGCTCGCCCTACGGCCTGGGCGGCGCCGTCTTCAGCACCGATGAGGACAAGGCACTGGAAGTCGCGGACCGCCTGGAATCGGGCATGGTCTGGATCAACGGTGTCTCCGGAACGCAGGAAGACCTGCCCTTTGGCGGGGTCAAGCGTTCCGGCGTAGGCCGCGAGCTGGGCCGCTACGGCATGGACGAGTTCGTGAACAAGAAGCTCATCCGCACGCCGAAGCAGCACCGGGGCGGCGCGGACCCCACGGCCAAGTAGGAACCTCTTCCCCATAACGACGACGGCGGCGTCTCCTTCAGCTGAAGGAGACGCAGCCGTCGTCGTTAGCAGGGAAGGCGGAACCTACGCGGGTTCCTTCAGCAGGGCTTCCTTCCGGGCGGCCCGTGCGGCACGTTCCTCGTCGGTGGTGAAGACGACGTACCGGTAGGCGAAGTACCGGAAAACGTTGCCGGCAATCACTCCCACCACGTTTCCGGAGATGTTGTCCGCCAGCTGGCTGTCGAAGCCGAGCAGGTAGTGGGAGACATAGAGGCAGCCGGTGGCAATCAGCAGCCCCACAAAGTTGGTGAGGGCAAACAGCAGCGTTTCGCTGCGGAGGCGCCGGCCCCGGGTACTGCGGAACGTCAGGTACCGGCTGCCGAGCCAGGACACCGTGGTTGCGGCGGCAACGGAAGCCACCTTGGCTGTGATGGGGCTGTCGTCCAGGACCGTTGAAGCCAGCAGGTTGTAGAGCGAGATGTCCACGAGGAAGGCAACAGTGCCCACAAGGGAGAAAGATCCCAGCCGGCGCATTATTTTTCGCACCGGTGCGGCTTTGCTGCTGGCCATGGATACGTCCCTTGCTGACTTCAGCCCGGCAGATACCGGGGATTTACTTGGATATTTTCACAAGGGGTCAACGGGCACAAAATTTGCCCGGGCCTGGGCAACCGGGAGCGTGACGGTGAAGACAGTTCCCCGGCCGGGCTCGCTGTGCAGCGTTATGGTGCCGTGATGTTCCTCGACGATCTTGCGGCTGATGACCAGCCCGAGGCCGACGCCGGGAATGGCAGCCTTGCGCGCCGTTGCGGAACGGAAGAACTTCGTGAACACCTCGCCCTGTTCCGCGGCCGTCATGCCGATGCCGGGGTCGGCCACCTCGATGCTGGTGTGCGTCTCGGTGCGCCGCGCGCTGACGGTGACAATGCCGCCGTCGGGCGAGTATTTGACGGCGTTTGACAGCAGATTGTCCAGCACCTGGCCGATGCGCTGTGGGTCAAGGGTGTCCGGGAGGGTGTCCGGCAGGTCGGTCTCGAAATGCACTCCGCTGATTTCGGCCCGGGGCGCGGCTGAGGTGACGGCGGACCGGATCAGCTCGGACAGGTCCGTGGCCTGAAGTGCCAGGGTGCTGCCGCCGGCAGCCGCGGTGAGCAGGTCCGAGACCAGGGCCAGCAGCTTCTCGGAGTTGCGCATGGCGACCTTCAGCGATGCCGTGACATGGCCCGGCAGGTCGTCCGCGTCCTCCAGCAGCAGGTCCAGGTACCCCATGATCGACGTCAGCGGTGTGCGCAGCTCGTGCGAAACGTTGGCAACAAAGTCATCCTTGGCACGCACTGCGTTTACCAGGCCGGTGACGTCGCTGAAGACAATCACCGAACCCCGGAACGCACCGTCGCCCCGCACTGAACGGGCCGAGACGCTTAGCGCCTGCTGGCCCTCACCGGCGCCAAACCACACCAGCTGATCCGAATAGGAGCCGCCCAGCATGGCGCGCCGCAGCGGCCGCAGGTCCGCGGGCAGAAGGGTCACCCGGTCCGGACCAAACATGAGCAGGTCGTGCTCCTCGGCGTCATGGATGCCCGGAGGGAGGGCGCGCTGTCGGTTGTGAATCTGCCGGCTGTTGGTGAGGAGGTCCGTTCCCGCCTCGTCGATCACCACCACGCCCACCTCGACAGTGTTCAGGATGGTCTCCAGCAGGGCTTCTTTGCGCCGGCTTTCAGTCAGGCTTTCCTGCAGGACCAGGTCCTTTTGCCGCAGTGCCTCCTGCTGGGCGAAAACAGATGCCTCGGCGCTGGCCCGTGCCGCCTCGGCTTCCTCGGTCTTGCGCAGGGTGTTGACCAGTTCCTGTTCGTAGAGCCGGCGCTCGCGGGCGTTGAAGACAATGACCCGGTCCAGGGCCGGCCCGCCGTTTTCGGCAGGGACCCTGCTCGCCGAGAGCAGGGCCGGCATCCGGGCGCCGTCAGCCTTGATGAGGTCGACGGCGAGCTCGGCAAACGCACCGGCGACCCCCATCTGGGGTGCGGCGTGCGTTGCGTAGAGAATCCGGTCGCCGATCGGCAGCAGTTTCAGGAAGCTGGTTCCCACCAGCTCCCGGCGGCTCATTCCCAGCCAGGACAGCAGCGTGCGGTTGGCTTCGAGGATGGTGCCGTCAGCCCCGCTGATGAGATACCCGGCCGGAGCATCGTGAAACAGCGCTTCGTAGTCCAGGGGAGCAGCTTCCACCAGAGGAACTACGCCGCCTGCAGGTAGCTGATGATGGTGTCGGCGGTTTCCGCCGGAGCGCTGACGTGCGGAAGGTGGCCGGTGGCCTTCATGACCGCCAGAGTGGCGTGGGGCAGCTGTTCCTGCGTGTATGTGCCGACGTGGACGGGAGCCAGCAGGTCTTCGGAGCACTGCATGACGAGCGTGGGGACGGTGACGTCCGGAAGCAGGTGGCGGACGTCGGAGAGGAACGCGACCCGGGCAAACTCGCGGGCGATGGTCGGGTTGATCCGGCAGAAGCTGCCCTCCAGCTCACTGTGCAGCTGCGGGGAGTCCGGATTTCCCATGATGGCCGGTGCCATGGTTGCTGCCCAGACCATGTAGTTGCTGTCCAGCGAATCCAGCAGCTCCCGGATGTCCCGCTGCGACGTTCCGCCCACGTAGCCGTCCTCCGGGTAATCCATGTAGCTGGGCGAGGAGGCCAGGAACACCAGTGCCTTAAAGCGCGACGGGTCCGCCGCCGCTGCGGCCACGCCCATCATGCCCCCCACGCTGTGGCCCACGAAGGTCACGTCCCGCAGGTCAAGCTCCGACATGATGTCCTGCACGTCGGAGGTATAGCCGTCCAGCGAAGAGTATTTGGCGGAGGAATAGGAGTCGATATCCGAGTTGCCGGCACCCATGTGGTCGAACAGGACGATCCGGTAGTCGCGGGAAAACCGGGGAACCAGGCGCTGCCACATGCCCTGGTCACAGCCGAAGCCGTGCGCGAACATCATCACCGGCCCGTCAGGGTTTCCCAGGACCTGGACGTTGTTGCGGGTGCGGATATCTGTCCCCATGATTGATCTGCCACTTTCTGAGACTTGCGGGCCGGGCCACGGCGCCTGCGCGAAACCCACACTCTACCGTGGTCCGGTGCCCAGCCCCCGAAACACGGGGAGCGGCGGCGGTGACGCCGTGTCCGGCAGTGCCGCTGGAGCGCCGCTGGAGCCCTACGTCAGTGAAAAGCGGAGCTCGGCGGCACCGCCGTTGAACGACGTCGTGCCGGCCAGCCGCATGGGAGCGGTCGGCGTGGACACCGGGAGCAGCCGCCGCCCCGAGCCCAGCGCAACCGGCATGTAGGTAACCCGGATTTCATCCAGTAGCCCGGCCTCCGCGAACTGCGCGGCAACGTCGCCGCCGCCCACCACCCACACGTTGCGTCCGGCGGCGTCCCGAACGGCGTCAGCGCAAATCTGCCTGATGTCCCCGGAAGCAAAACGCACGCCGCTCTCCGGGGGTGCCTCGAGGCTTCGGTGGGTGAGCACCTGGCAGGGCAGGGAGCCGTAGGCCCAGCTGTCCGGCTCCTGGCGGCGCACGAATTCATACGTGGCTGAACCCATCACCAGGGAACCGACACCGGCCATGAACTTGTCATAGTGGTCCTGGAAAGCCTCGAATCCGAAGGCCATCAGCCAGTCCAGATTGTGGTCCTCCGTGGCTATGAAACCATCCAGCGACGACGCGACGTAATAGAGGACACCCATGGGAAGAGCATATCGGCGGCCCGGTTCCTGTACACCAATCCATGCGCCGACAGCAGCCTGTGAGGGCAAAGTCGTCCGCGGCGTCGTCCGCTGCGTCCCTGTCTGGAGGCGAGGTTAGAGTGGGGGTACTTAGCACACTGATCATTTCCAGGAGGCAGGCGATGGGCAAAACGGCGGGCGCGGAACAGCAGGGCGAACCGAAGCTGGTGGCGGATTTGTTGGTCTCCCGGCTCAAGGCGTGGGGCGTGGGCCGGATCTTTGGTTACAGCGGAGACGGCATTAACCCGCTGATGGGTGCGCTGCGGCGGGCCGGCGGACCGGAGTTCGTCCAGGCCCGGCACGAGGAAAACGCGGCGTTCATGGCCGTGGGCCACGCGAAGTACACCGGGGAAGTGGGTGTGGTGGTCTCCACCCAGGGACCCGGTGCCATCCATCTGCTCAACGGCCTGTATGACGCTCGGATGGATTCCGCGCCCGTGGTGGCCCTGATCGGACAGCAAAGCCTGAGCGTGCTTGGGTCGGCCTACATGCAGGAGGTGGACCTGATGCACCTCTTCCGTGACGTTGCGTCCGGCTTCCGGCAGCAGGTCAGCAGCCCGGAGCAGGCGCCGCTGGTAATTGACCGGGCCTTCAAGGAAGCACTGGCCACCCGCACGCCGTCGGTGGTCATCCTGCCCCACGACGTCCAGCAGGCGCAGACACCGGAGCTGGACCAGGAACACGGTGTCCTCAGCACCTCACCGGTCTGGCGGCCGGCGCGGATCCTGCCCCGCTCGGAGGATGTCCAGGCCGCCGCGGAACTCTTGAACAGCGGGCAGAAAATTGCCCTGCTCGTCGGCCAGGGAGCGCGCGGCGCCCAGGAACAGGTGGTGGCGCTGGCGGAAAAGGTGGGTGCGGCCATCACCACCAGCCTGCTGGGGAAGCCGTATGTGGATGAATCCCATCCCCTGGCCGCAGGCGTGATGGGACATTTGGGCACTTCAGCCAGCGGATTTGCGCTGGCCAACTGCGACACCCTGCTCATCATCGGCTCCAATGATCCCTGGACCGAGTTCTATCCGCCGCCGGGAGCCGCCCGGGCCGTGCAGATCGACATCGATTCCGCCGCCATCGGCAACCGGTACCCGGTGGAAGCGGCGCTGACCGGCGAGGCGGCCGCCACCCTCGATGCGCTGCTGCCCCTGCTCACCGAACGCGGCGCGACCGCCTGGCGCACCGACGTGGAACGGGCCGTCCGCTCCTGGCACGACCTGTCCCTGGAACGAGCGTTCACGCCGGCGGACCCGGTGAACCCGGAACGGGCAATCCACGAACTGAGCCGGCGCCTGCCGGACAACGCGCAGGTGGCGGTGGACGTGGGAAGCAGCGTCTACTGGTACGCCCGCCAGCTGCGCCTGCCCCGCGGAGTTCCCGCACACCTGTCCAGCACGCTGGCCAGCATGGGCTGCGCGGTGCCCTACGGCATTGCCGCAAAGCTGGCCGCTCCCGACCGCCCGCTCATTGCGCTGGCCGGAGACGGGGCCATGCAGATGGCCGGGCTCACCGAACTCATCACCGTCAGCCGGATGTGGAAGCAGTGGGAGGATCCGCGCTTCATCGTCTGCGTGCTGAACAACCGCGAACTCACCGAGGTCACCTGGGAACAGCGGGAGATGGAGACCGAACCGCGGTTCGAGGACAGCCAGGCCCTGCCGGAGTTCAACTACGCCGGATACGCGGAGCTGCTGGGTTTCGAAGGGATCCGGGTGGAGGACCCCGAACTGCTCGGGGAGGCCTGGGACCGGGCGCTCGCCGCGGACCGCCCGTGCATCATCGAAGTGGTTTCCGACCCCGACGTTCCGCTCCTGCCGCCCTTCCCCGGCGGCCGGGCCCAGGCGGAATCCATGATGGAGGCCATGGAGAAGGAAGGGCCGCAGACACAGCATGCCCGCGATTTGCTGTCCGTCTACCTCCGCCAGGAGGAGGCCCTGGCGGAGGACTGACGGGCGGAGGACTGGAGGCGGGAGACTAGCTGCCGGGTTAGGGGCGGGCGCCCAGCTCCACCGGCTCCTCGTCGTTCAGATAGGCGGACTCGGCGTGCGCCGCAATGTCGATCCCCTGCAGCTCGCTTTCCTCCGGGATGCGCAGGCCGATGGTCAGCTGCAGCGCCTTCGCAATGAGCCAGGTGACGGCGAAGGAGTAGACAAGGACCGCGGCTGCGGCCAGCGCCTGGATGCCGAGCAGTTCAAAGCCTCCGCCGTAGAACAGGCCGCTGACCCCGTTCGGCGCCGCATCGGTCGCGAACAGGCCAATCAGCAGGGTGCCCAGCAGCCCGCCCACGGCATGGACGCCGACGACGTCGAGCGAGTCGTCGTAACCGAGCCGGAACTTCCATTCGATGGCCAGCGAGCACACGAGGCCGGCCAGCAGTCCGATCGCCAGGGCACCCAGCGGGCTGACCGCGCCGCAGGCGGGGGTAATGGCCACCAGCGCAGAAATCAGCCCGGAGGCCGCTCCCAGCGAGGAGGACGTTCCCAGCCGCAGCCGGTCCATCAGCATCCAGCCGAGCAGTCCCGCCGCCGCAGCCACGGCCGTGTTGAGGAAAACGACGGAAGCGGCGTGGCCGGCGCTGAGGGCCGAGCCGGCATTGAAGCCGTACCAGCCCACCCACAGCAGCCCGGCGCCCAGCAGCACGAGGGGCCGGCTGTGCGGCTTGCCGTGGGCGTGCGGCCAGCCCTTGCTGCGGCCCAGGACCAGTGCCAGGGCCAGCGCGGCGACGCCGGCATTCAGGTGGACGGCCGTGCCGCCGGCAAAGTCCACGGCTCCCAGCTGGTTGGCGATCCAGCCCCCGGCCACGGACCCGTCCTCGCTGCTGAAAGCGAAGACCCAGTGCGCCACGGGAAAGTAGACGAGGGTTGCCCAGAGCCCGGCGAACAGCATCCAGGCGCCGAACTTCATGCGGCCGGCCGCGGCACCGGCCACCAGAGCCGTAGTGACGCAGGCGAACATCAGCTGGAAGGCTGCAAAGAGGGCCGTCGGCAGTGAGCTCTCCGGATCCTCCACCAGCAGTTCGGACAGCCCGAAGAACTCGGCGGGGTTTCCCAGCAGGCCGGCTCCGGTCATCGAGTTGCCGAAGGCAGCCGAATAGCCGTAGAGCACCCAGAGCACAGCGACGAGGCTGGCTCCGGCGAAGCACATCAGCATCATGTTCAGGATCCGGCGGGAGCCCACCATTCCTCCGTAGAAGAAGGCGATACCGGGGATCATCAGGCAGACCAGTGCGGAGCTGGCGAGCAGCCAGGCGGTGTTTCCAGAATCCATGGAGTTACTCCATTCGGGGATGGCCGGCCACGCGGGCCGGAGCGCGGGGATGGAAACCGTACTTATCCCAGCGTGGAGGCCCCGTATTTCAGGCAGGTTTCGCGGCAGGTTAGCACTGTGTTAACAGCTGCTGGAAGGTTGCTGGACGCTAGGAGGCCAGCGGCATGCCGCGGCCAAACGCGATCGCCCGAACCACTTCCACAATGCCCAGGACCACGAGGAAGATTCCGCCAAAGACAACCAGGGCGGTCAGGGAATCCACCGGCAGGAACAGCACCACCACTCCGGCGATGATGTTGATGATCCCGTAGGTGATGGCGTACCACCGCGATCCGCCGCTCTCACTTTCGGTCAGTGCCATGATGCCCTCGATGATCCAGGCGATGCCGATCACCATGCCCAGGACGGCCAGTGAAGCCAGCGGGTTGCGCATGGCCACCACGCCGACAATGAAGATCAGCACACCGGTGAGGATGTTGAGCACCCGAAGGCCTCCCGACAGGGGCGTGAAGATTCCCGTGACTACCCGTATCGCCCCGGACACCAGGAAAAACAGTCCGAAAAGGAACGCGACAACCTCCAGCGTTGCCCCGGGCCAGAACAGCACCAGGGCACCCAGAATGATGGAAAGCACTCCGGTGAGGGCCAGGCCGGCGCGGATACTCCGGACGGCCTTGCGGGTGAGTTCACTGATGTCGAGGTTCAATCCGCCGAGCCTGAACACGCTTCCTGACATGGACATCTGGAACCTCCCGCGGAGTTCGAAAAGCGGGTTGCCCGCTCCCTGGAATTATCCCGTCGAAGGCGCTGCCAGCGGTAGGGCAGGCCGCGTTCCGCGCCTTCGGAGAGCCCGGAACGCACACCGGCCGGCCGGTTCTACGCTCCGAGGTAGTCTCGGATCATCCGCGCCACGGCTTCATGGCCGGCCTGGTTGGGATGGAACGGCAGCGGCCCGCCCTCGGCCGGAAGGAAGGCCCCCACGGTCCACGGGTCATCGGATCCGGCGTAGTGGTCGGCACTGGCTTTCGCCACCCGGAGCACCGAACACCCGGTGGCGTTGGCACCGGCTTCCGTGGCCAGCGCCAGGTGTACAGCGAGGCGGCGGGAGGCGGCGGCCTGCGCGGGCTTCATGCCGGGCACCCTGGTGTGCGGGTCCAGCGGCAGCACGGTGAGGTATTCCACAAACAGGACGACGGCGTTGGGGGAGCGCCGCCGGATGAGCTGGCCAACGGATGCCATGTCAGCCGGCAGCATGGCAATGTTCCGGTTCAGCGCTGCCGGAGCCAGCGCCTTGATGAGCTCCAGCGACGGGCGGTGGCGCAGATATGCCGCCGGCGACAGTCCCGCCAGCATCATGGAAGCGGCATAACCGATGTCGTTGCCTCCGATGGTGACCGTGACCAGGTCCGTGTCGGGGGTGAGCGCATCGGCCTGCGGCGCCTGTCCGTACTGCGAGCGCCACATTACATCCGCGGTGGTTGCCCCGGAGCTGGTGGCATCGGTGAGGGACAGCTGCAGTGCTCCCGCCAGGAGGTGGGCATAGTTGGCATCCGTGCGCCCTGCCTCCGGCGGGCTGCCGGGCACAGGGTGCCCCAGGCCCGGCGCCGACGCGTAGGAGCTTCCCAGCGCCACATAGCGGGCTCCGGCCCAGCTGCGTGTGCCGCCGTCGTTGTCTGGCGCTGCGTTCATGGGTTCCTGCCTTCGATGGTGGGAGGGATCCGGAGGAGTCCGGACACTTTAGGGGAAGTCCAGGAGCTGCCGGACCTGCGCGTCGGTGGTCTGGTCGAAGCTCTCATACGCCTGTCCCACGGATGCCAGTTCACTGCTCTCCCAGGGAACGACGGCGTCGTCGGCGAAGCTGGAAAGCCAGCCCGCGCTGCCGCAGGCGACCGGAGCTGCGGCGATCAGGCGGGCCGGCTCCTGCCGGCGCAGGGCCAGCAGGGCTGCCCGCATCGTGCTGCCGGTGGCCAGTCCGTCATCCACGACTATGACGGTCCGCCCCCGCACGTCCAGCGGATCCCGCTGCATCCGGTAGAGCTTGTCCCGGCGGATCAGTTCGAGCAGTTCAACGGCCGCCGCCTCATCAAAAGCCTGGTCTGCGTCGAAGGGCCGGCCCGGGGGATGCTGATCCCGGCCGCGCCGGGACGCGAGGGCGCGCTGCCAGTCCACCAGTACGGGTTCATTGCGCACGGTCGTGACGGTTCCCGCCAGCCATGCCATGGCTCCGGCCGCCAGTTCCGGCTGGGAGGGAAGCCCCACCTTGCGGACCGCCACAACGTCCAGCGGGGCCCGGAGCAGCTCCGCCGCTGCGGCGGCAACCGGTACGCCGCCGCGCGGCAGCCCCAGCACCAGCAAATGCGGCAGGCCGAAATACGCCGCCAGTTCGACGCCGAGTTTCCGCCCTGCATCCTGCCTGTCCCGATATAACCGCGGTGGTGCCATGGCTCCTCCTGAAGGGGGCCGGTTATCTTGTCACGGTAGGGGCGGCTTAGGGCTGCTGGCAAGGCACCGGGCGCGGAACCTCGCCGCGCGTTGCCAAAGCCTGCGGGGCATAGCAGGGTAGGCGTGGAAAGGTGGACCCATGACTCCCACAGCATTAATTACCGGCGCCACATCGGGTATCGGCGCTGAATTCGCCCGCCAGCTGGCCAACCGCGGCTATAACCTGGTCCTCACGGCCCGCAACGAACAGCGGCTCAAGGATTCGGCAGAGGAACTGGCCCGGGAATACTCCGTCCAGACGGAGTACATCGCGGCGGACCTTGCCGATCCCGGGGGAGTGGAGCGGGTGGGTCGGCGGCTGGAGAAGCCGGACATCACGATGCTGGTCAACAACGCCGGGTACGGGCTGAAGAACAGCTTCGAACGCAATGACCTGTCCGCGGAGCTGGACCATTTGAACGTGCTGGTGGCGGCTCCGCTGCAGCTGAGCCACACGGCCCTGAATACCATGCTTTCCCGCCTCGAGGGACCGGGCGGGCACATCATTAACGTCGCGTCGGTGGCCGGGTTTATCCCGCGCGGCACCTACAGCGCCGCGAAATCGTGGGTCATCACCTTCAGCCGCTGGGCCAACCTCTCCTACGGCGGCCGCGGCGTGCATGTGACCGCGCTGTGCCCGGGGTTTGTCCACACCGAGTTCCACCAGCGCATGGACATGGACAAGTCCGTGTATCCGAACTGGATGTGGCTCGACGCCGAACGGGTGGTGCGTGAGGGCCTTGCCGATGCCTTCGCCGGCAAGGGTGTCTCCATTCCCTCGAAGCGGTACAAGGCGCTGGCCTGGTTCGGCGCCCGCGGACCGCAGGCACTGGTAGCCCGGATTGCCGGCCGAGGCAGGTAGCGCAGGCGGCGCGCGGCACCTGTGCGCCCAACACGGTGCGTCATCTAACTGGCTCCCGGGCGGGCCGGGCCCTTAGGGTGGGGGCCCATGACGCGCATCACACCCAGCACTGCCTACTTGAACCAGCTCGACGCCGAAACAACCCGCAGGATGCAGACGGCCCAAACCCCGGAGTCACCCTTCGCCGGAGCACCGGCAGGGCTGGCCGCCGCCGTGGAAGCCCGGGTGGACGCGCTCGCGGATGACCTCAATGAGGTTGTCCATACCCTGCACAAGGATCCCGAAACCGCCTACGAGGAACACCGCAGCGCCGCCTTCCTCGCTGATCTGCTGCACCGGCACGGCATTCAGGCAGAACTGGGCGCCCACGGCGTTCCCACCGCACTGCGGGCCGAAATCGGAAGCGGCGAAGGACCGGCCATCGCCGTCCTCAGCGAGTATGACGCGCTGCCGGAGGTGGGCCACGCCTGCGGCCACAACGTCATTGCGGCCACCGGAGTAGGCGCCTTCATCGCCCTGGCCCAAACCCTCGGGGAAAACCCGGAAGCCTTCCCCGGCCGGGTGGTGTTCCTGGGCACCCCCGCCGAGGAAGGGCACTCGGGCAAGGAAGTCCTGGCCCGCAACGGCGCTTTCGACGGCGTCGACGCGGCGATCATGGTCCATCCCTATGCGATGGACCTGTCCGAGCAGGTCTGGCTCGGCCGGCGCCTGCTCACAGTGACGTTCTCCGGCGTTGCAGCACACGCCTCCGCCCAGCCCTTCATGGGTCGCAACGCGCTGGACGCCGCCTCCCTTGCCTACACCGGCATCGGGCTGCTCCGCCAACAGCTGTCGCCGGCGGACCGCGTGCACGCCATCATCACCGAGGGCGGGCAGCGTCCCAGCGTCATCCCGGAAAAGGCCGTCCTGAAGCTCTACGCACGGTCCAAGTACCCCGAAAGCCTGAAGGACCTGAGCAGCCGGCTCGAAGACATTGCCGCCGGCGCCGCGCTCATGACCGGCACGGCAGTGGACATCAGCTGGGATGAACACCCGCCGTCTCTGCCGGTGCGGACCAACTCGGCCCTGACCGGCCGGTGGGTGGCGGCCCAGCAGCGCCGGGGCCGCAGCCCCCTGCCGGCCGGCGTCGTCTCCGAAACCATCGCTGCCTCCACCGACTTCGGCAACGTCAGCTACCGCATCCCGGGGATCCATCCGCTGATCGGCATTGCCCCGGCCGACGTGGCCCTGCATACCAGGGCCTTCGCGGAGGCAGCCGGCTCGCCGGCGGCCGAATCCGGCGCGCTCGACGGCGCCGCGGGACTCGCGCTGACCGCGCTGGACTACCTCTGCGACCCCGAGCTGCGCGGCGCGGTGGCCCGGGAATTCGCCGACGCCGGCGGGCCCGTGGACGTTCCCGCCTATTTCGACTGACCCCGGACAAGCTTCCCCGCACCAGGAAATGAGACTGGAATGACCACGACGCCCCGTTACCTTTTTCGTAGCCCGTTCCTGATGCAGGATATGGGTGTGTTGGCCGGTCGGTTCCGGCATGGTTTTTGCCCCCAGTCGCCCATGATCCGGGGGGTGTTGCCACCGGAACCGACTTGGC
>NZ_JBBPFS010000003.1:0-552315 GCF_038069765.1 Arthrobacter sp. G119Y2 | reverse complement strand
CCACTCAACCCCACCCCACTCAACCCCGCCGAAATGGCAGAAAGTGCTCGTCTCAGCGCTGAGACGGGCACTTTCTGCCATTTCGGGGAAGGGGCGATTACGGAATGCTTGTAATTCGTCCGTAATTACGTAATTCTTAGGCATGACTTCAGAACGCGAGGACCGGCTGCAGGCGCTCGAGGAGCGCGTGGCTGCCCTGGAGCAGCTGGGCGGCAATCGGGAGCCGGCGCCGGCAACCGACGAGGGCGATGTCTTCTGGGCTCTCAACGGAGTGCGCAGCCGGTATCCCGATCCGGGCGCCATCCTCTTTGCCGGCACCGCCAGCACTGCGGCGGGCGCGCGCTACGAGTACCAGTACGGCCTGGAGACCGCGCACCTGCTCGACGTCGACTGGGCCCGGTTCGCCGACTCGTTGGCGTCCCTGGGCCACCCCGTCCGGCTCACCATCCTGCGCGCGGTGCTTGGCGGAACCGAGACCGTCGCGGGGTTGGTGGAGGAGCTGGGCTCCGGGACCTCCGGCCAGATTTATCACCACGTCCACCAGCTGACCGCCGCGGGCTGGCTCTCTCCCCACGCCCGCTCGCGTTACCGGATTCCGCCGGCCCGGGTGATCCCGCTGCTGGCCATTCTGACCGCTGCTTCCGGAGGTAATTGACATGCGCAAACGAGCACGAACAATTGCAGGAATCCTGACTGCCACCGCCGTCCTGGCCTGCGGACTTCTGGCGGCGCCCTGGTCGCCCCGGCTGTCCTCGGAGGTTTCCGGGGACCCGGCGCTGGCCGAAGCCGTCCGGCCCCTGCTGAAGAATCCAGCGGACCGGGTCAGCGTGGCCTACCTCGAGGACGGCACCGTCCGGTTCGCCAGCTTCGGCGCCGACGAACACACCGAATTCGAGATTGGCTCGGTGTCCAAGACTTTCACGGCTGCTCTGTTGGCGGATGCCGTGGAACGCGGAGAACTCACGCTCGAAACCACGGTCGCAGACATCCTGGGACCGGACCTCGCCGACCCGGACGCCGAAATCGGCACCGTCACTCTGGCGGAGTTGGCGAGCCACCGTTCCGGGCTTCCCCGCCTGGCCACCGATCCCGCGTCGATGGCTTCGCTCCTGCTAGGAAACTACTTGCATCGCGACCCGTACACGGCCTCGCCCGCGGATGTCCTCCAACGGGCACAGGCAGCGCCGGTGGGTGAACGGGGCAGCGTCAACTATTCCAACCTGGGCTACGCCTTCCTGGGGCAACTTCTCGCCAAGGCGGCGGGCATGAGTTACCCCGATCTGCTGCAGCAGCGCATCTTCGGTCCGCTGGACATGAAAGACACCTACGCGCCGGTGACCGCTGACAACCTGCGTCCCGGAGCTCCGACGGGCCGCGGCTCGGGAGGGCTGGGCCAGGCGGCCTGGACGGCGAACGGCACCGCCCCAGCCGGCGGAATTCGCTCAACCGCCGCCGATATGGCCCGCTATGCGCAGGCGTTGCTGGCGGGCACCGCACCGGGAGCCTCGGCGCTTGACCCGCTGTGGGACACCGGCGACGACGGCGAACAAGTGGGCTTGGCATGGTTCACCCAAGTCTCATCCGAGACACCTGGACAGGCCGCAACCTGGCACAACGGCATGACCGGAGGGTTCGCTTCCATGGCCGCGCTGGACCGCGACGCCGGACGGGCGGTGCTTATCTTCTCGAATGTGGCAACAGGTCAGGAAGAAGCCGCTTTGACACTGCTGAAGGAGGGCATCTGATGCCTATTTCACTCATCTCCTGGCTCCTCGCCGGAGTCCTTGCCGTGACCTGCCTTGCCGTGGCCCGGTCGGCATGGAATCTGGGTGAGCGGGCACCCGACATCAGCCGCATGGCCCTCCTGTCCAGCCTTCTGGAAGCCGCTGCAACCGCCGCATTTTTCCGCCTCGTGGTGCCGTGGAGCACCGGAACAACACTGCTGTGGATGGTGGCGATGGCGGCTCTGTCGGTCGCAGTCGCCGGAGCTGTCATCCGCTGGCCGGTGCTGCCGTCACACGCCGGGCTGCTGGACTTCGAGGAATCCGAACCCGGCAGTACCGAACCCGGCAATGAAGGAACGGTCCGGACCAGGCCGTCGCGAAAGGTGAAGAAGAAGGAACCCGGCCGGCGGGCAGTGGCAACACGAGCGGCCGTGCTGGCCACCGTCGTCGTTCTCTCCTTTGCCGTGGGGTAGGCAGTTAGCCGGCGGCGGTCATCTTGCGCAGGAACCGGATGGCGGCGATGTCATCCTCGGGTCCGCCGCCCTCATGACCGTTGAAGGGCCAGGCCGTGATCTGCTTCGGCCCGGCGTATGCGTTGTAGGCGGCGTACACCGTGGACGGGGGAGTGGTGACATCCATCAGCCCGGCCGCGAACATCGCCGGAACCTGAGCCTGCGGGGCGAAATTCACGCCGTCGAAGTACTGCAGCGTCTGCTGGGCACGTGCGGCTTCGGTGCGGTGGATGGACAGGAAATCGCAGATCTCCCGGTATGGATAGGCATCCGTGATCTGCAGGGCGCGGGGAAAATCGCAGAGGAAGGGAACCCGTGCGACGACGGCGCGTACGTCAGGGCAGAGCGCAGCGGTGGCCAGTGCGACGCCGCCGCCCTGGCTGATGCCCGTGAGTGCCACCCGGTCTGCATCCACCCAATCCAACTCGCGGGCGGCCTGAACCGAGCGGACGGCGTCGGTGAACAACCGCCGGTAATAGTAGGTCTGCGGATCCAGGATGCCCCTTGTCATCAAACCGGGAACCTGCGGGCCGCCGCTGCCGGCGCCGTCCGCCGTCGCGCCCCGGCTCCAGCCGGCGCCCTGCCCGCGGGTGTCCATCTGCAGGTGCGCGAAGCCGGAACTGGCGAGCAGCAGGTTATCCTGCGGTTCGCCCCGGCCGCCGCCGTAGCCGACAAACTCAACGACGCACGGCAGCGGTTCGGTAATCCCGTGCGGCATGCGCAGCCAGGCGCGGACCGGTTCCCCATTCCACCCGTTGAACTGGACGTCGTAGACGTCCACGGTGGCCAAAACGGTGGGCTCGGCGGTGACCGTGAGGTTCAGCGGATGGGACCGCGCCTCGGCGAGCGTGTTCTCCCAGAACGACTCGAAGTCGGCCGGGCGGATTTGGGAACTGGTGTATGCCGCGAGCTGGTCTGCGGGCAGATCTGTGTACATGAAGGAATCCTAATCGTTGTGAGGAGGAACATATTTCACGTGGCACCCGTGCCGTGCAGCATGCTTCGCTGGGTTTAAGCCTGGCCGGAGGTCGCTTCCGGTGCGGCGTCGGGTTCCGGCACCGCACCGGCGCTGCCGGAAGCCTCCAGCTTCGCCATTCCGCCGCGGCGGTACGCCGGGGTGGCAGCGGCGAGGATCAGCGTCATCAGCACGCAGCAGCCGATGATGACCGCCGACATGGCCAGCGCCTTTCCGCCAAAGACTCCCACCAGGGGGCTGACGACGCCGGCCACTCCCACCTGCAGCGCGCCGATCATCGCGGCGGCGGATCCGGCCATGTGGCCGTAGTTGCCCAGGGCCATGACGGTCGCATTGGCCGCGATCAGCCCGTGCATGCCCAGCACCAGCCACAGGCCCGCGGCCAGGCCGAACACGCCGCCGAGGTCGGTGATGATGAGGACCGGCAGCAGCAGGGACAGCCCCAGCAGAATCGGGACGGCTATGCGCAGGATGCTCATCGGCGAGGCGTGCTGGACCAGGGCTGCGTTGGCCTGCGCGGAAAGGACCATCCCGGCGCCGTTAATCGCAAACACGAGGGCGTACTGCCCCGCCGTCAGGCCGTACTCGTCCTGGAACACGAACGGGGATCCCACCACGTAGCTCATGATGACGGCCATGCCGAGGCCGGGAATGAAGGCCAGCGCGAGGAAGTGCCGGTCCCGCAGCAGCACCCGGTACCCGCGGAAGGCGCCCGGCCCGCTGCTGGTGCGGCGCCGCTCGGCGGGGAGGGTTTCCGGCATGAAGCGCCAGACAATCAGCACCAGAATCAGCCCGATCAGGGCCAGCGCCACAAACACCGCCCGCCACTGCCAGATGCCTGCCACCGCCTGGCCGATGGTCGGGGCCAGCAGCGGGGCCAGCCCGATGATCAGCATCAGCCGGGAGAGCAGCCGGGCAGCGTCGGAGCCGACAAACCGGTCACGGATGACGGCGATGGCCACCACGCCGGCGGCTGCGTTGAAGAACCCCTGCAGGACCCGAAGCCCAATCAGGGTGCCGATCCCGGGAGCGACGGCGCACAGCAGCGAGACAATGACGTGCAGGCTGATGCCGATCAGCAGCGGGAGGCGCCGGCCGAACCGGTCCGAAAACGGCCCGATGACCAGCTGCCCGACGGCGGCGCCGATCAGGGTTCCGGACATGGTGAACTGGGCTGCCGCCTGGCTGGTCTGCAGATCGGACGCCACGGTGGGCAGCGACGGCAGGTACATGTCGGTGGTGACGGCCGGAAGAGCCGCCAGTGCGCCAAGCATCAGGATGTACTTGAATCCCGGACGGTACGAGGCCCGGGTGCCCTGGGCCCTGGCGGGGTTGCTCAAAAGGAAGCGCTCCTTGCAGTGGGGTGGAGTGTTTTAGCTGTCGCGGCGGGGATGGTTCCGCGAATGACGTGCGGGTTCGATTTGTCCGGCTGCGGCACAAATAGACCCTTGTTCAGCCTAGGGTCGGGCAGCGCCCGTGAACAAGAGTGCCCGGCAGTGTTACCCGCCACGTTTGGCGGTGCCCAGGCGGACGGTGTCCAGGAACGTCTGCGTCATCAGTTGGTGATCCAGGCCCAGGGCGACGTCGATCAGCGGCACCGGGCCGGCGTCGCCGTGGTGTTCGCTTTCGCCCGGCTGCAGCCGGCGGTCCACCAGGGTCTGGCCCCGGCTGTGGCCGGTGAGTTCGACCCGCACCGGATAGCGCTCCAGCTGAACCGTCTCCGGAACGGCCACCAGGCAGGCGGCACCGGCGTCGCCGATCGTCACCCGTTGCGGGTCGGACTCGCCGCGCCGCCCGCCCACGGCGAGGATGGCGCCCGCCAGCCGGGCGCCGTCGTCGTCCGCGTCCGCCAGCGGCAGGTACTCCTCGGGCGTCAGGGTGGCCTGGACAAAAACATCGAGCCCGTACATGACGGTGGGGATGCCGCTGTGGATGACGATGGCCAGGGCCTCCGGATCGTGCCAGGCGTTGAATTCGGCATGGGAGGTGGCGTTGCCGATCCCGGCCGAGCCGCCCATGAACACAATGCGCTCCAGCTTCCGTGCTGTCTGCGGATACGCCCGGAGGAAGAGAGCGACGTTGGTCAGCGGGCCGAGCGCCAGCAGGGTGACCGGGGCCGAGGCCTCGTCGACGGTGCGGTGCATCAGTTCGACGGCGGCCAGCGGGCTGGGGGAGTGCGGGCTTTTCGGCAGCTCCAGCCCGCCCAAGCCGTTGGCGCCGTGGAAGGCGTGGGCGTTCCTCGGATCGTTGATCAGCGGCCGTTCCGCGCCGCGGGCCACGGGGACACTGCCGGAACCGGCGGCGTTCAGCACATCCAGGGTGTTGCGCAGCACCTGGTCCACGTTGGTGTTGCCGGCCACGCACGACACGGCCAGCAGATCGATCCGGGGGTCCCGGGCCAGGAAAACCAGCGCGAGGGCGTCGTCCAGGCCGGTGTCGACGTCGGCGATCACGGCGGTGCGGGCGGGGGAGGAGGGGCTCATGCGGCGGCTTTCGGAGGTTGGAGTTTCAGTGTAGCCAGCCGGAACCCTGCCGTTGACCGGTTCCCGCCCGCGCCACACACTGTAAAGAACTCCGCCGCACCGCCTTTCGAGAGGTGAACGCCATGGACAAGAAGTTCCTGAACTACCCGGAATGGCAGGACACGGCCGATACCCTGCACATGTTCCTGCAGATGGCCGGCAAGGTGAAGCTGGAGCGCAGCTATAAACGCCCCGAATGGGCGCACGTGCGGCTGGACCTGAGCCTCCAGGGCATCGGCACCGGCATCATCCCGGCGGAGGACTGCAACTTTGAGATCTACTTCAACCTCATGCAGCACCATGTGGATGTGCAGAACAGCCGCGGAAGGCGGATCCGGATTCCCCTCATCGACGGGCTGGCCGTCGCCGACTTCCACCGGCAACTGCTGGGGGCGCTGGACTACATCGGCACTCCCACGCCCATCAGCACCGCGCCGCAGGAGTTTTACGATCCCACGCCCTTTGATGTGGACACCAAACACCACTCCTATGACCGGGAGGCCGTGGAGCTGTTCCTGGCCAACCTGCAGTTCGCCTACCGTTCCCTGGCCGGATTCCTTGCCCCCATGCGTGGGAAGGTCGACATGCCCGCCTTCTGGTTCGGCACCATGGACCTCTCCGGCAACGTCTTCAGCGGCCAGCCGGCGCCGTATTCGGGATCGGACCAGATCGGTAAAAACAGTTTCGACGAGCGGTTCTGCGAGTTCGGGTTCTGGCCCGGGGACAACAAGACCCCGCAGCCGTCCTTCTATGCACTGCCCTATCCGTTCCTGGCCACCATCGGCAGCTACGAAACCATGCTGATGCCGCAGAAGGCGCGGTTCCTGTCCACGGAGAGCGAGTTTGTTTTCAGCTTGGAGGATGCTTTTTCGTCTCCGGATCCGCAGCAGGCGGTGGGGGAGTTCTGCCGCTCCAGCTTCAACATCCTGCAGCGGCTGGACCGGTGGAAGGACCTGGACTGGATCACCGAACCGCTGACGTACCGGAAATAGCTTCCGGCCCCCGGCTCGCCTGAGTTCACCGGAACTTGGTCACAGCGATAAAGACGAACACGGATCCGGCCAGCACAAAGAACACCCCGATCAGACGCACGAATCCCGGCGAGGGCGCAAAGGGGCGCGAGTTGACCATGCCCATGGGCCGGTAGTCCCTGGCAGCCTCTGCGGTCGCCCGGGCGGAAGACCGGAGATCGGCGGCGAGGCAAACCCCGACCAGCACGATGACGGCGCCCATCGCGGCAAACCACAGGGGGAAGACGCCGGCGGCGCCGTCTGACGTGGCGATCTGAACAATGCTCGCCGCGAACCCCACTCCAAAGACGGCAAAAGCCAGAACGTACAGCGCCTTGAGCGGCTGCGGCAGGGACTTGATGAAAGTGAGCATGGCTGAGCCTATCCGGAAGCGCTGTCGAAACGGCAGGCTGCCATGGCTCGGGACTACCTGGTTTCCGGCGCCGGAGCCGGCCGGCACGGTTACCGGCTGTAGGGAGGCAGCGGCTGCTCGAGGGCGCTCTCGCGCAGAAGCTGCAGGCGGATGCTGCGAGCGGTTTCCATGTGGGTGCGCGCCATGGCGCGGGCACCGTCCACGTCTTGGTCGTCGATGGCGCTGATCAGGGCGGCGTGCTCGTCCAGGGCGGCATCCCAGCGCTGGTCCACCGAGAGCGTGGAGCGCGGAGCATGCACCAAGTGGGTGGACAGACGCTCCAGCAGGTCCGTCAGGATGGGGTTGTGCGCACATTTCCACACGGCCGCATGGAATTCCAGATTGGTGGTGATCCTGGTGTAGTCATCGGGATCCTTCAGCTGCCGGTCCCGTTCCAGCAGCGCTTCCAGACGCATCAGGTCGGTGAACTGGCGGGCACGGGCGGCCTGGCCGGCGGCTTCCTCCTCCAGCAGGATGCGCATGTCATAAATCTGGATCACCTGGGCCGGTTCCACCTGGGGAACCTGCAGCCCGCGGGCGACCCTTTCCAGCAGCCGCTCCTGCTGGAGGCGCGACAGGGCTTCCCGGACCGGTGTGCGGGAGACGCCGAAGCGCTCCGCCAGGGAGGTCTCCCGCATGGGGGTGCCCGGCTGGTGGACGCCGGAGAGGATCTCGCTGCGCAGGGTCGCGAAGATGGCCTCACCGTCAATGCGTGCTGTTGCTTGAGCCATTGGGCGTCCTAGGAAGTGCGGAGGGAAGAGAGGGGCGTGCGGAAAACCAAAACTGACGGAGCCAACTTTACGGGAGCCCTGCCCGGGGACCTGCACCGCAGGTCCCCGGGTGAATGCTAGGCCAGGGAGCCGGCCCGCCGTCCGAACACACAACCGGCAGCCAGGCCGGAACCGCCGGGGTAGTTGGTGCTGAACAGTCCGCCGAGCATCTCACCTGCGGCGAACAAGCCGGGGATGTGGTTGCCCTCGGCATCCAGCACCCGGCCGGAGGTGTCACCCTTGAGGCCGCCGAAGGTGAAAGTGATGCCGCAGGTGACGCCGTACGCGTAGAACGGTCCGGTTTCCAGCGGCACGGCCCAGTTGCTCTTCACCGGCTCGGTCTGCGCAGCGCGGCCGTCCAGCACATTCGGATCAAAGTCGATGCTGCGGTCTATGGAGGCGTTGAAGCTGCTTACGGTCTTTTCCAGCGCTTCCGGGTTGATGCCGATCATGGCGGCGAGCTCGGCGACCGTGCCGGCAGTTTCCACGGAGACGCCGGGCATCTCGTACTCCTCCGCCCGGAGCATGGGCCGCAGGGTGGCATCAAAAAGCTGCCAGGCCACCGAACCCGGCTGCTTCAGGATTTCCTTGCCGTACTTGGCGTAGGTGTAGTTCCGGAAGTCCGCGCCTTCATCCAGGAACCGCTCGCCGTCGCGGTTGACGATGATGCCCAGCGGATAGCTCTGCCGTGTCAAGCGGTTGGTCAGTTCGCGGTTGCTTTCGTTGTTCTCGGTGAACGCGTCCCACTGCACGCTGTGGCACGTGTTCCAGTCGCCGCCGCGTGCGGCGCCGATTTCGAGTGCGGCCAGCAGCATATCCCCGGTGTTGCAGGGAGTGCCGCGCACCTTGGCGTTTTCCCAGCCCTCGCCGAGGAATTCGCGGCGCAGGGCAGGATCGGATTCAAAGCCGCCCGCTGTGAGGATCACGGATTCTGCATTGAGCTCATACTCGCCTTCCGGACCGTCAACAACGACGCCGGTGACCCGGTCGCCGTCGAGCACCAGACGGGTGGCCGGGCTGGCGTAGCGGATCTCGACGCCGAGTTCCCGGGCCACGCGGGTGTGGTCCGCCATCATGCCTTCCCCGCCGCCCACGTTGCCCACGTGCAGCCCGCCCCAGAACAGGTAGCTGCCGTCCGGGCGCTCGTAGGCCTGACGCTCGTACATCAGGCGGTATTTCAGGCCCAGGCTGTTCAGCCAGCGGAGCGTGGACTGGCTTTCGGAGATCAGCACCTCGGTGAGTTCCGGATCGTTCCGCCCTTCGGTGACCTTGGCCAGGTCCGAGGCGTACTCCTCTGCAGAGTAAGGAGGAACCACGGTGGAGTCATGGCGGTCATCGGGCTCGATCAGGCCGGCCAGGTCTGCCAGGCCCCCGTGCGCAATGCGGGTGGCGCCGGCAGTGTAGAAGCTGTTGCCGCCGGAGAGGTCTTCCGTTCCCTTCTCCAGCAGGATCACCGAGCGTCCGCGTTCGGCAGCAGCGTGGGCCGCAGTAAAACCTGCGTTGCCGCCCCCCACCACAATGACGTCCGCACTGACGGACCCGGAAGTGCCTTCTACTGCCATGTGCTGCTCCTGAAGCTTGTTGCATACCGTTGTATACAAAGTTTTAGTGAACGGAACCGATTCTATGGGAACCGCACTTCCCGTCAAATTCGAACTACTTCAGTAACAATTGTTACTTGTTTCACACTGCCTTATTGTGGGTGACTTAGGTCACTCGGGTGTATGTATGTGATTGTGTACAACGATCCGCCATCCACCGAGGACTGTCCGTCCGACAACGAAGTAATGGAACGGGAAGACATGAAAAAGTCCATCCGCACGGGGGCTTTCGCCCTGGTCGTCGCCGTGGTCACGATCCTGGCGTTCGTTAATGCAGCTGCATCGGGAGGCACCGCCACCGCACGCAGCAAACTCACGCTCATTGCTCCCGCAGCCCCCGGCGGAGGCTGGGACGGATTCGCGCGCGAATCCCAGCAGGCGCTGCGCAGCAACGGCATCGTCAATAATCCGCAGGTGGTGAACGTTCCCGGAGCCGGAGGCACCATCGGGCTAAGCCAGTTTGTCCAGACTCCCGGCCGCGAGGATGCGCTGCTGGTCACCGGAGGAGTCATGATCGGAGCGATCGAACTGGCAGACAATCCGGAGTCCATGGCCGACGTCGTCCCCATCGCCCGGCTCGCCGACGATTACGCAGCACTGGTGGTGCCGTCGGATTCGGAATTCGAGACGCTAGATGACTTCCTCGCCGCCTGGGAGGCGAACCCGGGCGCCAATTCCATCGGCGGCGGCTCGCTCGGTTCCATCGACCACCTGCTCAGCGGCCTGCTCGCCCAGAAGATCGGCATGGATCCGAGCACCGTGAACTATGTTGCCTATTCCGGCGGCGGCGAAGCCCTGACGTCGCTGCTCTCCCACACCACAGCCGCCGGCATGTCCGGGTACAACGAGGTGGCGGACCAGATTGAAGCCGGAACCCTCCGTGCCCTGGCCATCTCCTCCGAGGAACGGCTCGACGGCGTGGATGTCCCCACCTTTAGGGAGCAGGGCGTGGACGTGTCCATGTCCAACTGGCGCGGAGTAGTGGCCGCCCCCGGCATTACGGATGAAGCAAAAGCGGAATTCGTCTCGATCATCACTGAAATGCGGGAATCGGATGAATGGCGGGACACCCTCGAGCGCAACAGCTGGACAGACAGCTTTGCCACCGGCGAGGAGTTCGAGGACTTCATCGACGGAGAAGTTACCACGGCACAAGGAATCGTAAAGGAGCTCGGACTATGAGTCTCGCCCAGGACAAGCCGGCCCCGGTCCGGCAGTCACCGCCGGCGCGCCGCCCCCCGCTGGAAGGCCGAAGCGAACTGATCGTCGTGGCCGTACTTTACGCTGTGGCGATCTTCCTGACCATCGGCACCGCCACCATGAACGTGCAGGGCACCGCTTCTCCGGGACCGCAGTTCTTCCCGGTCCTGGTCTGCATCGCCCTCTACGCGGTGGCCACCGCCCTGGCCATCCAGGTGATCCGCCGCCCCAACATTCCCGACACCCGCATCCATCCCGGTCGCGGCAACTTCTCCGGGGCCATGCTCGATGACCTCTCCGGCGAACACGAGTTTGAAACCCTGCACGACGACGAGGGGGACCATCCCACCTACAAGACCTACTCGGACTGGCGGACCGTGGGCCTGGTGATCGGGGGCGTCGTGGCCTTCACCGCGATGCTCAATATCGTGGGCTGGATCCTCAGCGCGGCTTTCCTGTTCTGGGTGATCTGCTACGCCATGGGCAGCAAACGGCCGCTCTTCGACGTCGGCGTCTCGCTGCTGTTCGCTTCCGCCGTCCAGCTCGCTTTTAATGCCGGCCTGGGCCTAAACCTGCCCGCCGGCTTCCTGGGAGGAATGCTCTGATGGATCAGCTTGCACTGCTTATGGAAGGGTTCGCCTCCGCGCTGACCCCGGTCAACCTGCTCTGGGTGCTGATTGGCGCGATCCTGGGCACCGCCGTCGGTGTTCTTCCCGGGCTCGGCTCGGCAATGGCCGTGGCCCTGCTGCTTCCGGTGACCTTTTCCCTGGAACCCACCGCGGCCTTCATCATGTTTGCCGGCATCTACTTTGGCGGGCTGTTTGGGGACTCGACCGCGGGAATCCTCCTGAACACCCCGGGCAACTCCTCGGCAATTGCCTCAACCTTTGAAGGCCACCGCATGGCCAAGAACGGGCAGGCCGCCAAGGCTCTGGCCACCGCGGCGATCGGCGCGTTCATCGGCGGGCTGATAGCCACCACGCTGGTGGTGTTCTTTGCCCCCACGCTGGTGCGACTGGCGACCGTCTTCGGCCCGGCCGAGTATTTTGCCCTGGCAGTCTTCGCTTTTCTTGCCATCTCAGCGGTGGTCTCCGAATCCGTCATCCGCGGTGTCGGCGCCCTGGGCATCGGCCTGGCGCTGGCCCTGGTGGGTATCGACGGACCCAGCGGAACCGCCCGGTTCACGCTGGGGCTGCCCCAGCTTTTCGACGGCATTTCCATCATTGTCATTACCGTTGGCCTGCTGGCCCTGGGCGAGGTGTTCCACGTGGCCTCACGCATCCACCGGGATCCGGTGGCCACCCGAATTAACGCCGGCGGAAACGCCCGCATCAACTTCAAGGATTTCCGCAAGGCACTGCCCTCGTGGCTGCGCGGGACCGCCTTTGGCGCACCGTTTGGGTTGATTCCGGCCGGCGGCGCTGAGGTTCCCACCTTCTTGGCCTACGGCACCGAAAAGCAGCTGGCCAAGCGGCGCAAGGATCCGGAGTTCGGCACCACCGGCTCGATCAAGGGCCTTGCTGCTCCGGAAGCCGCCGCCAACGCGACGGCGGGGACCGCCATGGGTGCGCTGCTGGCGCTCGGACTGCCCACATCGGCCACTGCCGCCATTATGCTCGCAGCCTTCCAGCAGTACGGAATGCAGCCGGGGCCGCTGCTCTTTGAGCGAAGCGGCGACCTGGTCTGGGCCCTGCTGGCCTCGCTGTTCATCGGCCTGGTGATTCTGCTGATCATCAACCTGCCGTTCGCCTCCGTGTGGGCGAAGCTGCTGACCATTCCACGCCACTACCTGTATGCCGGCATCACGGTGTTTTCCGTGCTGGGCGTGTATGCGGTCAGTTCGTCGCTGATTGATTTGTGGCTGCTGATCGCGGTTGGCCTGCTGGGCTTCCTGATGCGCCGCTACAGCATTCCGCTGGCACCGGTGCTGATTGCGGTAATCCTGGGCCCGATGGCGGAAACCGAACTGCGCCGCGCGCTGGCCGTCTCAGAAGGGGACCTGGGCATCCTGGTGGGCAGCCCCATCACGATCACGCTCTACGCCGTACTTGCGGGCGCGCTGGTTATCAGCGCCCTGCAGCATCTGCGCCACCGCCGCCGGGACGCCGCCGAGGAGGGCAAGCTGGCCGCGACCGTCTGATCAACGGTAAACAGCGGGACCGGCAGCTGCACCGGCAGCGGCCGGTCCCGCCCGCGTCCCGGGGATGGGAGAATTTCCTGTGTGCGACTCATGGGGAGAAGCAAAGACGGGGGCACTATGGATGCACGGGACGAACAGGCGCTGGATGCGGTCAAACTTTATTACGGAGCCGGTCTCTCGCAGAGCGAGGTGGCGCAGCGGCTGGGCCTGTCCCGCCCCACGGTTTCCAAGCTGATCCAGTACGGCAAGGACCGCGGTTACGTCACCATCACGATCCACGATCCGCGGGAGCAGGAATCCTCGCTGGCGGCCGAGCTGCGGTCATTGTTCGGGCTCGACGGCGTGCGGCTGGCCGTGCTGCCGGAGAACGGCACCAACCTGACCGCCGAGCTGGGCAAGGTCGGAGCGGCCGTGCTGGCGGACAACGTCAACGACGGCGACCTGGTGGGCGTTACCTGGGGTCAGACCATGTACTCCGTGGCCAAGAACCTCGGCCCGCAGGAGCGGCGCGGGGTGGAAATCATCCAGCTCAAGGGCGGTGTCTCCTATACCAGCCGGGCCACCAATGACTTCGAGACGATCACCCTGTTCTGCAACGCCTTCGGTGCATTTGCCCGCACCCTGCCGCTGCCGGTGATCTTCGAGAGCCTGGAAGTCAAGCAGCTCGTGGAGGGTGAAAAACACATCCGCCGGGTTATCGAAATGGGTCGGGAGGCCGACGTCGCGGTTTTCACCGTGGGTGCCATCCGCCCCGACGCGATGCTGTTCAACCTGGGCTATCTCAGCGAAACCGAGAAAGCCGGCATCGCCGCCCGTGCCGTGGGGGACATTTGCTCCCGCTTTTTCGACGACGACGGCAACGCCTGTGTGCCGCAGCTGGACGAGCGGACCGTCGGCATCACGCTGGCGGACCTGCGGGGGATCCGAACCCGGCTGCTCGTGGCCGGCGGCGAGGAGAAGGTCACCGCCATCGAGGCCGCCCTGCGCGCCGGATACGCCACCCATCTTGTCATCGACGCGGACACCGCGCGGAAGGTGCTGCGCCAGGCCCGGCAGCGCGCGGCGTCCTGACTCCGGGCTGGTCGATACATTTGTAAAACTCCAATTTGACATGTGTTCCAAGCCACTCCTACAGTGAGGGAAATCCCTCAATGAGGAGGCTCACAATGTCGAAAATTTCGCAGCTCATCGATCACACACTGCTTGCCCCGACGGCAACGGCCACGCAGATCGACACCCTTGTCCAGGAAGCCATCGAACACGAGTTCAAGACGGTGTGCGTCAACCCCACCTGGGTGGCCCGGGCCCACCGCGCCGCCGCCGGCACCCCGGTTGGGGTTTGCACCGTCGTCGGGTTCCCGCTTGGAGCTTCCACCACTGCCGTAAAGGTGTTTGAAACCACCGACGCCGTCGCCAACGGCGCCGACGAAGTGGACATGGTTATCAACATCGGCTGGGCATTGGCCGGCATGTGGGACGACGTCGAAGCGGACATCCGTGCCGTCGTCGAGGCAGCCGGCACCAAGGTGCTGGTCAAGGTCATTCTGGAAACCTGCCTGCTGGATGCCAACCAGGCCGCCGAGGCCTCCCGCCGCTGCGTCGCCGCAGGCGCAGACTTCGTCAAGACCTCCACCGGATTCTCCAAACACGGCGCCACCGTTGAAGCCGTGAGCATCATGCGCCGGACGGTCGGTCCGGACCTCGGAGTGAAGGCCTCCGGCGGCGTCCGGACACCGGAAGACCTCGCGGCCATGGTGGACGCCGGTGCCAGCCGCATCGGTGCCTCCGCCGGAGCCAGCATTCTGGCCGGGAGCGCCGAGTAGTGCTGATCAAGAACTCATCCGTGCAGCAGGCGGATGGCTACTTGAGCCGCATTCCGTACTTCCAGTTCCTGCTTATCTCGCTGTGCTTCCCGCTGTGGGGTGCCGCGGCCAGCCTCAACGACATCCTCATCACGCAGTTCAAATCCGTCTTCACGCTCAGCGACATGGCGACGGCGTTTGTGCAGTCGGCCTTCTACGCGGGCTATTTCATCATTGCCATTCCGGCCTCGCGCATCATCAAGCGGTTCTCCTACAAGGTCGGCGTGATGATTGGCCTGGCCGTGTACATCCTCGGCTGTGCCCTGTTCTTCCCCGCCTCGCATATGGCCACCTACAGCATGTTCCTGGTGGCGCTCTTTGCGATCGCCGTTGGCCTGAGCTTCCTGGAGACCGCCTGCAACACCTACTCCACGATGCTGGGCCCGAAGAAGACCTCGACCCTGCGCCTGAACATCTCGCAGACCTTCTATCCCATTGGGTCCATCCTGGGCATCCTGCTCGGCAAATACCTCGTCTTCACCGAGGGGGATTCGCTGGACGCCCAGATGGCCGGCATGACGCAGTCCGAGAAGGTTGCGTTCAGCTCCGAAATGCTGCAGCGGACCCTGCTGCCGTACCGCTACATCATCATGATCCTGGTGGTGGTGCTGATCGTGGTGGCGCTGACGAAGTTCCCGCACTGCAAACCGCTGCGCGACAAGACGCACGAGGCCACGGCCAGGATCGGTGAAACCCTCGCCTACCTGCGCGGCAACAAGGCCTTCCTGCGGGGCATCTTCACCCAGTTCATGTACGTGGGCATGCAGACCGCCGTCTGGTCCTTCACCATCCGGCTGGCCCTGGATCTGGACGGTTCCCTCAACGAACGCACGGCCACCAACTACATGGTCTTCGCGTTCGCCGCGTTCTTCGCCGGCAAGGTCGTGGCCAACTTCCTGATGGCCCGCTTCGACGTGAACAAGGTCCTCATCGCCTTCTCCGCCCTGGGCAGCCTGGCCATGGTGTACGTGATGTTTGTACCCAACATGAGCGCGGTGTGGGCGGCAGTGTTGGTCTCCGGCCTGTTCGGCCCCTGCTGGGCCACCATTTTCGGCCGCACGCTGGACTCGATCGAAGACAAGCGCCACACCGAAACGGGCGGCGCGGTCCTCATCATGGCCATTGTTGGCGGCGCGGTCATTCCGGTGCTCCAGGGCCTGGTCTCGGACCTGACCGGCTCCATGCAGCTGGCCTTCGTCGTTTCGCTGCTCTGCTTCCTGGCGGTCCTCGCGCACTTCCGGCACCTCCACCGAACCGAAGCGGCACCATTGGCACCAGTTGCACCATCGGCAGCAGGGAAGGGCGAACATGTATCGCATTAACCTGCGCAGGGAACAGTTTTCCCCGGCTGTCGTGACCCTGGCCGAATCCGCTGAATTCACCGTGACCGGTTTCCGTTATCCCAGCGGTGTCGAATCGGTGACCGTCAGCAACTCCCGCGGGCGGGTGGAAGTGCTCCCGTTTCTGGGCCAGATTATTTGGGACGCGGAGTTCGACGGTGTCAGCCTGCGGATGGATTCCACCTTCTCCCAGCCGAAAAACAGCACGCTGATCGAAGACACCTACGGCTGCTTCGGCTTCCACTCGGGCCTGCTGGCCAACGGCTGCCCCGGCCCCGCCGACGAGCATCCCCTGCACGGGGAGTTCGCCTGCGCGGACTTTGACGAGGCCTGGCTGGAGGTCGACGCCGAGTCCGCCGCGGTCTCCGGGCGCTATGAATACGTCAAGGGTTTCGGCCACCACTACGAAGCAGTGCCCGCGGTCCGCCTTCATGTCGGGGCCGCCATGTTCGACATCGACTTGGCCGTGCGGAATCTTTCAGCGGCGCGCACCATGCCGCTGCAGTACATGTGCCACCTGAACTACGCCTACGCCGACGGTGCCCGCATGAGCCAGTCACTGCCCGACGGCGCGTTTGCGCTGCGCGACAGCGTGCCGGCGCACGTGACACCGACACCGCAGTGGACCGCATACAACGAAGCAATCAGGGCAGGCACCGCCCGGACCGACGTCCTGGACGCCCCGGGGGAGTACGACCCGGAGGTCGTGTACTTCGCCGACGAGCTGGGCAGATACGGTGAAGACCTGGAGTTCCGGATGGAGCGCACCGACGGCATCACCTGCTGCACCCGTTTTTCCAGCACGGATTTCCCGGTGGCCACCCGTTGGCTGCTCCACAACGCAGATCAAAGGACGGCGGCGTTTGTTCTGCCGGGAACATCGCGTCCGGAAGGGTTCCTCGCTGCCCAGGCTGCGGGAACCCTCGTGGAGCTGGCTCCCGGTCAGACCCGCTCCTTCCATGTCAGCACCGGTATTAAAGAAGAGGCCTAGATGGACATCGCAGTAATCGGCTCAAACATGGTGGATCTGATTTCCTACCTCAACCGCATGCCCGCAGAGGGCGAAACGGTGGAGGCCGCGGAATTCCAGATGGGCTGCGGCGGCAAGGGTGCCAACCAGGCCGTCGCCGCCGCGCGGATGGGCTCCTCGGTGCTCATGGTCACCCGCGTGGGCAACGACGTGTTCGCTGGAACCACTAGGGCCAACTTCGAGGCCAACGGCATCGACACCACCTACGTCCTGACCTCCGAAGGCCCCAGCGGCGTTGCGCCGATCTTCGTGGACGAGAACTCCCGCAACTCGATTGTGATCGCCAAGGGCGCCAACGCGTTCCTCACGCCCGCTGACATCGAAAACGCAGGCACCGCCGTCGCGCAGTGTTCGCTGATAGTGCTGCAGCTCGAGGTGAACCTGGAGACCGTGTATGCGGCCATCGACTTCGGCAACCGGAACGGCATCCCCGTCCTGCTCAATCCCGCCCCGGCCACCGCCGAGCTGGACTTCAGCCAGGTCGCCAAGTGCGACTACTTCGTGCCCAACGAAACGGAGCTGGCGCTGCTGACCGGAATGCCGGTGGACACCGATGACCAGGTCCGCGCCGCGGCCCGCACCATCCTGGCCAAGGGGGTCCGCAACGTCATTGTCACGATGGGCGGCCGCGGTGTCCTCTGGCTCACCGCCGACACCGAGGAGCTGATCGAGGGTCACGCTGTGAAGGCGCTCGATACCACCGGTGCCGGGGACGCCTTCATTGGCTGCTTCAGCCACTGCGTGGTGCAGACCGGGGACGTCCGCGGTTCGCTGCTGACGGCCAACGAGTACGCGGCCGTCTCCGTCACCCGGCGGGGCACGCAGACGTCGTACCCCACCCTGCCGGAGTTCACCGCGGCTTCCGGGCGCAGCTAGCAGTATGGGCGGAGGGCACCGGCCGGTCATCCTGCGGGGTGGCCGGCCGGTGTCCGTTTCATCCGGCCGCGGGTCCATCAAACGGTTGATCTTGCTCGCACGGCCACGTTTCCATGGGGGACCGAGGCACCCGCCGCGGTACGATACTGACAACCCGTTGGTATCTAACCGGCGGTATGGCAGCAGCACCTCCCGACCGAGAGAGCTCGATGACACCCCGCACCTTGTTCCGCACCCTGGCCTTTGCCGAGGCCGTCACCTGGACCCTGCTTCTGGCCGGCATGTTCGCCAAGTACGTCCTGGACAACGAGGCATTCACTCCAATCTTCGGCGGGCTGCACGGCTTCGTGTTCCTGTCCTACGCCGTGAGCACCGTCTTTGTGGGCGTCAACCAAAAGTGGTCGCCGGCCACCATTCTCCTGGGCCTGGCCACGGCGGTCATTCCGTACGCCACCATCCCCTTCGAGCGGACAATGGACCGCAGGGGAAAGCTCGACGGCGGCTGGCGGCTGGCCCCGGGCGGCGAGTCACCGGCCAGTTTCCCTGAGAAGGTCCAGGCCGTGGTGCTCCGCCGTCCGGCAATCTCAGTGATCGTGGTGCTGGCGGCCGTCGCCGTCGTCTTCAGCGTGCTCCTGGTCCTGGGGCCGCCCGTTTCATTCAGCTGACCCCTCTTGCCAGGTACACAGAAGGTGCAGATCCCGTCACCGGGGCCTGCACCTTCTGCCGTTGCAGGGAGTTTGGTGCCTGCCGGAACTACAGTGTGAGAAGGACAAGACCAGCAGTTGAGGGAGTGGGTACGGCAATGGCAGTCGGCAACGGACACGGACCGCTGGTGGTGGGGCACCGCGGCAACAGCGGACTGGCACCGGAAAACACCGCGGCGGCGTTCGCCCAGGCGGTGGCCGCCGGGGCGGACATGGTGGAAACGGACGTCCGCCTCAGCGCGGACGGAGAGCTGTTTCTCTTCCATGACGGCACCGGAGGCAGGACCACCAACGTGGCGGAGGTCTTTCCGGACCGCGCGGACGCTCCCATCACCTCCTTCACCGCAGCCGAACTCCGGCGGCTGGACGCCGGTTCCTGGTTCGGCGCGCAGTTCGCCGGGGAAGGGATTCTGTTCCTGGCCGACCTGCCCGCCGCCGTCGGCTTCGGCCTGGGCATCAACCTCGAAATCAAGGCCCCGCACGAATCCCCCGGCGTGGAGGCAGCCCTCGCCGCCGCGCTGACAGCACCGGACTGGATCCGCCTGCTCCGGCACCACCCCGTTGCGGTCAGCTCCTTTGACCCCGCGGCAGTTCGCGCCTTTGCGCTGGAATCACCGGGCATTCCCGTGTGGCAGCTGGTCGAAACGGTTCCGGACGCGGCCTTGCTGTCCGAAGGTGCCGCCCGCGGCCTGCAGGGAATCGTTGCGGATCACCACTCGCTGGACGCCTCGGGGGCTGAAGCCATCCGGGCCGCCGGCCTGGGTCTGTGGGTGTACACGGTCAACGAGGCCCCGGAGATGTCCCGGATGCTCGATCTCGGCGTGGACGCGATCATCACGGATTTCCCCGGCGCCCTCGTTGACCTGTTGGGCAGCACCCCGAGCTAGGGGTGGCGGACTCCCTCTCCGGCCAGCACCGCCCGGTAGCCTTCCCGGAACGTGGGGCAGGCAAACTCGAACCCGGTGCCGCGCAGCCGGGCGTTGGAGAGTCGGCGGTCCCCGCCGCGGCTGGATTCCTTGTCCGCCGGTGCCGGCAGCTCCGTGCCCAGTTCGCCGGCCAGGAACCGCAGTACCTCGGCCAGATCCACCGGCTCATTGTCGACGCCCACATACAGCGGGGCAGGATCGGCCACCGCCGTGGTGAGATGAACGATCGCGGCGGCGGCGTCGTCGCGGTGGATCCGGTTGGTCAGCTGCGGGGAGGCGGGCACGACGGCGGTGCCGGCGTTCACCGAGTCGATCAGCCGGGTGCGGCCCGGCCCGTAAATGCCGGCGAGCCGGAGCACCACGGCATCCGGCCGGCGCCGGTGCAGCAGCTGCTCCGCTTCGAGGATGACGGCGCCCGTGTCCGAGGCCGGCGCGGCCGGCGTCTGCTCATCCACCCAGTTCCCGCCGGCGTCGCCGTACACCGCGGTGGAGGAGACCCACAGGATGCGGCGCGGGTGCACGCCGTCGCGCTCCAGGGCATTGAGGACGTTGGCGGTGCCGTCCACATAGGCCGCCCGGTAGGCCTCAACGCTGCGGCTGCCGGCGGCCACGGCGATGACGACGACGTCGGTATCAGCCGGGACAGGCGGCAGGTCCGGATCGGTCAGGTCCGCGGCGCGGCCGCTGATCGGGGACGGAAGTTTCTCCGGGGAGCGGCGCCACCCGAGCACGGAAAAGCCGGCCGCGGCGAACCGCAGGCCGGCTTCCGTGCCCAGATCGCCGCAGCCGGCAATCAGGACGGTCACTATTTCCAGTCCTACTCGGCCAGTGCCGCGAGCACGGCCTTGGCCACGTCTTCGCTGGACTGCGGGTTCTGGCCGGAAATCAGGTTCCGGTCCCGGACCACGAAGCTGGACCAGGCGGGACCGGTCTCCACTTCGGCGCCCTTGTTGCGCAGCACGTCCTCGACAAACCAGGGGGTGTTCTCCCCGGTGCCGCCGCCGAGCTCTTCCTCATCCGTAAACACGGTCATTTTGCGGCCGGCAAAAACAAAGTCGCCGTTCTCGGTCTCGGCGCTCAGCAAACCTGCCGGACCGTGACAGAACGGGGCGATGATCTTTCCGTTGCTGTCGGCTGCAATCAGGATCCGTCCCAGATCCTTGTCGAAAGCCAGATCCGCCATGGGGCCGTGCCCGCCCGGCATGACGACGGCGTCGTACTCCGCCGGATCCGCATCCGCGAGGACCAGCGGCGAGGACAGCTCGGCGTCGATGAAGGAGAGGTAGTTGGAGAAGGCCACTGCCTTTTCCTCACCGCCGGCCTGCTGCGGGTCCAGGCTGACCTGGTCCACGGTGGGCTTGGCGCCGTTGGGGGTGGCGATGCGGACGGTGTGGCCGGCTTCGCGCAGCACGCGGTGCGATTCCACGAGCTCCTCAGCCCAGTAACCGGTGGGGTGCTCGCTGCCGTCCTTCATCGTGAGGGAATCGGCTGCTGAAACAACCATGAGGATATTAGCCATGGGGTGTACTCCTTCGGTGGGGAAATGTGGTGCGTGCCGGATGCGGTCCGGCGGTGGTGCTGTGTTTGTCGGTGCCTTTCGGCAGCTTGCGCTGCTTACTTGCTGGCGGCGTCGAGCTCTGCGTAGGTGGCGTCGTCGAGCACCAGGTCCGCCGCCGCGAGGTTTTCCTCGAGGTGCGAAATGGAACCCGTGCCGGGGATCGGCATCATTACGGGGGAGCGGCGCAGCAGCCAGGCCAGGGCCACCTGGGAATCGGTGGCGTTCAGGCGCTTGGCGGCCTCGGCTACGGGGCCGCCCGGCTGCGCGAGCTCGCCGGCGGAAATCGGAGCCCACGGAATGAAGCCGATGCCGTTGTCCTCAGCGTACTGCAGCACGTCCTCGGAGGAGCGGTCCGTGAGGTTGTAGCGGTTCTGCACGGTGGACACCGTGAAGTACTCGCCGGCGGCCTTCAGTTCCTCAACCGAGACCTGCGACAGGCCGAGGGCCTTAATCTTGCCCTCCTGCTGCATGTCGCGCAGCACGGCGAACTGCTCTTCGGCGGGAACCGTGGCATCGATGCGGTGCAGCTGGAACAGGTCCAGGGAGTCCACCTTCAGGCGGCGCAGGCTCAGCTCGACCTGCTGGCGCAGGTACTCGGGGCGGCCCAGCGGCACCCAGACGTCCGGTCCGGTGCGCACAAAGCCGGCCTTGGTGGCGATCCGCACGCCGTCGGGATACGGGTACAGCGCTTCGGCGATGATTTCCTCGCTGATGTTCGGCCCGTAGGAATCGGCGGTGTCGATGAAGTCCACGCCCAGTTCCACGGCACGGCGTACGACGTCGACGGCGGTGCCGCGGCTTTCGGGTTCGCCCCAGACGCCGGGGCCGACGATGCGCATGGCGCCGAAGCCCAGACGGCGGACCGTGCCCAGGTCCTTGAGATCAATGGTCGGAGGGACGGGGGATACGCTCTGCTCTGTCATATAGGCGGCAACACAGGGCATACCGGGCTTATTCCTCAGCACACTGACGTTTGAACCCTGACCGGCGACGACCAGCGGCGGCCGGCGGCGAACGGACTGCCGGTTGCGGACCGCATCTGACCGCGGCAGTGTTCCCCGCCGTCGTCCGCGGTTTTACCGTGGACGGCATGGACTGGAAAATTGAGCTTGTACCCGTGCCGGTGTCCAACGTGGACGCCTCCAAAGCGTTCTATGTGGACCAAGTGGGCTTCAACCCCGACTTCGATGAGCGCACTAGTCCGGAGCTGCGGTTTGTGCAGCTGACGCCTCCCGGCTCGGCGTGTTCGGTGGTGATCGGTCCGGGGACCACGGACATGGAACCGGGCACGCAGCGGATCCAGGTGGTGGTGCCCAGCGCGGCGGAGGCGCGGCAGCACCTGGTGGAGCACGGCGTGGAGGCCAGCGAAATCACCCCGCTGGACTGGGGAACCTTTGTCTACTTCAGTGACCCGGACGGGAACCAGTGGTCGCTGCAGGAGCTGCCGGAAATTCCGCCTACGCTGCCCTCACAGGAATCCTGACGGCCCGCGGCTAGCTGATGTAGCCGAGGGCGGCTGCGTCCTGCCAGAACTGTTCGGGAATGACGGCGTCCCGCAGGCGGACGTTGCGTTCCACCTGCTCGGCGGAACGCATGCCCAGCACGACGGCGGCCACCGCCGGTTCCCGGTAGGGAAAGGCGAGGGCGGCGGCCGGCAGCGTAGTGCCGTGTTTCTCGGCGAGGTCAGCCAGCGCGTTGGCGCGCTCCAACACAGGCGGGGAAGCGGGGGCGTAGTTGTAGGTCGCATCGGGGGCAGGCCGGTCCTTGGACAGCAGCCCGGAGTTGAAGACGCCCACGTCCACGATGCCGACCCCCCGCTCCCTGCACGCTGCGATCAGGCTCCGGGCTCCGGCCTGTTCCAGCAGAGTGAACCTGCCCGCCAGCATCACGACGTCGACGTCGGCCTCCCGCACAAACCGCTCCAGCATTGCCGACTGGTTCATGCCCGCACCGTAGGCGCCGATGACGCCCTGCTCCCGTAGCTCGGACAGCGCCGGCACCGCTCCCGAGATGGCCTCGTCCCAGTGCTCGTCCGGATCGTGGATGTAGACCACATCCAGCCGGTCGGTGCCCAGCCGAACCAGGCTCTCCTCGATGGACTGCAGCACGCCGTCGCGGGAATAGTCATAGATCCGGGTCAGATCGTCCGGAACGTCAAATTCCTCCGGATCCCTGCCCTGCGGTGAGGGATTGGGGCGCAGGAGCCGGCCGACCTTGCTGGAGAGCAGATAGCTGTCGCGCGGCTTGCCGGAGAGCACTTCACCGAGGCGGCGCTCGGCCAGACCCAGGCCGTAGTGCGGCGCGGTGTCGAAATGCCGGATGCCCTGCTGCCATGCAGTGTCGACCGCGGCGAGGGCCTCTGCCTCCGGCACTGGACGGTAGAGGTTGCCGATCGGCGCCGTCCCGAAGCCCAGCGCACCGGTGCGGCGGATGCGGTCCATTGTCTGGTTGCTGCTCATTAGCCGTCCCGTTCTCCAGAGCTTCCGGTGCCGGTTTCGTCCAGAATCAGCGCTCCGGCTGCACGCGTTCCCATCCTATGGGGCTGGTGTTGCTGGTGGGGCCCCGCTGGACACGGGAGTGTACAAAGAGTGGGAACGCGTGCGCCGGGAGCAGCCTTACCGCGTAGCCTCGGCCAGATACTCCAGCACATGCCGGTAGGTGTGGCCGGTGGCTTTGGACATGCCGATCTCGCAGGTCCGGTTCACCGAGGCATAGGCGGCAAACTCGCGCTCATTGATTTCCGCCGCCTGCTGGTCAGTGGCCGATTCCGTCAATTCCGGATGCAGCAGCCCGCGGTCGCCCGCAAACGCGCAACAGCCCCAGCTCGGCGGCACAAAGACCTCCTCCGCGACCGCATCCGCCACGGCATGGAGCGCCTCGTTGGCGCCCAGCTGGGTGGAGGAACAGGTGGGATGCAGTGCCATGGAGGGCAGCTTGCGGGTCACCTCCAGCTGCGGGAGCACGGTGTCCCGTACAAACTCCACCGAATCCACGAACTGCAGCCCCGGGTATTCCGGGCTTTCCCCGGCCAGCCGCTTCATCGTGTCCAGGCCTTCGGTGCAGGATGCGGCGTCGCAGACCACGGGCAGCGCTCCGCCGCCGGTGGCTTCCCACAGATTGGCCAGCACCCGCTCCGTCATTACCGAATAACCCTTGGCAAAACCCTTGGATTTCCAGGGAGTTCCGCAGCACAGCTCGCCGATGCCGGAGGGAATCCGCACGTCCACCCCGGCGCGTCCGCACAGTTCCAGGAACGCGGCGGACACGCCCTTGCCGGAACCGGCCGGGCCGAACATGGTGCCGATGCAGGCGGGAAAATAAACGGCAACGGCAGCCGGGCTTTCCAGCGGCTTCCGTTTCGACCCGCCGGCCGGAAGGACGGTTTCATAGGCCGGAACGGTTTCGCTGCCGGCCACTGCGCGCGCGACGGCGGTGGCGGCCTTGGGCAGCAGCGGCGGCATCGCCTTGGCCAGGCTCAGGGCCTTGCCGCCGGCTACGGTCACGGTGGACCAGTGCTCGGCCGCACTCTTCCACCCCAGATCAGCAACGGGGTTGGCGTTCTCTTTCCGCAGCCGGCGGACGAGGTCTCCGGTGTTGATCAGCACCGGGCAGGCGGTGACGCACATGCCGTCGGCCGCACAGGTTTGGACGCCGTCGTAGTCATAGTCCTTGCGCAGTTCCTTGGCCAGCGCTGCGTCACCGCGGGCTTCGGCCGCGGCGATCTCGCGGCGCAGCACAATGCGCTGCCGCGGGGTGGTGGTCAGGTCCTTGCTGGGGCAGACCGGTTCGCAGTATCCGCACTCCACGCAGCGGTCCACCTCGACCTCCACCGTGGGCGCCACCTTGAGGTCGGCGATGTAGGACAGCGGGTCGTCGTTGATCAGCACGCCCGGGTTGAGCAGGTTAGCCGGATCGATCAGCGCCTTGAGCTCGCACATCACGTCGTAGAGCTCGTCGCCGTACTGACGGCGGACAAAGGCGGCCATGATCCGGCCGGTTCCGTGTTCGGCCTTCAGCGATCCGCCGTTGCCCAGGACCAGGTCCACCATGTCCTCGGTGAAGGCCTGGTAGCGTGCCAGCTCCACCGGGTCGTCAAAGCGCTCGTTGAGCATGAAGTGGACGTTTCCGTCCTTGGCATGGCCAAAAATGACCGAGTCACGGTAGTGGTGCTCGGTGAAGAGCCGGGACAGTTCCCCGCAGGTGGACGCCAGCGAGGGGACCGGCACCACAATGTCCTCCAGCAGTGCGTTGGTCCCGGACGGGCGGGCACCGGCAACCGTGGTGTAGAGGCCCTTGCGCAGGTGCCACATGGCGGCCCGGTCCTTGGCAACGGCGGTCATGGCGAACGGGGCAGCCAGCGGCAGGGATTCGTACAGTGTCCGGGAGCTTTCGCGCTTCTCGGCCAGCTCCTCGGCGGTACGCGCCTGGTGCTCCACCAGCAGGGCCGCGTGGTCGGAGATTTCCAGATTCCGCAGTTCCGGAGGGGCAGTCGGGTCGGCAGCTGCAACGCGCAGCGAGGTGGAGTCCATCAGCTCGATGGTGGCCAGCCCGGACGCCACCAGTTCCGGCAGCGCGCTGGCGGCCCGGTCGAGGGAGTCAAAGAACATCAGCCCGGTGGCCACCTTGGGCAGCGCAGGCACCGTGCGGAAGGTGGCCTCGGCAACGAAGCCCAGGGTTCCCTCGCTGCCGATCATCAGGTGGGTCAGGATGTCCACCGGGTTCTCGTAGTCGAGGAAGGAGTTCAGGCCGTAGCCCATGGTGTTCTTCATGGAGAACAGCCGCTCGATGGTGGCCACCGAATCCGGGTTGGCGACGATCCTGCCGCGCAGGCGCAGCAGCCCTTCGAAGAGTTCGGGTTCCAGTGTGCGCAGCTTGGTTTCGGCGTCGGACGCCGCGGTGTCTATGACGGTGCCGGAGGCCAGGACCAGGATCATGGATTCGAGGGTCCGGTACGTGTTGAATTCGGTGCCGCAGGCCATGCCGGAGGAGTTGTTGGCCACCACGCCGCCAATCGTGCAGGCAATTTCCGACGCCGGATCGGGCCCCAGCTTGTAGCCGTGGGCGGCCAGCCGTGAGTTCACGGCCCGCACCGTGGCACCGGGCTGCACCCGGACCCGGGCGCCGCCGTCGAGCACCTCAATGCCGCGGAAGTGCTGGCGGGTGTTGATCAGGAGACTGTCGCTCTGGCTCTGCCCGGAGAGGGACGTGCCACCGGAGCGGAAAGTGGCCGGAATGCCCAGCTCGCGGCTGCGCCGCAGCAGGACGGCCACTTCCTCGGCTGTGCGCGGGGTGGCCACGGCCTCGGGGATCATCAGGTAATGGGACGCGTCGTGCGCCATTTTGCGCCGGTCAATTTCCCGGGTGCTGATGTTCTCCGTGCCCAGGTCAGCGATCCACGTCGTCGCGCGGGCGGGGGATTCCGTGTTCAGGCTCATTTTTCGATCCAACCGTTCCAGGGAGCTGCGGTGCTCCGCCTTCAAATGTAGGCCTGTTCACAGCTGGACGAAAGTTGGTCAGACCACATATCGGGAGAATAGGCTCCGACGGAGCCGTTTCAAGGGCCCTTACCCGAGTAGCTTCCTAGCGGCTGCCGCGCTCCGCCAGCAGCTTTTCCAGCCGCTCATCCAGCAGTTCGAGGGCCGCGCCCGCCGTGGAGTGGATGACCTCTTCAGGGTCGCCCTCGAAAAACCGCTCGAACACTTCGGGCCGTTCCTGGCCGGAAGCGGTGATGCCGATGAACACCGTGCCGGGCTCCTGGCCGTCCTGCGGCTCCGGGCCGCCGGACCCGGTGACGCCCAGCGCCAGGTCAGCACCCAGGAGTTTTGCCGTCCCTTCAGCCATTTGGGCGGCGGACTTCTCCGACACCACGGCCTCGGCCGTGACGCCCAGGACGGATCTCTTCACGGAGGTGGCATAGGCCGTGAGTCCGCCGAGGAACCAGTCCGACGACGACGGCGCGGCCCCCAGGAAGGAGGCCAGCAGTCCGCTGGTCAGGGACTCGGACACCCCGATTTTCACGCCGCTGTCCTGAATCCGCTCGGCGATGCGTTTCGCAGTTTCAGTGGACGCGGCGTCCTGGCTGGAAATCGACAAAGGAACTCTCCTGTTCGTCAGTGCTCGGCTCTGGCCACATATTATCAGGCTGCTTACTATCTCAACCAGCAGTGCCGCGGGCTTACGCTTCAGAGCTTTGATCCGCCGGAATCTGCGCGTAGAACCATTCGATGTGTTCGCGCAGCAGCCGGGCGGCGTCTTCGCCGCGGCGGGAGGCCACGGCGTCGTAAATCCCGTGGTGCTGGGCCTGGAGCTGGATCATGACCGCGGTCCAGTCCGGCATGCGGTCCACCGCGTTTTTGACGTAGCCGCTGATGGCGCCGCTGAGCGAGGCCATCATGGTTTCGATGACCGCGTTGCCGGCCAGCGAGCTCAGCTCTACGTGGAATTGGGCGTCCAGCAGGTGGAATGCCTCGCGCTCAATGTCCGGGGCGTCCATCGCTTCCAGCAGGGCGGCGGCGCGTGCCAGCGCCTCATCCGCGGCCTCCGACGGCGGTCTGGCTGCGGCAGTGGCGGCAGCCCACGTTTCCAGCAGGACCCGGGTCTGCACAATGTCCGCCACCGGCAGCCTGCTGCTGGCCATGTGCAGGCGCAGCGCGGAGGACAGGCCGGCCGAGGGTTCGGAGATAATGATGGCACCGGATTTCGGCCCGGAGCCCGAGGAGGACCGCAGCACGCCCATGGCATCGAGGATGCGGATTCCTTCCCGGACGGAAGCACGGGAAATGCCGTAGGTCTCAGCGAGCGTCCGTTCGCCGGGCAGCTGATCGCCGAGGGAAATGGCTCCGGAGCGGAGGTCGGCTTCGATGTTTTCCAGCAGCAGGTCATAGCTGCGGCGCGGGTGTTCTGTCACCGCTCCATCCTGCCATGTGCCGGGAGTGTGTGCCGCTGCATTCGGTGCTCCCGGGGCGGAGCCGTGCGTTCAATCCGGGCATAGTAAAAGGCGCTGTCCGGGAAGCTAGGGCAGCATCCAGCCCAGGATCGGCGTGGACTGCAGGTAGACCAGGGTGCAGAGCACCAGCAGCAGGCCAACGCTCCAGCCCACCACCTTGCGCAGCAGGACGGATTCCTGCCCGTCCAGCTTTACGGCGGTGACCGCGATGGCCAGGTTCTGCGGGCTGATCAGCTTGCCCACGACGCCGCCGGTGGTGTTGGCGGCGACCAGCAGGTTCGGATCAATTCCGGCTTCAATTCCGGCGGTCTGCTGCAGCCGGGCGAAGAGTGCGTTGGCGGAGGTGTCCGAACCCGTGACGGCTGTGCCGACCCAGCCCAGAACGGGGGAGAGGAAGGCGAAGAACGCACCGGTTCCGGCCAGCCAGGTTCCGATGGCGACGGTCTGCCCGGAGAAGTTCATGACGTAGGCCAGGGACAGCACGGAGAGGATCGTCAGGCCGGCCCAGCGCATGTTCCAGATGGTCCGGAAGATCTCGGCCACGCCGTTGCCCACGGTCATGGAGTACCGCCCGCCGTCGTCGTACTTGGCGTAAACCGCGCAGACAAACAGGCCGGTGATCAGCAGCAGCGTGCCGGGGCTGGAGAGCCAGTTGAAGGTGTAAATCGTGGAGGAGACGGGCTCGCCGGCTTCGCTGAGCAGGCGCTCGTGCAGCCACGGCCACGGGACCTTGATGTCCGTGGAGGCCAGGAAGGCGGGAATGTCCGCGCCCCACTTCCACAGCTTGGCGATGCCGAAGATGAGGATCACCAGGAAGTACGGGAACAGGGCCAGCAGGGTGCGGGAGCGGGTCAGTGAGTCGCCGTCCTTCACGGCTGCGGCGGAGGTGCCGCGGCCGCGGGAGCTTCCGGAAGCGGATCCGGCGGCGGCCAGGGCCGGCAGGCCCATGCGCTCGCGGGCGGCCTCGAGGCCGCGGGGCTGCCAGAACTTCAGGAAGACGACGGCGGCACCCAGGCCGGCCAGTGCGGCCACGATGTCGGTGAGTTCGTAGGAGAAGAAGGTGGAGCAGAGGACCTGCGCGGCGGCAAAGGCGGCGCCGGTGATCACTGCGGCGGGCCAGGTGTCCCGGACGCCGCGGCGGCCGTCGAGGATGAAGACCAGGATCAGCGGCACGAACAACGCCAGCAGCGGTGCCTGGCGGCCCACCACCATGCCAATGTGGCCGGCATCCAGGCCGGTCAGGGAGGCGGCGGTGGTGATCGGAATGGCCATGGCGCCAAAGGCGACCGGTGCCGTGTTGGCCACGAGGACGGCCGCGGCTGCCTTGAGCGGCTTGATGCCCAGTGCCACGAGCATGGTGGCGGTAATGGCTACCGGGGCGCCGAAACCGGCCAGGGCTTCGAGCAGCCCGCCGAAGCAGAACGCCACCAGGATGGCCTGCACGCGCACATCCCCGCCGCCGATCACGTCAAACACCCGGCGCAGGTCCTCGAACCGGCCGCTGAGCACGGTGATTTGGTAGAGCCAGATGGCCATGATGACGATCCACAGCACCGGGAAGGCGCCGAAAACGGCACCCTGGGTGGCTGACAGAACTGCCAGGCCCGCCGGCATCTGGTAGGCGAAAACGGCGACGGCGAGGGCCACCAGCAGGGCGATCCCACCGGCCACATGTGCCTTGACCTTGACGTAGGCGAGCAGCACAAAGAAGGTCAGCAGCGGCACCAGGGCCACCAGCGCCGAAACGGCAACACTGTTGAGCACTGGATCGGTGCTGGGAATGAACGACTCCACGGGGTCCTCCGCATAGTTCTGAACGGGCATGGTCAGGCCACAGTGGTCAGACCATTGGCGAGTCTAGCGCAAATCTGCAATCTCTGTGATGGTTGTCACCAGCACGAACGGCTTGGAAGTGACGGGCCCAACATGTTCTACTATGGTCAGACCACACGTACGGGGCGTTTGCCCCGCTGAAAGGCAGCCATGAGAATTGCTCTATTCGCCACCTGCATCGTGGATGCCATGTATCCGCGGACCGCCCGCGCAACGGTGGCTATCCTGGAGCGGCTGGGGCACGAAGTCGTGTTCCCTGCCGGCCAGGCCTGCTGCGGGCAGATGCATGTGAACTCCGGCTACCTGCCCGAAGCCGTGCCGGTGGTCCGCAACCATGTCCAGGCCTTCGAAGCGGAGGAGTACGACGTCGCCGTCGCGCCCTCAGGTTCCTGCGTCGCCTCCGTGAAGCACCAGCACCCGATGGTTGCCCGCTCCTGCGGCGACGCCGGCCTGGAAGCGCGGGCCGAGGCCGTCGGCGCCAAAACCTACGAACTGTCCGCCCTGCTCACCGACGTTCTGGGCGTTACCGATGCCGCCACCCAGCTCGGTTCCTGGTTCCCGCACAACGTCACCTACCACCCCAGCTGCCACGGCATGCGCCTGCTGCGCCTGGGTGACCGGCAGCTGAACCTGCTCCAGAGCGTGGAGGGAATCTCCGTGGCACCGCTGCCGCAGGCGGACCAGTGCTGCGGCTTCGGCGGCACGTTCTCCATGAAGAACGCCGACGTCTCCACCGCCATGCTGGAAGACAAGGCAGCCAACATTACGGCCACCGGCGCAGACCTGTGTTCCGGCGGCGACGCCTCCTGCCTGATGCACATCGGCGGCGGGCTCTCCCGGCAGGGCAGCAGCGTTTCCACTCTGCACTTTGCCGAAATCCTCGCCAGCACCAGGGAGAATCCGGTGTCCGTCACCGGAGACGTCCTGGTCAGCGGAAAGGCCTCACGATGAGCACCACCTACCTGGGCATGCCCACCCTCCCGGTTTTCGGGCAGGGCAATCTCAACGCCGTCGAATCCTTCCCCAAGGCCGCCAAACGTGAACTGGGCAACGCCCAGCTGCGCGCCAACCTGGGGCACGCCACCTCCACCATCCGCGACAAGCGGCTGCGCGTGGTCGGCGAACTGCCGGACTGGGAGGACCTGCGCAGCGCCGGCAGCGCCACCAAGGAAGCCGTGATGGCGCGGCTGCCCGAACTGCTGGAGCAGTTCGAAAAGAACTTCACCGCCCGCGGCGGCATCATCCACTGGGCCCGTGACGCCGGCGAGGCCAACGAAATTGTCCGTGACCTGATCCGCGAGCAGGGCGTGGACGAGGTGGTCAAGGTCAAGTCCATGGCCACCCAGGAAATCGGCCTGAACGAGTACCTGGAAGAGCAGGGCATCGCCGCGTTCGAAACCGACCTCGCCGAGCTGATCGTCCAGCTGGACCACGACAAGCCCAGCCACATCCTGGTGCCGGCCATCCACAAAAACCGCACCCAGGTCCGCGACATCTTCCTGCGGGAAATGCCCGGGGTGGACCCGGAGCTCACCGACAACCCGGCCAAGCTGGCCGAGGCGGCGCGGGCGCACCTGCGCCGCAAGTTCCTCTCCGCCAAGGTGGCCATCTCCGGCGCGAACTTCGCGATCGCCGACGCCGGCACCCTCGCCGTCGTGGAATCCGAGGGCAACGGACGCATGTGCCTGACGCTGCCCGAAACCCTGATCACCGTGATGGGCGTGGAAAAGCTCCTGCCGTCCTGGCAGGACCTCGAAGTATTCATGCAGCTGCTGCCGCGCTCCTCCACGGGGGAACGGATGAATCCGTACACCTCCCTGTGGACCGGCGTCACCCCCGGAGACGGACCGCAGAACGTTCACCTGGTCCTGCTGGACAACGGCCGCAGCGCCGCCCTGGCCGACGAAATGGGGCGCTCGGCGCTGCACTGCATCCGCTGCTCAGCCTGCATGAACGTATGCCCCGTCTACGAGCGCACCGGCGGCCACGCGTACGGTTCCACCTATCCCGGGCCGATCGGCGCCATCCTCTCACCGCTGATGACGGGCATCGTTTCCGAGGAGAACAATTCCCTGCCGTACGCGTCCTCGCTCTGCGGCGCCTGCTACGACGCCTGCCCGGTGAAGATCAACATTCCGGAGATCCTGGTGCACCTGCGCGCCGAGGATGTGGACAGCAAACGCGGCAAGAAGAAGCTGCCCACCCAGATGGATCTGCTGATGAAGGGCGCTTCCTGGGCCTTCTCCTCAGGCAAGCACCTTGGCCTGCTGGAAAAGGGCCTGCCGCTGGGCCGGATTGCCGCCGGACGGAAAAAGAAAATCACCAAGCTGCCCGGCATCGCCGCCGGCTGGACGCAGAGCCGGGACATTCCGGCACCGCCGTCCGAGTCCTTCCGCGACTGGTGGGCCAAGGACCACGAAAAGTCCGCCGCCGCATCCGGACACAACTCCACTGAAACAGGGGACCAGGCATGAGTGCACGCGAAGACATCCTGGACCGGCTGCGCTCGGCGCTGCGCGACAATCCGGCCGTTCCGGAGATCCCGCGGACGTACCGCGAAGAGTCCGGAATGAGCACCGAGAAGCGCATCGACCTGCTGGTGGACCGGCTGGTGGATTACAAGGCCGGAGTTACCGTGGTGGACCAGGAGGGGGTTGCCCCGCGGATCGCTGAACTGCTGGCCGAAGCCGGCAGCTATGTGGTGCCGGCAGGCATCAACGAGGCCTGGCTGGCCGATGCCGAGGCCGCCTTCCCCGGGCGCCGGCGCACAGACTCTCCGGAGGCACCGCTGGGCGTGCCAGAACTCGATGCCGTGGACGCCGTCGTCACCGGCAGCGCCGTGTCAGTGGCGGAAACCGGCACCATCATCCTGGACGGCAGCCCCAACCAGGGCCGCCGCGCCATCACGCTGGTACCGGACCACCACATCTGCGTGGTGGCCGCCGACGACGTCGCCGGCATCCTGCCCGAGGCCCTGCGCCGGCTGGACGGGACCCGGCCGCTGACCTGGATCAGCGGCCCGAGCGCCACCTCGGACATCGAACTCGAACGGGTGGAGGGCGTGCACGGCCCGCGGAACCTGGACGTCATCATCGTGCGGTCCTGAGGCGCTGCGGCGCTGAATCCCAGGCGAACTGAGGACTCAGGCGCTGAGCCGGACGTCCGGCCGGGCTTCGAAATCCCGGAGGGGAGCACGCTCCTCCAGCGGGTTGCGGGGCAGCGCCGACACTCCCGTCACCGCCTCGAGGAAGGCGACGGTTTCATGCAGCGATTCCATCGCCTCGGGCCGGTGCAGCTGGAACTGGTACTCGTGGCCCAGCGCAGGTTTGTAGTTCTCCGGCCAGAACCGGCGGACCAGGGGCACTCCGAGTTTCTCCAGCCTGTCCGCCAGGGGTACTGACTGTGTGAGAGTCAGGTTGTCGCCGTTTCCGCCGGAAATGTATGTGGGCGGAAAACGGTGATCCACGTGCTCGGGGATGGACATGTGGCCTGCGGCGTCGGTGGCGGCCCAGTCCTTGGAACCGGTGTAGGACCAGAGCGCTTTCCTCAGGCCCCAACCCACCGGGCCGGGCAGCCGGGCGACTGAGGTCAAGTCATAAACGCCGCAGTTCAGCAGGATTCCGCACAGCTGTTCGGGGGCTGCGGCCGGGATTACCCCGGTGTCCCGGGCATAGCCGGGATTGGTGATGACGAGGGCGAGCTGTGCGGCCAGCTGCGCCCCGGCCGAGTCTCCGGCCAGGACAATCCGGTTGGCGTCCAGCCCGTAGCGGTCCGCATGGTCGCGGATAAAACCCAAAGCGGAGTTGAGCTCTTTCACGGCGGTCGGATACACCGCTTCAGGGGAAATCGAGTATCCAACCCCGACGACGGCGTACCCGTACCCGGCAAGGACTTTCAGATAGGGCGCAACATCTTCCTTGGAACCGGAGATCCAGGCACCGCCGTGGATCCACACGACCACCGGAAGAGGTTTCCGGGACGGATCATCGGGCAGGAACAGGTCCAGGGACGGCTTGCCTGCGGACCCCAGATACTGCAGGCCCCGGTGTCCGGTCACGGTAAACCGGGGAACATGCGGAAGGATCTCCTTCACCGGGACCTTGCCCGCGCCGGCGAATACACCGCGGATGAGCAGTGCCGATGGCAGAGGGTGCCGCTGCAGCGCAGCAGCGGCTGCGATTCCGGCGGCGGCCGCCCCGGTGAGGAGCCCTGCCGCAATGAGCGAGGAGAGCTTCATATTTTTAAGCTAGGTCCCGGAATTGAGTGGCCCGGGGCGGATTCGCCGTCGTTGGGCGGTTCCGGGACCCGGGATGCGAGCAATCTCATGGCCGCTCGTGTCCGGCGGCACGGCCCAAAGCAGGTAGTTCCCGGCAGCTGAAGTTTCAGCAGTCGGATTTCTCTGGTGCATCGGCCGTCGGATTCGTAGTCTTCCTCTTCGCGGCGGACATGAGCCGCAGTCCGGGCGGAAGTGCCCGGGGACCAATGGGGGAGTCATGGGGGAAGGGGCTACTTTGATGTTTTTTCTGGCGGGAGGTCTGGCCGGCGCAGTCTTCGGTGCGCTGGCCGCGGGACTGGCGGTGCACTGGCTTCAGGGAGCACGGGAGAAGAGGGCGCTGCAGGCCCTGATCACGCAGGTGCACCTGAAGCGGGCGCTCGCAGAGAACGGGCCCGGGGCCCTGGAAGCGAACATGGACGCTGCCCGATGCCGTTCCGCCGTGGCGGACATCCGGCAGCAGGTGCGCGAGACGCTGAGCGAACTTCGGCCCGGTTCATCCTCTTCGGCGGCTGTGCTGCTGGAAATGCACCGGGCGTGCGACGCCTACCTTCGGGAAACCGAGGGCAGCAGCCGAAACTACGAGGCGCGGATGCGGGAACTTCGGCCGGTCCTCAACCAAAGTGCCCGGCGCCTGAGCAGCGGCCGCCACGTCCGGTATCTGGCACCGGGCGAGCGTGCGGCGCTGCGGCGGGACACCACGGCTGCGGCCGCCCCTTCACGGACGGCCGGCCGTTCGGCCCTCGGCAGCCAGAGGGCGCAGCACGGCAGGAGAACCGTTCCGGCCCGGGCTGCGGGTGTCCCCGCTGTCTCCCATGGAAATCCAGCCCGGCGGGTCACTGCACATGCCGGGGCGGACCCGCACCGCTGAGGCGCAGCTGCCGCCTGGGTGGCGGAGAACATTTTGGCGGACCCGCATCACAGTGGTTTCAGCACAGTGATGACTGCCGCGTTTTCCACCCCGGTCAGAACCGCCCGGAGCTGCCCGCGCCCGAGAAGCTGCCGCCCGAACTGCCATAGCCGGTGGAGGAACTCTGCGCCGAGGAGCGGGCCTGTTCCACGCTGCTGGTCCCGTGCTGGATTCCGGAGTTGAAGCTGCCCGCCGTGTAGTAGAAGTACGCCGGAAAGGCAGTGTCCACGATGCCGGGCCGGTAGTCCCGCTGCCGGCGCCGGGGCTGCGCCGCCTTGTCCAGCTCCTCCTGCATGAGCTCGCGCTCTGCGCCGGACTTCGTCTGGGCGGCAATCACCGTTTTTGCGTGGTTCTTGAGCAGGTCCGAGAGCTCGCTGCGGTTGGCCTTGATGAGGTCCAGCGCCTGCTCCGGGGTGATCCGGTCCTCCGAGAGCCCGGTGGAAGCATCAGCGAGCTGGTCACGGGCCTGCTGCCGGAAGGCACGCAGCGCCTGGGCGGTGGCGGAGTCCTTCCCGACGGCGTCCCTGCCCTCGAGCTGTTCGTCGAGCCGGTCCAGATCCTCATAGAGCGGGCCGGCCTGCCGGTCCCAGGCCCGCTCCCAGCCCGGAGCCTTGTTCAGCAGGGCGTTGGTGTCGGCAATGACGTCGTCGAGCCCGTCCAGTTCCATGGCGGCGTCGGCGTACTTTTCCACCGTGGCGGTGCCGGCCTTGTTTTTCAGGTCCTTGTCGGAGAGGGCGTGTGCAGCGTTGTTCAGCTCTGTGGCGGTGTTGTAGCGGGTCATGAAGGTCCGGTACTCCTCCAGCACGCGGGCGCCGTAAGGGGAGGACGCCGGGATGGTGTTGGCGTTTACCTCCGTGGCGTCCAGATCGCGGGTCACGCTGGAATAGCTGGCATCCGCCTCGGCCAGCAGCTTCCGGTTTTTGGCCTGCCGGTTCCGGCGCACCGCCACGTAGGTGATGACCGAGCCCAGGGCCCCAAGCACGGCCACGACGGCGACGACGATGGTCGCGGGGGAGAGGTACCAGGGGCGGTTGATCAGCTTGGCGGCCTCCTCGACGGCGCTAATGGTGCCTTCGGTCCAGTTGGCTTCGGCGAAGAGTTCCTCGGTCTTGTCCCGGATGTCCTCCTGCTGATCCAGGGAAATCTTCCGGTCCTCGCCGTAGTACGTTCCGGTCCAGCGCCCTGCGGGGTCGAGGGCGAAAATGAATAGCCCGTCGGCCCACTTCTGGCCGTCTTCGCTCAGCCATTCGGGGTGCTCGTCCCGGGCGAAACGCAGTACTTCCGCGTTGAGGACCTTGCCGTCCTCGTTGTTTTCGGGACCGTTGTAGGTGTAGACAGCCACCGTCGTCGGTTCCCGGAACTCGATGTCCTCCAGCGCGGGCAGGAGTGTATTGGCGTCCAGCACGCCGGCAGTGTCCTCCACGATGACCTCATCCGGGGTCACGGCGGACGCAGCCGCTGCACCTCCCGTCAGGGTGATGAGGCTCAGCAGTAATGCGGTCAGTGCCCGGCGCATGGTTCTCCCCGTGTCGGTGGCAGATTCAGGCATGAGCCTAGCGCGGATCCCTGTCCGGAGCAGCAGGTCCTCCGACCCCGGCGCGGAAGGTGCTGGTCCCGGGCGTCTTTTGTCGACACACAGCCTGCAGGAAGGCCAGCGTTTCGGTCAGCGTCTGCTGTGCTTCTTCGCGGTTCAGATGGAATTGATACTCATGCGGCAGCGCCGGGCGGTGGCCGGCGGGCCAGAACCCGGTCCGGACTTCGGTCCCCAGAGCGGACAGGCGGGCCGTCAGGGGAACGGACTGGGAAGCCGTCAGGCTGTCCCCGTTGCCGCCGGTGACAAAGGCCGGCGGAAAGTCCGCGGTGACATGTTCGAGCACCGAGATCTGCTCACCGGCCGGCGTGGCTGACCAGTTGCGGCTGCCGATATAGGCCCACAGCGCGGTCTTGAATCCCCACCCGAGGATTCCGCGCAGCCCGGCCAGGGCCTGCAGGTCGTACACGCCGCTGTGCAGGACCACACCGCGCAGATCAGCGGGATCCAGCGGGGGAGGCAGGCGGGTTAGCCGGGCATAGTCCGGGTTGGTGGCCAGCACGGCCAGCTGGGCGGCCAGCTGCGCGCCCGCGGAATCACCGGCCAGGATAATCCGATGCGGGTCCAGGCCCAAGGCGCCGGCCCGCTCCCGGAGGAATGCGACGGCGGCGCCCGCCTCCCGGACGGCCGAGGGGTAGGTTCCGCGCGGCGAAACGGTGTAGTCCACGCCGGCAGCGGCGAAGCCACGGGAGGCCAGAATCCGCAGGTAGGGCTCGACGTCGCGCCGGCTGCCGGACAGCCAGGCTCCGCCGTGGATCCACACCACCAGCGGTACCGGCGTTTCGGCGTCCGCCGGGAGGAAGACATCCAGCCCCTTGTATCCGCCCCTGCCGTCCGGGCACCGCAGCCCGCGGTGCTCAGCTACCCCGGCCGCCGGCACGTGCGGGCGCATGAGGGCGGACATCTGCCGGGCACCGCGGTAGAACACCGCGCGGATCATCAGGGCGGCGGGCCAGGGGCTGAGGCGGAAGCCGGCGGCTGCAGCTGCCACGGCTGCGGCTGCCAGGAAGGGGAGGAGGCGCATGAGCCCACAATAGGGCGGTCGGGGAAACTCCGCATGCACAGTCCGGCCGGTGCGCCTACGGGAGCATCCACCCCAGAACCGGCGTGGACTGCAGGAAGACGATGACGCACAGGATCAGCAGCAGTCCCACGCTCCAGCCGAGGACCTTGCGGAACAGGACTGACTCCTGCCCGCTCATGTTGACGGCGGCAGCACCGATGGCCAGGTTCTGCGGGCTGATCAGCTTGCCCATCACCCCGCCGCCGGTATTGGCGGCGACCATCAGCTTCGGATCAATGCCGGCCTGCGCGCCGGCTGTTTCCTGGAGCTTCGCGAAGAGGGCGTTGGCGGAGGTGTCCGAGCCGGTCACTGCGGTGCCGATCCAGCCCAGGACCGGGGACAGGAACGCGAAGAAGGCACCGGTGCCGGCAAGCCACGTGCCGATGGACACCGTCTGCCCGGAGAAGTTCATGACGTAGGCCAGCGCCAGCACGGCCAGGATGGTCAGGGCCGCCGAGCGCATCCGGACCGCTGTACGCCCAATTTCGGTGACCGCCGTCGGCACGGTCAGCGGATACCTTCCCCCGTCGTTAAACCGCGAGTAGACCACCGCCACGATCAGTCCGCTGATCAGCAGCAGGGTTCCGGGGCTGATCAGCCATTCGAAGTTGTAGATCGTGGAGGACTGCCGCTGCCCGCTGCCGTCCAGCAGGGCGTCGTGGAGCACGGGCCAGGGAATCTTGATGTTGGTCCGGGCCAGGGCCTCGGGAATATCCACGCCCCACCTCCACAGGTTCACCACGCCGAAGACGGCAATCACCAGGACGTAGGGAAACAGGGCCATCCAGGCGCGGCCGGGGGTGAGCCGGTCCGCTGCCGTGTCGGTTGTGGCGGTGCCGATGTCCGAGGACCCCGCCCCGGCCGGCGTCCAGCCCGACGCGCGGGCAGCAGTGAGCTCCGCGTTCATCCGGGCGCCGGCTTCCTGTCCGTTTCGCGGATGCCAGACGCGGAGGAAACCCACCGCGGCAACCATCGCGACCAGGGAGGCCACAATGTCGGTGAGCTCATAGGAAAAGTAGTTTGAGCAGAGGAACTGGGCAATGGAGAAGACGACGCCGGTGACGAGGGCCACCGGCCAGCAGTCCCGCACACCCCGGGCGCCGTCCAGGATGAACAGCAGCACCAGCGGAATGAAGAAGGCCAGCAGCGGAGTTTGCCGCCCCACCACCGAGGCGATTTCCTCTCCGGTGTAATTGGTCAGGTTGGCCGCGGTGGTGATCGGAATGGCGAGGGCACCGAACGCGACCGGGGCGGTGTTCGCCACCAGCACCGCCGCGGCCGCGCGCACCGGTGCGATGCCCAGAGCCAGCAGCATGGTCACCGTGATGGCGACCGGCGCCCCGAAGCCCGCCAGGGCCTCGAGCAGGCCGCCGAAACAGAAGGCCACGAGAATCGCCTGGACACGCAGATCCCCGCCGCCAACGGCGTCGAAGACTCGGCGCAGGTCCTCAAACCGGCCGCTGAGCACCGTGACCTGGTACAGCCAGACGGCCATCACGATGATCCAAACAACGGGAAACAGGCCGAAGGCCGCGCCCTGCGTGGCGGACAAAAGGGCCAGCCCGACAGGCATGCCGAATCCCAGGACGGCGATCACCAGAGCTGAGAGCAGCGCCCACGCCCCGGCCACATACGCCTTGGTCTTGGCGAAGGCCAGCAGCAGGAAGAACACGAGCAGGGGGACGAGGGCGAGCAGCGCGGACAGCGTCAGGCTGTTGGCCACGGCATCGGTTGTGGGGGTGAACGTTTCCATGGTTTCCCTCCGGGTCGCGCCGGGCGGCGGCACACTCGTCCACGACTCAGCGTAGGACGGCCCTTCGGCCCCGGCGGCTAGTACCGGGGAAATACCCGCCGTAACCTGTGCGGCCTTGACGGGGAGGGAAGTCAGAGGGGGTCGGAATACCAGCCCCGGGCAAGGTAGACGTCAATGTAGTTACCGCGGTCGACGTCGAGATCCTCGCGCCGGATCAGTCCGGCGGCCAGCGCCGTGTGCTGGGAACCGATGTTGTCCACCGTGGTGTAGGCAATGACGGGCAGTCCCGGAAGCAGCGTATCCGCCAGCCGCACAGCTTCCCTGGCCCCCTCCGTCGCGTAACCCCGGCCCCAGACCTCGGGGATGTACCGGTAGTAGAGATTCAGCGCGGGACGGGACTGCACGAGACGGTGTGACAGCCCGGTGAAACCGATCAGCGTCCGGGGATCCTCCCGGGTGGAGACGGCCCAGACACCAAAGCCGTGCCGGTACCAGTGCAGGCCGATTTCGTGGAAGATCCGCGCCGTGGACGCCCGGGTAACAGTGCCCGGAGCGGGATGGTGAACATTGGTCCGCGGGTCGGTATGCAGGTCCAGGGCCGCTGCTTCATCGGTTCCCTCGGGGCGGCGGAGGATCAGCCGGTCGGTGTGGACCGGCGTCCAATCGGCTACATCCTGTGCTGGCATGGATCAACTTTAAGGCAGGAACGGCAACCGGCATACCGGAACCGGCTCTACCCGGCTTCGGTTGCCGATTCCGCGTCTGCCCGGCGCTCGCGGTGGTGCCGCACGTAGCCCGCTGCCGCCACCGCAATGGAAAGCGCGGCGGAAATGGCCAGGCCCAGCCACAGTCCGACCTTCAGCGCCGCGGCCCCGGCGACGGCGCCGGCCAGGATCAGTGCGACGGCCAGTGCCCGCCGCTGCCAGAACTGGCTGTCGCCCCCGGCCAGCTTTGAATCGGAAGCCAGCCCGGTGATCGTCGAGGTCACCACCACGGTGGTGATCTCCGCGACTTTCAGCCGTTTGGCGGTGGCGGCCTGGACACCCATTACCGCGGCCATGGACGAGGTGGTGATGCTGCCCAGGATTTCGTTGCCCTGGACATCGGCCACTGCCACAAAGACTGCCAGCGCCGTCAGTCCGCCGGCCACCACGATCAAGGCGATGGAAGTTCGCCAGGACCAGCCCGCTGGACTCTTGCGCAGCATCCTCCCCGCCAGGGCGGCACCGAGCATGAAGAAGATCAGCGCAAGCGTGGGCCGCAGGATCGGGAGGTCCGCACCCCCGGCGAAGGCCATGCCCAGCAGCACGACGTTACCCGTCATGTTTCCGGTGAACACCCGGTCCAGCCCGAGGTAGCCAACGGCGTCCACCACACCGGTGGAGAAGGTCAGCGCCAGCATCAACCACAGATGGACCCGATCGGTGGGCACCGCATTCAATCGCTTCTTCACGGACAGGCTCCTCGTATTGCTTAACGCATGTGAAGTAGGTAACTGTATACGAAGCATTGGGCGCAGCGTCGATCGTATTCAAACCGGTTGAAGGCCCCGCTCCTCACTGACAGGAAGACCCGCACCGTGACCTACACTGCACCCGATTCCTTCACCACCCGTCCCACACTGCAGGGCACGTTCGGCATGAGCGCGTCCACGCACTGGCTGGCGACGGCCTCTTCCCAGGCGGTCCTCGAACGCGGCGGCAACGCCTTCGACGCCGCGGTGGCCGCAGGCTTCGTGCTGCATGTGGTGGAACCGCACCTGAACGGGCCGGGCGGAGACATGACCGGAGTCTTCGTCACCGCCGCGAACCCGTCCCAGCCGGTCGTGCTCATGGGCCAGGGGGCCGCCCCGGCGGCGGCGACGCCGGAGCATTACCGCTCCGAGGGCCTGGAGCTGGTGCCCGGCGCCGGCGCCCTGGCAGCGGCAGTGCCCGCCGCCGTCGACGCCTGGCTGCTGCTGCTGCGGGACCACGGCACGTGGGAGCTGGCCGACGTGCTGGCCTTCGCCGTCGGCTACGCCCGCAACGGGCATCCCGTGGTGGGGCGGGTGGGGACCACGATCGCCTCCGTGGACGAACTGTTCACGGAACACTGGCCCACGTCCGCCGCACAGTGGATGCCGGGCGGGCGGATTCCTGCGGACGGGGAACTCATCCGCAATGAGGCCTACGCGGCGGTCCTGGACCGGCTGGCGGCAGCCGGATCTCCGGAGGCAACCCGCGAAGAGCGCATCGACGCCGCCCGCCGCGAGTGGCGCGAGGGATTCGTGGCCCGGGCAGCTGTGGAGTTCCTGTCCATTCCGCACCGGCATTCCTCCGGGGCCGACCACGCCGGGATCATGACGCTGGCGGACTTCGTCGCCGGCAGCGCCGCCTATGAACCCGCTCTGACCTACGAATTCCGCGGACACACCATTGCCAAAACCGGACCGTGGGGGCAGGGGCCCGCCCTCCTGCAGACCCTGGCGATCCTTGCCGGCTTCGGCGACGAATACCTGGACCCTTCCACCGAGCTCGGCGCGCACACCATCCTGGAAGCGCAGAAACTGGCAATTGCCGACCGTGAGGCGTACTACGGCGACGCCGACGTCCCCATGGAGTACCTGCTCAGCGAGGAGTATGCGGCGCAGCGCCGGGCGTTGATCACGGACCGCGCCTCGCATGACTTCCGTCCCGGGAAGGTGCCAGGACACACCCCGTTCCTGCCGCCGCTGCGCACCGAGTATGTTGCGCCGGCCCTGGCCGGGCAAACAGCGTTCGCCGGCGTGGGGGAACCCACCGTCATGCCCACGGGGGAGACCCGGGGGGACACCTGCCACGTGGATGTCGTGGACCAATGGGGGAACATGATCTCCGCAACGCCCTCCGGCGGCTGGCTGCAGTCCTCGCCGACCATTCCGGAGCTGGGGTTCTGCCTGGGCTCGCGGCTGCAGATGACGTGGCTGGAAGACGGCGCCCCGTCCACCCTCACCGCAGGCAAACGGCCGCGGACCACCCTCACGCCCACGCTGGTCCTCAAGGACGGCAAGCCGGTGACGGCACTGGGATCACCCGGCGGAGACCAGCAGGACCAGTGGCAGCTGCTGTATCTGCTGCGCACGCTCGTCGGCGGGTATTCGCCGCAGGAGGCGGTGGACGCACCGGCCCTGCACACCACTTCCATCCCCGGCTCCTTCTACCCGCGCACCTGGACTCCCGGCGGCGCCGTGGTGGAAGACCGGCTCGGAGATGACGTCATCGAGGGGCTGGAGCGCCGCGGGCACGTAGTCACCCGGGCGGGGGACTGGGCGCTGGGACGGCTGTCCTCGGTGGTCAGCGACCCCGAAACCGGCCTGTTGAAGGCCGCCGCCAATCCACGGGGAGCGCAGGGATATGCCGCAGGACGCTAAGCGGCATACTGAGCGGCAAGCTGAAGCAGCAGTCGGCGGCGGCGCGCTTCCCAAGGAGCGGATCGAGGACGAAATCCGGCGGGACATCATCTTTGGTGTCCTGGCCCCGGGGCTGCGGATCACCGAGGCAGCACTGGCGCGGAAGTACGGCAGTTCCCGGGTTCCGGTCCGGGAAGCGCTGCGGACGCTTGAAGCCGAAGGCTTCGTCGAGTCCCGGCCCTATGCCGGGTCCACCGTGTCCAACATTCCGGCGGAGGAGGCCGACGACCTCTTTGCTGTGCGGACAGTTGTCGAAACAGCCACGGCGCGCCGTGCCGCCGAGCGCGCGGCCCGGCAGCTCTCCGCCGGAGCCCCCGACGGCGAGTGGTGGACCTTCCGGGGCAGGATCGCCGAGATCCTCGCCGCCGGCGACCAGGCTGTAGCCGAGGGGAACCTGGAAAAACTGCCCGAACTCAATGTCAGGTTCCACCTTGCGGTGGCGGATTTGGCTGACAGCCGCTCGCTGACGGCACTGCTGCGCCAGCTGGCAGGCAAAATCGAGTGGCTGTACGCGGCCGACGTCGACAACCGCGGGAAGGACTCCTGGAGCGAGCACCGGCCCATTATGGCTGCCATTGATTCCGGCGACGCGGAGCGGGCCCAGGACCTGATGTCCGCCCACGTCACCCAGTCGCGCGCCGGCTACCTGAGCAGGTTCAGCCCGGCCGCGCCCGCGGACTAACCGCGGTCGCCCTCAGCACCGCACGGCGGGAGGTTAGGCCGCGGCGGCAGCCGAACCGCCGCGGGCAATCCGCCGCCGCTGCCAGAGAGTCCAGGCCAGCCAGATGCCCCAGACCACCAGCAGCACCACGGCGCCGGCGACGGCGGTGGACCAGTCCAGCGGCCCGGTCCGCCCGGCGATAACCAGGAACCCCCACCAGGACACGGCGGCTACGGCCAGCAGATTCACCAGTGGTGCCAGGACGGCTGCCCCGCTGCGCGTCCGCAGCGCGGTCACCACCACATCAGCGGCCATGAGGACTGCCACTGCGCACACGGTGCCGGCGGCGAAGGCTGCGACTTCGGGGGACACCTCGCGGTTGGCGAACCACAGGATCAGGAGCATCACGGCGGCGGCCAGCGCCAGCGCCTGGAGAACCGCAGCCAGCAGGTCCAGTCCGCGCAGGGAGCGGTCGCTGTCCCTGCGTTTGCCCGGGATGAATCCCCAGGCGCTCCGCCGATAGTAGGCCGAGGCCAAATTGGCAAAGAGCAGCAGCGAACCGGCGGCAATAAACGGAACGACAAAGCTGTTGGTCAGGACCCACATGAGGGCCGCGGCCGCGGCAAACACCTGGGGCGAGCCCAGGATGCCGAGCACCCACGAAATGATGAACGGCCTCCGGGCCGGCTCAATATCCAGGGGATGGACGAGGTAGTGGGTTTGGGCGTCCGGCAGCGAGACGCGCTCATTGATCGATTTCACGGGACCTCCAGGGAACAGTGTCCAGGTGCGGGCCGCGCAGGCCACCCCGGGCGATTTCGTATATTTTCTGCCGGGACACGCCCAGCTCCTCAGCGACGGTGACCGCACTGAAATCCTCCAGCAGATGGGCTGCTGCCAGGGAGCGGACGCCCGAAGCCCTGCGGCCGAGCTGCGCCGCCAGGGCTCCAACTTCGGCCGCCAGAAGGGCGACGGCGAGGGTGCCGCCAAAGGGAGCCGGCCAGTCCGGTTCGCCGGCGGCAGCGGCCGCGTACAGGCGGTCTCCGCCGTCGGCCAGCACTGACTGAACCTGCGCCGCAGACAAGCCGGCGGCTTCAAAACGGGCGGCAGCGGCGGCGCGTTCTTCCTGCGGCCGGTGGGACAGGGTGCTGTCCCAAGCGGCTGTGTTCGGAGCGGATACCGCGCTGTCATCCCGGGGGTGACTGATCATGGTTTCGAGTGTGCGCGCCGGAGCGGCGTCTGTAAACCCCCTGATGACAAATCCTTCTCGCGGCTTTTTCTCCCGGTGGCCGCGGGCTCCCGGATGCACCCGTTCCCATGCCCGAAGCCCGCGCCTACCATTGCTAGGAAGGGGGATCCTCCAACCGTGAGCGAGGCTCAAGCCATGGCCAACATCACCACCAGACCGGTTACCAAGCTGGGAATTGTCGGGGCGGGAAGCGTGGGAACGTCGCTTGCCTATGCCGCCATTGTCAGGGACGCGGCGCGGGAAATCGCCATCTACGACATAGACGCCGTACGCGCCGAGGCCGAGGGCCTGGACCTGGCGCACGGCACGCAGTTCACCGGCGCGAACACGGTGACCGGCGGCGGGAACATCGAGGCGCTCGCCGGGTCGGACGTCATTGTCATCACGGCCGGAGCCAGGCAGAAACCGGGACAAACGCGCCTGGAGCTGGCCGGGGTCAACGTGGACATCATCTCGAAGCTCATGACGCAGCTGATGGAGCAGGCTCCGGACGCCGTCTATATCGTGGTGACAAACCCCTGCGACGTGCTGACCGTGGCCGCCCAAAAGGTCTCCGGGCTGCCGCGGAACCGGATCTTTTCGTCCGGGACGGTCTTGGACACCTCCCGCCTGAGGCTCCTGCTGGCCCGGGAAGCGCACGTGCTGATGACCAGCGTGCACGCCACCATCATCGGCGAGCACGGTGACTCCGAGTTCCCGGTCTGGTCCAATGCCTCGATTGGTCCGGTGCCGATCCGGGACTGGAAGATCAGCGGCCGGCAGCTCTTTACCCAGGAGTACCTCGATGCGGTGACCGACGACGTCGTCAACGCGGCGTACCGGGTGATCGAGGGCAAGGGCGCCACCAACTATGCCATCGGCCTGGCCGGGGTCCGGATTGTGGAAGCGGTGATGCAGGCGGAAAACGCCGTGCTGCCGGTGTCGGCCTCGCTGCAGGGGGAATACGGCATCAGCGGCGTGGCGCTGTCACTGCCGTCGATCGTCGGGATCAACGGGGTCTACGAAATGCTGGAAATGCCGCTGGACGAGGCGGAAACCAAGAAGCTGGAGGACTCCGCCGAGACCCTGCGGGACACCCTGGCAAAGCTTGGCGTTTAAGCGGGAGCCATGACCTGCGCTGTGGCGGCCTTGATGCAGATGGCCTTAACGCAGATGACGGCGGGAAACTCCCGGAATCCGGGTGTTTCCCGCCGTCGTGCCTTGGCGAAAGGCGGGCGCGGAACTAGGCGCGGACGGGCTCTGCCGGTGCGGCGCCGTCCTTGGAAATTCGCACGGCGTCGTCGAATTCGGCGTCGATCTCAGCGGACGGCTTGTAGGTGAACCGGCTGACCACCACGGTGAGCAGCAGGTTAATCAGGAAGCCCGGAATGATCTCGTAGACATCGCCCAGGATGCCCGGCATCTCGAAGGTGCCCCAGAGGAAGGCAACGGCCGCACCGGCAATCATGCCGGTGAGTGCGCCGGCCGTCGTGAGGCGGCGCCAGTAAAGCGCGAGCAGGATGGTGGGGCCGAAGGCAGCTCCGAACCCGGCCCAGGCAAAGCCGACCAGATCCAGGATCGAGGCATTGCGGTCCAGGGCAATCAGGATGGAAATCACCGACACCAGCAGCACGCCCATGCGGCCGAGCATCACCATGGAGCGCGGGGAGGCATCGCGCTTGAGCGCGATCTTGTACAGGTCCTCCACCAGCGCCGAAGAGGTCACGATCAGCTGCGAGGAAATGGTGCTCATGACGGCGGCCAGCACGGCGGCCAGGACAAAGCCTGCCACCAGAGGATGGAAGAAGATCTGCGCCAGCTCCAGGAACACGGCCTCGGGATCGCTGAGCGTGAGGTTGTTCTGCTGGAAGTACGCGGCGCCGATCAGGGCGGTCATGACGGCGCCCACCACGGTCAGGAGCATCCAGCCCACGCCGATCCGCCGCCCCGCCTTGGCATCAGCGGGGGAGCGCAGGGCCATGAAGCGCACAATGATGTGCGGCTGGCCGAAGTAGCCCAGGCCCCAGGCGAGGGCGGAAATGATGCCGACGACGGTGCCGCCGGCGATCGGATCCAGCATGTCCGGGTTGATTTCGCGCAGCGAATCGGTCATGCCGCCGAACCCGCCCACCTGGGACAGGCCGACCAGCGGCACCATGATCAGTGCGGCCAGCATCATCAGGCCCTGCACGACGTCGGTGTAGCTGGCGGCGAGGAAACCGCCGAAGAGGGTGTAGGCAATGGTTACGCCGGCCACGATCAGCATGCCCAGCAGGTAACTGGAGCCGAAGGAACTCTCGAAGAACACGCCGCCGGCCACCATCCCGGAGGAGACATAGAAGGTGAAGAAGACCAGGATGATCAGGCCCGAAACAACGCGCAGGACCCGGGAGCGGTCCTTGAGCCGGTTCTCCAGGAAGCTCGGCACCGTGATGGAGTTGTTCGACACCAGGGTGTAGGAACGCAGCCGCGGGGCCACGAACTTCCAGTTCAGCCACGCGCCGGCGGTGAGCCCGACGGCGATCCAGCCCTCCACCAGCCCTGAGACATAGATGGCGCCCGGCAGTCCCATCAGTAGCCAGCCGGACATGTCGGATGCGCCGGCACTCAGTGCTGCCACTCCCGGTTTCAGGTCCCGCCCGGCCAGCATGTAGTCGTCGAGGTCGGTGGTGCGCCGGTAGGCCCACCAGCCAATCGCCAGCATGGCGAGCATGTAGATCGCCATGGCGATCAGCTTGTATGTCTGGTCAGTCATTGTTTGTCTTAGCCGTTCACTCTGGTTACGTATCGCGGTCCGGCCCGAAGGCCCGTCCAAGTATGCCAAGGGTCACACCGCGCGGGAAATCGAGGGCCGGCCGCGTTGTGCCCGTGCTGCCCCGGGCAGGCGGGATTCCCTGCGGCCGGCCGAAGAACCGGGGAAGGGGATCCCGGAACCGGCGCCGCACGGTCACACTGGACAGGAGGCGTCCGCTGATGGGAGGGCAGCACCATGAATGATCCGGTATCTCCGCAGGGCTCCGACAACGAGCTGCTGATGGTCCGGGACTTCCCGGTTCCGCAGCAGGCGGTCTACGACGCCTGGGTCGACCTGTCCCATGCCACGGACTGGTGGGGGCCTGAAGGCTTCATCGTTCCGGCGGACCGCGTGAGCATCGATGACAGGGTGGGCGGGACTTACCGTGCCTGCATGGTCAACACGATTACCGGTGACGAGCTGTGGTGGGGAGGTGTCCTCCGCGAGCTTGATCCGCCGAACCGGCTTGCCATGACCCAGGAATGGCAGGCACCGGACGGAAGTGCGGCCAGCGCCGAAACGCTGATGACCGTGGACCTGGCACCGCACGAAGACGGGACGCGCATGACGTTCCGGCAGGGGCCGTTCTCGGACCGCCGGGAGATTGACGGCCATCAGTCGGGATGGAACTCCTCCTTCGACCGCCTGTCGCGTTACCTGGCGCGGCACCGCGGCCACTGACCGCCCGGCTCCCGCCGTCGTCGTCCGGCTCCCGCCCGGCTCCCGCCCGGCTCCCGCCGTCGCCGTCGTCGTACGCAGTGTGGCCCGTCACCTGCCGGGCGTGAAATAAGGCAGCGGCCTTTGCGGTTGCACCTAACTAACGTGTCCGGGCAGCAGCCGGGGCACCCGTGCAACGAAAGGCCGAAATTTCCATGACTGTCCCGCTTTCGATCCTCGATCTGGCCATCATCGACGAGGGCGAAACCGCGCGCGATTCCTTCGCGTCCAGCCTGGCCCTGGCGCAGCACGCCGAGAAGCTGGGCTACACCCGGATCTGGTACGCCGAGCACCACAACATGCCAACCATCGCCTCGTCGGCCACCAGCGTGCTGGTCGGCTACATCGCCGCCAACACGCAGAGCATCCGACTTGGTGCCGGCGGAGTCATGCTCCCGAACCACGCGCCGCTGACCATCGCCGAGCAGTTCGGAACGCTGGAAACCCTCTTCCCCGGACGGATTGACCTGGGCCTGGGACGGGCGCCCGGCAGCGACCAGAAAACCATGCGCGCCCTGCGCCGCGATCCCATGTCCTCCGACAGCTTCCCGCAGGACGTGCAGGAACTGCAGGGCTACCTGACCGGCAACACCCTGATCTCCGGCATCGACGCCACTCCGGGCAAGGGCACCAACGTGCCGCTGTACATCCTGGGCTCCTCGCTGTTCGGAGCCAAGCTGGCCGCTGCCCTGGGGCTGCCCTACTCCTTCGCCTCGCATTTCGCTCCGCAGGCACTGCAGGACGCCGTAGCCATTTACCGCCGCGACTTCCAGCCCTCCGAGCAGCTGGCCGAGCCCTACGTCATTGCCGGCGTGAACGTCATCGCTGCGGACACCACGGAGGAAGCGCGGCAGATGTTCGAAGACGGACAGCGCCGCCGCGTGACCCAGCTCTTCGGCCGGGACCGCACCTTCACCCCGGAGGAAGCAGACCTCATCCTGGAGTCCCCGGGCGGCCAGCAGGTCAAGCAGATGGGGCGCTACTCGGCGGTGGGCACCCCCGCAGAGGTCCGCGACTACCTGGACTGGTTCGCCACCCATGCCGACGCCGACGAGCTGATCGTCGCCACCCAGACGCCGACCCTCGAATCACGGCTTCACTCCTTCGAGCTGCTGGCCGGCGTGACGGAGCTGGCCCGGGCATAAGCGCACAGCCGGGGGCCGGGAGGTTGCCGGCGCCAGCTGTACTGAGACACGTGCTCCGCCGGTCCCGCTGGCCGGGACCGGCGCGTACGTGCTCCTCCTTCCTGTGCCTAAGTAGCCCCTACAACGGCTAAAAGAAGGAGCTCGGCGATGAGCGCGCAAAAAGCTGCAGGACCGGTGGATGTCCGCGGGGCGGACCCGGCGGACTATGAGACGGACGTCCTAGTGATCGGCTTCGGCTGCGCCGGGGCCGCAGCCGCGCTGGAAGCCCGCGCCGCCGGCGCCAACGTGATTCTTCTGGAGCGGGCCGGAGGAGGAGGCGGTTCGTCGGCCCATTCCGGCGGCGAGATTTATCTGGGCGGCGGCACGCCCATCCAGCAGGCCTGCGGGTTCACCGATACCGCCGAGGACATGGAGGCCTATCTGCTGGCGGCGCTGGGTCCGCACGCTGATGCCGAAAAGATCCGCGTATATTGCCAGGGCAGCCCGGAACACTACGAGTGGCTGAGCAGCTGCGGCGTCCCGTTCAAGCCTTCGCTGTGGGACAGCCCTTCCTGGGTGCCGCCCACCGACGACGGACTGATGTGGCTCGGTGAAAATGCCATGCCTTTTGCCGGCCTCGCCAAGCCGGCACCGCGCGGCCACCGGGTTACTTCGGAAGGCTACGGCGGCAAAGTGCTGATGAAGGTACTGACCGGGGCCGTGGAGAAAGCCGGCATCCGGGTCCATACCGATACCTACGCCGGGCAGCTGCTCATCGACGGCGGTACGGTGGCCGGCGCCGTCGCCACCCGCTTCGGGAAGACCGTGACCTACCGCGCCCGGCGCGGCGTCATCCTCACCACTGGCGGCTTTGCCGACAACGCCGAGATGGTGGCCCTGCATGCCCCGCGGCTCACGGGGCTGGGGGTAACGAGCGACGGCGGAGACGACGGACACGGAATCCGCATGGCCCAGGCGCTGGGCGCCGGCACTGCCCGGATGTCCTCCGCCCAGGTGGGAATCACCCTGATCCCGGGGCTGGCGGTCCGCGGCATGCTGGTCAACGCTGTGGGGCAGCGGTTCATCAATGAAGACCAGTACCCCGGGCTGCTCGGACAGGCCGCCCTGTTCAAGCAGGACCTGGCCGTCTGGGTCATCCTCGATGAGAAGGCCTACGAGGAAGTTCCGGAAGAGGAGCGCTGGGGCGTGGTTCCGCATTTCGCGGCTGAGACCATCGAGGAACTTGAACAGGAAGTGGGCATGCCGGAGGGATCCCTGGCAGAGACCGTACGCGCGTACAACCGGCATGCGGCAGCGGGGGAGGACCCGTACTTCGCCAAAAACAAGCGGTGGCTGCGGCCCCTGGAAGCACCGTTCGCCGCCATCGATGTCAGCCGCGGCATGAGCGCTCCTGAGTCGGGTTCCACCGGCGGGGGCGGTGCAAGCGTCTTCACGCTCGGCGGACTGCGAACCGGACTGGACGGCGAAGTCCTGGACGTCTCCGGGGCACCGGTTCCCGGGCTTTATGCCGCCGGCCGCGCCACCGCCGGGATCTACGGGCAGGGGTATATCAGCGGCACGTCCCTGGGCGAAGGCACGTTCTTTGGCCGGCGTGCCGGTGCGGCCGCCGCCGCAGTGGCGGGGCGGTAGGCGCGGGAGCGGTAAGTGCCGGGGCGGTAAGAGCGGGAGCTTGTGCTAGAAACGAACCATGAATGAAACCCCTCAGGTCATCCGGTGCTCCGTCGGCATGCGCTGGGGTGACATGGACGCCTACGGGCACGTGAACAACGTGGAAATCCTGCGGATTCTCGAGGAAGCCCGGATCCATGCCTTTGGCCCTCCCGGCGGAACCGGCGGGCCCGGGCGCGAACCCGCCGTCGCACTTTTCAACAACGTGCCCGAGGGAACCCAGGCGCTGGTGGCGGAGCACCGGGTGAAGTACCTTTCGCCCCTGACCTACCGCAACATCCCGGCGGAGATCGATGTCTGGATCAGCGCCCTCAAAGCAGCGAGCCTGACCATCGCCTACGTCATCAGCGATCCGGTGACGGCACAGATCTGTGCCAAGGCGGAAACCACGCTCGCCTTCGTTGAGGCCGAAACCGGCCGGCTGCTGCGGATCGCCCCGGAGCAGAAAGCCCTGATGCTGCCCTATCTCGGGGACTCCGTGTTCGGACCGGTATCGGTGGCCGGGACCGCGGCGGGCGGGCGCGCGCCGGCTGTGTAAGGATGTACTGGCCGAAACCGATCAGGTTTCGAACCGGAAAACATTTGGGTGGGTAGTGGCGCAGCGCAAGACGGACCGGAAAAACCGGCAGGGCGAACAGACCCGTGAACGAATCCTTGAAGAGACCATGCGCCTTGCCGCCCGCCACGGCTACGAGGGAACCAGAATCTCCATGGTCCGGAAAGCCACCGGCCTGTCCGCCAGCTCCATCTACTGGCACTTCTCGGACAAGGAACAGCTCATTGCGGCGGCCCTGGAACGGGCCATCGGCGCCCACCTGCAGGTCATTCCCACGTGGCCGGAGTTTGCTTCGGGCGAAGACCGGAGCGCTGACCTGTACGGGCAGATCTTCCAATGGCCCCGTGAAGACTTTTGGCGTTTCGGGCTGCAGCTGGCGGTGGTTCGGCCGCCTCAGGAGGCACCGGCCAGGGACCGCTTCCTTCAGATCCGGAGGGAGAGCATCGATTGGCTGGCCCGCTGGTGGAAACCCAGCCTCCCCGAGCTCATGGAGCAGCGGGGCGCCGGATCGCTGCTGCTGGGCACCCTCACCCTGGCGGTTCGGGACAGCTATTTTCTTCGGCGGCATGCCGGGTGGAACTTCGATGAAAACCGCATCGTCTGGATGCTGGCGCTGTCCCTGGATGCGATGGCGGACCGCCTGGGCGAACTGGCCGCAGACAGTGAGATTGTCATTGAACGCGAACCGCCGCAGCCCGCGGAGCGCGCCGCCGCTGAGAACGGGCGGCAGGCCTTCCTGCAGGCAGCTGAAGAGGTGATTGCCGAATACGGGTACGACGGCGTGACGGTGGCACGGGTCTGCGAACGCGCGGCACTGCCGGCCAGCTCCCTGTACTGGTTCTTCAAAGACAAGGACGAGCTGGTGGCCGAAGTGGTGGCCGGCGCCTCACGGAAGTGGGAAGCGGTCCGGCCGGTTCTGGCCAGCCGGCCGGGACGGGGAAACGCAGATTGGATTGCGCCGCTTCGCGCCCAGCTCCGCGATGTCCTTGCGGGAACCTCTGCCGGAAGCGGAATCCTGCGCCTGGGCCTGCTGCTGCTGCTTCGGGACGGCAGCCGGGCCTCCGTCGGTGCCGGGCAGCTGGAGACTGTCATGGCCAACATGCAGGCTATGACAACGGAATGGTTCGCCACGGTCCTGCCGGAGGAGGCAAGCGAAGAACAGCGCAGCGAGCTGGCTGAGTGTCTTTCCGAGTGCCTCTTCCGGTTCCTGGAAGGCATGCTGCTCAGCAGGCAGATCGACGCTCACACCTGGGATCCGGGACTGCTGGCCGACATGCTGGCCGTCGGTCTGCACCGGGCGGCGGTTCAGTTCCTGGCAGGATCGGAACCTCCTGCTAGGAACTGAACCTCCTGCCGGGAACTGAACCTCCTGCCGGGAACTGAACCTCCTGCCGGGAGTTGAAACTCAGGCGTCGGCTACCGCTCCGATCGCCTGCGCTGCGGCCAACAGGTCCTGCGCCAGCGCCTGGATCCGGGATGCCTCGGCGTTGCGCGGCAGATTGGCGATCCGCAGCACCAACCGCACCTTCCCGGCGGCATCGAACACCGGCGCGAGCAGGGAATCGACGTCGTACGTCTGTCCCTCCTCCAGCTGCACGGGAGCGTAGCTGTTGGAGGTGCGGGAGATGATCTCGCGGATCTCGCGTTCCTGGGCCGGCGTGTAGGTGCCCGCGGAATACTCGCGGAGGGCCTCGAAAACCTGCTCGTCCCGGTAACCGCCGCGCATGGTGATGGACCAGCCGCGCCGGCGCACTGCTTCCAGCCGCGCCCGGTACTCGTCCGGGGTGCACTCGTCGCTGGGCAGGGCACGGGACAGCCAGCGGTCAATGGTCTTCGGGTCTTCCCAGGCAAGGCACAGTTCACCCATGGGAGGCATCAGCGGAATGCGTTCACCGAGGCGTTCCTCCTGATCCGCTGCCGTGCCGGCGGCAGCGACTATGACCGCCAGCTGGTCGCTGATGACGGCCATGGCCGTGCACTCGGCCCCCAGCTCGGCAGCCAGCCGCTCCATCTCGGTCCGGCCCCGCTCCGCCAGCCGGACGCCGGCAATCAGGTCAGCGTCGAAGGGGGCGCTCAGCGACATGGGGGCAAAGCGTCCGTATCCGCCCTGGAAAAACAGCAGCGGCGCCACCGGACTGCACACCTGCAGCTCATGGACCGCTCCCAGCACGATGTAGTGGTCGCCGGCGTCGTTGATCGAGTCGAACGTGCAGTCAATGTACGCCACCACCCCGTCCAGCACCGGTGCGCCGAGCGGTGAGGACTGCCAGGACAAGCCCTCGAACTTGTCCGCGGACTTGCCCGCAAAGCGGCGGCACAGGTCCTCCTGGTCCGCGGCCAGCACATTGACGCAGAAGGAACCGGCGGTGCGGAGCTTGCTGAAGGTCTGCGAGGCAACGGTGGGCAGGAACGCCACCAGCGGCGGATCCAGCGACACGGAGGTGAATGACCCCACGATCATGCCCACCGGTTCACCGTCCGCGGTAATGCCCGTAATCAGCACCACGCCGGTGGGGAAGTGGCCCAGGACGTTGCGGAAAGCCATCGGATCGCTCGTGAGGGGCCGCTGTTGCTCCATGCTGATTTCGGTCATTGTGGTTCCTTTCGAAAGCGGTTGGACGGGTTACTTCTGAGCCAGCAGGTCCAGGGCCACGTCAACGATCATGTCCTCCTGGCCGCCCACCATGCGCCGCTTGCCCAGCTCCATCAGGATGTCCGTGGTGGGGATGCCGTAGCGGGTGCTGGCTGTTTCCGCGTGCCGCAGGAAGCTGGAGTACACCCCGGCGTAGCCCAGCGAGAGCGTTTCCCGGTCCACCCGGACCGGGCGGTCCTGCAGCGGACGCACCAGGTCGTCAGCGGCGTCCATCAGTGCCGGCAGGTTGCAGCCGTGGTCAAGCCCGAACTTGTCTGCTGCGGCAATGAAAGCCTCCAGCGGAGCATTTCCGGCTCCGGCTCCCATGCCGGCCAGCGAGGCGTCCACCCGGTTAGCACCGTGTTCCACGGCGGTGAGGGAGTTTGCCACCGACAGCGAGAGGTTCTCATGGGCGTGGATGCCAATTTCGGTGGCCGGGTCCAGCACCTGCCGGAAGGCGTCAATCCGTTCGGCGACGCCGGGCATGGTCAGGGCTCCGCCGGAGTCAACAACGTACACGCAGGTGGCGCCGTAGCTCTCCATCAGTTTGGCCTGCTTGGCGAGTTCGGCGGGCGGACTCATGTGGGACATCATCAAAAAGCCCACGGTGTCCATGCCCAGGTTCCGGGCGGCACCGATGTGCTGCGCGGAGACGTCCGCCTCGGTGCAGTGGGTGGCCACGCGCACCACCGAGGCTCCGGCGCTGTTGGCGTCCTTGAGGTGGTGGATGGTGGCGATGCCGGGAAGTGCCAGCGTGGCCACCTTGGCCTGCTTGACGGCGCCGGCAACCGCGGAGATCCACTCCAGGTCAGTGTGGGCGCCGAACCCGTACACGCAGGAGGAGCCGTTGATCCCGTCGCCGTGGGCAACCTCGATGGAGGCAACGCCGGCGGCGTCCAGTGCGGTGGCGATGGCTACGGCCTGGTCCACCGTGTACTGGTGCCGAATGGCATGCATGCCGTCACGCAGGGTGACGTCGGAGATGTAGAGCCTGCTCATGGTTATGCCTCCTGCATCGCCGCGGCGATGTGTTGTTCTTGGACTCCGCCGCGTTCAGCCCAGCGCTCGGCAACGGCCATGGCGGCGGAGGTCATGATGTCCAGGTTGCCCGCATAGGCGGGCAGGTAATGCGCGGCGCCGGTGACTTCCAGCATCACCGTGACCCGGGTGCCGGTGAAGCGGCCGGTGCCCGGGATGTGCAGGGCGTTCTCCGGGCCGAAGGTTTCGAACTGAACTTCCTGCTTGAGCTTGTAGCCGGGAACGTATTCCTGCACCCGGGCTGCCATCGCCTCGACCGATGCCGCGACGGCGGCATGGTCCGTTTCGCCGTCCACCAGGCAGTACACCGTGTTCCGCATCATCATCGGCGGTTCCGCGGGGTTCATGATGATGATGGCCTTGCCCTCGGCCGCACCGCCCACCTCAACCAGGGCGCGGGACGTGGTCTCGGTGAACTCGTCGATATTGGCCCGGGTGCCCGGGCCGGCGGAACGGGACGCAACGGAGGAGACAATTTCGGCGTAGCGCACCGGAGCCACCTGCGAGACGGCAGCCACCATGGGCACCGTGGCCTGCCCGCCGCAGGTGACCATGTTCAGGTTGGAGTCGTCCAGATGGTCCTCAAGGTTCACCACGGGAACGCAGTAGGGCCCGACGGCGGCCGGCGTCAGGTCCAGCACGCGGACGCCGGTGTCCTTCAGCAGGTCCCAGTTGGCGAGGTGGGCGGAGGCGCTGGTGGCATCGAAAACCACCTTGATGTCCTTGAAGTTCGGCAGCTCAAGCAGGCCCTGGATGCCGTCCGCTGTGGTGGGAACGCCCATGCTGGCCGCGCGCCGGAGGCCGTCGGACTCCGGGTCGATGCCCACCATGGCGCCCATTTGCAGCCGCTTGGCCCCGCGCAGCACCTTGATCATCAGGTCGGTTCCGATGTTGCCGGAGCCGATGATGGCCACCGGCCAGAGTTCGTTGGTTCCCACTACTTCTCCTCATGTTTGATGCGGACCTGTCCAAGTCCCTGGATGTTCACTGCGGCGTTGGCGCCGGGCGGAAAGGCGACCATGGGGCCGAGGGCTCCGGTCATCAGGATTTCGCCGGCCTTCAGCGGCCGTTCCAGCTCGGCCATGCGCCTCACCAGCCAGAGCGCGGCCCGGTACGGGTGGCCGAGGCAGGCGGCGCCCGAGCCCACTGATTCCACCGTGCCGTTGACTTCCATGACCATGCCGGCGGCCGCCAGATCGATCGACGACGGCGCCACGGGTCGGGTGCCGGTGATGATCCGGCCGCTGGAAGCGTTGTCAGCAATGGTGTCCAGGATGGAAATGTCCCAGTTGGTGATCCGTGAACCGACAATTTCAATGGCCGGAAGCAGGTAGTCCACGGCGGCGATCAGCTCGGTGAGCGTGGTGTCCGGCTCGGGGAGGTCCTTTTTCAGGACGAGGGCAACCTCGGCTTCGATCCGCGGCTGCAGGACCGCCCCGGCAGCCAGCACGTCGCCGTCGGCCAGGCACATGTCGGCGAAGAGGACACCGAAGTCCGGCTGGTCCACCCCCATCTGTGCCTGTACTGCCCGTGACGTCAGCCCGATCTTGCGGCCGGCCACGCGGCGGCCCTCGGCGATCCAGGCGTCCTCGTTGGTCCGCTGGACATCGTAGGCGGCACTGATGCCGCCGTCCGCGAGCAGCCCGCGGATCGGCTCGATCGGCGTTCCGTCCCGCTCGGCACGGCGCAGCCGGGCGGCCAATTCTGCAATGCCCGCCGGATGAGCAGGTGCAGTCTCGATGGTTGCAGTCATCTGTCCTCCCAAGTCAGCCTTCAGTATTGCGCCGGCGAGCTGTCCTGCCCCGGGCAGTCCCGAAGAGCGGGATGGAGGAAGGGTGGCGCAAGTCCTGTAGCGATGTGTACAGTGAAGCTCTAAATGTGCGTTAGCTCACATAGTTTTTGTGGTCCATAGATGTGCCAAGGAGGTCCCAGCTAATGAATGTTCCCTGTTGCAGGTTCCCCCGGCGTTCCGCCGGGGTTGCTGTCGGGCGGTGCCGATGAGTGTTTCCCTGACTGCAGCCCCTGTTGCCTGGCCGCCGGCTCCCTCCGGACCGCCCCCTGCGATGGCGGCGCGGATGACGCTGATCATGGAGGTGTTCGACTCACGCTCCGTCCGGCTGCTGCTGGACGAAATAGCGTCCAGGACGCGTCTGCCCCGCTCCACCACGCACCGGATCCTGGACCAGCTGGTGCAGCTGGGCTGGCTGGAACACGCACCCGACGGCTACGGCATGGGCTGGCGCTCGCTGCAGTTCGGCGGCCTGGACAACGGAAACAGCCGGATCCGGGCCGAAGCCGCGCCCCTGCTGCACGACCTGCAGATGCGGACCGGAATGGTGGTCCACCTGGCCGTCCTTAACGGCACCAGCATCCATTACCTGGACAAAGCCGGCGGCCGCTCGGCCACCTCGGTGCCGTCGCGGGTGGGCGGCAACGCTCCCGCCCATGCAACGGCACTGGGCAAGTCCATGCTGGCCTGGATCAACCCGGAACAGCTGGACGATATGTTCCGGCACGGACTGCCTGCCAACACCCCGCGGACCATCAGGGACATTCCCGCGCTGTACGCGGAGCTGAACCGGATCCGCCAGCGCGGCGGGTTGGCATACGAATCCGGTGAAAGCTACGAGGGAATTTCCTGCGTGGCCGCGGCCATCCGCAGCCGGCGGGAGCCGGTGGCCGCCATCTCCCTGGTGGGCACCGTGAGGGATCCGATTGAACGGGTGGCTCCGCTGGTGCTGGATGCCGCACGCCGCGTATCGGCAGTACTGTTTCCCGGTGACCTGGCGCAGGAACGACGCACCGGTTCCTGAGCGCCTAAAAGCCCGGTGTTCAGCCTGCAGCCGGCGGAGCCAGCAGGCCGGACACCGACCGGCGCGCGAACTTCCATCCCCCGGCGGTCCTGGCGAACACATCCGAGTACAGACCCAGGGAATCCTGCAGGCTGCCGTCGAGGCGCCGGCCAAAGGCATGGAAGTAAGCGGTGCACTCCGCTGCATCCCCCTCCACATCAATGATGTGGTTGAGGACCAGATGGCAGGTGCCGCGGTTGGAGGACATGGTTGATTCGAAGAACTCCCGCAGGGCAGCCGAACCCTGAATCACGGGGATTCCCCAGCCGGTGCCGTCCCAGATACCGTCCTCGGTGAACAGGGCCACCAGGTCGTCGGGCCGGCCGCCGTCAAGGGCGGAAACGTACTCGTGGGTCAGGCGCCGGATGAGCTCAACATCGCTGTCCGCCGCTGTGCCGCGGGAAGTGGCCGTACCGGTTGAAGAGACAGTCATGGGGTTCCTTGCAGGGAAGGCTGAGGGCGGCGTGCCGCCAGGCGGAGGGAAAGGATGCTGCGGCTTCCCTCCGCCCGGCGGGCAATCCTGTTGCGGGCTAAACGGCAGCGCTCTGGGGAACAAACGCGGCCAGCGGCTCATCCGCTGCGCCCGAATGATCATGGCCCCAGTAGCTCTCGGCCGTGATTTCCTCGGCCGTGAAATAGGTTTCATCCACCAGCATGCCCTCGGTGCCGTACTCGATGTCCCAGCCGCCGGGAGCCCGGACGTAGAAGGAAACCATCTTGTCGTTGGTGTGTCGTCCCAGCGAAGCCGAGAGCTTGAAGCCCTGCTTCGTGACCTTGTCCAGAGCCCGTCCCACGGTGTCCAGGTCCTCGACCTCAACCATCAGGTGCACCAGGCCCGGGGCATCCGCATGCGGTGCCCCGCCGATGGCAAGGCTGTGGTGGCGCTGGTTGACGCCGAAGAACCGGAATCGGTTGGCCGGGCGCCGGGGGCCCAGCCGGACTGCGCCGCGGGGCAGGAATCCCAGCACATCCGTGTAGAAGGAGGTGGTCTTCTCCATGGCCATGGTGGGCAGGACAACGTGGCCCATGCCCTGCGCGCCGGTGACGAACTTCTGCGCATAACCGGTCTTCAGGATGCTGTGGTCCAGGCGGGGGCCAAAGAAGATCTCCACCGGAGTTCCGCCCGGATCCGCGAAGGTGATGACCTGTTCCAGGCCGCGCTGGTCGGCTTCTTCCTCGTTGAGCCAGGTGACGGCAATTCCGGCCGCTTCAACATCCGCGGCCACCTGTGCCAGGGCGAACTGGTCGCGGACTTCCCAGCCCACGGCCAGAACCCGGTCGGAAGTTCCCGGAAGCACGATCAGGCGTGCTTCGCGTTCGTCCATGCGCAGGTACAGGCCGTCGGGGTCCGGGCCCACGGCCTCGGCGAAACCGAGACCTTCGACGGTAAGTTCCCGCCAGCGGTCGATGTGCTGGGTCTGGACCTTGAGATAGCCCAGTCCTCGAATGTGAGTCATGGTATTCCTCGCTTTGCTGTTGTGTTGAGGGTCGGTGCTGTGCCCGGGACTGCCCGGCGGGTCAGACCATCGAGGCCAGTTTTGCCGGCGGTTCCACGCCCAGTTCCGTGAGGACGGCTGTGTGGTAGGTGGGGCCGGGCACGTGAATGGCGTGGGCCAGGCCCATGTGGGCATCGCGCCAGAAGCGCTGAATCGGGTTGTTCATCCGCAGGCCGTTGCCGCCGGACCGGGACAGGATGGTGTCGACGGCGGCGACGGCGCGCCAGGCAGCCTGGATCTGGGTGCGGCGGCCCACGGCACGCTGCTCCAAGCTGATTTCGCGGCCGGCAGCCGCCGTGTCGTAGATCCTGCTGATGTTGTCCAGCAGCGCCGAGCGGGAGGCCCGGATTTCTCCGGCGGCCTCGCTGACCGCGTACATGGAGTAGGGGTCCTCGGTGCTCTTGAAGCCGTTGCCCTGCATGCGGTTGCGCTGGTAGTCCAGGTGCGCCTGAAGGGCGCCTTCGGCGATGCCCACCACCGCGGAGGTCAGGCCGAGGGGAAACAGGCTGTAGAACGGGATGCGGTGGATGGGGTCGGTCTTGCCGGCATCGCGGGCCACCTTGCCGCTGAACAGATCGGCCTGCCTGATCACCCGGTACCCGGGAACAAAAACGTCCTTGATAATGACGTCCTTACTGCCCGTGCCGCGCAGTCCCACCACGTCCCAGGAGTCTTCAACAATGGTGTAGTCGGCGCGCGGAACAACCACGTGCACTGATTCATAGGGCATCAGCGGTTTGCCCTCGGCATCGCCGAGGAACGCGCCCAGGATGACCCACTGCGCGTGGTCGGTGCCGCTGGAGAACTGCCAGTGCCCGCTGAACCGGTAACCGCCGTCGGCCGGGGTGGCCACACCCATCGGCGCATAGGGGGAGGACACCCAGGTGTTGTCGTCAGCTCCCCAGATTTCCTCCTGCAGCTTCGGCGCCATCAGCTCCAGCTCCCAGGGGTGAACGCCAACGACGCCGGCCACCCAGCCGGCTGCTCCGTCGAGGCTGGCGATCTTCATGACCGTTTCCGCAAACTCCGTCGGGTGCGCCCGGGTGCCGCCGTACTCGACGGGGGCAAGCAGCTTCATGACGCCGGACTGGCGAAGGATATCCACGGTGGCGTCATTGAGCTTGCCCAGGTCTTCGTTGGCCTGGCCGTAGGAACGAAGCTCGTCGCCGCGCTCGGTCAACACATCGGAATTTACGGTGGTTGTCATTGATGCTTCTCGCTTCCTCATCAGGGCTTGTACTCCGCCTCTGTGCAAAATCTAGGGTTCTTCGGCAGGGGGGAGCCGAGAATGTCCCGGTCACCGGGATTGCGGCGCCGTGCCGGCAGGGGCGGTTCATCCCGGTCATCGGGACCTGCCCGGCCGCGCATCCGCAGGACTGTTTAGGGTTCAGGAAGACTGAAGAGATTCGTACCTGAGGAGCCTGAGAAATGACCACGGACCTTCGCCATGAAGAGGGCAGCGCGGCCGGAACCGGCGACGCAGTGCTGCGCGAGCTGCAGACCGCCAACGGGGTGCTGCGCTACCACGAGGCAGGTGAAGGCCCGCCGCTGGTCTTCCTGCACGGTTCCGGTCCCGGCGTAACCGGCCTGGGCAACTTCAAGGGCATCCTTCCGGCCTTCGCCCGGCACTTCCGCTGCTATGTCCTGGAATTCCCGGGCTTCGGCGTCAGCGACCCCTCGGACCTGCATCCGATGCAGGCCGGCGGACAGGCCGTCGTCGACCTGATGGACGGGCTGAGCCTGGACCGGGTGGACATCATCGGCAACTCGATGGGCGGCATGATCGGCACGCGGTTTGCCATTAGCCACCCGGACCGGGTGGCTAAGCTGGTGACCCTGGGCGGCATGGGCGTGAACATCTTCAGCCCGTCGCCGGCCGAGGGAATCAAACTCCTGATTGCCTTCACCGAGGATCCCACCCGTGAACGGCTGATCCAGTGGCTGCAGTCCATGGTCTACGACCAGGAGCTGGTCACCGAGGAACTCATTAACGAACGCTGGCAGCAGGCCACGGATCCGAAGACGCTGGCGAGCGCCCGCAGGATGTACAGCAGTGCCGCCATGAAGGCCGCCGCTGCGGCCGCCGCCGCTTCCGATGCTGCCCCGGCCTGGGCGCAGCTGCACAAGCTCAAGGCCAAAACGCTGATTACCTGGGGCCGCGATGACCGCGTCTCTCCGCTGGACGGCGTGCTCTTGCCGCTGCGGACCATCCCCGACGTGGAACTGCACGTGTTCCCCAACTGCGGGCACTGGGCAATGATCGAGCAAAAAACTGCCTTCGAAAGCACCGTGCTGGCATTCCTGCAGCGGGAAGAGGCAGCAGCATGAGCACCTTGTCGGTGGTGACGCCCCTGCAGGTGAGGGTGGTGGAGGTCATCCGGGAAACGCCTGATGCACACACGCTCGTCCTGGAACCGGAGGGCGAATCGGAGAGCACTTTCAGCTACAAGCCGGGCCAGTTCCTGACCATCCGTATTCCGAGCGACCGTCCCGGCGGTGCAGCGCGCTGCTACTCGCTCTGCAGTTCGCCGCAGCAGGACGAGAAACTGAAGGTCACGGTCAAGCGCACCAGGGACGGCTACGGATCAAACTGGCTTTGCGACAACGTGGTGGAAGGCAACGTCCTGGACGTCCTGCGCCCGGCGGGAACCTTCACTCCGAGCTCGCTGGACAGGGATTTCCTCCTGTTCGCCGGGGGCAGCGGGGTCACCCCCGTGATGTCCATCCTGAAGTCGGTGCTTGTGGCCGGCAGCGGACTGGTGACGCTGGTCTACGCCAACCAGGACGAGTCCTCCATTATTTTCCGGGACGAGCTCATAGCCCTCTCCCAGCAGCATCCCGGCCGGCTCACGGTCATCCACTGGCTGGGGACCGTGCAGGGCCTGCCTGACCAGCCCTCCATCGGAGCCCTGGCCGCACCCTACGCAGACCGCGAAGTGTTCATCTGCGGCCCAGGACCCTTCATGGACTGCGTGGCCCGGGCCCTGGACACGCTGGGCATGCCGGCGGAACAGATCCATATTGAACGCTTCACCTCGCTGGGCACCGATCCCTTCGCTCCGGTGGCTGCAGTGGTCCACGACGTCGAGGGGGAGAGCACCGAGGTGGAGGTCCAACTGGACGGCCAGACCCGGTCCCTGCCCTGGCCGGGCGGGAACCGGCTGCTGGACGTCCTGCTCAATGCCGGCCTGGACGCTCCGTATTCCTGCCGTGAGGGGTCCTGCAGTGCCTGCACCTGCCGCGTGCTGGAAGGGGAGATCCGGATGGAAAAGAACGAGGTCCTGGACGCGGCTGACCTCAACGAGGGCTACATTCTTGCCTGCCAGGCGGTGGCCGTCAGCGAGAAGGTCAGGATCACCTACGACGAGTAGGCGGGTCTGCCCGGCCGTTCCCCGGCCGGGCACGCAAAAGCGGGAGGGACCGGTCTGAACCGGTCCCTCCCGCTTTCGCATTCCCTGGCGTCCCGGCGCTACTTCTCGGGTACGTCCTTGAAAATCACGTCGATCCTGCCTTCCAGCGAAGCATCGCGGATGGTTGCCGCCAGGGTCTCGCAGCCCGCAAACTGTTCGGTCGGGTTCTCTCCGCGGCAGGCAAGCGGACGCTCCCGGCAGGCCTTTTGCGCCGTCTCATTCCATTGGATGCTGGTCTGCTGCCAGTTCGACTTGCGCACCAGCACGGAAGCGGCGCAGGCGCTGCAGTCCAGCGGCTGCATCGGGTTGTCGACAATGCGGAGATCGGTACGTGCCGTCATCAGATCAACTGTCCCTCTGCAGCCTTGCGCAGGGCCAGGTTGCTCGCTACTTCCTTCTGCCAGCTTTCCACCGGCCGGCTGGTGTCGAGCTCGTGCTCGAAGCGGTCGGTCATCTCCGGCTTGACGTCGGCTGCGTCCACAAAGAACTGCTCGTACCACCGGCGCAGCTGGTAAACGGCGCCGTCCTCCTCGCACAACAGCGGGTTGTCGATCCTGGCCTTGTTCTGCCAGATCTCCACGTCCTGGTTGAAGCCCCTGAGGATCCACTGGGCCTGCGTGGCGGCAATCTGGTCCGGATCGCCCGGAAGCTCCGGCTTCTTCTGCACGATGATCCCGGACATCAGGACAAAGGAATGCTCATCGATGGGGTAGTGCGCATTGATGAGGACGGTCTTCATCTCGAAGGTTTCATAGGTGTACGTCAGGTCATCGATCATGAACGAGGGCCCGTAGTAGGACGCAACCGAGCTGGTCTTCTGCATCTTCGGCGCCCGGGGATCGGGGTTGGCCGGGGTGACGTCCTCGCGGCCGATGCCATCAAAGTACTGGGTGGCGATATGGCCTTCGAAGACGTTCTTGAAGTATGTGGGGAAGTTGTTGTGGATGTAGAAGAAATGGGCCATGTCGACAACGTTGTCGATAACTTCGCGGGTGCTGGTGTTCACCACGATCTCGTTCCAGACCCACTTGGTCCAGCCCTCGTCCTCGGCGCCTTCGATACGGGGGATGACAACATCCTCGGGCGGCGGATTTCCTTCCGGGTCGTTCCAGACGAACAGGAGTCCGTCCTGGTCCAGGGTCTGCCAGGTGCTGGTGCGGGCACGCATGGGAACACGCCGGCTGTACGGAACAGCCTTGCAGCGTCCGTCGCCGCCCCAGCGCCAGTCATGGAACGGGCAGGCAATTTCGTTGCCCTTGACGGTGCCTTTGGAAAGGTCTCCGCCCAGGTGGCGGCAATACGCATCCAGCACGTTGGTCTTGCCGTCGCTGCCCGTGAAGATCACCAGCTTCTGGCCGAAGGCATTGACTGTGTGCGGCTTGCCGTCCTTGTACTTGTCCGACAGGCCCAAGCAGTGCCATCCGCGCGCGTAGCGCGCGGGCAGCTGGCCGGCTTCAATTTGCCTGATTTCGTCCTGGTCTGACTCGACAATGCTCATGTGGAACCGTTCCCTTCAATACACCTGTTCGGAGTCGAACGTCTGGAAACCTGAATCTATTCACACCGTGTACCGGACTGCTGTGCCAGTCCCGATGTGTGGGACAGCCCGGACCACCGGTTTTTTCGCCTGACAATCTGGAGGGCGGGCCCGACGGCGGAACACCGCAGCCAGGCCTGCGTTCCAACGGCGACGACGAAAAGGGAAACCATGGCAAGCGGGCAGGCAAACGGGCAGAAGTGGGACGGCGAATACGACGTCGTTGTCGTAGGTTCCGGGGCTGGTGCCCTGGCCGGCGCTTTCACCGCCGCAGCGCGCGGCTTGAAAACAGTCCTTGTCGAAAAAACAAACTTTCTGGGCGGGTCTTCGTCCTATGCCGGCGCGTCCTGCTGGCTGCCGGGGACGCAGGTTCAGGAGCGGGCCGGCGTCGATGATTCCAGGGAAGCCGCGGAGGCGTATCTGGTATCGCTGCTGGGGGAGCAGCAGGAGGAGCGGCGGAACGCCTTCCTTGATACCGCGCCGGAACTGGTCAAGGCGCTGGAACACGATCCCGCTCTGAAGTTCCGCTGGGCTGCCTTCCCCGACTATTTTCCCGGCCCCGGACGGATGGATCTGGGCCGCTCCATCATGCCGGTGGATCTGCCCCGCGAGGAGATCGGTGAGCTCGCCGCACTCGTGCGTCCGCCCATCGACCGGGACAACCGCGGGGAAAGCCATCCGGAAGGCCCCCTGACCGCCGGGCAGGCACTGATCGGCCGGCTCCTGCTCGCATTCACCAACACCGGCAACGGAACCGTCCGCACCGAAACCGCCATGACCGATCTGGTCCTCGACGACGGGAAGGTGGCAGGCATTATTGTGAACTCCGCCCGCGGTCCTGAACGGCTGCGGGCCGCCTCGGGCGTTCTCCTGGGCGCCGGCGGGTTTGAAAGCAACGCGCAGATGCGCAGCGAGAACGGCACCCCCGGCGCGGCCGGCTGGAGCATGTCTCCGCGCAACGCCAACGTGGGCACCGCCATCCGGGCCGCGCAGGCCGCCGGCGCCGCCGTGGACCTCATGGATGAGGCCTGGTGGTGCCCGGGGACGGAGCAGCCCTCCGGATTTGCTGCTTTCACCCTCGGCTTCCGCGGCGGCCTGATGGTGGACGGCAGCGGGAAGCGCTACGCCAACGAGTCGCTGCCCTATGACCAAATGGGACGTGTCATGGCCGCGGCGACTGCTGACCGGATTCCCTCCTGGTTCATCTTCGACTCGCGCTTCGGGGGGCAGCTGCCGGCAATCATGCGTCCGGACAACACTTCCCCGGCGGAGCATCTGGCCGCCGGGACCTGGCTCCAGGCGCAGACCCTGGATGAGCTGGCGGAGCTGGCAGGGCTGCCCGCCGAAGCCCTGTTCGGCACCGTCGAAAGATTCAACGCGTTTGCCGAGCGCGGGGTGGACGAGGACTTCCACCGGGGCGAGGACCCGTACGACCTCTTCTTCACCGATCCCTCGCACGGGCCCAATCCGGCCCTGGTGCCGCTGGCACAGCCGCCGTACTTCGCCGCCCGGATGGTGCTCAGCGATCTGGGCACCAAGGGCGGACTCCGCACGGACCCGGACGCCTGTGTCCTCACCGCTGCCGGAGAAGCGATTCCAGGGCTTTACGCGGTCGGAAACACCAGCGCATCCTTCTCCGGACATTTCTACCCGGGACCGGGGATTCCGCTGGGTTCGGCCATGGTCTTTGCCTACCGTGCAGTTCAGGCGATGGCGGGCGGGCCGGCGGCAGGCTGACCGCCGGCCGTCGTCGCCGGGCTCTCCCTGCAGCCGGCCGTCTCGGCTTTGAGCGGGCTCCGCCCGGCCCCCGGCCTGTCACGGGTCCGTTGTGCCCGGCTAGCATTTTTCTATCGGGCACGCGGCTGCAGGCGCCGGCTGCAGCATTTCCAAACCACACCAGGCGTTCTCCGTCGCCGCTGACTGTCCGGAACCGGAACACGGTTCCGTCCATTCATCGTGAGGAGAATGACCGTGTGGCAAAATCTCGGAGTTACACCGCTGGAAGCGCTCGCGGTTGTCCTGTCGGCCATCGGTATTTACGCAGCCTTTTTTGTCCTCATCCGTACGGCCGGGCAGCGTGCGCTCGCCAGCTGGTCCACGATGGACAAGGCCATTGTCATCGCCTTTGGCTCCGTATTGGGACGCGTCGTCCTGGGGGACACCCCCACTCTGCTCGCCGGAATCATCGGACTGGCAACCATGTTTGCGCTGTTTCGGCTGGAAGCGGTGCTGCGGCGGACCAAGCGCGGCACCTACCTGTCGAACAACCCGATCCTCCTGATGGCGGGCGAGAGCATCGTGCAGGAAGGGCTGAAGTCGGCCCGCATTGAGGAGGACGAGGTCTATTTCAAACTGCGCCAGGCCGGCATCAGGAACTTTTCGGAAGTGGCCCTGGTCGTTCTGGAATCCACGGGCGATGTGAGCGTTCTGCGCCGCGGGCAGCTCATCGACCCCGTACTGCTGCGCCTGATCTCCGACAAGTCGGCAATTCCAGCCGATCTGCTGATGCGCGGATAGTGCGGCCGTTCCGGGAGAGAGCCCCGGGAGAGAGTCCCGGGGGAGGCCCCGGGGGATGCCTCTGGACGGCCCCCGGGGAGGCCGATTACCCCCTACGGGGAAAGTGGTGTAGAGTCATACTCAGTTGTTGGTTGTTGCGCATTTTGTATTTCAAGTGGCGAAACCCCAAACGGGCTAGCCGCTTTTTCTGTAGAAGCGGTAAGGAACACCGCGACTGAAGCTACCCGAAAGTCGGGATCTGCTTCACTCCAGAAGGAATATTAAAATGGCTACAGGTACCGTAAAATGGTTCAACTCCGAAAAGGGCTTCGGCTTCATCGAGCCCGATGACGGCAGCGCCGACGTGTTCGCTCACTACTCCGCTATCAACTCCAACGGTTACAAGTCCCTGGACGAGAACCAGAAGGTTAGCTTTGATACCGAGCAGGGCCCCAAGGGTCCCCAGGCTACGAACATCCAGGCGCTCTAATCTAGAGACTTTGGTTCAGTACTTGTACTGATCTGCCTTACAAAAGCAGGACGGGTTACCCGTCCTGCTTTTGTGTTTAACCGGGTCGTTTCCCCCGGTCATTTCCTGCAGGGAGCGGGGGGTCGTCAGCCGCGGCATACCCCTATAAGCGGTCCAACACCCGCGTGCTGCGCACGGCTTCCCACTGTTTGATCATCCCCGGGGCCGGTGTGGCACCAGCCGTCACAGCAGCCACAGAGGGTGGGAACCCGTGCTGGCAGACGGCGGCAGGCGCACCATGAGGCGGCCGACGGCGGCGCGCCCCGGCACACCGCCCCCGGCTGCGGCCGGCACACCGCCCCCGGCTGCGGCCGGCACACCGCCCCGGCTTCGGCCGGCACGCCGTCCGCGGCGCGCCCCGGCGCACCGCCCCGGCTTCGTCCGGAAGCCGACGACGGCGCCGCGTGCGTCAGTCCCTGGCCCGCAGTGCACTTTCCCGCAGATACTGCTCCACCCGGGTGTAGGCGTCGCGGGTGAGTGCCTTCCACAGCTCCACCGCCAGCCGGGGGTTTTCCGCCTCGAGGGACTCCATGGTCTCGGCAGTCAGGACCTTCAACCTCAGAGGGCCGCCGGCCTTCACCGTGGTTTCCTGGCGCTTGTCTTCCGCCAGTGCCATTTCCCCGAACGTCATGCCCGGTCCCAGCGTCGTCAGCTTGATCCGCGACCCGTCAGGCGCCGGCATGGAAGTGGCAACCGTGCCCGAGACAATGAAGAACACCCCGCCGAACCGCTGCCCGACGCGGCGGACCACATCACCGTCGTCGTACTCGCGTTCCTCCATCAGGTCCTGCACGGTCTGGGCATCCTCGGGCTCCAGCTGCCGCAGAGCCGGGGAGTCCACCGGTTCCATGACATCCGGCATGATCAGTTCGGCTCCGTAGGAATCAATCAGCCGGGTTTCGCAGTGTTCCACGGCGGCGTTGCGGGTGACGAAGGAGGGCACGTCATAGCCGCGTCCGGCGAGGTCATCGGTCACGGTACCTTCCCCGTCCACGAGCACCAGTCCGCGTCCGGTCTTGGCGAGCATCTCGGCGGACTCGGCAAACAGGCGCAGAGCCACCTCGGAGACCTCGTCGACGCTGCGCAGATCCAGGACCACGAGTTCAACCTCTTCCTCCAGATTGGAGAGCGCCCGCACCACGGATTCCGCGCCGGCGAAGAGCAGGTCTCCGTTCAGCTCCAGGATCTGGGCCCGGTGGCCGTGGCTGCGCAGTACCTGGCTGGCTTCGTCGGTGCGCCGCACGCCCGAGGGGGCAGCCGTGATGTCATAAACGTTGCGGATGGCTGAGCGGCCCGTCCGTGCCGCCCGGACGAAGTGCAGCTGCATGTCATGGGAGATCCGCTGGCTGGTGGCCACCCCGCGGACGCTCGATCCGTGCGCGTCCAGCGGGGGTGAGTACACGGCAAGGCCCACCTGCCCGGGGAGGACGGCGATGGTGCCGCCGCCGACGCCGGACTTGGCCGGCATGCCGACGCTGGAGAGCCAGGCGCCGGCGTCGTCGTACATGCCGCAGGTGGCCATGACCGACAGGACCCGCTCCACCGGGGCGATATCCAGGACCTGGTCGCCGGAGATCGGGTTGCGGCCGCTGTTGGCCAGGGTTGCCGCCATCATGGCCAGGTCCAGGGCATTGACCATGACGGAGCACTGGCGGAAGTAGTCCTTGATGACCGGAGTGGGGTCGGACTCAATGATGTCGAAGGACCGCAGCAGGTAGGCCAGCGCATGGTTGCGGTGGCCGGACTTCAGTTCGGACCGGTAAATGCGTTCGCTCACGGACAGTTGGCGCCCGGCAAAGGCAGAGTACGTGTTCAGGATGCGGTTGAAGCGGGTGATGCCGCCGGAGCCGCGGACCAGGGAAGTGGCGGTGAGGGCGCCGGCGTTGATCATGGCGTTGGCGGGGCGCCCCGTGCCTTCGGCGAGGGACATCTCGTTGAAGGAATCTCCGGACGGCTCCACGTCCACCTTGGCGTCCACGGCCTCCATGCCGCGGTCCGCCAGGGCCAGTCCGTAGGTGAAGGGCTTGGAGATGGACTGGATGCTGAATTCTTCCCGGGTGTCACCGATTTCGTAGACGTAGCCGTCGGCGGTGGCCAGCGCGATGCCGAAGTTATTCGGATCCACGTTGGCCATGGCCGGAATGCTGCTGTAGGGCTTGCCGTCCTTCAACTCCGCGATTTCAGAGTGGATTTTTTCCAGATAGGCATCGATGGGGGAGGACATGGGCGGGAACGCGGGGGAGGACGCAGGCTCGTGGGATGAACCCGAAGCGGCGGAAACGGTGGCAGAACGCATACCTTCAGCTTAACGAGTAGTGCGCTCTGCGGGGTGCCGCTCTCGGGGGCCCCTGTGTATACTGGACGAAGTTGTAGCGTGGGGCGTTCTGTGTTCCAAGCGGCGAAACCCAAATCAAGGGCCAGCCGCTTTTTCTATAGGATGCCGCGTATGGCGCTGCAGCGTGAAACTCCTCGAAGGTCGGGGGTGGTTTCTTTAGAAGGATGATTAAAAATGGCAACAGGTACCGTGAAATGGTTCAACTCCGAAAAGGGCTTCGGCTTCATCGAGCCCGATGACGGAAGCGCCGACGTTTTCGCTCACTACTCCGCTATCAACTCGAGTGGCTACCGCTCCCTCGAAGAGAACCAGAAGGTTAGCTTCGACACCGAGCAGGGCCCCAAGGGTCCCCAGGCCGTAAACATCCAGGCCCTCTAAATCTAGATTTGGGTTCCTCCGGGAACGGCTTGAATAAGTTGCAGGACGGGAAGGATTTCCCGTCCTGCTTCTGCGTTAAGCCGGGGGAGCGGAATGCTCCGTCGAATCCTCGTTGGTTGCGAGGGCGTGCAGCGCTTTCCTTCCGCGGTCGTCCAGGTACTGCTTGAAATGGTCCGCAATGGCCTGCTGCGCGTGGGCTCCCGCGGCCGGGCTGTTCCCGGCGGCGATGGCTTCGAAGAGGGCGCGGTCGCTGGCGGCGGACTCTTCCATGGCGCCGCGGGGGTCCGGAGCCACCGAAATCCGGTCGTTCATGAGGCCCAGGATCGCCGAGGACACTGCCTGCCCGCTGGTTTGAAGCAGCAGATTGCGGCTTGCCTCCCAGACTGCGGCATGGAAGTCCAGGTCTGCGCGGTTGAAGAGGTCCGCGTCGTGTACGGCTGCTTCCATGCGGGCGACGGCGGATGACATGGTTTCGAGCTGTTCCTCCGTGTGCAGCGAGGCGGCCAGGCGGCAGGCCGAACTTTCCAGGACGATCCGGAACTGCACAAGGTCGGAGAGGGACAGGGCCGCCACACGGGCCAGGGTGCTGAACGAGCGCTCCAGAGCGTGCCCGGAGAGGGGCAGCACCTCGGGTCCGGTCCGCACCCCGGGACGCGACGCGATCAGCCCTCTGCTCTGCAGCACCCGCAGGGCTTCCCGGACCGTGGGTCGGCTGACGGAGAACTGGACCACCAGTTCGCGTTCGCTGGGCAGATGCTGCCCCGGTTCCAGCGTGCCGGAGAGGATGGCTTCCTCGATCTGTTCCACGACGCGCTCGTAGGTCAGCACGGGGACGGCCGGGGTGAAGTTAATCTTGCTCATGCGGTCCTCTGGTCGGGAACTACCGAATGTACCTTTCTGTGGGGAGCGGCGCACCCGCTTTCGGAGTTTTTTGTCACTGGTCTGACCTTCCAACGTGTAGACATATATATGTGCATGCTGTTGGCTTGACGCCATCGGCGTCCGCGGCACTTTTTCTTAGATGGAGAATCCTTATGCGACCCACCCACCTCCGGGTACCCGCCGTCATCCTGGCCGCGGCACTGTCCCTTTCGGCCTGCTCCGCCGGCTCGGGCGGAACCGACGCCGCAGAGCCGTCGGAGCAGACGGGCGTTACCGTCGCGCTCACGGGAGAGCCCACCAACCTGGACTTCACCACCACGGCGGGCGCAGCCATTCCCCAGGCACTGATGTCCAATGTCTACGAGGGCCTGGTCGAGATCGACCAGGAGGGGACCGTCCAGCCGCTGCTGGCCGAGTCATGGGACATCAGCGAGGACCGCCGGACCTACACCTTCGCGCTGCGGCCGGATGTCACCTTCTCCAACGGTGAGGCCTTCACCGCCGACGACGTGAAGTTCAGCATCGAACGCGTCCTCTCCGACGCCTGGGTATCCAGCCTGAAAAACAAAATGTCAGTGGTCGAGTCCGTCAACGTCCTAGGGGACACAGAGGTGGAGGTTGTCCTCGCCCGCCCGTCGAACGCCTGGCTCTTTGACCTCGGCACCCCCGTGGGCGCCATGTTTGACGAGAACGGCGTGGACGACCTGGCCGGAACTGCAATCGGCACCGGCCCGTTCACGATTGAAGCGTGGAACCGCGGCCAGTCCATTGAGATGAAGGCCCGGGACGACTACTGGGGCGAGGCCCCGAAGGTCGAGACTGCAACCCTGAAGTACTTCGCCGACGCCGTTGCCACCACTAATGCCCTCCGCTCCGGAGACGTGGATGTTGTCCACAACATGCAGGCTCCGGAACTGCTCGCCTCCTTCGAAAGCGACCCGGCGTACCAGGTGCTCGACGGCACCTCCAACGGCGAGATCATGCTGTCCATGAACAACCGGCGTCCTCCGTTCGACGACGTCCGCGTCCGCCAGGCAGTGCTGCACGCCATCGACAACCAGGCCGTGATCGATACTGCCTGGAGCGGCTACGGCACCCTGATCGGTGCGCCGGTTCCGCCCACGGATCCCTATTACGAGGACCTCAACGGGAAATATCCCTACGACCCGGCGAAGTCACGGGCGCTGCTGGCGGAGGCGGGCGCGGAGGACCTCAGCGTGACGTTCACCGTTCCGACCCGTCCCTATGCCACCGCCGTTTCCGAGATCGTGGTGTCGCAGCTGGCCGAGGCGGGTATCAACGCCACCATTGAATCCGCGGAATTCCCCGCCGTCTGGCTCGACAAGGTTTTCACGCAGCACGACTACGACATGTCCGTAGTCCTCGCCGTGGAGAGCCGTGACCTGCTCACCATGTTCAACAACCCGGACTACTACCTCGGCTACGACAATTCAGCCATTGCCGAAACTGCGGCCGCTGCCGACACCGCCGACGAAGCCGGCTACGTTTCCGGCATGCAGGAGGTGGTGCGCACCATTACCGACGACGCCGCGGCCGGAGTGCTCTTCCTCTTCCCGAACATCGTGGTGGCCAAGGCCGACGTCACCGGGATTCCCGCCAACTCCGTCACGGAAGCTTTGGACCTGGGGTCCATCGGCTGGAAGTAACGACACCATGGGTCTGAGGCTGCTGATTAACGCAGCACGGTTTGCCGTCACGTTCATCGCGGCAACGGTTGCGGTGTTTTTCTTCATGCGCGCCGTGCCCGGCGATCCGGCGCAGATAGCCCTCGGCGTGAATGCGACACCGGAACTGCTGGCCGCAACCCGCAGGGAGTTCGGCACCGACCGTCCCCTGGTGGTGCAGTACTTCGACTGGGTGCTGGGGCTGCCCCGCGGCGATTTCGGCGTGAGCTACGTGACGCGGCAGGACATCAGCCCCCAGGTTCTGGACCGGGTCCAGGTGAGTCTGATCCTGGTTGGGCTGGCGATGCTGGCGGCCCTGCTGATCGCCATCCCCTTCGGCACGCTCATGGCGGTCCGCCACCGGCAGGTGAGCGGCGTCCTGCTCAGCGGCCTGAGCCAGGTGGGAGTGGCCATCCCGGGCTTCCTCGCCGGAATCATGCTCGTGGTGGTCTTTGCGGTGGGACTCGGGTGGTTTCCCGCCAACGGCTGGACGCCGCCCGGCGTTGACTTCGGCGACTTCCTGCGGCGGGTGTTCCTTCCCGTCCTGGCCCTCGCCTCGGTCCAGGGAGCCATCCTGACCCGGTACGTCCGTTCAGCTGTGCTGGAGATCATGAGCGAGGACTACCTCCGCACCGCCCGCGCCAAGGGCCTGGGCAAACTTGAAGCGCTGGTGAAACACGGACTGCGCAATGCTGCCATTCCGGTTCTCACCGTTGCCAGCGTCCAGCTTGCCGCGCTCATCGTCGGCGCCGTCGTCATTGAGCGGGTCTTTGTCATTCCGGGGCTGGGATCGATGCTCCTGGATGCCGTGGGCAACCGTGACCTGCTGACGGTTCAATCCGTCGTGATGGTGCTCGTGGCAATCACCCTGATCATCAACCTGGCGGTGGATGTCCTGTACACCGTCCTTGACCCGCGCATCCGAAAGAAGGCCTAGGACGTTGAGCGATATCCCACCCGTCCTGACCGGGACCGCCGGTTCTTCGATTCCCGCAGGCGCCCCCTCGAACCGCCGTTTTTCCGCCACCCTCATTGTGGGGTTGGTGCTGGTGGGACTGGTTGTGCTGGCAGCGCTCGTGTCCTTGTTCTGGACGCCGTACGATCCGGTGCGGGCCGTCCCCTCGGACCGGCTGCTCGGATCCAGCGCCGACCACCTCATGGGCACGGACCGCTACGGGCGGGACGTGTTTTCGGGGATCCTCTACGGAGCGCGCATTACCCTGTTCGTGGGGCTGATCGCCGTCGGCATTGCGCTGCTGGTCGGAACCCCGCTGGGCATCCTGGCCGGCATGCGCGGCGGCATCACCGAAGAAGTGACCATGCGGGGCACCGATATTCTGCTGGCGTTTCCGGCACTGCTGGTTGCCATCGTTTTCGGTGCTGTTTTCGGCGCCGGAACCGTGACGGCGATGGTCGCGATCGGTATTGGCTCAATCCCTGGGTTTGCCCGGGTGGCGCGCAGCGGCACCCTGCAGGTGATGAGCACTGAATACGTCCTTGCGGCACGGGCATCGAGCCAGAGCGGGCTGCGCATCGCCCGCCGGCACGTGCTGCCGAACATCGCCGGGATGGTGGTGGTCCAGTGCTCCGTGACCTTTGCGCTGGCCGTGCTGGCCGAAGCTGCACTGTCCTTTTTGGGGCTGGGCACCCCGCCGCCCGTCCCGTCCTGGGGGCGCATGCTGCAGGAATCCCAGCAGTTCCTCGGCAGCCAGCCGACGCTGGCCATCTGGCCGGGAGCCGCGATTGCGGTGGCAGTCCTGGGATTCAACCTGCTGGGAGACGGCCTGCGGGACCGGTTCGATCCGAAGCTGAACGGAGGCCGGTAGCCCGTGTCCGAGACTTTGCTGCAGGTTGACGGCCTGACCGTTTCCACGAAGGACCGCGTCCTCGTGGATAACTTCTTCCTCTCCCTGGGCAGGGGGGAGCGGGTGGGGCTCATTGGTGAATCCGGGTCGGGCAAATCGATGACGGCAACCGCCCTGATGGGTCTGCTGCCCGAGGGCGTTCAAGCCCGCGGATCCGTCCGCCTCGCAGGGACGGACGGGAACCTGGTGGGTGCTCCCGACGGGCGCCTGCGCCGGATCCGCGGCAATGACATGACCATGGTGTTCCAGGAACCCCTCACCGCACTCAACCCCCTCATGAAGGTGGGGAAGCAGGTTGCCGAGGTGATGCTCAAGCACCGCACCGCCGCCACCTCCCGCGACGCCGCCGCCCGGGCAGTGGAGATGCTGGCATCGGTCCGGCTGCCCGATCCCGCCCGGACTGCCGCAGCGTATCCGCACCAGCTCTCCGGCGGGCAACGCCAGCGCGTCATGCTGGCCATGGCACTGGCCAACGATCCGGCACTGCTGATCTGCGATGAACCCACCACGGCACTGGACGTGACGGTGCAGCGCCAGGTGCTGGATCTGGTTCTGGAGTCGGTCCGGGAGCGCGGCACAGGCCTCCTGTTCATCACCCACGACCTGTCCGTCGTGGCGAACATCTGCGAACGCGTACTCGTGATGAACAACGGGCGGGTGGTGGAGGAAGGACCGGCGGACGACGTCTTCACCCGGCCGCAGCACCTGTACACAAAAGCACTGCTGGGCGCCTCGGACCTCGAGGCCACGGACAGCCGGGGACGGCTCTTCACGGTCGCGTCGGCCGCAGAATATGCACCGCCGAAACCGGGGACCACGCCGGTCGCCACGGTCAGCGCGCCGCCCGGTCCGGCGCCGTCGCCGGTCAGTGCGCGCGAATCCCCGTCCGCGGCGCCTGCCTCGGCTGCCGAGCCTGCCTCGGCTGCCGAGCCTGCCTCGCCTGCCGAGCCGGAGTCCGGCGATCCGCTGATCAGCGTCAGGGACCTGGTGCGGACCTACCGCCGGGGCCGAAGCTCACTGTTCGGCAGGCCCGCCGAGGTCCGGGCCCTGCGGGGAATTTCCTTTGACGTGGCGGCAGGCCAGCGTTTTGGTGTGGTGGGGGAGTCGGGATCGGGAAAGTCCACCCTGCTGCGGATCCTCGCAGGCCTTGACCAGCCGACGTCGGGCAGCGTGCGCGTGGCGGGAAATGAAGTGGCCGGCGCCCGTGAACGCCAGCTGCTGCAGCTGCGCCAACAGCTGCAGATTGTGTTCCAGGACCCGATGGGGTCGCTGGACCCGAGAATGCGGGTCAGGGATATCGTTGCCGAACCGCTGCTGCTTCCGGGAGAGCCTGCCAATGCCCGCAGGCACCGCGACCGGGTGGAGGAGATGCTCGAGGCCGTGGGACTCGGCCCGGACGCAGCCGACCGGTTTCCGCACCAGTTCTCCGGCGGTCAGCGCCAGCGTATTTCCATCGCCCGGGCCCTGATCTGCGAACCCCGGGTCCTTGTCGCGGATGAACCAGTGAGTGCCCTGGACGTCTCGGTCCGTGCCCAGGTGCTGAACCTGCTCTCCGACCTGGTGGACCGGTACCGGCTAACGCTGGTTTTCGTTTCCCATGACCTCGGCGTTGTGCGGCACATCTGCGACAACGTCGTTGTCATGAACCAGGGGCTCATCGTGGAAAGCGGCCGGACCGCGCAGATATACGACAATCCCGTCCATGAGTACACCAAAACGCTGGTGCGGTCCTCCATGACCCTGAGAGGGGAACTGGCAGCACGGCAAGCACAGCACTGACCGCGCGTTCCTGACCCGCACAACGGAGGACCACGATGACAGAAACGGCACACGAACCGGGCTCCACGGGCACGGCCGGGGCGGAGCAGGATTCCCTTCATGCCCTTTCCGCAGCGGATATGAGCCGGGCCTTCACGGCGGGAACACTGAGTCCGGAGGAGGTGGCTGAAGCGGTCATCGCCCGCGTGGAGGCCCGCGAACCGGAACTGAATGCCTTCTACCTCTTCGATCCCGACGACGTCCGTGCGCAGGCCCGCGCCAGTGATGCCCGCTGGCGGGCCGGTGCCCCGCTCAGCCGCTATGACGGAGTTCCATGCACCGTCAAAGAGAACATTGCGCGGACAGGGCTGCCCAAACCCTCGGGCACGGCGCTTCCCCGTCCGCCGGTGAGCGGGGCCAATGCGCCGGTCACCGACCGCCTCGTCGAGGCCGGCGTCGTCGTTCTCGGCTCCACCACCATGCCGGACTGGGGGATGCTGTCCTCCGGCGTCTCCAGCCGCCACGGCATTTCCCGCAGCGCGTGGAATCCGGCGTGGACCACCGGCGGCTCGAGCGCCGGTGCCGGCTCGGCGGCTGCAGCGGGTTACGGTCCGCTGCACATCGGCACCGACATTGGCGGATCCATCCGCCTGCCGGGAACCTGGCAGGGGCTGGCAACGCTGAAGCCCAGCGCGGGCCTGATTCCCCTTGACGCGCCGTACCCGGGCCGAGCCGCCGGCCCGCTTGCCAGGACCATCGAAGACGCAGCCGCGCTCATGAGCATTGTTGCCCGTCCCGATATCCGCGACTACTCCACCCGGCCCTATCCGGAGATGAACTGGGATCCCGCCCCCGCCGACGCGGCGCAGCTCAGAGTGGCCGTGCACCTCGAGGCGGGCTGCGGCGCGCCTGTGGAACCCGAAGTGCTGGCGGCCGTGCAGAGCGTCGCGGATGTCTTCGCTGCCGCCGGCGCCGTTCCGGCGGTTCTTGATCCGTTTATGACTCAGGACCTGCTGGACGGACTCGACAACTTCTGGCGCACCCGTTCATATGCCGACCTGCAGCTCCTCGCACCGGAGGAGCGACCCCTGCTGCTGGAGTACATCACCCGCTGGTGCTCCCGCGCAGCCTCGTTCAGCGGCACCGACACAATCCGCCACTACAACTGCATGGACTCGATCCGGCAGCGCACCATCAGCGCAACCGCCGGGTTCGACGTCGTGATCTCACCGGTGGCGCCCATGGCTGCCTTCCCGGCGGAACAGCCCATGCCCGTGCCGGATCCGGACCGGACTATGGCCCACATCGGTTTCACCGTTCCGTACAACATGTCCGGCCAGCCCGCCGCCACGGTGAACTGCGGGTTCACAGCGGACGGACGGCCGATAGGCGTGCAGCTCTCCGGGCCGGTGGGAAGCGACGACAGGCTGCTCCGCGCCGCAGCCTGGTATGAAGCCAACCGGCCGGCGTCGGCCGTTCCGGACTGGGCGGACCTGCGCTAGGAAGCAGGCGGATCAAACCGGCCGTCGACGGCGGTCCAGCCGCCGTCGACGGTCAGCACTGATCCGGTGACGAAGCTGGAGGCATCGGACGCCAGATACACCACGGCGCCGGCCAGCTCTTCCGGACGGGACCAGCGGCCCAGCGCACTTTTGGCCGCGTAGGCGTCATACCAGGCCTGATTGTCTTTGATCTGGGCGGTCAGCGGTGTCTCGACCACGCCCGGGGCGATCACGTTCACCCGGACGCCGGCCGGGCCAAATTCCGCCGCCGCCGTCCGTGCGAGCTGGACCAGCCCCGCTTTCGTCGCCGCATACGCGCTCTGGCCCGGTTCCACCGTTGATGCACGGATGGAGGAGAAGCCGATGATGCTCCCGCCCCCGCCCGCCGCCATCCGGGGTCCGAAGGCACGGATCAGCGCGAAGGACGCCCGGAGGTTCAAATTGACCACGCGGTCGAATTCCTCCATGGTGTAGTCCTCGATGCGCTTGCGCACATTGGTGGCGGCGGTAAAGACCAGGGCGTCAAGGTCCGAGTAACGCTCCGCTGCAGCCTGCACGGCGGCTGTATCCAGGACATCGAGCACCAGGGATTCGGCGGCGGGACCGATACGTCCGGCAGTGGCCGCCGAGGAGGCGGCATCCCGGTCGGCGCACACCACCTTTGCCCCGTGGGCGCCCAGGGCCAGGGCGGCTTCACGGCCGATACCGCTTCCGGCGCCCACCACCATCATCCGGCGGCCGGCAAGGTCAAAGAGATCAGCGTAATCCATGTCTCGGCTTCCGTAGGGCTTTCACTGGTCTGACCAGTTCGATGAAACGCTAGCTTCAGGAGCCGCGCCGGTCAACAGTTTTCTCAGGCGTCATGCCGGAAAACGCCATGAGTTTCTTCCCCGCGTGACGGGTTGGCCCGGTCGGGGAGCAAAGCTGGTTATACTTCCAACAGCTTCAAGAACTGCGGCCGCCAAGCTCCGACTTGGCCGCATACCAACCCCACGCTCGTTGGGTGGTTCGGATGAAGAAGCGGCCAGCACTCGCCCTCGGGCAACCGGTGCCGGCAAGAGCACGCCGAAAGGACCGGCGCACAGCGCCCTATTCTCATGACCATAGCCACAGCACCCCCACACACCGCCCCGCCCGCCTCCGCGCAGCCCGCCCACGTCCTGCAGGCTGTTTCCCTGCAGGATTATGAGGAGGTGGTGACGGCGCGGGCCTCTTTCCTGGACTTTCTTCTTGCCGGGACGGAGGACCGGGAGTGAACGGGCGCTCCGGACTGCTGCTGGACGTGCCGGTATTGGTAGAGATCCGCAGCGGGAATGTCAGCCCCGCGGTGGTCGGCTTTTTGAGGAACCGCAGCAGCCTGCGGATCTTCATCTCCGTCCTGGCCCTTGGGGAGCTGCCCCGGGCGGATGTCTCCTGGCTCCGGGAGCTTACCGGACGCTACGCCTGCCACATCCTGGCTGTTGACCATGAAACAGCGCTGGTTTCAGCAGACCTGGACCACGGCGCCGGCACGCTCACCGCCTTGATGGCCTCGACGGCGATCCGCCATGACCTGTGCGTGGTGACGGACCGGCCGCAGGATTACGTGGTGCTCGGGGCCAGCGCCGTGAACCCATGGGATACCTCTGGCTGCCGGTAACACCGAGGGGTAGTATGCGCGCAACGTGAGAGAATGCATAGACCCCAGTGACCGCAACCACAGGTGATTGCGGCTGCCCAAATTCACAGCAGTAAGGATTTCTGGCTCATGGCCGACAACAGTTCTCTTCCCAAGCCACAGGTCGCGCATGCGGACCGGGTGGACGACGACGGCGGACGCCCCGCCAAATGGAAGGTCGTCGGCCCCGGGCTGGTGGTGGCCGCAACCGGCGTGGGAGCGGCAGACATGGTTGCCACTTTGGTGGCGGGCTCCAAGTACGGCTACGGGCTGCTCTGGGCAGTGATCCTCGGCGTGATCCTCAAGATCATCCTGGTCGAAGGCGCCGGCCGCTACACCCTGGCTACCGGGAAGACCATTTTTGAAGGATGGCGTTCACTCGGGAAGTGGACCACCTGGTACTTCGGTCCCTACATCATGATCTGGGGTTTCGTATACGGAGCCACGGCCATGTCTTCCGCGGCACTGCCGCTGGCGGCCCTGTTCCCGGGGATTCCGTTGTGGGCGTTTGCCATCTTCATGGGCCTGGCCGGGTTCGTCATGGTCTGGTTCGGCCGGTATGCGACCTTTGAGAAAATCACCGCCGCACTGGTCGGCATCATGTTCATTACCGTCGTGGGGCTGGCCGTCATCGCTGCCCCGAACCTGCCGGAGATGTTCGCCGGCCTGGTGCCGACCATTCCCGAGGGCGGCGTCGTCTACACCCTGGCGCTGGCCGGGGGCGTCGGCGGAACCATCACCCTCGCGGCCTACGGCTACTGGCTGCGGGAAAAGGGCTGGTACACGCCGAAGTGGATGAAGGTCATGCGCATCGACAACTCCATGGCGTACGTCATGACCGGCATCTTCGTAATCGCCATGCTGATCGTCGGCGCCGAAGTTGTCCGTTCGGCAGGCGTTTCCCTCAGCTCGGGCGACGAAGGGCTGCTGGATCTTTATGACGTCCTGAAGGCTGAATACGGCGACTTTGTCGGTACCGGCTTCCTGGTGGGTTTCTGGGCTGCGTCCTTCTCCTCCATCATCGGCGTCTGGAACGGAGTGTCCCTGATGTTCGCCGACTTCTGGGGTAACATGCGGGGCAAGGAATCCGGCCATCCGGACACCCGCATCGGCGGCAAGTACTTCAAGTTCTACGTTCTGTGGCTGACTTTCCCGCCGATGCTCCTGTTCATCCTCGGCAAGCCGATCGGCCTGATCCTGGCCTACGGTGTCCTCGGATCCCTCTTCATGCCGTTCCTGGCCATCACGCTGCTCGGCCTGCTCAACGGCACCCGGGTGCCCAAGGCCTGGGCAAACAAACTGCATACCAACATCGCGCTGGGAATCACGGCCCTGCTGTTCATCGTCCTTGGAATCCAGCAGCTCGTAGACGCCGTCGTCAAGGCGTTCTAAGCGCAGCTGAACATCCCGCCAAACTGCCCTGCTGCTTCCCAAAACAGCAGGGCAGTTTAGCGCAGCGGGTGCGCTTCCGCGAGGCCCCTGCAGGGGGCTAAAAAAAGTCATCACCGCCCATCTACGCCACGATTTCCCTCCGCTACGCTTGAAGGGCGGAGAAGAGGTTGCAGCATGGAAAGTTTCGCAACGGATGGCCCCAACCGGCTCATCTCAGGGCGTTACCGTCTCAACGAACCCATAGGCCACGGTGGCATGGCCACCGTCTACCGGGGCCAGGATGAAGCTCTCGGCCGTGACATCGCCGTAAAGCTCTTCCGGGCCAGCGCAGTCGCCCCAGACGACGTTGACCGCCAGGAAACCGAAATGCGGTTGCTGGCGTCCCTTTCCCATCCGGGCCTGGTGACACTTTTTGATGCCGGCAAGGACGACGCCGGCCGCGACGACGGCGAAGCCGGCGAACCCCGTGCCTTTTTGGTCATGGAACTCGTTGACGGACCGGACCTGCGCAAGCGGCTCCGGGACGTCGAGCGGCTGCCTCCGGCCGAGGCGGCCTACCTCGGCGCGGAGCTGGCCGGCGCACTGGCCTACATTCACGGACGGGGAGTCATCCACCGCGACGTGAAGCCGGCAAATATCCTGCTTCCGCCGGTCATAACAGGCACCCTGCCGAGGGCCAAGCTCACAGATTTCGGCATCGCGAGGATGCTCGACGGCGCCCGGATCACGGCCGCGAATGCCACGCTGGGCACCGCCAATTATCTGAGTCCGGAGCAGGCCAGCGCCCAGGACGTCGGGTTCTCCAGCGACATCTACTCGCTTGGCCTGGTGCTGCTGGAATCCGTTACCGGCCGCATTGAATTCGGCGGCAGTGCGGTCGAAGCAGCCATCGCCCGGCTGAGCCGCGACCCCGAGGTGCCGGACGAACTGGGCAACTACTGGTGCTCCCTGCTCAAATCCATGACCTCACGGGATCCGGACCAGCGGCCAACCGCAGCTGAGGTCTCGGCGGCGCTGCTTGACTACCGCTGGTCCTCCGGAGGGTCTCCGGAGTCGCTGCCTCTGTCTCAGGCGGACCGGGAAACCGGCGACGGGGACGACGGCGGTGTTGCCACCGCCGGCGGGATCAGGACGGCCGAGGCTCCCGGCACCACAGGCCGGCCGGAAGAGCTTCCGGAGCCCGAGCCTGTAAACCTCTCCCACCCTGATCCGGTCCCGGACAGCGGTCGCGTCCCGGCTCCGGAAAGCGGGCCTGATCCGGCCCCGGACAGCGGGCCTGTTCCGGCAGCGGATTGGCGTCCCGGTCCCGGTGCCCAGCCCCGGGACGTGCATCATTCCACCGGCTCGAAAGGCGTGTACCGGGCAGTGTCCCCGCCTCGGGTTCCGCCCCGGGTCGGGTCAGCCCGGAAACGGCCCGCAGGTTCGGCTGCGACGGTGCCGCAGCGCCCCTCGCGGCTGGCGCTGGCGGGGCGGAGCCTGCTGGCCATGGTCGCGATGGCCGTTCTGGTGACGTCCGTGATCCTGGTGGCTGACCGGCTGGGTGTTTTCCCGCCGGACCAGAGTTATCCGGCAGTTCCCGGTCAGCTCGGCGAGCATCTGGAAGAGCTGCAGGAAAGCGTCACTCCGTGAGGTGCCGGGGGCGCACCCTGCCGGTCATTCTGGGCACGGCGGTGGTTGTTGCGGCCCTGACCGGATGCGAGGTCCCCACCCTCGAACCCAAAGCTGCTGATGAGCTTCAGCAGCAGGTGTCCGAAATTTCCGAAGCGGCTGCAGCGGGGGAATATGAGGAATCCCTGACCGGGCTGGACAGCCTGTCCGCCCGGTTGGAGACGGCATTGCGGCTGGGAGAAGTTTCACGGAGCCGTGCGGACCGGATCAACGGGGCGATCGAGGCTGTGCGCCTGAGCCTGGAAACTGAAACTTCCCCGGCCGGGAGGGAAAACTAGCCCGGCAGGCAGGGGAGCTGCTCCGGGGGAGCAGCGGAACCGGAGATACTGGAGCCATGACTTCACCGGATCCAGCTTTTGCCGTGCCCGCACCCGAGGACCGCTGCCCCTGCCTCAGCGGTGAAACCTATGCCGGCTGCTGCGGCAAGTACCACTCGGGGGTACAGACGGCGCCCACCGCCGAAGCGCTGATGCGCTCACGCTATTCGGCCTTCGCCGCCGGCAAGCGACAGTATTTGCTGGACACCTGGCATCCCTCCACCCGTCCGGCAGCCCTTGACCTGGACCCGCATCTGCAGTGGCGGCGGCTGGACATCATTGATACCGCCGCCGGCGGGCCGCTGGATGACCGCGGGACGGTCCGGTTCCGCGCCCACTACCGCGACGGCGCCGAGCGCGGAGTGCAGGAGGAAACCAGCCGCTTCGTCAGGACCGGAGGGAACTGGCTCTACCTCGACGGGGAATAGGCCCGGACCCTTACGGACCCTTCCACCCTGCTCCTAGGCTGGGAAAGGACCGACCCAACGGAGCTGAAGAGCGATGAGGACACCATGAAAGCACTCGTGTACGAAGGACCCGGACAGAAATCCTGGAAGGACGTTCCGGATCCGAAGATCCAGGAACCGCGGGACGCCATCGTCAAGATCGATACCACCACTATCTGCGGAACGGACCTGCACATTCTTAAGGGTGACGTCCCGGCGGTAACGCCCGGCAGGATCCTCGGCCACGAGGGTGTTGGCACCGTGACGGAGACCGGTTCCGGGGTGAACAATTTCAAAACCGGAGACAAAGTCATTCTTTCCTGCGTCTCGGCGGACGGATCCTGCAGCTTCTGCAAGGAAGGGTTGTATTCGCACTGCACGGGGGACGAGGGGCAGTCAGGCATCGGCTGGATCTTCGGCCACCTGATTGACGGCACCCAGGCCGAGTACATCCGCGTTCCGTATGCCGACACCTCCATGTACCGGCTGCCCGAAAGCGTCTCCCCGGAGCACGGCGTCCTGCTGAGCGACATTTTTCCCACGGGATTCGAAATCGGCGTGCAGTACGGGCAGGTGAAGCCCGGCGACGTCGTCGCCGTCATCGGTGCCGGGCCCGTGGGCCTGGCCGTGATCTCCACCGCGGGGCTGTACGGTGCAGCCAAGATCATCGCCGTGGACCTGGACTCGAACCGGGTGGAGCAGGCCCGCAAGTTCGGCGCCACCCACGGCGTGAACTCCGGGGATCAGGACTGGCGCGAGCAGATCATGGCCGAGACTGACGGGTGGGGCGTCGACGTGGCGGTGGAAGCCGTTGGTATTCCCGCCACCTTTGACATGTGCACCAGGATCGTCCGGCCCGGCGGCAACGTGGCCAACGTGGGCGTGCACGGCAAGCCTGTCAGCCTGGAGCTGGACCGGCTGTGGATCGAGAACATCGATATCAGCACCGGGCTGGTGAACACCAACACCACCTCGATGCTGCTGAAGCTGATTACGGAAGGAAAGCTCCCGGCCGAGGAATTCATCAGCCACCGCTATCCGCTTAATGACATCCTCGAGGCCTACGACACGTTCTCCCGCGCCGCGGAAACCGACGCGCTCAAGGTCATTTTGAACGCCTAGGGTCGTGGGAGCATGATGGGGACGGCGGGTATCCGCCGTCCCCATCGTCGCGAAAGAGGTCCCCATGTCCTCCGGCACCATGCTCGCAGGCCGTCTCAACGTCGAGACCAAAGAGTTTGCCCTCAAGGAAGTCCCCATCCCGGAGCCCGGTCCCGGCTTTGTCCGGGTCAAGGTGGAGGCCGCCGGCGTCTGCCTCTCCGATGTCCATCTGATCCAGGGCCTGCTGCAGCCGCAGTTTCTCCAAGGCAGCGAGGTCACGCTCGGCCACGAAGTGGCGGGCACGGTGGAGCTGCCGGGCCCGGGTGTCACGTCCGTCCAGGCGGGGGACCGGGTTGTCATCCAGGCAGGCTACGAGCTCAACGGCGCCACGCTCACCATGGGAGTGGACTACGACGGCGGCTGGGCCGAATACGTCGTCGTCCCGGCCGGTGTGCTGGTTCAGCTTGGCGACGGCATTCCCTTCGACCAGGCCTCGATCATCCCCGACGCGGTCTCCACTCCCTGGGGGGCCATTTCGTCCACCGCGGATATCCGTGCGGGAGAGTCGGTAGGCGTCTGGGGAATCGGCGGCCTCGGCGCCCACGGAGTGCAGCTGCTGCGCCTGATCGGTGCCGCACCCATCATCGCCGTGGACCCTATCGCCGAGGCCCGCGCCCGTGCCCTGGAATTCGGAGCCGACTACGCCCTTGATCCCCTGGCGGAGGACTTCACCGACGCGATGAAGGCCGCCACGGCGGGCCGCGGCCTGGACGCGGCGCTGGACTTCGCCGGCGTCGATGCCGTCCGCGCCCAGGCCGTCAAAAGCCTGGGTCGGCGCGGCAGGCTGGTGCTGGTGGGGCTGAGCGGCACGCCGATCACCATCGCCGACAGCACCGGATTCTCCTACGCCCGCAAGCAGATCCTGGGCCATTACGGTTCCGAGGCCCATCATGTTCCGGAGCTGGTGAAGCTGGCCCGGCTGGGCCGGCTGGACTTCGCCAAGTCCGTTACTGCCCGGCTGCCGCTCAGGGAAGCCGTCCAGGCGGTCAAACAGCTCGATGCGAAGGAAGGCAATCCGATCCGGCTGGTCCTGATTCCATAGGTGCCCTCCGGGAGCAGTTACCTCCCGGCTGCCCGCACCGCCGGCCGCGTTAGGGCCCGGCCGTGCGGGCAGCCTTGGCCAGTGCTTCGCTGAGGCTGTCCGTATCCAGCGCAGTGACGTAGGACGGAGTGTCCGGCTGGAAGCGCCATCCTTCGGCGAGCGGACCGGCGTCGACCACGTCAAAGCCGAACTCGTGAATCAGCGCGGCCACCTGTTTTTTCGCCTCTGCACTGTCGCCGGCAATCGGCAGCGCCCGCCGCGACGGCGTACCTGGCGCCGAGCCCTGGCTGGTCAGGTGTTCAAAGTGAATGGTGTTGAACGCCTTCACCACCTGCGAATCCGGCAGATGCGCCTGGAGGAGCTCGCTGGAGGTGGTGGATTCGTCGTCGAGCTCGGGAATCCTCCCGTCCCGCTGCGGATAGTAGTTCATGGTGTCGATGACCGTCTTGCCGGCCAGTTCCGCCGCCGGGACAGCCCGGAAGTTCTTCAGCGGAATGCTGACGACAACAACGTCGCCTGCCGCGGCAGCCTCGGCCGGGGTGGCGGCGCGGGCGCGGTCGCCCAATTCCAACAGCAGGGCCTGCAGGGTTTCCGGCCCGCGAGAGTTGCTCATCACCACGTCCATCCCGCGCCCGAGGGCCAGCCGTGCCAGCGCCGAGCCGATGTTTCCGCTGCCGATGAAGCCGATGGTCCGAACCCGGGAGGAGCCGGTCTGGCTGGTGCTTGTGGTTTCAGTCATGCGGGCTACAACACAGCACCTTTCCCGGATTATTCCGCTCCGGAGCTGAACACCGGATGGCTCCCGGCAGTGCCATTGCCGGGCTGGCCCCTGCCCACGCGCCCCGCCCCGGGTCTACGCTGGAATTACCGCAGGCTTCCCACCAGAGAGATGAAGCGGGTTTGGCGTGAATGAATTTGTTTCCCAGCGCTTCAACGACATTCTGTTTTCCAGTTGGCAGCACTTCAGCCTGGTGGCCCAGTGCCTGGTGGCCGCCGCCGTCCTGGCCGTCCTGGCCGCGGCGCTGACCTACCGCAGTCCGGTGCTGCGGTCGGCCGCCGACAGCATCAGCGCCATCGGCCTGACCATCCCGTCCTTCGCCCTGATCGGGCTGCTGATCGCGCCGCTGGGATTCGGCGTCCGCCCGGCCGTTGTCGTGGTGGGATTCTTTGCCCTGCTGCCGATCCTCCGCAACGCCATTGTCGGGCTGTCCGAGGTTCCGGCGAGTACCGTCGAAGCGGCCCGGGGCCTGGGCATGGGACGGATCCGCATCTTTTACCGGATTGAGCTTCCGCTGGCGTGGCCGGTGATCCTGGCGGGCATCCGCGTTTCCGGGCAGATGGTGATGGGGATAGCGGCCGTCGCGGCCTATGCCCTCGGCCCCGGACTCGGCGGCTTCATCTTCTCCGGCCTGTCCAGGCTGGGCGGCGCCAATGCCCTGGAATCGGTGGTGACCGGAGTCGTCGGCGTAGTGCTGCTGGCCCTCATCCTTGACCTGCTGCTCATTGGACTGGGCAGGATCACAATTCCGAGAGGTATCCGTGTCTGAAACGAATCCTTCCGCCTCCCGGCCCGCCTCCGAAGGCATCGTGCTCGAAAACGTCACCAAACGCTTTCCGGGGCAGGACCGCGCCGCAGTCAATGACCTGAACATGGAGATCCCTGCCGGTGACATGGTCATGCTCGTCGGTCCAAGCGGCTGCGGGAAAACAACCACCCTGAAAATGATCAACCGGCTGATCGAGCCCACCTCGGGACGGATACTGCTCGGCGGCAGCGATATTATCGGCGCCGACGCTGACGAACTGCGCCGGGGCATCGGGTACGTCATCCAAGCCGGCGGCCTGTTTCCGCACATGAGCGTGGCAGCGAACGTCGCCGTCGTTCCCTCGATGCTCGGCTGGGACAAGCAACGCACCTCGCGCCGGGTGGATGAGCTTCTGGAACTGGTGTCGCTGGATCCGGCCCGGTACCGGGACCGCTATCCGAAGGAACTCTCGGGAGGGCAGCAGCAGCGGGTGGGCGTGGCCCGGGCCCTGGCCGCCGATCCTCCGGTGCTGCTGATGGACGAGCCGTTCGGTGCCGTGGATCCAATCACGCGGGAGCGTCTGCAGGATGAGCTGATCAGCATTCACTCGAACCTGCAGAAGACCATTGTCTTCGTGACCCACGACTTCAACGAGGCAGTCAAGCTGGGGGACAGGATTGCTGTGTTTGCCGAAGGCGGGCAGCTGGTCCAGTACGATTCCCCGGACCGGATCCTCGCTGCTCCGGCCAATGACTTTGTTCGTCAGTTCATTGGATCCGACGCCGGGCTGAAGCAGCTGGGGCTGGCCCTCGTCAGCGCCGTTCCTGCGCTGCCGGTGGTCACTGGAACTGCCGGGGAAAGCCCGCGGGACGTGCTGGCACGGGTGCTGGAAGCCGGACAGGACCACGCGGCCGTCATCGACGGCGACGGCCGGCCCCTGGCCTGGCTCCCGGTTGCGGAACTGGAAGGACTGCAGTCCCTGCCGGAGCACAGGGCAGCGGGCCTGCCGCTGGTGGGGCCGGACGACTCCCTGGCAGATGCGCTGAACACCATCCTGATTTCAGACGAGGGCCTCGCGCTGGTTACTGACGCACAGGGAAAACTCAACGGCGTCATTGACGCGCCCCTGACCCTGCAGTCCGTACGAGCCCGGCGCCCGGCAGCCGGCGGGGGAAGCACCGGCGCAACCGCTCCCCGCCGGATGCCCGAAGCTCCGGCGGGTTCCACGGAAGCAGGCCGGCCATGAGCAGCAGCCAGGCCGCCGGGCGCGTCCGTGCCTCTGCGCCCGCCCCTGCGCCGAGGGAAACGGCGTCGAAGGAGGCGGCCACAAAGGAGCGCCGGTACACCACTACGGCAGCCGGCGCCCCGGTCCGGGACAACTCCGCGCGCGGACTGATCTGGCAGCTCGCCGGGATAGCCGCTGCAGTGGCCCTGCTGCTGTTCTGGCTCTCGGCCGCCGAACTGTCGCAGACCGAACTGGCCACTCTGTCTCCCGAGACGCTCTGGGTCTACGTCATGGAACACCTGCGCCTGACACTGATTTCCGCCGTAATCGTCCTGGTTGTGGCCATTCCGCTGGGGATCCTGCTGACCCGCAAACCGCTGCGTTTCCTGACCGGCCCGGTGCTCGCCGTCGTCAATATCGGCCAGGCGGCTCCGGCGATCGGCCTGGTGGTCCTGCTGGCCTTTTGGCTGGGCTTCGGCTTTTGGACGGCGGTGGTGGCGCTGGTCCTGTATGCGCTGCTGCCGGTGCTGCGCAACACCATGGTGGGGCTGGACAGTGTGGATGCGCGGCTCGTGGAGGCCGGTCGGGGCATGGGCATGAGTGCATCGCGGGTACTGTTCCGGGTGGAGCTTCCCCTGGCGGTGCCGCTGATGCTGGCCGGCATCCGCACTGCCCTGGTGTTGCTGGTTGGAACCGGGGCGCTGGCCACCTTTATCAACGGCGGCGGACTCGGTGTGCTGATCACCACGGGGGTGAACCTTAACCTTCCCCGCGTGCTGGTCGCCGGCGCCGTGATGGTTGCCCTGCTGGCGCTGGTGGTGGACTGGGTGGGCCGGCTGGTGGAGCATGTGGCCCGCCCGAAAGGACTCTGATGCGGACGAGGACAGGGACAGGGACTCGGATGCGGGCAGCGACAGGGACACGTATGCAGAACTCCGCGCTGCGCTCGCGAAGCGCCGCCGCGCTGGCCGCCGCGCTCGCCGTCGTCGTCCTGGTCCTGGCCGGGTGCGGACTGCAGCCCGCGGGATCCTATGTCCCGCCGGTGGCTACCGGCAGCATCGAGCGGATCGAGGGCCTGCCCGAGGACGCGTCGGTGACGGTGACCTCGAAGAACTTCACGGAACAGCTCATCCTGGGCAAGATGGCGGTCCTCGCGTCCAAAGCGGCGGGATTCCAGGTCACGGACCTGAGCAACGTCCCCGGCAGCCTGCCGGCCAGGGAGCTGCTGCGCAGCGGGCAGGCGGACGTGATGTGGGAATACACCGGCACTGCCTGGCTGACCTATCTGGGCAACGAGCTGGGAATTCCGGACCAGCAGGAGCAATGGCAGGCGGTCTATGACGCAGACCAGGCCAACGGGCTGACCTGGGGAGCGCCGGCGGAGCTGAACAACACCTATGCCATGGCCATGAGCCGGGACCGCGCCGAGGAACTGGGAGTGAGCAGCATTTCGGACCTGGCAAACCTTCCGGCGGAGGAACTCACCTTTTGCGTGGATGCCGAGTTTAATTCCCGGCAGGACGGGTTCAACCCGATGCTTGCGCTCTACGGACTGAACCGCGGCACTGTAGTGCCGGAACAGAATGTCGGAATCTATGACACGGGTGCCATTTACGGAGCAGTGGACCAGGGCGAATGCACCGTAGGGGAGGTCTTCGCCACCGACGGCCGGATCGACGCCCTGGATCTGCTGGTACTGGAGGATGACCGCAACTACTTTCCCGCCTACAACGCAGCGCCCGTGATCTATACGGAGACCCTGCAGAAGTATCCGGAACTGGAGGCGGTGCTGGAGCAGGTGGCGGCAAAGCTCGACGACGAAACCATGCGCTCGCTGAACCTCAAGGTGGATGTGCAGGGGGAGGAACCGGAGCAGGTGGCCTTTGACTGGATGGTGGAAGAGGGCCTGGTTCGTCCCGCGGAGTAGAGCACCCCGATCTGACGTGGGACGTTCCTTTACAGACCTTCGGCAAGTGGGGTTGGATGGGGGCACGCCCGCCCACTAACCCGGAGGACTACCCTTGACGACGCCGAGTACGACAGACGCAGGTTCAGAGATTACCCGTGAAACTGCCCCGGGCATGCTTGCCCCGGCTGAAGACCGCAGGGTCCTCATGCGCAAACGGATCGGCCTGGCGCTCGGCGTCGTTGCCGCCGTCGTTGTCTATTTGGTGATGCCCCAGGACGTCGCCCAGCCGGCCCGGGCAACTGCAGCCATCGCCGTGCTGATGGCGGCGTGGTGGATGACGGAGGCAATTCCGCTGGCAGCGACCGCTCTGCTTCCGCTTGTGCTCTTCCCGGCGCTGAACGTCTCCACTATCAAGGAGACTGCGCCGCCCTATGCCGACCCCATCATTTTCCTGTTCATGGGCGGGTTCTTCCTGGCTCTGGCACTGCAGCGCTGGAACCTCCACCGCCGCATAGCCCTGGCCACCGTGCTCCTGGTCGGGACAAAACCGAGGCAGCTGATCGCCGGTTTCATGATCGCGACCGGGTTCCTCAGCATGTGGGTCTCCAACACGGCAACAGCGGTGATGATGCTGCCGATCGGCATTTCGGTGCTGACCCTGGTGGCAAACCTGGACAAGGAGAAGAAGGCGCCGAAGAACTTCAGCATCGCACTGATGCTGGGCATCGCGTACTCGGCTTCCATTGGATCGCTGGGCACGATTATCGGGACGCCGCCCAATGCCCTGATGGTTGGCTACATGGCGGAGACGCATGATGTGAACATCGGTTTCGGCGAATGGATGCTGGTTGGGGTTCCGCTGGCCGTCATCTTCATGGCGATCGCCTGGTACCTGCTGACCTGTGTGGTTTTCAAGCCCGAGATCAGCGAGATTCCCGGCGGCAGGGAGATGATTCAGCGCGAGTACAAGCTGCTCGGCAGGATGTCGGCGGGCGAAAAGCAGGTCCTGGCGATCTTCGTCCTCGCCGCCGCGTCGTGGATTACCGTGCCGCTGCTGTGGCCTGATTCCAATTTCGCGGACGCCGTGATTGCCATGGGCGTGGCCGTGCTTCTGTTCGTGGTTCCCGCCAACATCAGGAAAGGCGTGCCGCTGCTGGACTGGTCCAGCGCCAAGGAGCTGCCGTGGGACATCCTGATCCTCTTCGGAGGCGGGCTCGCCCTCTCCTCGCGCTTTACCGCCAGCGGACTGAGCGAGTGGATCGGCACGCAGGTCTCCGGACTCGAAGCGCTTCCGCTGATCCTCATCGTGGCAGCCGTTGCCGCCCTTGTGCTGGGACTGACGGAGCTAACCAGCAACACGGCGACGGCGGCCACCTTCCTGCCGCTGATCGGCGGCGTTGCACTGGGGCTCGGCGTAGACCCGATGCTGTTGGTCATCCCGGTGGCCATTGCCGCAACCTGCGCGTTCATGCTTCCCGTGGCGACACCGCCCAACGCCATCGCCTTCTCTTCGGGGCACGTGGAAATTGTCCACATGGTCAAGGCAGGGGTCTGGCTCAATCTCATTGCCCTGGTGCTGACCACCCTGGTGACCTTTACCCTGGCGGTCTGGGTATTCGGGATTGTGTATTAGTCCGGCCGCGAGGCCGCAAAGAAGTCCCTGATCTCGGCCAGCACTTCCCCCGGAGCTTCTTCGGGGAGATAGTGCCCGGCGTCCACGGCCCTGCCGGTCACGCCGGGCACTGCCTTTTCCCAAAGTCCCAGGGCATCGAACTGCGTGTGCACGACGCCGTGACGCCCCCAGAGCACGCGCAGCGGGACATCCGGGGTGAGACCGGCGGCGCGGTCCGCCCGGTCGTGCTCCAGATCGATGGTGGCGGCGGCCCGGTAGTCCTCGCACATGGCATGGACGGCACCGGGGGAGGAGAGCGCCTCGGCATAGGCGTCCAGCACCGGAGCGGGAAACGGTGCCAGCCCTGCGTAGCGGGTGCCCATGATGTTCTCGATGTAGCCCCGCGGATTGGCTTCAATCAGGGCCTCCGGCATCGGTTCCGGCTGGATCAGGAAAAACCAGTGGAAATAGGCTTCGGCAAAAGCCCGGTCGGTGGCGGCGTACATGTCCAGGGTGGGGGCTATGTCCAGAAACATTGCCCGGGACACCAGACCGGGGTGGTCGGCCAGCATCCGGTGCCCCACCCGTGCTCCCCGGTCATGGGCGCAGAGCGCAAAGCTGCTGAAACCCCGCTCGGCACCGAAATGCTCCATCAGCCGGACGGCGTCCTTCGCCATCTCCCGCTTGCTGTAGGTGGAGTGGTCGGGGTCGCCCGCCGGTTTGGAAGAGCCTCCGTATCCGCGCAGGTCCGGGGCCACCACGGTGAAGTCTTCAGCGAGGGAATCGGCAATGCGGTGCCACATCAGGTGGGTCTCCGGATGCCCGTGCAGAAGCAGCAGGGGCGGCTTGGCTCCGGAAGCGTCGGAGCGGGAGATGCGGCCGGTCACCGTGATTCCGTTCGCCTCCACCGCGAAGGAGTCGTAGAGCTCAAACCCGGGCAGGTCCTCGGTCATGGTGCTTCCTTTCATAGCAGGGCGGGCTTGGCCCACCTAACCACGGCAGGGACTCACCCGCCACTTTTTGCTTCCAACCCAGGCGGTAGGCTCCCTGGAATGGAACCACACCTGCCCTATGCCGAATTCGCCTTTCCCGGTCCGCTGCGCGACGCGCTGGTCCGGGCCATCCTGGACGGGTCGAAGACCAGTACCACCAGCCTGGCCCTCCAATACGACGACGACGGCGGGGAACCGCTGCCCCGTCCCGGTGACCGGTCAATCCTGATCGGCAGCAGCCGGGAGCCGCTGGCCGTTCTGGAAGTGACGGGCATCCGGCTGGTCCCGCTCGGGGCAGTGGATCTGCAGCACGCCAGGGACGAGGGCGAAGGGCACGGGACGCTCGAGGAGTGGAGGGCCGCACACGAAGATTTTTGGCACGGCGAGGAGTTCCGCAGCGCTCTGGGGGACCCGGCCTTCACCGTTGACGATTGCACGATGGTGCTGCTCGAACGGTTTCGGGTCATCCAGAGTTAGGCATCCCGAACTTGTGTTTACGGGCACCCTAATATTAGGGTCCTGCTATGGCCTCTCACACTCGCTTCAGACATCTTCCCCTTGCCGCTGCAGTCACAGGCTTGCTGGTCCTCGCGGGATGCAGCGCCCCCGCCGGTGCCGATCCCGCCGAAGACGGGCGGCCTGTTGTGCTGACTACCTTTACGGTGCTGGCGGACATGGCCGAAAACGTGGGCGGTGAACACCTGCGGGTCGAATCAATCACAAAGCCAGGCGCCGAAATCCATGGCTATGAGCCGACGCCGGGAGACCTCCGTACGGCTGCCTCCGCAGACCTGATCCTGGACAACGGCATGAACCTGGAAGCCTGGTTCGCCCGGTTCGTGGCCGACGTCGACGTACCGCACGTCGTGGTCAGCGAAGGGGTGCAGACCATCGACATCGCTGAGGACGCGTATGCCGGTACGCCCAATCCGCACGCCTGGATGTCCCCGGTGAACGGCCAGATCTACGTGGACAACATGGTTGCCGCCTTTACTGATTTGGATCCGGACAACGCAGCGGACTATGAAGCCAACGGGGCAGCCTACAAGGCTGAACTGCAGCAGGTCCATGACCAGCTGACCGGCGAACTCGCGTCCCTTCCCCCGAACCAGCGGGCCCTGGTGACCTGCGAAGGCGCTTTCTCCTATTTGGCGCGTGATGCCGGGCTCACCGAGCAGTATCTCTGGGCGGTCAACTCGGAGCAGCAGGCCACCCCGCAGCAGATCACGGACACCATCAGGTATGTGCGTGAGAACGGGGTCCCGGCCGTCTTCTGCGAGTCCACCGTCTCGGACGCACCCATGCAGCAGGTGGTCGAGGCAAGCGATGCCGAGTTCGGCGGCGTTCTGTACGTGGATTCCCTTTCAGGGGCTGACGGCCCCGTCCCCACCTACCTGGACCTGCTGCGATATGACAGCGGCGTTATCCTCAAGGGCCTCACCGGAGGTGTGCAGTGAGGGTACCGGCGCTCGAGGTCAGCGGCGTGACCGTTCGCTACGGAGACGTCACGGCGCTCGAACACGCCAGCCTCACCCTGGACCCCGGCTGCATCTGCGGATTGGTGGGGATGAATGGTTCCGGCAAATCCACCCTCTTCAAAACGATCATGGGGCTGGTGAAACCCGACGCCGGAAGCGTAAGGATCCACGGAACCCCGCCCGCCCGGGCCCGCCGCAACGGGGAGGTGGCCTACGTACCGCAGAGCGAGGAGGTGGACTGGTCCTTTCCGGTCTCGGTGCGCGACGTCGTCATGATGGGACGCTACGGGCGGATGGGATTCACCCGCCGGCCGCGGAAGGCGGACCATAACGCCGTGGACTGTGCCCTGGAACGGGTGGAACTCACCGGGTTTGCCGACCGGCAGATTGGCCGCCTTTCCGGCGGACAGAAGAAGCGGGCCTTCGTGGCGCGCGGCATTGCGCAGGAAGCCTCGGTCCTGCTGCTGGATGAGCCCTTTGCCGGGGTGGACAAACGGTCCGAGGCCACGATCACCTCCCAGCTGCGCGTACTGGCCGACGACGGCTGCAGCGTCCTCGTTTCCACCCATGACCTGCAGGCCCTGCCCGCCCTCGCCGACCAGGCGGTGCTGCTGATGCGCCGCGTCCTGGTGCACGGGCATCCTTCCGAGGTGCTCCGCCCCGAACACCTGGCCCGTGCCTTCGGCCTGGATGTGATGGCTGCGGCCGCCCCGGCCCCTGCGGGTGGACCCCGGAACGGAGCCGGCAATGCTTGAGATCCTGCTCGATCCCCTCAGCTACGACTTCATGCTCCGGGCAGTGGCCGTGGCCGTCATTGCGGCAGCGGTCTGCGGGGTGCTCTCCTGCTGGCTGGTCCTCATCGGCTGGTCGCTGATGGGAGACGCCGTTTCCCACGCGGTGCTGCCCGGTGTGGTGCTGGCCTACATCGCCGGACTCCCGTTCGCCGTCGGCGCGGTGCTTTTCGGGTTCCTTGCCGTGGGCCTGATCGGGTTGGTGAACGGAACCAGCCGGGTCAAGGAAGACGCGGCAATGGGGATCGTCTTCACCACGCTCTTTGCACTGGGGCTGGTGCTGATTTCCGTCACCCCCAGCCAAACCGACCTGAACCACATCATTTTTGGCAACATCCTCGGTGTCAGCGCCGGCGACCTCACCCAGGTTGCCGTTCTGGGCGGGCTGACGCTGCTGGCACTGCTGCTCAAGCGGCGGGATTTCACCCTGTACGCCTTCGACCGAACCCACGCCCACGCAGTCGGGCTTAGCCCGCGCCTGCTCGGTGCCGCCCTGCTGGGGCTGCTGGCGCTGACCTCCGTCGTTGCCCTCCAAGCGGTGGGGGTGATCCTGGTCGTGGCCATGCTGATCATTCCGGGAGCAACCGCCCACCTGATCACTGACCGGTTCAACCGGATGCTGGTGGTGGCGCCGGTGCTCTCCGTCGCGTGCTCGGTGGCCGGGCTGTACCTAAGCTGGTACCTGGACACCTCGCCCGGGGGCATGATCGTCCTCTGTCAGGGCACGGTCTTCACGCTGGTATATCTGTTTGCGCCGCGCCACGGGGTTCTCGGGCGCCGGCTGTTTGCCGGCCGACCGGCTGCAGATGCGGGCTCACCCGCAAACGCCCCGATGCCCAGCCGCAGGTAGCACCGGCGCCCTTCCAGCCTATTTGGATGCCTTGGACTTCTTGCTGTTCTTCCTGTCCTTTTTCCCCGCCACATCCTTGGCCGTCTTGACTGCCGCAGCAGCAACGCCCGCCTTGACCGGGGCCGGCACCTTGACTTCCTTGACCTTGGTGACTTCCTTGATCTTGGTCCTGTTTTTGCGGTCCAGGATCAGGGAAGCGGCAATCCCTGCCATCCAGACGTCCTTGGCCAGCGGGGTTCCCTGGGCAGTGGGCCGGATGCCGTCAGCTTCTGTCAGGCCCGGAGTCTTGGCATACATGGTGAGCATCCCGCCCGAGAACGCTCCGAGGACCAGTCCGGCGAGCCGGCTCGGGACGAACGGCATCAACAGGGTCAGTCCCACGGTGATCTCGGCCGCGCTCAGCAGCTTGCCGAACCGTTCCGAGTCAAGGTCCATGACCTGGGGAAAGGCGTTGGAGGCCATCTGCTGCAGGCCGGCGGCGCTTTCCGCGTCGAGGTTGCGCTTGCCCAGGCCGGAGTTCAGGATGTACGCGCCGGTGGCCAGACGCAGCGGAATGTGGCTGATTCTCATGGGGGGTCCTTCCGTGAAGTCGCTGACATCCCTGAGCCTACGGCCGGGAGGGGCGGCGCGCCAGAGCAGGCAATCCAACCTGCGGAGCCGGAGCCGGAGCCGGCCCGATTGCCTGTGCGGAGTCCCGTCCGGGGACCACCTGAACTACCCGGGGGGCGAACACGCCGCCTTTGGTTAACCTTCAACCCAAAACTCTGCTTTTATGGAGGGGAAGGAACGCAGTAGCAGCTGTCGTCGACACTAGAAGGTCCTCATGGATTTCCTCCCGGCCGAACACCCCCGGCCGCGTCATTTCATTCTTCACCTCAGCGACACACACCTGGTCGGCGGCACCGGTCCGCTCTATGGAGCAGTGGACAGCCGGGCCAAACTGGAAGAGCTCTTCAGCCGGCTGGAAGATTCCGGGCAGAAACCCGAGGCGATTGTTTTCACCGGCGATCTGGCCGACAAAGGCGAACCCCAGGCCTACGCCAAGCTCCGCGACATTGTTCTGCCTGCCGCCGAGCGCATGGGAGCCCGGGTGATCTGGGCCATGGGCAACCACGACAACCGCGAGAACTTCAAGTCGGCACTGCTGGATGAAGCTCCGGACATGGCGCCGGTGGACCGCGTTTACCTGGTCAACGGACTGCGAATCATTACCCTGGACACCACTGTCCCGGGGTACCACCACGGGGAGCTCAGCGGCGCCCAGCTGACCTGGCTCCGCGACGTCCTCCGGACGCCCGCCCCGGAAGGCACCGTGCTGGCCATGCACCACCCGCCGGTCCCCAGCGTCCAGGACCTGACCGTCCTGGTGGAGCTGCGCCATCAGCGGGACCTCGCCGCAGCGCTGGAGGGGACTGACGTCCGGTCCATCATCGCCGGGCACCTGCACTACTCCACCTTTGCCACCTTTGCCGGGATCCCCGTGTCCGTGGCGTCAGCTACCTGTTACACGCAGGACCTGACCACGCCCGGAACCCGCGGACAGGACGCGGGGCAGGCGTACAACATGGTGCACGTCTACGAGGACTCGGTGGTTCATTCGGTCGTCCCGCTGGATGAGGACAGGACGGTCGGCGAACGGGTGGACGAGGCCGAGACCCGCCGTCGCCTCGAAGCAGCAGGTGTCCGGATTCTCGACGCGCAGCAGCTGACCTCGGCCTAGAAATCCCTTACCGCTCCGGTTCGGGTCCCAGATTGAAGAACCGCCCGGTGATGCTTTCCGGCTGGATTTCCACGTACCGGTATTTCAGCGTCCGGATCCACGGCTGCAGCGGGAGTTCGTCCGCGGCGTCAATTTCGCTTTGGTTTTCCAGCCGGCGCGTGGTGCCCTTAACCACCACTGACCAGGCTTGGTCGCTGTGAACCCCGTCCGCCTCGAAGGCCACGTGCTCGTTTACCGTCAACTCGGCCAGCTTGGTGCCCGGGCTCGTGCGGAAGAGGATAACGCCGTCGTGCGCGTAATAATTCAGCGGGTAAATACTGGGCTGATTGTTCACGCTCACCGCCAAGCGTCCGTGGTACGTCTGCTCCAGGTATTTCCAGCTCTGCTCAGCGGTGAGTTCCACAACGGGAGGAAGATCGTCAGTAGTCATGGCCCCAGTCTGCCAAGCAGGAACGCTTGCCGCCACTGCATCGGTGACCTGGCGCCGGTTGACGAGTGATGTCCGTCCAATACAGAGTTGAAGGGAAGGAGATCTTCATCCTGATCAGCAAGGACATCGACCCGGAGAGAATGTGATGACGGAACCACACAATCAGCACCCCGACGACGGCCGGCAGCAGGCCGAGGCGTACCTGACTACGCGGCAGGGCCACCCGGTCTATGACAACCAGAACAGCCGTACGGTGGGGGCCCGCGGCCCGGCTACCCTTGAGAACTACCAGCTCCTCGAAAAGATCAGCCACTTCGACCGCGAGCGGATCCCGGAACGCGTAGTTCACGCCCGCGGTTTTGTGGCCTACGGCGAGTTTGAGGCCTCCGGCAAGTGGGGCGACGAGCCCATTGCCAAGTACACCCGCGCCAAGCTCTTCTCCGAGCCGGGCAAGAAGACCGACCTGGCCATCCGCCTTTCCTCTGTCATCGGCGGCCGGGACTCTTCAGAGACCGCCCGCGACCCGCGCGGCTTCGCCGTGAAGTTCTACACCGAAGACGGCAACTGGGACCTGGTGGGCAACAATCTGGGCGTCTTCTTCATCCGCGACGCCATCAAGTTCCCCGACGTGATCCACTCCCTGAAGCCGGACCCCGTCACCTTCCGTCAGGAACCGGCCCGCATCTTCGACTTTATGTCGCAGACCCCCGAAGCCATGCACATGCTGGTGAATCTCTTCAGCCCGCGCGGCATCCCGGCCGACTACCGCCACATGCAGGGCTTCGGAGTGAATACCTACAAATGGGTCAACGAACAGGGCGACACCAAGCTGGTCAAGTACCACTGGCTCCCGCAGCAGGGCGTGAAGTCCCTGACCGAGGAAGACGCAGCGAACATCCAGGCCAACGACCTGGGTCACGCCTCGAAGGACCTTTACGAGGCCATCGAACGCGGCGACTACCCCAAGTGGGACCTGTACGTGCAGCTGATGGATGACAACGATCATCCGGAACTGGACTTCGATCCGCTGGACGACACCAAGACGTGGCCGGAGCAGGAGTTCGAGCCCAAGTACGTGGGCACCATGACCCTGAACCGCAACGTCACGGACCACCACAACGAAAACGAGCAGATCGCCTTCGGTACCGGTGTCCTGGTGGACGGCCTGGACTTCTCCGACGACAAGATGCTCGTTGGCCGTACGTTCAGCTACTCCGATACCCAGCGCTACCGTGTAGGCCCGAACTACCTGCAGCTTCCGGTGAACTCCGCGAAAAACGCACGCGTGGCCACCAACCAGCGCGGCGGCCAGATGTCCTTCGGCACCGACCTCGCGCCGGGCCAGAACCCGCATGTGAACTACGAGCCGAACATCACCGGCGGGCTGCAGGAAGCACCCGGGACGGCACCGGCTGCGGTCGGACCTGAGCTCGAAGGCCGCCTGACCCGCGCCCGCCTGCCCCGCACGAACGACTACATGCAGGCCGGCCAGCGCTACCAGCTGATGGAGCAGTGGGAGAAGGACGACCTGGTCGCCAACTTCATTGCCAACGTCGGCGAGGCGGTCCGTCCGGTGCAGGAGCGCATGCTCTGGCACTTCTACATGACCGATGACGAGCTGGGTGCACGCGTCGGCGAGGGCCTGGGCATCAGCCTGGACGAGATCAAGGATCTCGGCCCGCTGGCCACCCAGACGCTCAATGAGGAAGAAACCGAGCGGATGAAGAACCTGGGCCACAACGGACCGCGGAACGTCGAGGGCCTGACCATGACGCACTGCGTGCCCAACGAGCACGTGGTGGTTACCCGGTAGTTTCTGTACCGGGAACGACGACGGCGGGGCGCACCTGAGGGGGCCCCGCCGTCGTCGTCCTGCCGCCTACATTTCCCAGGGCGCCTTGATCGGGAAGAACTTCTCGAGGAAATCCGTAACGCGTTCGGCGCGTTCTTCTGCCGGGACTTCCGGGAAGCTTCCGTCATTGAGGCAGAACAGGTCCATGTTGCGCTTGGCCAGCAGCTTGTCCATCGACTTCAGGCCGGCGTAGGACGTGGTGTCCACATACTTCACCTTGGCGGTTTCCTGCGTTACGGCCCGCCCGGTGAGCAGCGCGTAGTAGTGGTACAGCGAATTGGTGACCGAGATATTGTCCTTGGCACGGAACCGGCTCGCCGCCGTAGCGGCAAATTCGTTCGGGAACTCATTCTCCATCTCCAAAAGCACGCTCCGGCGCAGCGGCGCCGCCGTGTGTTCCAGATGCCGCGTGGTAATCCGGCCGAACCGTTCCCAGAGCAGCCTGCGGTTCACGCGGGCGGCGTTTTCGAAGCCGCTGCGCTCGGGATCGTTGGCGCCGAGGCCAATCCGGGTGCTGGCCTCGATGAACTTGGTGATGCCGCCGGGGGAGAAGAACAGGTCCGGGCCCACCGGCCTGCCGAAGAACATGTCGTCATTGGAATACAGGAAGTGTTCCGCCAGGCCGGGGATGTGCTGGAGCTGGGCTTCGACTGCCTGCGAATTGTGCGTGGGCAGCACCGAGGGGTCCCTGAAGTGCTGCTCTGCGCGGACGAAGGTCACCGAGGGGTGATCGGCCAGCCAGTCCGGGCGGTCCGAGTCCGTGGCGATGAAGATCCGGCGGATCCACGGGGCGAACATGTAGACGGAACGCAGGGCGTACTTGAGCTCGTTGATGTGGCGGAAGCGTGCCTCGTGGTCATCGCCTTCGCCCACTACGGCGTCCTTCATCCGGGCGGCCCGGGCGGCTTGGTATTCGGCCGAGCTGCCGTCTACCCAGGAGAAGACGAGGTCGACGTCGAAGTCGATGTCCGTGGCGTGGTCGGCAAACATGTTCTCGATGGTCGGCCAGGTCAGACCGTGCTTCTCCACCGTGCCGCGGACCACTTCATTGGCCGGCAGCGTGCGGCGGGTCAGGGAGTTTTCCACGGGCAGCGTGATTTCGGGGCCGCTGAGGTCCCACAGTTCCAGCTGCACACCGGCGGAGGGGCCGAACGTCAGGTTGGTGCCGCTGACGGCGCGCGGGCGGAAGACCCGGATGATCCGGGACGATTCAGCCGGTGAGAGCTCACCGTCCGCGATCAGCAGGGTTCGGGTCTTTTTGGTGTCCACGCTGCGGGCATAAAACGGCTCTTCGCGGCAGGCCTCGACCATGGCCCGGCGAAGGTCTGTGCGGTGCACGAGGTCTATGGCGATGACCGGGCGCTGGTCATTTCCGCGGACGAGGAGGTAGGCAATGCCGGCGTCGTCCAGGACCTTGCGGACAAACAGCAGGTCCTCGACCATGGCCTGGTTCGGGGTCAGGCCGGTGTCCATCAGGGTCAGGCGGCCCTTGACCTTGACGACGTCCGGCCGGTGCTCCACCCGCTCGATGACGGCCAGGGATGCGGTCTGGAGGTCTTCACTCTCATGAACGGGCTCGGGAGTACCGAAATACACATCGTGTTCTGCGGCTATATCTGTAATCGGAACCTCCAATAAGTTCGCGTGCGGGGCCGGCGGCCGCGGCGGAAGAGCGCGGCTCGTGCGGCTCTGCACATAGTGGTGCTGGTTTTCGCAGGTGCGGACCGGATGTGCCGGGCGCGTCCCGGATAAACCGGATGCTCTGGGCTCGGGTGCCGCTGCTGAGTAGCATTGGGTGCTAGCGCGGACATCTCCGGGAGCTGATGTGAGATACCGTAACACCACGCTGGCGGCGGCGACGCTGCTTGTGCTCAGTATGTCATCCTGTGCCGGTCCCTCGGACACCGGCGAAACCTCGAGTGCTCCGGCAGCCTGGGTTTCCTACACGACGCCGGATGGTTCCCTCGTGTTTGAACACCGGGCCGACTGGACCATTCAGGAGAAGCCCGCCCTCGCCAACGATCCGGCGGGCGGAGTTTCCGTCCAGGTGAACGACGCCGGGGGAGACATGGTTGCGCGTTTGGATACCGGTCTCATTATCGACCTCATCTGCGAGGAACCGGATGAAGCAGTCGGATACACGGAATATGACACTGAACCCATGCCGGAACTGGACTCGGAGCAGGGCACCGAGCAGCGGTTCGTTTACCGCTCTATCGCGCCGTCCTCACCGAACCGCGGGGAGCCGGTCGCCACGTATGCGGTTATTACTGATACAGGAGACCGCGGCCAGTGCGGTCTCTTTGATTTCTTCACCTTCACGGAGTCCAGCGGCGGGCGTTTCGCCGGGGAGTACCCCTCGGAGGAAGTTGCGTCCGGGCAGTCCTATCTCGATGGTGCTGCGGCCTATGCGGACTCTGCGGAATTCCGCGACGTGAAGCGGATGCTGGTGTCTTTGCGGGATACACGCTGAGCTCCTTCCAGCAGGATGTTTCCGCGTTTCTCTGGTGAGCTGTGGATAACTCCGTATGCTGTGCCCCAGCCTGCGTACTATTGGCGTCACTCACAGTCCCGCACCATTTTGCCCTGGGGGTTCTTCACATGTTCCGTACTGGTTTTCTCTCTGCAGACTTTTCCGCTGCCCGGAGGGGCGGCCGCCTTGGTGCCTTGGGTCTGGCTGCTGTTCTAGTGTTGGGCGGGTGCTCCGGTTCTGATGGTGATCCTGGTGCTGAGGCAGCAGAGGGGGGTACCAGCAGCGCTGCACCCAGTGGCAGTGCCGGTGCTGGCGCATCAGCGTCTGCTTCTCCGACATCAACATCAACACCGACGCCGACTGCTGCATACAAGCCGGCTTCTGCTGAGGGTCCTGCCGAAAACGTTCCCCTGCCGGTAATGCCGGAACTGGCCAAGCAAGAATCCAAAGAGGGGCTCATAGCTTTCGCAGAGTACTGGTATGCGCTGGCCAATTACGGGTATGAAACCGGGGACCCAGAACCCATCCGTGCCGTAAGTGCTGAAACCTGTTTCAGTTGCATAAGTTATTACCGTGTCCTAGGTAATGGATATGCAGATGATGACTGGATGCTTGGAGCTCAATTGCACGTACAGGATGTCAGTTCGAACTTTGTTATTACCGATGAAGGAGCTTATCAAGCGACAACGCTTATCTTGCAGGATGAAGTGCATTACTACGGCCCGGAGGGGTATTTAGGGAGCAATACTGGAAATAGTACGCCAGGCGTTCAGCTGATGGAAGCTGTCTTTACGCCGACCGCCGGTTGGTACGTCGTAACCCTTGAAACCATAGAATTGTGAGCGCGTAAGGTGCGTAAATTTGATTTACGAGCTGTTTCTATAGCCATGTTGTTAATTGCAATCAATGGAACTTTAGTTATTCCCGCTTACGCCGCAGTGGATGGAGAAGGAAATTATATGCCTGGGGGCGTAAAGGGGGTCATTCGTCAGAAAGACCCAGCTACAGGCAACATCGTCCCTGTTAACGTGGGGACACCCGAAAGCCTGTTTGGCTTTTACTACCGCCCGGTCTGCTTCGATGAGGAGAACGGCGACATCGATTGCTTGGCCGGTCAGCCCGTGGAGTGTGATGCTGCACCGGACGGACAGTACGTGTGGTGGTACAGCGGCTTGAAGGCAACTCCTCGCGAGACCTGGGCCAGATACGGAGACACTCCCACCTGTATCTACACTTCAGATCCTGACGAAGTCGCCGCCGAGCTCGTCGGACTGGTCCTCACTGAATTTCAGACGGCGCCGATCGATCCCGGCCAGTTCACCCTGCAGCCAAGCCCTTTCTCCCTAGTCAATATGCCCACGAACCTGTATGCCGAGGCACATGAGCAGACATTCGACATGACGTTGTTGGGGCAGACCATCCGTATTGAGGTGCGGCCTACTGAGTATGAATGGAATTACGGAGACGGAACGATATACGGGCCTTCGTCCCAGCCGGGTGGACCGCTTCCGGAGGACCATGTCGGGGAAGCCACGGAAACAAGCCATGTTTACGAGGAACCCGGCGATTATTTCGTATCCGTTGCCGTCTACTTTTCCGGCCGTTACTCGATCAACGGCGGCCCGATGATACCCATTGACGGGCGGGCCCTGGCCTTTCCGCCGACGCAGACTGTTAGCGTTTGGGAAGCCGAATCGCGGAGTGTGGCTGACGATTGCCTCGTGAACCCAGCCGGCTTCGGCTGCTAGAAGTTCGGTGTTCCGGGCCGTGGGACCCGGAATAGCGTCCGCGGATCCTGCAGCCGTGCCGGATAGTCGAAATCGGACCTGGCCATCTCCCCGGTCACCGCCACGGAGCGCGTCGCGGTGTCGTTCGTTAGTCGCACCGGTCCCACCGTCCCGATGCGCAGTGCATGGCGGTCCGGGCCCAGCAGAAGGACATCATCGCCGTCGTCCATGTCCTCCAGAAACCGTGCCAATTGCCGGCCCTTCTTGCCGGAAATAGGGGTTCCCTTCGCCGACAGCATCGGCAACACAATTTCAGCTTCATTGGAGGCACCTGTTGCAGGCCGGGCAACCCAGAGGGCATCACCCTCGGGTTCGGAAGGAAGTTCGGGATTCTCCGGCTCGGGCCATATATAGGGCAGTCCGCCGCGGGTTTCCGGAAAGAGCGGCCCGTACACCTCGGGTGACTTTGTAATCAGGTTCGACCGGTGGCTCTCGTGAAAGTCCGCGTCGCCGAACCACGGCGGCAGAGCGACGTCGTCGTGCGCAGCCGCAGGAGCGAACTCGAGAATCTGTTCCAGAACCGTGTCTGCATGGCCGCGGGCAACCCATTCCCGGGTCATGGCGAGCCCGTAGGCCGTCAGCGCAGGCACATACCCCATCCACATTTTCATCGCCGGATGGCTCTGCCAGCCGTAGTCCGGGATGACCAGGGCGCGGAGCACCTGTAGCGTCTCCACCCGCTGCTTGCCGAGCCGGGCCTGATCCAGGACGGTCGCGCTGCGGCTGAAGCTGTCGTACGGCAGAAACGTTTGCACAGGATCAGTGTGTCATTCGCGGCCCGTGGTTCTGGCCAGGGGCGCGGCGAGAATGAAGTCGCGGAAGGTATGCGGGCCAACGTCGAAGCTGCGCCGGCCAACCTTCGTAAAGCCGGACTTGCGGTAGAAGGTCTGGGCGCGGACGTTCAGATCATTCACTCCCAGCCAGAGCGAGCGGAATCCCTCCGCTGCGGCCGTTTCCCTTGCCGCTTCCATTAGGGCCGCGGCCAAACCGGAGCCGTGGGCGGCGGGGTGGACGTAACACTTGGACAGTTCGGCTGCCGGTCCCGGAACCGTCTGTAAGGCGGCAACCACTTCCGGATCCGCCGGGGGCAGGAAAACCAGCAGCGCATATCCCCGGATATGTCCGCCCTCCCGGATCACCAGCACCCTTATCGACGGATCAGCCAGGTAGGCCTCGAAGGCCTCTTTCGAGAGATTCGCGGCAACAAAAGCGTCACTGTCCTCAGGGGTGACCGCCGGAGGGCAGGCCAGTGGAAACGTCAGGGCCGCCAGCGCAGCCAGCTCTGCGGCATCCTCGGGGCGAGCAGGAGAGACGGAAACGGTCACGGATCCAGCCTAGGCACGGCGGCGGACAGAAAAACCAGCCCGCTAATACTCGGCATACATCTCCCCAACCCGCAGGTGCACGTCCGTCCGGTTGTCCGGCCCGGGAAGCGGACACGCCCAGGCTTCGTCATAAGCGCACGACGGGTTGTACAAAAAGTTGAAATCCAGGACCAGGCTCCCGGGGGCGGCACCGGGACCGAGGTCTGCACCCTTGATCGTGTCCAGCAGGTACCGGCCGCCGCCGTAGCTTCCGCCGTCGGCGCCGGACATCCCGTCGCGCACCGGCAGGAAAATTCCGCCCCCGTAGGTGGCCAGGCGCCACACGGCGAGCCGGCCCACGCCGTCGGCGTCCACCGTCCCCAGCCGGACAAACGGCACCACCCCGTCGGTTCCGGTGGCTACGTTCATCTCCTGGCCCGCGCCGTCGTCGTCAATCAATGCGTCGCAGCGCAGATCCGGATCGTAGGCGCCGATCCGCAGGCCGTGGAAACGTTCGCGGGCGTGCGCCTTCAAAGGGGACGCCGGATGTTCGGCGAAGAGCTTGTCCCGTTCAGCGCGCCACAGCTCGTGGGCGTACGACGGCGACACCTCCTGCGAGGTGAGCCTCACCTGCGCATACAGGCCGAAGACGCGACGGCGCCAATCCGCTGTCTGGAGGACCGTGACGGGAGAGACCATGGGTTCAGCGTAGTGTGTTCGGGTGACTACCGGACTCCTCATCGTCGTACTCGTGGCAATCTTCATTGGTGCCATTGCACAGCGGATAGCGGGCCTCGGCTTCGCCCTGCTCATTTCCCCGTTCCTGGTGATCCTTCTTGGATCACACGGCGGAGTGCTGATGGTGAACGTGTGCGGGCTGGTGTCCTCGTCGCTGATCATGCTGCGCGTCTGGAAGGACATCGACTGGAAGATGTACCGATGGCTGGCCATCCCGGCGGTGTTCGGCAGCATTCCCGCTTCAGCTGCGGCGGTGTATCTGCCGTCCGCCCCGATGGCAGTGGTTGTGGGCGGCATTGTCCTGGTGGCGCTGACCGTTTCGCTGCTGATGCAGCGCACCTCGGTGACGGTGACCGGCAACGGACCCAAGGCTGTGGCCGGCTTCATTTCCGGTGTCACCAACGCAGTTGCGGGTGTGGGCGGGCCGTCGGTAAGTGCCTATGCACTCATGGCCCGGTGGCCGCAGCGCCCGTTCGCGGCCACCCTCCAGCCGTTCTTCGTCACGATCGCCATTGTTACCCTGACCGCCAAATTGTCGCTGGACCCCGGACAGATGCCGCCGTTCGACGTCTGGGCGTGGGCACTGATCGCCCTCATGATCGTTGGCGGCATCTACGCGGGGGAGAAGCTTCAGCGCTTTATCCGCGATGATCAGGCCCGTGCCGCCGTCGTCATCTTTGCCTTCTTCGGAGCGGCAGCGGCGCTGGCCAAGGGCATTTTCGACCTCGCGGCCTGAGCCGGGCATTCGCGGCCTGAGCCGGGCAGTCGCTGGCTGAGCCGGCGCCGCCCTCACTCACGCTGTCGACATCGCCCGCAGTCTGCGCGGCTGAACCGACACGGCCCCTCCTGAACCGTCCGCGCCGCGGCGAATGGGACGATAGAGAAGATGAAACTCTTTACCCGCCCGAAATCCCCGGGTGTCCTACCCATGCCCCTGTGGCTGCAGGGAGTGGTCGAACTCGGCCAAGCTGCAGTCCTCTCCGCCCTGCTGATATTCCTGCCGCTGATCGGCGTCTGGTTTGCCGACGGCTTCACCGACCGTGACTTCGCATCGCTGGCCCGGCTGGGCGGGCAGGGCTGGCTCCTGATTCACGGTGTGCCGCTGACCCTGACCTTCCCCGCCGGAGCCGTGGGGCCCGCCGAGAGCACGGGGCTGCTCAGCCTGTTTCCGCTGGGCCTGACGCTCATCCCGTTCTTCCTGTCCTGGCGGGCAGGACGGCGGCTGGCGAAGGCTTCCTATACGGACCAGCTCTGGCAGGCACTGCTGGGGGCGCTGGGTACCTATGCCGTTCTCGGCGGGGCGGCCGCCTATTTCTCCGCCAACGACGACGTCAGCATCTCAGTGACGGCGGGAGCTCTGATACCGCTCATTGCGGCAGGGCTGGGCCTGGTGATCGGCGCCCGGCGCGAGGCCGGATCCTGGGTACGTCTGATCGGCGTGGATCTGACGGATTGGATCTCCCGTACCAGCCAGCACTCACGCTGGGCCGGTTCCTACGTCTGGGCGGTAATCCGCGCCGGGGCCGTCGGTATCACCGCCGCCCTGGGGTTTTCCGCCCTGCTTCTCACTGCCGCGCTGGTTATGAGCTGGGCCGAAATCGTTACTGTCTACCAGCACCTGGACGCCGGGCTCATCGGCGGAGCGGTGCTGACCGTCGTGGAGCTCGGGCTGATGCCGAACTTCCTCGGCTGGGCCCTGGGCTGGACATCGGGCGCCGGCTTCGCACTCGGAACCGGAAGCCTCATCAGCCCCATGGAAACGACCGTCGGCCCGCTGCCGGCCGTCCCGGTACTGGCTGCCCTGCCGGCGGGCGGCATGGAATACGCCATCGCCGCGCTGATGCTGCCGGTGGTGGCAGGCATGCTTGCCGGCTGGTGGTTCCTGCGCGAAGGAGAGAACCACTTCGACGAATGGCTGTCCCTGAAGATCAGGGCCCGCTGGTTCACCGCACCGGTTTCCACCCTGCTGCTGGGCGTTTTTGTGGGCCTGGTTTCCGGCATCCTGGCCGCGGCCGTGGTTCTCATTACCGGGGGTTCCGCAGGGATCGGCCGCTTTGTCGAGCTGGGCGCAGACCCGCTGTGGACGGGGCTCTGGATTGCCGCTGAGGTGGCCGTCGGCGTCGTCATCGGCTACGCCGTCGCGCCCTGGCTGGAACGCGAGGAGCGCTGACGGCGCGGGCCTGACGGTCCGCGGTTAGCGCGGCAGGAGTCCGCTGGTGAACTCCGACTGGCACTCGTCCTGCGCCTGCATGGTCAGCGCCCTGCCCATGCAGTTTTCCAGCTTTTCCGTGTTGTCCCAGGTGGCAACGGCGAGGCCGAGGCCAAGGGTCATCACCACGGACGCCGCCAGCCCCAGGGTGGTGATGAACATTTGGGCCGGGCCGATGCCGTGGCGCACCACCTTGACGAGGGTCAGAATTCCGACGACGACGGCGGCAAGCGCCAGCGCGAGCGGCACGAGCTTCCACGGCAACGCCAGTCCGGAAGTGAGCAGCACGGCAATAACGAGAGCCACAAAAATCCGAAGGTAGCCGCGCGCACTCTGCTTCTGCTCGTCTGTAGCCGGCGTCTTTTGCGGTGCCGGCTGCAACGGCGAAGGAATCTGATCAGGGGTACGGCCGTCGTTGTTCATGGTTTAACCCTAGGGGACGCCTGAGCCTAAGGTTGACGCATGCGCATTGTTGTTCTCGTGTCCGGCACCGGTTCCAACCTTCAGGCTGTCCTGGACGCAGTGGCGGAGGGGACGCTCGACGTCGAAATCGCTGCGGTAGGGGCCGACCGTCCCGGCACTTACGGCGTGCAGCGCGCCGCGGATGCAGGTTATGAGACCTTCGTTGTGGACTTCCGGGCGTACAACCTGCGCTCCGACTGGAATCGTGCACTCACCGAAAAGGTGGCCTCGTATCACCCTGACGTTGTGCTGTCTTCCGGCTTCATGCGCATCGTCGACGAGCACTTCATCAACACGTTCGAGGGCCGCTACCTCAACACCCATCCGGCGCTGCTTCCCTCGTTCCCCGGCGCGCACGGTGTCCGTGACGCGCTGGCCTACGGGGTGAAGGTCACTGGCTGCACCGTGCACATTGCCGACGCCGGTGTGGACACCGGCCCCATCCTGGCCCAGGTCGCCGTGGAGGTGCTGGACACTGACACGGAGGAGACGCTGCACGAGCGGATCAAGATCCAGGAGCGGCGGCTGCTGCTGGAGACCCTGGACCGGATCAGCGCCGAGGGTCTTCCGGTTTCCTAGCTCAGTCCAGCGCCGCGCCCTTTGTCTCCGGCGCAAACCGCAGCATCCAGATCACGGCCAGGACCACCAGGGCACCGGCCAGCGCGAACGAGAGCGGCAACCCCAAATAGGGCCACATGACTGACACAAAGATCAGCGGCCCGAGCCCGGCGCCAACCCGCGAGACCGTCGACGCCCAGCCGAATCCGCTGCCGCGAAGTTCCGTGGGATACAGCTCGGACACGTACGCGTAGAGCACCGGGATGGCTACCTGCACCACAAATCCGTAGGCCAGGAGCCACGCAGTGGCAGCTGCGGGAACATCAAGGACCAGGGCGACGATGATCAGTATGACTGCCGAAAGCGGTCCGGTCACCGCCAGAATCCATTTGCGCCCCACGCGTTCCACCAGCAGCGCTGCCGCAACAACTCCCAGTAGCCCGACGGCGGCCATGCCCGAGGTGGTCAGGAAGGCCGCGTACTCCTTGAAGCCTGCGTCCACGAGGATCTTCGGCATCCAGGTCAGGGCCAAGTAATAGACCAGCAGGATGGTGAAAAAGAGCGACCAAGCAGCCACTGTGATTTTCCAGCTGTACCGCCATAGATCTGTCAGCTGGGCAGCGACGGCTCCCATGGAGAATCTGGCCGCCGCCTCCGGAGCCGGTAACCGCCACTGGGTGACATCGGAACCGGTGCGTTTAATCAGGTCGTTGATGACTGTTTCCGCCTCCGCCGTGCGTCCCTTGCGGACCAGGAACAGCGGTGATTCTGGGACTGACCGGCGGACCCAGAACACCAGCAGCGCCGGCAGCACCATGATCAGCATGGTGTACCGCCAGTCGGCGAACGTCGCCATGATCAGTGCCGACGTCGCTCCGCACAACGCAGCGCCGACCGGCCACCAGCCGTCCATGGCGGTGAGTACCCTGCCCCGCTGTTTCCGTGGCGTGAATTCACCCACCAGTGCGTAGTCGACCGGCACACATCCGCCCAAGCCGAAGCCGGCCATGAAGCGGAAGATGCAGAACCAGACGATGTCGGGGGAGAAGGCCCCCAGAACCGTAAAAATGGAAAAGATCAGCAGTGTGGCGCTGAAGGCCTTTTTGCGGCCGATGGCATCGGCGATCGAGCCCCAGACGAACGCTCCAATGGCCATGCCCAGCAGGTTTGCTGTACCAATCCATGCGGCCTGTGCGGGCTCCAGCGCCCAGTGCTTGGATAGGAGCGGAATCAGGACGCCGTTCAGGGTGACATCCCAGGCATCGAACATGAATCCCAGACCGCCAATGATGAAGATGCGTCCCTGAACCTTCCACTTCCAGGGCAGGTCCTGGACCACCTGGTCGCCGGTAGGCAGGGTGTCAGTGGTTGTCATCGGGAGAGTGGCCTTCCGCGGGGTGGTGGATGCGGGTACGGCCCTCGGCGGCCGGTCCGAGGAAACTGTATAACGGCGAACGGACGATCCGGGAAAGCACGGCGTTGTGCCGGCAACTGTCGGTGTCGTGGAGCAGCTGACGTTCGGTCAAAGAGACGAGGACGTTGCCCGACGGCGGACGACGGCCGTGGTGGACGCCGGCCCTCACGCGCAGATGAGGGACAGGGAGGCGCAAGCCGGTGGTCCCGGCGGATCCGGGAGGCACAAGCCGGCGGTCCACGTTTCGAGATCCTGTGCCTGACTCTTCGTGTCAGCGGCTCTGTACCTGGGCCAGTGCCCAGGATCTTCGAGTAAATGACCAGTAGGTCGATTGCCCGAAAACAGTGGTCTGAATCACTAAAATAGAAGCTATGTACTACTCGACAAGTTCCGCGGACGGCAGCAGGCTGCCTCGTCCTACTGCTGTGCACGGGTCTCTGCCTGGGTCCAAGAGTAGGGGCGGATCGGGTTCGAAGGATAGTGGCAGGACCTTGGATGGGGGCAGGGACCGGGAGGCAGCGCCCGGGCTGCTGGAAGCTTCAGACCCGGCAGGGAACCATGCGGCGCTGGAGGCGGCGGAGCGGGTGCGGCTGATCGATGAGATCCGTGCTCTGGAGGACCTCAAGAATGTCATCACGGCTGCGCAGGCCCGTGCCGCGGCTGCCTTTGATGCTTCCATCCGCACCGCCCAGGCCGCTGCCGGGCTGAAGGCTGATCAGCTGGGGAAGGGTGTTGCCGCGCAGATCGCCCTGGCCCGGAGGGAATCCCCGCACAACGGGGCGAAGCTGCTGGGCCTGGCCCGGATCCTGACCACGGAAATGCCCCATACCCTGCACGCCCTGACCCTCGGGGTGATCAGTGAGTGGCGGGCCACGATCCTGGTCCGGGAAACCGCCTGCCTGTCCCTGGCCGACCGGCAAAAGGTAGATGAGCTGGTGGCCGGGGATCCGGGTGAGTTTGAGCAGCTCGGGGACCGGCAGCTGATCGCGAGGATCAAGTCCCTGTCCTACGGTCTGGATCCGCATGCGGTGGTGAAACGTGCCGCGCATGCGGTGACGGAGCGGTTTGTGTCCTGCCGGCCTGCACCGGACACCATGACCTGGGTGACGGCCCTGCTGCCGGTATCCCAGGGAGTGGGCGCGTATGCGGCTTTGACGCGGGAAGCGGACAGGCTCCGCGCAACCGGGGACCCCCGGTCGAAGGGTCAGATCATGGCCGATACGTTCGTGGAACGCACCACCGGGCAGGCTCGGGCGGAGGATGTCCGGGTTGAAGTGCAGCTGATCATGACGGATCAGGCTCTGCTGCACGGAATCCTGCCGCCGGAAGACGGAATCCTGCCGCAGAAGGACAAGGCCCAGCGGAAACAGGAACGGCACCAGGAAAAGGCGCAGCAACAGGAACGCGAGCAGGAACAGGAACGCGAGCAGGAACAGGGGCAACGCCGGGACCGAGAGTCAGTGGAAGCCGCAGGCTCCTTTGTTCCGGACGGGGCGGAGCCGGCGATTCTGGCCGGTTACGGGATCGTTCCGGCGCAGTGGGCCAGGGACTTGATCCGCGGACCCGACCCAGCGGAAGCAGAGCCGGATCATCCGGATAGATCACCTGACAGTACCGGCAGCACCGGCAGTACCGGCGCCTGTTGGGGTATGCCTCCGGCCCGCCCGGATCCGCGCACCGAAGTCTGGCTCCGCCGCCTCTACGTCACACCGGACACCGGACAGCTCACCGCGATGGATTCCCGGGCCCGGCTGGTACCCCGCGGCCTGGCCCGGCTGATCGCCGCACGGGACCAGGTTTGCCGGACCCCGTGGTGCGGAGCACCCATCCGACACTACGACCACGTTCAGCCCGTCCGCGAAGGCGGGCCCACCAGCGCGGAGAACATCCAGGGCCTGTGCCAGGCCTGCAACCAGGCCAAGGAAGCACCAGGCTGGGAAGCACGCGTTGAAGTTGCCGCTGCCTGGACACCGCCGCCGGAACGGCACACGGTTCTCACCAGGACACCCACCGGACACACCTACCGCTCCACTGCACCGAAGCTGCCGGTCCAGAGCCAGTAACTTCCAGCCGGGAAAACGGTATTACGGCAGCTGGTCCCGGTCAGCGCTTCACACTCTGCCCGCTACGGGTGTGTGACCTAAACTGTAGCCACCGACACCCCCTGATTTTGGAGATTTGCGTGAGCTCACAGCCGCTGAACCGTGTTCCTATCCGCCGGGCCCTGATCTCGGTCTACGACAAGACGGGACTGACGGAACTTGCGCAGGGCCTGGCCGCAGCCGGAGTGAGCATCGTATCCACCGGCTCCACCGCCAAGCAGATCGCTGCGGCCGGCGTTGAGGTCACCGAGGTTGCCGACGTCACCGGATTCGCGGAATGCCTCGACGGCCGGGTCAAGACGCTGCACCCCCGCATTCACGCTGGAATCCTTGCCGACCGGCGCCGCGAAGACCACGTGACGCAGCTGGAAGAGATGGAAATTGAGCCCTTCGACCTGGTGGTCGTGAACCTCTACCCGTTTGTGCAGACGGTAAAGTCCGGAGCCAGCCAGGACGAGGTTGTCGAGCAGATCGACATCGGGGGACCGTCAATGGTCCGGGCCGCAGCTAAGAACCACCCCTCGGTCGCCGTCGTAGTGGACCCGGAGAAGTATTCCGACGTCGTGACGGCAGCGGCAGAGGGCGGATTTGACCTCAGCCAGCGACGCCGCCTGGCCGCTGAAGCGTTCGCCTCCACGGCAGCCTATGACAACGCCGTAGCTGCCTGGACCGCGGAGCAGTTCGGTGACGGAACCGCGGAAGGCACCAGCTGGCCCGCCTACACCGGCCTGGCGCTGGAGCGGTCGGAGGTCCTGCGCTACGGCGAAAACCCGCACCAGGACGCTGCCCTCTACGTGGACAAGAGCGCCCTGCCCGGAGTTGCCCAGGCAGACCAGCTGCACGGCAAGGCCATGTCCTACAACAACTACGTGGACGCGGACGCCGCGCTGCGCGCCGCCTTCGACTTCGATGAGCCGGCCGTCGCCGTCGTGAAGCATGCAAATCCCTGCGGTGTTGCGGTCGCTTCCCCGGATGCAGCCGACCCCATCGCAGATGCCCATGCGAAAGCCCACGCCTGTGATCCGGTCTCCGCTTTCGGCGGCGTCATCGCAGCCAACCGAACCGTCACCGCCGGAATGGCCGCAACGGTCCGGGACATCTTCACCGAGGTTGTCATTGCCCCCGATTTCGATCCTGAAGCTGTGGAGATGCTCTCCGCGAAGAAGAACATCCGCCTGCTGACCCTGCCCGAGGGCTACGGCCGCAATGCAGCCGAGTTCCGGCAGGTCTCCGGAGGCATGCTGATCCAAAAGTCAGACAAGATGCAGGCAGAGGGAGACAGCCCCGAGAACTGGACGCTCGTGTCCGGCCCCGCAGCTGATGACGCAACGCTGTCCGATCTGGCCTTCGCCTGGACCGCAGTCCGCGCTGCCAAGTCCAACGCCATCCTTCTGGCTAAGAACGGCGCCTCGGTGGGAGTGGGCATGGGCCAGGTCAACCGGGTGGATTCCTGCCGCCTCGCCGTAGAACGGGCCAACACCCTCGGCGGCCCGGACGACGAACGAGCCCGCGGTTCCGTTGCTGCCTCCGACGCATTTTTCCCCTTCGCAGACGGACTGCAGATCCTGATTGACGCGGGAGTCCGCGCCGTCGTCCAGCCCGGCGGATCCATCCGCGACAACGAAGTTATCGAAGCCGCAAACGCTGCGGGCGTGACCATGTACTTCACCGGCGCCCGGCACTTCTTCCACTAGAACACGGCCCCGTCCGCGGCCTGGCTGCGGGACCGCCGGAGTAATCTGCGGTCCCGGAGTTTAGGGCGCCTCTAGTGGGCTGTGGCATAGTTGGACACAAATACAGACCAAAAAGACGGGCTCCGTCATGCCACAAGTCATGCTCCGGTGCCCACCAACACACAAGGAGATCGTGTGGCTGACAAAATCAAGGTTGTGGGTTCTGTTGTAGAACTCGACGGCGACGAGATGACCCGCATCATCTGGCAGTTCATCAAGGACCGCCTGATCAACCCGTACCTGGACGTAGACCTGAAGTACTACGACCTCTCCATCCAGAACCGCGATGCCACTGATGACCAGGTCACCATCGACGCTGCCAACGCCATCAAGGAACACGGCGTGGGCGTCAAGTGCGCCACCATCACTCCGGATGAGGCACGTGTTGAAGAATTCGGCCTGAAGAAGATGTGGGTTTCCCCGAACGGGACCATCCGCAACATCCTCGGCGGCGTCGTCTTCCGCGAACCGATCATCATTTCCAACATCCCGCGCCTGGTCCCGGGCTGGAACAAGCCGATCATCATCGGCCGCCACGCACACGGCGACCAGTACAAGGCCACCAACTTCAAGGTCCCCGGTGCGGGCACCCTGACGCTGACCTACACCCCCAAGGACGGCGGGGAAGAAATCAAGACCCAGGTTGTCACGTACGGTGACGACGGCGGCGTGGCCATGGGTATGTACAACTTCAACGACTCCATCCGCGACTTCGCCCGGGCGTCCTTCGCCTACGGCCTGCAGCGGAACTACCCGGTGTACCTCTCCACCAAGAACACGATCCTGAAGGCCTATGACGGCCAGTTCAAGGACCTGTTCCAGGAAGTCTTCGACGCCGAGTTCAAGGACCAGTTCGAAGCAGCCGGCCTCACCTACGAGCACCGCCTGATTGATGACATGGTTGCCTCCGCGATGAAGTGGGAAGGCGGCTACGTCTGGGCCTGCAAGAACTACGACGGCGACGTCCAGTCCGACACCGTGGCACAGGGCTTCGGCTCGCTGGGCCTGATGACCTCCGTGCTGATGACCCCCGACGGCAAGACCGTTGAGGCCGAAGCAGCGCACGGTACGGTCACGCGCCACTACCGCCAGCACCAGCAGGGCAAGCCCACCTCCACGAACCCGATCGCCTCGATCTTCGCGTGGACCCGTGGCCTGATGCACCGCGGCAAGCTGGACAACACCCCCGAGGTCATCAACTTCGCGGAGACCCTCGAAGATGTTGTCATCAAGACGGTCGAGTCCGGCAAGATGACCAAGGACCTCGCGGCCCTGGTCGGCCCGGACCAGGCATACCTGACCACCGAGGAATTCCTCGCTGAGCTCGATGCCAACTTGAAGACCCGCCTGGGCTAAGTCCGGACGCTTCAACGCACGACGACGGCGGCGCCTCACCTTCACGGGTGGGGCGCCGCCGTCGTCGTTGGTGCCGGCGGTCGCTAGCTCCGTTCGCTAGCTCCGGGAGTCGCCGGGGTCCCTAGATGCCGGAGCCCTGGTCGCCCGAAGAGCCCGAGCCGGAAGAGCCGGAGCCCGACCCTGAAGAACCGGAACCGGAACCGGACTCCATGGAGCCGGAGCTGCTCGAAGCCGACGAGCTTACCGATTCCGAGCTGGACTGGCCGCTGATGGTGTTCGAATCCTTGTAGGAGGAAGACACCTCGATCTTGCGGGGCTTCGCCCTTTCGCTGACCGGAATCAGAACGCTGAGGACGCCGTTCTCGTACTTGGCGGAAATACCCTCAATATCAATCCCCTGGCCGAGGTTCAGCTGGCGCAGGAACGAACCGGATTCGCGTTCCCGGGTTAGCCAGGTAACGCCGTCGGAGGCCTGGATGGTGCGTTCTGCCCGGATGGTCAGCAGCTGGCCGTCCACATCCACATCGACGGAACCCGGGTCAATGCCGGGCAGATCGGCATTCAGGATGTAGTGGTCGCCCTCTCGGTAGAGGTCAATGGGCATCAACCGCAGCCGCTGCCGCGGATCCAGCAGGGCTCCTGCCATACGGTCGAGTTCGCGGAATGGATCAAACTTCATGGCCATCTGTCATCAACTCCTTACGCCCACCTGCACGGCAGGCGAATCGATATTCGGAACTTCAGAAGGGTCGATAACTTGAGTCTCATCGGCTCAAGAATGAAATTAGATTAGCACTCTCCATGGGGGAGTGCCAGAACCGGAACGGTTTTCGTGCCGCGGGCAGCAAAACTTTCCCGGCAGGTCCGGCTCAGTCCACCGGCCACTCATGGACGGGGGCGTTGGTGTGCATGTTTTCCCAGTACCGGCGGGTCATTTCCGCCAGTGCGGGCCTGCGGTCCAGGCCTTGGCGCTCAAGCCTGCGCAGGTAGGCAATTTGCCAGGATGCTCCGTTTTGTTCGGTGCGTGCCCGTTCCCTGATGACATCGAGATACCGGCCGATCAGGTTGTCGTCGACGCCCAGCTCCCGGAGCCCGGAAGCCGCCTTCGGAATCAGGTGCCGGATGATCAGTTCGGCGACAGGGGTTTCGCCAATGCCCGGCCAATAGACGGTTGCCTCCAGCCCCGACCGTGCGCAGGCCAGGAAGTTGTCAGCCGCACTCTTGAAGGCCAGCCGGCTCCACAGCGGCCGGTCCGCGGTGCGGAGGTGCTGGACCAGGCCGTAAAAGAAGGCGGCATTGGAAACGACATCAAGAACGGTGGGGCCGGCCGGAAGGATCCGGTTTTCCAGGCGCAGATTGGGGGTGTGCTCGCCGGGGTCATATATGGGGCGGTTCCACCGGTAGACCGTTCCGTTGTGCAGCCTCAGTTCCGGGAGCAGGGGGGCCCCGGCGGCCGTTGAGCCTCCGCTGCTGCGTGACAGTTCCGGCAGGAGCGCCGGGAAGTAGCGGACGTTTTCCTCAAACAGGTCAAAAATCGAGGTGATCCACCGTTCGCCAAACCACACGCGGGGCCGCACCCCCTGGTTCCTCATCTCGGGAGGGCGGGTATCGATGGCCTGCTTAAAAAGCTCGATGCGGGTTTCGTGCCACAGAATATGTTCCAGGAAGACGGGGGAGTTAGCGGCAAGGGCCACCTGGGGAGCGGCAATGATCTGGGCGGCGTTCCAGGCCGGGGCGAAATCTTCCGGGCTGACCTCCAAATGAAGCTGCACGGAGGTGCAGGCAGCCTCAGGGGCAATGTTCTTTGCGTAAAAGGACAACGGCTCCGTACCCCGCAGGTCCACGTGCACATCTTCACCGCGGGCCTGGAGAACCGACGTGTTCAAGGCCGCATAGCGCTTGCCCGCGCTCAGCCATTCCTTGTCCTCGAGCACCGCAGGCTGGAGGGTCGGCAGGATCCCGACCATCAGAATCTCCGTCTTCACCTCAGCGGCCCGCGTATCTGCCCGGTTCAGTTGAAACCGGAGGGAATCTTCAAGGCCCCTCAGGCCGGACCCCTTGATGGACAGCGCCGGGTGGTTCATCTCGATGTTGAAGGCACCAATTTCGGTCTGGAAGGCCGGGTCCGCGATCTCCTCCAGAACTGCAGTATTCCGGAGCGCAGGAGCAAAATCCTGATTGGTGAGGTTCAGCTCCAACTCAAGCCCGATGCTGGAGGTGTCGGCGAACTGCGCGGTGGACAGATATCCGGCAAAGCGGTCGAGGTTCTCGAGCAGTCGCTGGCGGTAACGCGTGCGCTGCTCGCGGCTGTAGGTTTTGCTGTTCACTTCGGCGCCCATTGTTCGAACATAACCATGGGGGCCGAAGGATGTATAGCGTGCAGAGCGGGGAAACCCGAAAAAGTCGGGCCCGGAAAGGAAAATGACGTCCGGCCTGTCGGGCTGTCCCGGCCGGGCGGAATCTCCCGGCCGGGATCCGCCGGTTCTAGGACCGCAAGAGGCCCTGGAGGACGTTGCTGGCCCGCTGCATTTCACCGTGCTGGGCGCCCATGACGATCACTGCGCCGGAGAAAAGCGGGATGGACCACTGCAGCAGCTTCAGCTGGCGCTGGGCGGACTGCAGTTCCTTGGAGGCGGCGGGGTGCGGTTCGGTTGCGCCCACCGCACCCTCTTCGGAGTACTTTTCCACTTTCCGCCCGACGATGCCGGCGTAGAGGGTCACCAGTGCACCAACCACGGTAACGCCGGTCTTATAGATGGTTGCCGACCCGACTCCCTCCTGCTTTGCGACGCGGCCCTTATTGTCCCCGACGAGCGCCAGCCCGGCCACGAAATGCGAGATGATCGCGGCTGACTGAACAGGGGCCCATTTCTTCCACCCCAGACTGGAGAGCCGGGTGCGCTCTGCCGGGTCCTTGGCCTCGGCGGCCGCGCCGTTGAGCCCAATGGCTCCCATGAGCGAACCTCCGAACCACGCGGCCGCGGTGAGGTCATGCACGGACCGGGCAAACAAATTTCCTGCCACTGGAATCTCCTCTTGCTTCGGATCGGATTGAGCATTGGATGGGACTGAGTAAACCGACGCCCGGAGCGCCGGTCAGGCCGCCAGCAAACCACGTGCTCCCGGAGCTCCACAAGGGTGCCGGGCCCGTCCGGCAGGGCTACCACACAGGGTGTGGCCAAGGGTTAACAAAAAACCCTAAGTGTGCTTACTTCGGCTTTACTAATGGGTACTAAGTGTGCTTATTATCGAGTGTGTTCGGTGTAGCTGATCTTCATCGGCAAGGATTCTGATTCTTCATCCGCAACGATTCATGAAAGAGAGTGACGATGACGGAAAACGAGTGGCCCAGAGACGGAAGTCATGCCGCAACCACGGCCCAGGACAATTCATCCGATGCCACGTCCGCCAAAGCGGGCGCAGCTAAGGAACAGGCTGCTGGTCTCGCACAGGACGCCGCAGGAAGCGCGCAGCACGTAGCGGAAACAGCCAAGTCCGAGGCCGCCGGAGTTGCCTCTGAAGTGACCGCCAACGCCCGGGACCTGTTTGACCAGGCCCGGAGTGATCTGACCAACCAGGCCGGTGTCCAGCAGCAGAAGGTCGCTGAAGGTCTCCGCTCCGTGGCAGGCGAGCTGCAGTCCATGGCGGATAATTCCGATCAGCCCGGCGTTGCTTCGGACTTGGTCCGGCAGGCAGCCGAACGTTCATCCTCCGTTGCCTCCTGGCTCGACAACCGCAACCCCGGCTCCCTGGTCGACGAAGTGAAGTCCTTCGCCCGGCAGCGGCCGGTCGCGTTCCTTGCCATCGCTGCCGGTGCCGGGTTCCTGGCCGGCAGGCTGAACAAGGGGCTGAGCGCAGGGGTTCCCGAGAGCCCCTCCACTGCCGGCCGCGGAGCGGGAATGGGAACGGGAACGGGAACGGGAACGGGAACGGTAACAACGCCCGAGACGATTTATCCTCCCGAGCCTCCTACCCAGCCCACCTACGCCGGAACGGGAACTGTCAACGCGGGGGGAGTGGCAGCCGACCCGTTCGCCACGGAACCCACGCATCCCGCAGGACAGCCGCCGGTATCGGATGACCAGCTGCCGGCATCGGGGACCCGTGCCAGTGATCCGTTTAGCGGTGGTCGGCACTGATGAGCACAGAAATCCCTGAACCGCCCCCCACAAAGGCCGAGAGTACGTCTCTGGGAGATCTGCTCGGTCAAGTGACGCAGGATATGTCCACTCTGATGCGTCAGGAAGTGGAACTGGCGAAGGTCGAGCTGAAGCAGTCCGCCACCCGCGCGAGTAAAGGCGCAGGCATGTTCGCCGGTGCCGCAGTGGCCGGCTACTTTGTCCTCCTGTTTCTCTCCATTGCGCTCTGGCAGGCTCTCGGGCACCTGATCGGTCTCGGCTGGTCAGGACTCGTGGTGGCCTTGATCTGGGGAATTATCGCCGCGGTCCTCGCGATGCGCGGACGTACTGAGATGCGGAAGATCAAGGGCATGCCCCAGACGTCGGAGACCCTTCAGGAAATTCCCGGAACCCTTAAACCGAATGAGGACCCACGATGAGCGAAAACCCCGACGCAATACGAGCAGACATTGAAGAGACCCGCCGCCGGCTTGGAACCAACGTGGACGCCGTAGCTGACAAGGTCACCCCGTCCCACATTGTTCAGCGGCAGACCGACAAGATGAAGGACGCTGTTTCCGGCGTCAAGGACAAAGTGATGGGAGCTGCAGATTCTATGACGGACAAGGTTCAGTCCGGCACCGGTTCAGCAACCGACGGCGTCTCGCGCGCCGGATCGGCAGTGGGCGAGGCGCCTCAGAAGCTCACCGCGAGGGCCCAGGGAAACCCCATTGCTGCCGGCCTGATCGCCTTTGGCGCCGGGCTTCTGGCGGCTTCTCTGATTCCCGCCAGTGAGAAGGAGCGCGTTGCCGCAGACAACATCAAGACAGCAGCGGAGCCCCTGACGACGCAGGTCACTGATACAGCCAAGGAAATGGCGCAGGGCCTCAAGGAACCCGCGCAGGAAGCCATGGAGAACGTCAAGGCGACCGCCACTGAGGCTGCCCAGAACGTCAAGCAGGAGGGCCAGGGCGCTGCCGGCGATGTGAAGAGCAAAGCCACCGATGCCCAGGACAACGTCCGCAACGCCTGATCAGTCCTGCCGCTGGCCGAAATCGCACACCGCACCAACGAAGAAAGCGGTCCCGCTGTCCGCGGGGCCGCTTTCTTCGTTGGTGCTCGAATCCGGGAGCAGCTGGGCCTAGCTGCGCAGTTAGACCCGCAGTTAGACCCGCTGCAGTTAGACCCGCTGAGCAGCTAGGCGCTGCGCGGGCCCGGAAGCGATGCGGCGCCGTCGTTCGTGTAGTGCACCCCCATCTGTGCGCGTGCCCGGTCAAAGAGGCGCATGGTTTGCAGCGAATGGTCCCAGCTCATGGTGGGGGACTCAGGCAGGCCGGATTGGATGCAGCGGGTGGCTTCGCGCAGCTCATAGGTGTAACCGTTGCCGATCTGGGGAAACCGCTCGACCCGCTGCTCCCCCCGATGGGGAGTGACAGTCAGCTCCACCGGATTATGCAGCGGCGCACCGGTCCGCAGCCACCCCTTGGTCCCGCAAATTGTGGCGGTGCGGGTGCCCAAGGAAACCAGCGACGATATCAGCTGGGCGGCGGCACCGGATGGATACGTCAGGAGCAGGGCATTCTGCCGGTCGACACCGTCATTGGTCAGGGTGCCCACGGCTGAGACGCCGTCCGGAAACCCCAGCGCTCCCACGGCCAGCGTCAGGGGATATACGGCAAGATCCAGCAGGGCTCCGCCTCCTGCCTGGGGATCCAGCTGCCGGCTGCCGCTGCCGGCCGGAGCCTGGAATCCCAGATCCGCCTGTACCCATTGGACTTCGCCCAGCTCCCCGCGGGCGATGATCTCCCAGACCCGGTTGACGCAGGGCAGGAACCGCGTCCACACCGCCTCCATCAGGAAAAGCCCGCGGGCGGACGCAATACCGATCAGATCCTCAGCCTCCCGGGCATTGATGGTCAGGGATTTCTCACAGAGCACGTGTTTTCCGGCCATTAGCGCAGCCCTGGAAATCTCATAGTGCTGCGCATGCGGAGCAGCAACATAGACAACGTCAACCGCCGGGTCATCAATCAGCTGGCGGTATCCCTTCCCCCTTTCGTTGTCGAAGCAGGCACGGGTAATCCCGAAACGGTCCGCAAAATCCACAGCAGATGCTTCGTGCCGCGAGCTCACGGCCTGCAGGACGGCATCTTCGAGGCGGGCGATATCTTCCGTGACCTTGGCGGCAATGTCACCCGTCGCCACCACGCCCCACCTCAGGGTTCGCCCGGTTTTCCGGATCGGACTGGGAGCCCCCGCAGCTGCGCAGGGAGGAGCGGGAATGTGCGGGACGTTCATGGTCCTCTTCTCTGAGAAACAGACGCGCGGTTCGGTCGTGCATGCAGCCGGCCCAGCTGGCCGGTGACGATCGGCACCGGCTGTCCGGCCGAACCATCCAAGGCTCGTCGGCCCCGTCGCGGGCGACGTCGATCGTCCCGATAGACCGTCCGTCGCGGATCTTCGTGATCGAGTCGGCGATCCGCTCGATCTCCTTCAGGGCTGCAGCGGAGTCATCGCTCTTCGCCTCGCGGACGGTGGGGGACACATCGGAAAGGGCCTTGGCCCCGGGGAACTCCTTGGTGACGGAGCGCCTTGCCAGGATGGTCGGGTGATCCGGCATGAGTGCCTCCCGGGGACTTCATTGTCGCTGCCTCTGGCTACACAGCTAAACCCCGGCCCGGGGCCGTCGTCAACAGCGCGACGGCCCGCGGGGCACGCACCCGCGCTAATGGCTGCGGGCGCCCTGCCCTGCCTGCAGCGCATCACGGTGTGCCGCTGCCGTGACAAGGTAATTGGCGGCGTTGGCCTGCACCCCGGCGAACTCCTCGTCGGTGAGGGAACGCCGCACTTTGGCGGGGACACCGGCCACCAGGGAGCGCGGCGGAATGATGGTGCCTTCCAGGACCACGGCGCCGGCAGCCACGAGGGAACCCGTACCCACAACGGCCCCGTTCATGACGGTTGCGCTCATGCCGATCAGGCAGTCGTCCTCGACGGTGCAGCCGTGGACCACGGCGTTGTGCCCGATGCTGACGCGTTCGCCCACAGTGGTGGGAAAGCCGGGGTCCGCGTGGAGCACCACGTTGTCCTGCAGATTGCTGCCGGCACCGACGCGGATGGCGTTGGAGTCCCCGCGGACGCAGACGCCGTAGAAGGCGCTGGACCCGGGCGCCATAACGACGTCGCCGATGAGTGAAGCTGTGGGAGCGAGGAAAACGGACGGGTCAATGTCCGGGGTGCTGCCCCGGAGCGAAATAACGTTAGCCATGCGGTTAGCCTAGCCGGAGCGGCACCGGCATCAGTTGAAGACGATGGTCCGCTTTCCGTCCAGCAGCACGCGGTGCTCGGCGTGCCACTGCACAGCCTTGGACAGGGTCCGGCCTTCGACGTCGCTCCCCAGTGCGACCAGCTGCGGCGCTGACCGGGCGTGGTCCACCCGGATGACTTCCTGTTCGATGATCGGCCCCTCGTCCAGATCGGACGTGACATAGTGCGCGGTGGCGCCGATGAGTTTTACGCCCCGGGCATGAGCCTGGTGGTAGGGCCGGGCACCCTTGAACGAGGGCAGGAAGGAATGATGAATGTTGATGGCTCGGCCGGAGAGGTCGCGGCACAACTCGTTGCTGAGGATCTGCATATAGCGGGCAAGAACCACGAGTTCGATGTCCAGGTCCTGCATCAGCGCCCGCAGCTGGTCTTCCGCGGCTTCCTTGCGGCCCGGCTCCACCGGGATGTGGTGAAAGGGAACGCCGTAGAAGGCAGCCAGCCCGGCCAGGTCCTGATGGTTGGACACGATGGCCGGGATCTCGATGGGCAGCGTTCCGGCACGCTGGCGGAAGAGCAGGTCATTCAGGCAGTGCCCGGACTTGGAGACCATGATGAGGGTCCGTACCGGCGCTCCGGCGGCGTGCAGCTGCCACTCCATCCCGAATTCCCGGGCCACCGGCGCCAGGGTGTCCCGCACTTCGGCGTGCGTTCCGGGCGCGGTGAAGTCGACGCGCATGAAGAAGGTACCGGTTTCCTGGCTGCCGTACTGCTGGGACTCGGTGATGTTTCCGCGGGCGGCGACAAGGCCGCCGGAAACGGCATGGACGATTCCGGGCTGGTCCGGGCAGGACAGGGTCAGCGTGTAGGCGGAAGAGCTCGGGGCGGGGGCCGAGACAGCGGAGGAAGCGGGAAAGTCGGTCACCCTTCAAGGTTACCCGCCGGCGGGGCCCTCCTTTAGGCTAAGGAAATGGACGTAACCTTCATGCTGCTCTCCGATAAGGACGTCGAGGAGCTGGTCAAGTTCCTGACCACCAACAGTTTTCCGTACCACCGGATCACCGCGCCGTCGGAGGAGCTGGTGCGTCAGCTGGTGATGGACGGGCGTTTTGACGCCGACGGCGTACGCACCTATTGGGTGTACGGAGACAACCAGCGGCTGGGGCTGGTGATCGTGGAGCGCCTGGGCAGCCAGTGTCCGACCTTTGACTTGCGGCTGGTGGAGGAAGCCCGGGGCCAGGGCACCGGGGTGCCGGTTCTGCAGGCACTGACTTCCATGGTCTTTACCGGCCAGCCGGAGGCCCACCGGTTTGCGGGGCGGACCCGGGAGGACAACATCGCCATGCGGAAGACCTTCCTGCGTGCCGGGTTCCTCAAGGAAGCCCACTACCGTGAGGATTGGCAGCTGGACGAGGGCGGACGGATTGCTTCGGTCACGTACGCGATACTGCGCCGCGACTGGGAGCGGGGGAGCCGGACTGAGTTCTCCTGGGAGGACGTGGAATAGCGGCCTGGCCCGGGCGGCCGGAGACCCCGGCGCCCAGCAGGTCCAGGGCAGCCGTCGCGGCAGCCCGCCCCGCGCGCGTGGCGCCAAGCGTAGAAGCAGACTCGCCGTAACCCACCAGGAACAACTGCGGAAGCCTGTGCACCTGCGGTCCGTTCATGCGGATACCGCCTCCGGGTTCGCGCAGCCGCAGGGACGCCAGATGATCCAGAGCCGCCCGGAAGCCCGTGGCCCAGAGAATAACGTCCGCCTCGGCGGTACTGCCGTCGGCAAAGACCACTCCGTCCGCCGTGATCCGGGTGAGCGGACCGCGGGAGACGAGGACGCCGTCGTCGATCCCTGCCTGGTATTGGGGCGTCAGCGGCAGCCCGGTGGCGGCCACGACACTCAGTGGAGGAAGCCCGGCGCGGGTGCGCTCGCTGACCCGCTGTTCGACCTCCCGGCCCCATTCCGTGTCAAAGGGCGTCCGGGTGAACTCGGGCGGGCGGCGGGTGGACCAGACCGTCTGCGCACCGGCGTCGTTCAGCTGCAGCAGGAACTGGAGCGCGGAGGTTCCGCCGCCCACCACCAGCACGCGGCGGCCGGCGAAATCCGCGGCGCTGCGGAAATCATGGGTGTGCAGCTGGAGTCCGCCGAAGTTCTCCTGCCCGGGATAGCGGGGCCAGTAGGGCTTGTCCCACGTTCCGGTGGCATTGATGACGGCCCGTGCCTTCCATGCTCCGCTGTCGGTGTCGATCCGCAGCAGCCCGCCGCCGTGTCCGTCCCCGTGGTCGTCCCTGTGTCCGTCCCTGTGTCCGTCCCCCGTGGCAGAGACCTTGAGCACCCGCACCGGGCGCTGCACGTTCAGCCCGAATTCGGCCTCGTAGTCTCCGTAGTACCGGCTGACGACGGAAGACGCCGGCTCCCGGGGATCCGGAGTGCCCAGCGCCGAGCGCGGCAGGTCATGGATGCCGTGGACGGAACCAAGCGTCAGCGAATCCCACCGGTGCCGCCATGCCCCGCCCGGCCCCTCGTTCGCGTCTAGCACCACAAACCCGGACCCGGCTGCCAGCCCGCGGCGCTGCAGGTAATAGGCGGCGCTCAGCCCGGCCTGGCCGGCTCCAATCACCGCCACGTCAACAGTTTGCTCCTGCACCATCCGCCTGCCCTTCATTCGGTCCTTCCCTGGTTGCTTCAACCGGCGAGCACCCGGTGCCTATTCCGCAGTGCCAATTCCGCAGGCGCTTCCGAGTCCGGATACGACACACAGGGGTGTCCGCCGCACCTGATCCGGTACGATGAAAAAGTCGCAACTGGCGTTAGGTGGACCACCACCAGGGAGCGGCCAAGCATCACAGACCACGGATCGCACGCCTGGGCCGGAGGTCAAGCCACCCTCTGTTTGCATGCCCGGACGCTCCCGTTCTTCAACGAGTGCGGGGGTGCCAGCAGGTAGCCTGACCCATAGAACCCCTTTCCCAGGAGATCCTTGTGAGACTGTCCACCCAGTCCGTGACCGACGCGAAGTTATCCGACGTCGATCCGGAAATTGCCGCCGTCCTGAATGATGAACTGGCCCGCCAGCGCAACACCCTGGAAATGATTGCGTCGGAGAACTTCGCGCCGCGGTCGGTTCTGGAAGCCCAGGGATCGGTCCTGACCAACAAATATGCCGAAGGATATCCGGGCCGGCGCTATTACGGCGGCTGCGAGCACGTTGACGTTGCCGAGAATCTGGCCATCGAACGGGTCAAGGCCCTGTTCGGCGCCGAGTTCGCCAACGTCCAGCCGCATTCCGGTGCATCCGCCAACGCGGCGGCGCTGGCCGCCATGATCAAGCCGGGTGACAAGCTGATGGGCCTGAACCTGGCCCACGGCGGGCACCTGACCCACGGCATGAAGCTGAACTTCTCCGGCAAGCTCTATGAGGTTGCAGCGTACGGCGTGGACGAGCAGACCTGCCGCGTGGACATGGACAAGGTCCGGGAGCAGGCGCTGGCCGAACGCCCGCAGGTCATCGTAGCCGGATGGTCCGCCTATCCCCGGCAGCTGGATTTCGAGGCTTTCCGCTCCATCGCCGATGAGGCGGGCGCCTTGCTGTGGACCGACATGGCGCACTTCGCCGGCCTCGTGGCCGCCGGCCTGCACCCGAACCCGGTGCCGGCTTCCGACGTCGTCACCTCCACCGTGCACAAGACCCTGGCCGGCCCCCGCTCGGGAGTGATCCTGGCCAAGGAGCAGTACGGCAAAAAGCTGAACTCCAGCGTCTTCCCCGGCCAGCAGGGCGGGCCGCTGATGCACGTCATCGCTGCCAAGGCCGTGGCCTTCAAGATTGCCGGCTCCGAGGAGTTCCGGGAACGGCAGGAACGCGTTCTCGAGGGCGCACGGATCATCGCCGAGAGGCTCACCGCGCCGGACGTCGCCGAACACGGGGTGTCCGTCCTCACCGGCGGCACCGACGTCCACCTGATCCTGGTTGACCTGCGCCGCTCCGCCCTGGACGGCAAGCAGGCCGAGGATCTGCTGCACTCCGTGGGAATCACCGTGAACCGCAACTCGGTTCCGTTTGATCCCCGCCCGCCGATGGTCACCTCCGGACTGCGCATCGGCACTCCCGCCCTGGCAACCCGCGGCTTCGGTGCCCGGGAGTTCACCGAGGTGGCCGAGATCATTGCGGCCGCCCTGAAACCGTCCCCCGATGTCGAGGCACTGCGGGCGCGGGTCACCGCGCTTGCCGAGAATTTCCCGCTGTATCCGGGACAGGAAGAGTGGTAATCAGCATGGAGAAGGGAACCAACATGGAAGGCTCCATCACGGCGGAGAACACCGGCACCCCGGAGAGCTCCCCTGAAGAGACCGAGGAAAACGGTGTGAACCTGGGCTGGGAGAAGAAGGAAAAGACCGATTTCGGCACTCCCGTGGCCGCTCAGATCCTGGACGGCCGCAAGGCTGCGAAGGACATCAAGGATGAACTGGCGCAGCGCGTGGCGGTCCTGAAGGACGAACACGGCGTCACCCCGGGGCTGGGAACCGTGCTGGTGGGCGATGACCCCGCCTCGCACTCCTACGTGGGCGGCAAACACAAGGACTGCGCGCAGGTGGGCATCAACTCCATCCGCCGCGACCTGCCGGCAGACATCAGCCAGGAAGACCTGGAAAAGGTCATCGACGAGCTGAACGGGGATCCGGCCACCACCGGCTACATAGTCCAGCTGCCGCTGCCGGCGCACATTGACACCAACGCCATCCTGGAACGCATCGCTCCGGAAAAGGATGCCGACGGCCTGCACCCGGTGAACCTGGGACGCCTCGTGCTGAATGTCAGCGAACCCATGACGTCGCCGCTGCCCTGCACTCCGCACGGGATTGTCCAGCTGCTGGTGCGCAACGGCATTTCGCTCAACGGGAAAAAGGTGCTGGTGGTGGGCCGCGGCGTGACCGTCGGCCGGCCGCTGGGCCTGCTGCTCACCCGCCGCCCGATCAACGCGACGGTCACCCTGGCGCACACCGGAACGGTGGACCTCTATGCGCACCTGCAGGAAGCCGACGTGGTGGTGGCTGCCGCTGGGTTCCCGGAAATGATTCGGGCCGAGGATCTCAAGCCCGGAGCGATTGTCCTGGATGTGGGGGTCACCCGGGTCACCGACCCCGAGACGGGCAAGACCACCCTCACCGGCGACGTGGAGAAAGCCGCGGCCGACGTCGCGTCCTGGATTTCCCCGAACCCGGGGGGAGTGGGGCCCATGACCCGGGCCATGCTGCTCTCCAACGTGGTGGAGGCGGCTGAGCGCGCAGCGGGCATCCTCGCCTAACTGTTCCTCAGGTCGGGGCTGGTGCACTACGCTGTTCGAGTGCCGCAGATCACATCAGCCCCGACTGTCCCCAAGACCGCCTCCTCCACCGTCATCTCAGCCCGGAACCTCCGCAAGACCTACGGCGATTTCCATGCCGTGGACGGCATCAGCTTCGACGTCCCGGCGGGGGAGTCCTTTGGGCTCCTCGGCCCCAACGGCGCCGGCAAGTCCACCACCATGAAAATGATCGGCGGCGTGTCATCGCGCACGTCCGGCGACCTCACCGTCATGGGACTGGACCCGGACCGGTACGGACCCGAGGTGCGCGCCCACCTGGGGGTGGTGCCGCAGCAGGACAATCTGGATGAAGACCTGCGTGTGCGCGAAAACCTCCTGGCCTACGGCCGGTACTTCGGCCTGCCCAAGAGTTACCTGGGGCCCAAGGCCGACGAGCTGCTGGAATTCGCCCAGCTGACGGACAAGGCCAAGGACCGGATTGAGTCCCTCTCCGGCGGAATGAAGCGGCGGCTGACCATCGCACGGTCGCTGATCAATGATCCCAAGATCCTGCTGCTGGACGAACCGACCACCGGCCTGGACCCCCAGGCGCGGCACATCCTCTGGGACCGGCTGTTCCGGCTCAAGGAAGCCGGGGTCACGCTGATCCTGACCACCCACTACATGGATGAAGCGGAGCAGCTCTGTGACCGCCTGGTGGTGGTGGACAAGGGCAAGATCATGGCGGAAGGATCTCCTGCTGCCCTGATCCGTGAGCACTCCACGAGGGAAGTGCTGGAACTGCGCTTTGGTTCTGAGCGCAACACCACGGTGGCAGGTGAACTGGAAGGAATCGGGAGCCGGATCGAAACGCTCCCGGACCGCGTCCTTATCTACGCAGAGGACGGCGAGGCGGCCCTGGAAGGGGTCAGCTCCCGCGGGCTGCATCCCATCACCTCGCTGGTGCGCCGCTCTTCCCTGGAAGACGTGTTCCTCCGGCTTACCGGTAGGAGCCTCATTGACTGAGCGCCAGCTTTCAGGCGCGCCGGCGGGGGAAGAGGGGGCAAACCGGCATCCCGTGCTGGGACTGCGCTCTCCGCTGACACCGGAGCAGACCGCATCCCGGACCCGGCGCTTTGGTGCCATTTACTACGCAGAGCACTGGATCCGGCGCATGCGCGGCTACGGGTGGACCGTGCTCATGACGGCGGTGGGCACCCCTCTGGTGTACCTCTTTGGTATGGGCGTGGGGCTGGCGTCGCTGGTGGACACCGGTGACGCGACGTTCGACGCCGGCGACGGGACCACGGTCTCCTACCTCGTCTTCGTGGCTCCGGCCCTGCTGGCCACCGCCGCCATCATGGTGGCGGCCGAAGAAAACACCTACATGGTGATGGGCGGCTTCAGATGGCAGCGCACTTACTACGGTCCCAACGCGTCGCCGCTTTCCAGTAATCAGCTGGTGGACGGGCACCTGATCGGCTTCTCGGTCCGGATGCTGATCACCACCGCCCCGTACTTTGTGTTCCTGCTGCTCTTCGGTGCAGTGGAGCAGCCGGGCACCGCCTGGCTGATGATTTTCACCGCGATCCTTGGCGGCGTGGCCTTCGGCATGCCGCTGATGGCCTACAGCGCGTCCCTGGAGCAGGACAAGGGGCAGTTTGCCATGGTGCAGCGCTTCATTGTGATGCCGCTGTTCCTGTTCTCCGGCACCTTCTTTCCACTGGAATCCCTGCCCGGGGCCATCCGCTGGATCGGGTGGATTTCTCCGCTGTGGCACTCCACCGAGCTCGGCCGGATCCTCAGCTACGGCTATATTGAGGCTCCGGCACTCACGGCGGTCCACGTGGCGTATCTGCTGCTTCTCGGCTTTGTCGGCTGGGTCCTGGCACGCCGGAACTTCACCCGGAGGCTGGGAAAATGACGGCAGAAAACACGACGGCGCCGCCGCGCCTGGCACCCGAACAGCTGGATCCGAAGGGCCGCTTCCTGGGGTCCCTCTATGCCCGAAACATCCGGGCGGTGTTCGCCCGCGGGCTGAAGGCCACGTGGGGCAGCAACTGGGCCGTCATGATCAGCGGGTTCGTGGAACCGGTGCTGTACCTGATGGCCATGGGCATTGGACTGGGTTCCCTGATTGGCACCGTTGCCGGCCCGGGCGGCGAAGAGATCGGGTACGCCAACTACATTGCCCCGGCACTGCTGGCCGTTTCAGCAATGAACGGAGCCGTTTACGACTCCACCATGAACGTGTTCTTCAAACTTAATTACGCCAAGCTCTACGAAGGCATGCTTGCCACCTCGCTGGGGCCCCTCGACGTCGCACTCGGGGAAATCCTGCTGGCACTGCTCCGCGGTGCCATGTACGCAACGGGCTTCACAGCTGTCATGGCGGCCATGGGGCTGGTGACTTCTCCCTGGGCGCTGCTCATGATTCCCGCTGCCGTGGTGGTGGCCTTCGGGTTTGCCTCCTTCGGCATGGCGATCACCAGTTGCATGAAGACCTTCCAGCAGCTGGAGTGGGTGAATTTTGTCATGCTGCCCATGTTCCTGTTCTCCGCCACGTTCTATCCGCTGAGCGTGTACCCCCAGGGCCTCCAATGGGTAATTCAGGCGATGCCGCTCTGGCATGGAGTGGAAATGATGCGCCAGCTCAGCGTGGGCATGCTGACCTGGGCAACCGCCGGCCACCTGCTCTACTTCGTGGTCATGATCGGTTTGGGTTTGGTGGTCACGACGAGTCGTCTTCGGTCCCTGTTTTTGAAGTAGCAGCCAGTTCCTGCCACGCCCTGCGGAAAACCTGCTCGGTGGGTTCGCCGAAAAGCACGAACTCCACGGACCGGACTGTACGGGCCGGATAATCCCGAACCGTCCGCAGGGCCACCTCGGCCACGGTTGCCGGGTTCCAGCCGTAGACGCCGGCGCTGACGGCGGGGAAGGCCACCGTTTCGGCGCCGAGTTCTTCGGCAACGTCCAGGGACCTGCGGAAGCAGGACTCCAGCAGCGCCGGGTCGGTTTCCCCGGCCCGGGCATTGGGGCCGACGGTGTGGATGACCCAGCGTGCCGGCAGCTCGAAGGCGGGGGTGGCCGCGGCTTCGCCGGTGGGAAGGCCGCCGGGCCAGGAGCTGCGCCGCAGCTCGCGGCAGGCTGCCAGCAAGCCCGGCCCCGCCGCACGGTGGATCGCTCCGTCCACGCCCCCGCCGCCGAGCAGCGAGGAATTAGCGGCGTTCACTATGGCGTCCGCAGTGCTGGCGGTGATGTCTCCGTTGCTGATGCGTATCTGCATCCGGCCAGTCTTCCACCCGGCCGGGCGGGCGGACCAGTCGGGCAGCAAAGCGTTCCGTCCCGGTGCCGAACCTTCCGAAACAGGGAACGGGGCCGGATCATGGGACGGGAGGGTGCCGCTGCTTTGACCGCACCCGAAGCTCATCGCCCTGACGACTGCAGCGCCCGGGGCGGAAACCGGAGGAATGACCATGGCTGACCAGTTTGACGGAAAGACGGCTCTTGTGACGGGGGCCGGGTCGGGAATCGGCAAAGCGACCGCGGTCGCGCTGGCTGCGGAAGGTGCCGCCGTCGTGGTGAACGACCTCGATCTGGAGGCCGCGCAGGCAGTGGTCAACCAGATTTCGGAAGCAGGGGGAACCGCCGTGGCGTCAGTCGGGGATGTGGGCAGCGCCGACGATGTCAAAGGCGCGGTGGATACCGCCGTGAGCGAGTTCGGCGGCCTGCACCTGGCGTTCAACAACGCCGGCATCAGCGGACCGCTGGGCCTGGTCACGGAGATTGACCTGGAAGGCTACCGGCGGGTTATCGACGTGAACCTGAACTCCGTGTTCTACGGGATGTTCTACCAAATCCCCGAAATGCAGAAGGCCGGCGGGGGTTCGATCGTGAACATGTCCTCCATCCTTGGCCTGGTCGGATCCGCCACCGCCGTCCCCTACGTCGCCGCCAAGCACGGCGTGACCGGTATGACACGCGCTGCGGCGCTGGGTTACGCCAACCAGGGCATCCGCATCAATTCGGTGCATCCCGGCTACATCGACACCCCGCTGCTTGAAGCACTGCCGGAGGAAGCCTATGCCTCGCTGGTGGGGATGCACCCGGCCGGGAGGCTGGGCACCGCAGACGAGGTGGCGCAGGTTGTCCTGTTCCTGCTCTCGGACCGGGCGGCGTTTGTCACCGGTGCCCAGTACGCCGTGGACGGGGCGTACACCACGCAGTAAGCTGCCGCTGCACCCGGCCGCCGTGCTGTCCGAGCCCGCCGGCCACCGTCCTGCGAGCAAGGAGAACGCTGATGATCGGATCCTGGCATGCCACGGTCTTTGACTGCCCCGACCCGGACGCGCTTGCATCCTTTTACGAAGACCTTCTGGGCATGATCCGGGTGGAGCACGAGGCAGACGGATCCTGGATCACCATCGGCGATGCACCGGACCGGCCGGCGCTCGCCTTCCAGCAGGTGTCCGGCTACACGCCGCCGCAGTGGCCGGGGCAGGACATTCCGCAGCAGCTGCACCTGGACGTGAAGGTGGCCGACCTGGACCTGGCGGAGGCGCAGGTCCTGGCACTGGGGGCCACCGGAATGGACAGCGGCACCGAGTCGTTCCGGGTTTTCCTGGACCCCGCCGGCCACCCTTTCTGCCTCGTGGCGTGGTAGCCGCCGGCGCTGCGATTTCGCCCCGGGAGGACGGTTTAACGGCTGGGCTCCGAGTTTGAGACAATGAAGCCATGCAGTCGCTCCCCAACGGCAATAAGCCGCAGCCCACGTCCAAAGCCCGCCGCGGGGTGAGCCAGAAAATGGCGACCTACGGCATGACCCTCATGCTGATCGTCTTCCTGGTGGCCGTGGTATTCGCGGCGAATGAGAACGACGTCGTGGGGTGGCTGGTTGTCATCATCTCGCTGGGATGGCTGTGCCTGTTTGCGTTTGTAGTTTTCAGCGTCCGCGGGGCGGCCCGCAAAGCCGGCGCGAAGCTGGCCGAAGCGCAGGACACTCTGACCCGTGCCGCGGGAGGAACGCCGTCGGTGCAGGTTGTTGACGAGTCCACCACCATCCGCGACCAGAAGCTGGATCACAGTTTCAAGATCATCGAGGTACAGTCCCGCGTGATCCGTGACAACCTCGGCAAGGACGAGGGTCAGGTCAGCCGCGCCCTGGAAACCATCGAAATCACGTCCCACAACGCGCGTTCAATGATCAAAAAAGCCGACGGCGGCCCGGTTGAGGGCACCCTGGTGGACTAGCGGCGTCCGCCCCGCTTTCCCCACGACCGCACGCAGGGGCCCCACTGCGGCCGCGGTCAAAGATGAACCGCATTGCTACTGAGGAGTATGGTTATTCGCGTGAGTTTGGCATCAGCAGGAGAAGCAGCCGGTCCGGCAAAGGCACTGCGCATTGCGACAGTGAACGTGAACGGCATCCGTGCCGCCTACAAGCGGGGCATGGCCGACTGGCTGGCGGAGCGCGAAGTGGACATCCTCTGCCTCCAGGAAGTCCGCGCGCCCGACGCCGTCGTCCGCGAACTGCTCGGCGACGAATGGCACATCCTGCACGCCGAAGCCGAAGCCAAGGGACGCGCCGGGGTGGCCATCGCCTCCCGGATCGCCCCCGCAGCCACCCGTGAACACATTGGCGATGAGTACTTTGCCCTGTCCGGACGCTGGGTCGAAGCTGACTTCAAGATCCCGGTGGACGGCGCGGAGAAACTCCTGACAGTGATCAGTGCCTACGTCCATTCCGGCGAGGTTGACACCCCCAAGCAAGTGGACAAGTACCGCTTCCTGGACGTTATGGCGCAGCGGCTTCCCGCGCTGAAGCAGGAGAGCGACTTTGTTCTGGTGGTGGGGGACCTGAACGTCGGGCACACCGAACTGGATATCAAGAATTGGAAGGGCAACGTGAAGCGGGCCGGGTTCCTCCCCGAGGAACGCGCTTACTTTGACCGCTTCCTCGGCGAGGAGATTGGCTACGCCGATGTGGCCCGCAAGCTGGCCGGCGACGTTCCCGGTCCCTACACCTGGTGGTCCTGGCGCGGCCAGGCCTTCGACAACGACAGCGGCTGGCGTATTGATTACCAGCTGGCAACGCCGGAATTGGCGGAACGCGCCGTTTCCGCCGTCGTTGACCGTGCCGCCACCTACGACAGCCGCTTCTCAGACCACGCCCCTGTAGTGGTCGACTACCAGTTCTAAGGGTCAAAACCATGAGCACATCCACCGCTTCCGGCCGCCAGCGCATCCTGTCAGGGATGCAGCCCTCCGCCGACTCGCTGCACCTGGGCAATTACCTCGGCGCGCTGGTGAACTGGGTCCGGCTCCAGGAGGAGTACGACGCCTACTTCTTCATCCCGGACCTGCACGCGATCACCGTCCCGCAGGACCCTGCAGATCTGCGCCAGCGCACGCGCGTCACTGCCGCCCAGTACATTGCCGGCGGCGTCGACGTGGACAAGGCCACCCTGTTTGTACAGTCCCAGGTTCCCGAGCACGCGCAGCTCGCCTGGGTCCTGAACTGCCTGACGGGTTTCGGGGAAGCCTCCCGGATGACCCAGTTCAAGGACAAGCAGCAGCGGTTCGGCGCCGACGCAGCCTCCGTGGGCCTGTTCACCTACCCGATCCTGCAGGTCGCCGACATCCTGCTGTACAACCCGCACGGCGTTCCCGTGGGCGAGGACCAGCGCCAGCACGTGGAACTCAGCCGGGACCTCGCCAAGCGTTTCAACTCCCGCTACGGCGAGACCTTCACCATTCCGGAGGTCTTTGTCCAGAAGGCTGCCGCCAAAATCTACGATCTGCAGAATCCGGCAGCGAAGATGTCCAAATCCGCCGCGTCTCCCGCCGGGCTGATCAATCTGCTGGACCCGGACAAGGTGATTTCCAAGCGCATCAAGTCCGCTGTGACCGACGACGGTACGGAGATCCGTTTCGACCGTGAGGCCAAGCCCGGTATCTCCAACCTGCTGTCCATTTACTCCCTGGTCTCCGGGAAGAGCGTGGACACGCTGGTGAAGGAATACGAAGGAAAAATGTACGGCCACCTCAAGGTCGATCTGGCTGAGGCTGTTACCGAGCACATCCGCCCCATCCGTGAGCGTGCGCTGTACCTGCTCGAGGATCCGGCGGAGCTTGACCGGCTTCTTGCAGTGGGTGCCTCCAAGGCGCGGGAAACGGCATCGGTTACACTGGCCGATGTGTACAACAAAGTAGGCTTCCTACCTTTGGGCTCCACCGCGGTCTGACCGATGAGTCTTTGGAATCCACTGGTCCAGGCAGATACCGCCGGCGGCGTCGTCGACGGCGTTACTGACGAGCCCGGGTGCACCTGCGTGGGGATCGTCATCGCAGTTCCGGAGCCGATGGCCACGGAACTGCGGAACGCGAGGGCTTCCTTCGGCGACCCAATGGCAGCGGTTATTCCGGCCCACATTACCGTGGTGACCACCACGGAGACGGATGACTGGGACGCGTCAGCCGAACACGTGCGCAGGGTGGCGGCCAACCACGCACCGTTTGATGTTTCCCTGCGCGGCACAGCAACGTTCCGCCCCGTCTCTCCGGTGGTATATCTGCGGCTTGATGAAGGGTATGACGAGTGCACGGCCCTGCATAAGGAAATGCAGAGCGGCCCGCTGGCACGCAATCTGCCCTTCCCGTACCACCCCCACGTCACGGTGGCCCACGACGTCAGCGACGCCGGGATGGACAGTGCCATGCATACACTGCGCCACTACGGCGCCCGCTTTACTGTGAACACGATCGGCTTGTTTGAGCACGATGCCACCGGCCTCTGGAAGCTCCGCGAGGAAGTGGAGCTCCGGGGCTAGCCGGGCTCAGCCGCTCCGTCATTTCCTGGCAGATAGACGGCGGCCCACGCGGCGATAATGTCGGCGGCCCGGCTGGTTTGCGCCCGGTCCACCATCAGGTGGTCGCTGCCTTCGAGGGAAATAAAATTCCGGGGGTGCCTCGCCAGCGAGAAAATCTCGCTCGCATTGTCGATGCCGACGGTGTTGTCGCTGGGGGAGTGCATGACGAGCAGTGGCAGGTGCAGGTCGCTGATACATCCGCTCAGGTCATGCGACGACAGGTCCTGAAGGAGCTCCTCCCGGATCTGCAGGTTCCGCCCGCCCAGGTCCACCTGCGCGGATCCCTGGTCGCGGATGGTCTGCATCTCGTCCTCGAACAGGTGGAGGACGTGGGAAGGACGGAACGGGGCGCCGATCGTCACCACGGCATCCAGTTCCGGAATGCTCCCGGCGGCGGCCAGGACCGCCGCACCGCCGAGCGAATGCCCGATCAGCAGGGAGACACTCCGGCCCTGCCCGCGCAGGTAGTCAACCGCGCTCTGGATGTCAGCCACCTTGGTGCTGAACGTGCCCTCCTCCCAGGCTCCGCTGGAACCGCCCAGACCCGCCGCATCGTAGCGCAGGACGCCGATTCCGTGCCCGGCCAGGGCCTTGGAGATCCTTGAGGCCGCAGCGCTGTTCTTGCCCAGCGTGAAGCCGTGGCAGAACACCGCCCACCCGCGGGTTTCGCCGTCGGGCACATCGATCGTGCCGGCCAGTGTGGTGTCGTTGACGCCGGGAAAGGAAACGGATTCAAACGTTGGCATGGACTTACCTTAGACGGGGGAGTTGCGGGGGGCATGGGAAAGGCGGCGTCCCCGGTCCGTCTGGACCGGGGACGCCGCCTCTGCCGGGGGTGGTTCTGCTAGACCGAGCGGCTCAGGATGGCCTGCTTGACCTCGGCGATGGCCTTGGTGACCTGGATGCCGCGGGGGCATGCTTCGGAGCAGTTGAAGGTGGTGCGGCAGCGCCACACGCCTTCCTTGTCGTTCAGGATCTCCAGGCGCATGTCTCCGGCGTCGTCACGCGAGTCGAAGATGAAACGGTGCGCGTTCACGATGGCGGCGGGACCGAAGTACTGGCCGTCGGTCCAGAACACCGGGCACGAGGACGTGCACGCCGCGCACAGGATGCACTTGGTGGTGTCGTCGAACCGTTCGCGGTCCTCGGCGGACTGCAGGCGTTCCTTGGTGGGCTCGTGGCCCTTGCTGATCAGGAACGGCATGATCTCGCGGTAGGACTGGAAGAACGGCTCCATGTCCACGATCAGGTCCTTCTCCACGGGGAGGCCCTTGATGGGCTCCACGAGGATGGGCTTGGACGTGTCCAGGTCCTTCAGCAGCGTCTTGCAGGCCAGGCGGTTGCGGCCGTTGATGCGCATGGCATCGGAGCCGCAGACACCGTGGGCGCAGGAGCGGCGGAAGGAGACGGAACCGTCATGCTCCCACTTGACCTTGTGCAGGGCGTCCAGCACGCGGTCCGTGCCGTACATGGTCAGCTTCCACTCGTCCCAGTATCCTTCGTCAGATACCTCCGGGTTGTAGCGGCGGACCTTGAGTGTGATCTCGAACGAGGGAATTTCCCCGCCCACAGATTCCGGCAGGTCGATCTTGGAGGCCGGCTCCGCAATTTCCGTTGTCATTAGTACTTCCTCACCATTGGCTCGTAGCGCGTGAAGATGACCGGCTTGGTGTCCAGTCGAATGCCCGCGGTGTGCTCGGCGTTGGCGGCCTCGTCAACCTTGTACGCCATTGAATGCTTCATGAAATTCTCGTCGTCGCGCTCCGGGAAGTCCTCGCGGAAGTGCCCGCCGCGTGATTCTTCGCGGTGCAGGGCTGCCACAGTCATCACCTTTGCCAGTTCCAGCAGGAAGCCCAGTTCCACGGCTTCCAGGAGGTCCAGGTTGAAGCGCTTGCCCTTGTCCTGGACGCTGATCTTCTTGTACCGCTCTTCGAGCGAGGCAATGTCGGTCAGCACCTGGTTCAGGGTGTCCGCCGTACGGAACACCTGCATGTTGGCATCCATGGTGTTCTGCAGGTCCCGGCGGATCTCAGCGACCCGTTCGGTTCCCTCGGAGTTGCGGACCAGGTCCAGCAGGGCAATGGTGGTGGCTTCCGGATCTTCCGGCAGGTCCACGAAATCAGCGGTCAGCGCGTATTCGGCGGCGTTGATGCCGGCGCGCTTGCCGAAGACGTTGATGTCCAGCAGCGAGTTGGTGCCCAGGCGGTTGGAGCCGTGTACGGAAACGCAGGCTACTTCACCCGCGGCGTACAGACCCGGAACAACCGTGTCATTGTCCTGCAGGACCTCGGCCTTGATGTTGGTGGGGATGCCGCCCATGGCGTAGTGCGCGGTCGGGAAGACCGGCACCGGCTCCGTGTACGGTTCCACGCCCAGGTAGGTGCGGGCGAACTCGGTGATGTCCGGGAGCTTGGCGTCGATGTGCGCCGGCTCCAGGTGCGTCAGGTCCAGGAGGACGTAATCCTTGTTCGGTCCGCAGCCGCGGCCTTCGCGGACTTCGTTGGCCATGGAGCGGGCCACGATGTCACGCGGAGCGAGGTCCTTGATGGTCGGGGCGTAGCGCTCCATGAAGCGCTCACCCTCGGAGTTGCGCAGGATGGCGCCTTCTCCGCGGGCTGCCTCGGAGAGCAGGATGCCCAGGCCGGCGAGGCCTGTCGGGTGGAACTGGAAGAACTCCATGTCTTCCAGGGGGATGCCGCGGCGGAACGCGATGCCCATGCCGTCACCGGTCAGGGTGTGTGCGTTCGAGGTGGTCTTGAAGACCTTGCCGGCACCGCCGGAGGCGAAGACCACGGACTTGGCCTGGAAGACGTGCAGTTCGCCGCTGGCCAGGTCGTAGGAAACGACGCCGGCAACGCGCTTCTGGCCAAAGCTGTCCGTGACGGTCAGCAGGTCCAGCACGTAGTACTCGTTGTAGAACTCCACATTGTGCTTGACGCAGTTTTGGTACAGCGTCTGGAGGATCATGTGGCCGGTGCGGTCGGCGGCGTAGCAGGCACGGCGGACCGGAGCCTTGCCGTGGTCGCGGGTGTGGCCGCCGAAACGGCGCTGGTCAATCCGGCCTTCGGGCGTGCGGTTGAACGGCAGGCCCATCTTTTCCAGGTCCAGCACGGCGTCGATGGCCTCTTTGGCCATGACCTCCGCTGCGTCCTGGTCTACGAGGTAGTCGCCACCCTTGACAGTGTCAAAGGTGTGCCATTCCCAGTTGTCTTCTTCGACGTTGGCCAGCGCTGCGCACATGCCGCCCTGAGCCGCACCAGTGTGCGAGCGGGTGGGGTACAGCTTGGTCAGTACCGCCGTGCGTGCGCGCTGGCCGGATTCAATGGCGGCACGCATACCGGCGCCGCCGGCGCCGACAATTACGACGTCGTACTTATGGACCTGCATACCAGATGCTCTTTCTGTTGAAACTTGGAAAAACGTTCGTGTTGTCCGCGCCCCGGTGGGGAACGGACGCTGCGGCTACGCCGTGCAGAAGTCCGCGAGGAGATCAGCGGGAGCGCCGGCGGGGCAGGGATCAAAGGTGAAGATGACCAGGGTGCCGAGCACGATAATCACGAGTGAAGCAATGTAGAGAATGCTCTTGAGCGTCATCCGCGTGGTGTTCTTGTCCGCGTAATCGTTGATGATGACACGGACGCCGTTGGTGCCGTGCAGCATGGCAAGCCACAGCATGACCAGGTCCCAGACCTGCCACAGCGGGCTGGCCCACTTGCCGGCTACAAACCCGAAGTCCACGGCGTGGATGCCGTCGCCCACCATCAGGTTGACGAAGAGGTGCGTGAAGATCAGGACGATCAGGATGGCGCCGGAGACACGCATGAACAGCCATGCCAGCATCTCGAAGTTGCCTTTGCCGCCCGGAGTGCGGGCGTACTTCGGGGCAATGCGGCCGGAGCGGGGGGCCTCAATGGAGGCGGCGTCGTTAGTTGTAGTGCTCATGGCTTAGTGACCCCCGAAAACGATGGGAAGGTGGCGAATGGAGAAGCCGATCATGGTGATAGCCCAAAGACCGACAACGCTCCACAGCATCTGGCGCTGGTACTTGGGGCCCTTCTTCCAGAAATCGATCAGGATCACACGCACGCCGTTGAAGGCGTGGAACACGATGGCGGCGACGAGGCCGAGCTCGCCGAGGCCCATGATGGGGTTCTTGTATGCGCCGATCACGACGTTGTAGGCCTCCGGTGATACTCGCACCAGCGAGGTATCCAACACGTGGACCAAAAGGAAGAAGAAAATCACCACGCCGGTAATGCGGTGTGCAACCCAAGACCACTGGCCTTCGCGGCCGCGGTAGAGAGTGCCTGCTGGTAACTTCGACACTGAATTTTCCTCCCTGCGACGCAGCGGCGCTGGCGTGTCTTCCACGCAGTGATGACGCCGGTGCGACAGCAATATAAGCTCAAGCATAATCTAGGTGCCCCGCAGAGCGCTTTCAATTTAGGTGGCCCTATCATGTGACCCTCGTTACATCGGGGCGCAGTTCCCGGGCCTGCTTCAGGCCTGCTCGCCGTTCCGTCGGCTAATCTTGGCTCTGATGAGTACAGAACCGGTAGAACCCAATCCTTCCTCGGCGGACTTTGACCGCTTTTACGGCGTCATTCCGGCCGGCGGCGTAGGGACGCGGCTGTGGCCGCTGTCCCGTGCAGCCGCCCCGAAGTTCCTGCATGACCTGACGGGCTCCGGCTCCACGCTCATCCGGGCCACCTACGACCGGCTGCGTCCGCTCAGCGGAGACCGCGTCATGGTGGTCACCGGAACCCTGCACCGCCAGGCAGTGCGGAAGCAGCTTCCGGAAATCACCAGCGAAAACCTGGTGCTGGAGCTGGAGCCCAAGGACTCCGCTGCGGCCATCGGCCTGGCGGCAGCCATCCTCTATAAGAGGGATCCGAACATCATCATGGGATCCTTTGCCGCGGACCAGGTGATTGCACCCGTCGATGTCTTCCAGGACGCCGTCCGCGAAGCCATCCACACGGCTGCCCAGGGATACATCGTCACCATCGGAATTCACCCGACGCACGCCGCCACCGGGTTCGGCTACATCCGTGCCGGGGAGACACTGGACATTGCCGGTGCGCCCAGCGCACACGCCGTCGTCGAATTCGTGGAGAAACCCTCGGCAGAGGTTGCCCGCACCTACCTGGCAAACGGCCGCTACAGCTGGAACGCCGGCATGTTTGTGGCCCCCGTTGACCTGATGCTCAAGCACCTGAAAGCCAACGAACCGGAACTGCACAGCGGGCTGATGGAAATAGCCGAGGCCTGGGACACCCCGGCGCGGCGTGAAGTGGTGCGCCGGGTCTGGCCCACGCTGCCCAAGATTGCCATCGACTACGCGGTGGCGGAGCCTGCCGCTGCAGCCGGAGACGTTGCCATGATCCCGGGCATCTTCAACTGGGACGACGTCGGCGACTTCGCCGCCATCGGGCGGCTCAACCCCGCTGCCGAGAACAGCGCCCTGACCGTGATGGGCGAGGGCGCGCGGGTGTACTCGGAAAACGCCTCCGGAATTGTGGTGTCCGATACCAAGCGCGTCATCGCACTGATCGGCATTGAGGACGTGGTCATTGTTGACACCCTGGACGCGCTGCTCGTCACCACCAAAGAGCACGCCCAGGAAGTCAAGAAAGCCGTGGAGCATCTGAAGGCCAGCGGCGACACTGATGTCCTTTAACTGCTGTGACCTTTAACGGCTGGGACCTCTAACTGCTGTGACCTTTAACGGCTCTGTCCCTTAACTGCGTCACACGGTTCCCGTAACAGCAGCCTCAGTGGCTAATCTTGAAGTTGTGCCTACTATCCCACTGAACAGTTCCCCGGTACCGTCGATGCGCGGAAGCGTCGCTCCGCTGCTGGGAGAGCTGCTCGCGTTCCGGCGGGACCTTCACCGGCACCCGGAACTGTCAACCAAGGAATTCCGCACCACCGACAGGATTGTCGAGGCTCTGGAAGCCGCAGGGCTGCACCCCGTCCGGCTGGAGGGAACCGGTGCCTATGTCGACATCGGGGAGGGCCCGCTCCGGATCGGGCTGCGTGCGGACATCGACGCGCTGCCCGTGCTGGAAGAGACCAACCTTCCCTACGCCTCTGTCAACACAGGCATTACCCACGCATGCGGCCACGATATCCACACCACCGTCATGGTGGGAGTGGCGCAGGTCCTCGCCAGGATGGACGCCGCCGGAAACCTCGGCGGACGCGTCCGGATCATCTTCCAGCCTGCGGAGGAAGTCATGCCCGGCGGCGCGCTGGGAGTCATCCGGCAGGGCGTACTGGAGGGACTGCCGCGCATCGTGGCACTGCACTGCGACCCGCGCATCGACGCCGGCAAGGTGGGTACGCGCATCGGCGCCATCACCTCGGCGTCGGACACCGTCCGGATCGAGCTGACGGGCCGCGGCGGGCACACTTCCCGGCCCCACCTGACGGAGGATCTCGTCTTCGCGCTGGCGGAGATCGCTGTCAGCGTCCCGGCGGTGCTTTCCCGCCGCATCGACGTGCGCAGCGGCGTGTCAGTGGTCTGGGGGCAGATGCATGCCGGTTCCGCACCCAATGCCATTCCGGGCCACGGCTTCATGTCCGGCACCATGCGCTGCCTGGATGCAGAAGCCTGGTACTCGGCAGGCGAACTGCTGGACGACGTCGTGCGGCAGACTGCGGCCCCCTTTGGTGTGGAGGTCAGTCTGGAACACACCCGGGGCGTGCCGCCGGTGATCAATACCGATGCGGAAACCAGTCTGATCGAAGCTGCAGCCCGCGCCGAGCTGGGGGAGGACTCCATAGTCCTGGCCCCGCAGTCGATGGGCGGGGAGGACTTCGCCTGGATGACCCAGGCCGTTCCCGGCGCCCTGATGCGGCTGGGCACGCGGACCCCCGGCGGTGAAACCTACGACCTGCACCGCGGCGACTACAACCCCGATGAGCTCTCCATCAGCTGCGGCGTGAGCGTCATGGCAGCAGCGGCCGTGCGTGCCGCCCGGGGCGTGCGCCACTAGTACCGGCCCTGCACACCTGGTTCAGCTCCTGCACTTGGTTCAGCTCCCGCGCCCCGGGATGGACGCTGCCCGCTCGCTGGGCCCCCGGGCCAACGCGACGCAGTAGCACGTCATGCCGAGACAATCCGCGTCATTTGCTTGCAAATAATAACAACATGTAAACAATGTCCTGCGTGGAGCGTTATCTGTCTCACAGTGACCGGCGTTACCCATAGGATAGGCATGCCGCGGTCCAACGACGGACGGAACGCTGCACCACGCGACGCCGGAACGCTCACTCCTGAGTGCTCTGCCTAGAAGAATCCAGCGCGTGGAAACCATTTCATTCCTGGAGGAACATTGAAGAACTTCCCGCGCAGCTTCAAGCGCAACGCAGGCGTTTCCGCCGCCATGCTCGGCGTCTCGGCGCTCCTGCTCTCCGGCTGCGGCGCCGCACCCGAGGAAGAGGCCGAGTCCACCGGCTCCGGGGCCTCAGCAGCCGGGTCAGACTTCCGGGCCTGCATCGTTTCCGATGAAGGCGGCTTTGATGACCGTTCCTTCAACCAGTCAAGCTACGAGGGCCTGAAGGCGGCCGAGGAGGACCTCGGCATCCAGATCTCGGAAGCGCAGTCCCAGTCAGAGACGGACTTCCTGCCGAACCTTGACTCCATGATGAGCGAAGGGTGCAACCTCACCGTTACGGTGGGGTACCTGCTGGCCGATGCAACCAAGGAAGTTGCGACGGCCAACCCCGACAGCAACTTCGCGATTGTCGATGACAACAGCATCGACCTCGAGAACGTCAAGCCCATCATCTACGACACGGCTGAGGCCGCATTCCTGGCCGGATATGTTGCTGCCGGCACGTCCGAGACGGGCAAGGTCGCCACGTACGGCGGCATCAACATCCCCACGGTCACCATCTTTATGGACGGCTTCGCTGACGGCGTGGAGTACTACAACGAACAGAACAGTGCCGACGTCGAGCTCCTGGGCTGGAACAAGGCAGACCAGACCGGCTCCTTCATCGGCAACTTCACTGATACCGGCGCCGGCAAGACCACCACTGAAAACTTCCTCAACGAAGGTGCGGACATCATCATGCCCGTTGCCGGTCCGGTAGGCTCCGGCACCCTGGACGCCGTGGTGGAAGCCAACGCCGGCGGCGGCAGCAACAAGGTTGTCTGGGTTGACTCGGACGGCTTCGAGACGAACGACATTGGCACCGAGTTCATCCTGACCTCGGTCATGAAGCTCATGGGCGAGGCAGTGGAAGAGGTCATCACGACCGACGTCGAGGGCAACTTCGACGCCACTCCGTACATCGGCACCCTGGAAAACGGCGGCGTTGCACTGGCTCCCTACCATGACCAGGAGAGCGCGGTTCCCGCCGACGTGAAGTCCGCGGTTGACGAGATCAAGGACCAGATCATTTCCGGCGAGATCACTGTGGAATCAGCTGCCAGCCCCAAGTAGCACGGGCTCGACTGCTTTCCTGAACCGCCGTTCGTCCGGCTGCGTTGCAGCGGGGCGGGCGGCGGTTCATTCTGTTCCGGGTAGTCTTCCCTCGGGAACGCCCACAACGACACAAACAGATTGGTTGGGGTTGTGAAACTCGAACTTCAGGGCATCACCAAGCGCTTCGGCACCTTGGTGGCCAACGACCATATTGACCTGGTGATTGAACCGGGGCAGGTCCACAGCCTGCTCGGCGAAAACGGCGCCGGCAAGTCGACACTGATGAACGTCCTTTACGGTCTTTATGAACCGACCGAGGGCCAGATCCTGGTCAACGATAAACCAGTTGTCTTCTCCGGTCCCGGCGATGCGATGGCAGCCGGCATCGGGATGGTCCACCAGCACTTCATGCTGGTTCCGGTTTTCACCGTCGCGGAGAACGTGGCCCTGGGCCACGAAACCACCTCGTTCGCCGGTGCATTGAATTTGCAGACCACCCGTGAGCGCATCCGGACAATCTCAGACCAGTACGGGTTCGATGTGGACCCCGATGCGGTCGTGGAAGACCTCCCCGTAGGGGTGCAGCAGCGGGTGGAAATTATCAAAGCCCTGATCCGGGACGCTGAAGTCCTGATCCTGGATGAGCCCACAGCCGTGCTCACGCCCCGGGAAACGGATGAGTTGCTGGCCATCATGCGCCAGCTAACCGCAGACGGGAAATCGGTGGTCTTCATTTCGCACAAGCTGCGCGAGGTCAAGGCCGTTTCGGACGTCATCACCGTGATCCGGCGCGGCAAGGTGGTCGGCGATGCGTCGCCCGACGCTTCAACCACGGAACTGGCCTCCATGATGGTGGGCCGCTCCGTAAACCTGACGCTGAACAAGGCTCCGGCGGAACCCGGCGCCAAGACCTTCTCCGTCCGCGACCTCGTCGTGCTGGCGGACACGGGCCAGCCCGTCGTGGATCACCTCAGCTTTGACATCGCCAAGGGAGAAATCCTTGCCGTTGCCGGTGTCCAGGGCAACGGCCAGACGGAACTGACCGAGGCCATTATGGGGCTGCAGGACCACGTCTCCGGTTCCATCAGCCTTGACGGCAAGGAACTTGTTGGCCGCCGCGTGGACCAGATTATCGAGGCCGGCGTGGGTTTCGTGCCTGAAGACCGCAGCGTTGACGGTCTGGTGGGCCCCTTTACCGTGGCGGAAAACCTGATCCTCAACCGCTACAACAAAGCTCCGTTCGCCCGGGGCCTGTCCATGCGTCCCTCCGTCGTGGCAGGCAACGCCGCCGAGAAGATCGAGGAATTCGATATTCGGACGCAGTCGGCCCACACAGCTGCCGGAACGCTCTCCGGAGGCAACCAGCAAAAAGTGGTGATGGCCCGTGAGCTGTCCCGCCCGCTGTCGCTGTTCATCGCTTCCCAGCCCACCCGCGGCGTCGATGTCGGTTCCATCGAATTCCTGCACAAACGGATCGTGGCGGAGCGCGACGGCGGAACCCCGGTCCTGATCGTCTCCACCGAGCTGGACGAGGTCCTGGAACTGGCAGACCGCATAGCGGTGCTCTACGGCGGCAGGCTGATGGGGATTGTCCCGGGCAACACCTCGCGCGACGTCCTGGGCCTGATGATGGCCGGGATGCCCGCTGAAGAAGCACTTGCGCACGAAAGCGAAACTGAGGGAGGGGCGCAGTGAGCCCGGAGAAAGATAACAGGCACCACAGCGAATCCGCTCACCTCAAGGAGGAGGCGGCAGCTGAGGACACCCGGCTGCTGACTGCTGCGGAAACCGCCGGGGGAGCGCTCCCGCCCCCGCCGGTCCCCGTCCCCGAGTCCGAACTGCGTCCGGACGGTGACGACGGCTCCGTCCTCCGCCGGATCATTACCGGCAATGCGATGGTCTCTGTCCTGTCGGTGCTGATGGCGCTGGTCGTGGGTGGACTGCTGATAGCCCTCACCGACGAGGAAGTAGGTGAGGCGGCGTCCTATTTCTTCAGCCGCCCGTCGGACCTCTTCGCTGCGGCATGGTCCGCAGCGTCAAGCGCTTACATCGCACTGTTCCAGGGGTCGGTCTTCAACTTCGAGGCTGAAACCTTTTCCCGAATGATCTACCCGCTGACCCAGACTCTGACAGTGGCGACACCCCTGATCTGCGCCGGACTCGGCGTGGCCCTGGCCTTTCGTGCCGGCCTGTTCAACATCGGTGCACAGGGACAGATCATCATTGGTGCCACTCTGGCCGCGTGGGTCGGCTTCAGCTGGCACCTCCCGGTGGGTCTCCACCTGCTTGTGGTGGTGATCGCCGGCGCGCTCGGCGGTGCCATCTGGGGCGGCATTGCCGGGCTGCTCAAAGCCAGGACCGGCGCGCACGAAGTCATTGTGACCATCATGCTCAACTACATCGCCATCCAGCTGGTGCTCTTCCTGCTCACCACTCCGGGTTTCCAGCGCCCGGGGTCCACCAACCCGATCAGTCCCCAGCTGGATGAAACCGCCATGTTCCCGCCGCTGCTGGGAGCGGGCTTCCGTCTGCACTGGGGCTTTGTGATGGCCGTGGCGGCGACAGTCTTCATCTGGTGGCTGCTCAACCGGTCCACCGTAGGCTTCGAGCTGCGCGCCGTGGGCGCCAACCCGGCCGCAGCACGGAACGCCGGGATCAGCACCACCAAGGGCTACGTGATCGTGATGCTCATTGCCGGCGCCCTGGCCGGACTCGCCGGCGTCGCGCAGGTCTCCGGCACCGAGAAGGTGCTCACCTCCGGGGTTGCCGCCAGCTTCGGGTTCGATGCCATTACCGTGGCCCTGCTCGGCCGCTCCTCCCCGTGGGGAACGTTTGCGGCAGGCATCCTCTTCGGTGCGTTCCGGGCCGGCGGAGTGACGATGCAGACCAGCACGGGAACCAATATCGACATTGTCCTGGTGGTCCAGTCGCTGATCGTCCTGTTCATCGCGGCGCCGCCGCTGGTTCGCTCCATCTTCAGGATCCCGCCGCCGGGCGCATTCAAGACGTCCGGCAAACGCACCGCCAAGAACACCACCGCAGCCGGAGGAACAGCATGAGCACCGCAACCACCCTCGCCTCCGCCGGCAAACCGGCCGCGGCGCAGGCAATCCGCAGCTGGAAGGTCCCGGTCATCCTGGGAGCCCTCGCCGTTCTCGGGTTCTTTCTCTTCGGACTCAATTCACCCTCCGCGGAGGTGACGTTCCGCCTCACCGAGCCGAACGCCGCCATCCAGCTGCCCAATATTGTGGTCTCCGCCCCTGTACTGGGCTGGATTTCCTCGGTGGTGCTGCTGGCATCGGCTGCCTGGTCCGCAATCCTGGTCAGCCGGTTCCAGCACGTGCCGGCCTGGCTGATCGTGATCTTCGCGGTCTTTTTCATCGCCGCGTTCCTCACCTGGTCCGTGGGCAGCGCCCGCAGCCCCAGCGTCGCCATTTACGGACTGCTGGCGGGGTCCTTCACGCTCGCCTTCCCGCTGATCTTCGGCGCTCTTTCCGGCGTGCTGTGCGAGCGGTCGGGTGTGGTGAACATCGCCATCGAGGGCCAACTGCTCTTCGGTGCGTTTGCCGCCGCCGTGGCGGGAACGCTCTCCGGCAACGCCTTCGTGGGGCTTTTCGCCGCCGCGGTGGCCGGAGTGCTGGTCTCGCTGGTGCTGGCAGTGTTCAGCATCAAGTACATCGTGAATCAGGTGATCGTCGGTGTTGTCCTGAACGTCCTGGTCTCCGGACTCACCGGGTTCCTGTTCTCGACGGTGCTCAGCGCCGACACCGCAAAGTGGAACGCGCCGCCGCGCCTGCCGTCCATCCGCATTCCGCTGCTGGCCGACATCCCGATCATCGGCCCGATCCTGTTCGACCAGTCCGTCATCGGCTACCTGATGTACATTGCGGTCGCGGCCATCTACTTCGGCCTCTTCCACACCCGGTGGGGCCTGCGTACCCGCGCGGTGGGGGAGCACCCCAAGGCTGCCGACACGCTGGGCGTCAACGTAAACCGCATGCGGTTCCTGAATGTCCTGGCCGCAGGCGCCGTAGCCGGTGTCGGCGGGGCGTTCTTCACCCTCGTGTCGGTGTCTTCGTTCAACCGCGACATGACCTCCGGCCAGGGTTACATCGCCCTCGCAGCCCTCATCCTGGGCCGGTGGAATCCGATCGGCGCGCTCCTGGCAGCTCTGCTTTTCGGCTTCGCGTCAAACCTGCAGTCCGTGCTGAGCCTGCTCGGCACACCGGTCCCGAACCAGTTCCTGGCCATGCTGCCCTATGTGGTGACCATCTTCGCCGTCGCCGGCGTTGTGGGTAAATCGCGTGGGCCGGCGGCCAGCGGAATACCGTACATCAAGGGCTGACCCGGAACCCGCTTTGTCCTTCGAACCAGCAGCAGACCAGCAAGGAAACACTATGAATGCAGACTCGGGCATCCCCGCCCCGGCAGTGCCGGAGATCGAGTGGGCCGAACTTCTCGAGGCAGCGCGCGCAGCGCTGGCCCACGCCTATGTGCCGTACTCGAAGTATCCGGTGGGCGCGGCCGCACTGACCGACGACGGACGGGTAATTTCCGGCTGCAACGTGGAGAACGCCTCCTACGGGCTGACGCTGTGCGCCGAATGCTCCCTGATCAGCTCGCTGCGGATGACCGGCGGCGGGCTGCTGGCCGCCTTCGTCTGCGTTGACGGCGCGGGGGAGATCCTGATGCCGTGCGGACGGTGCCGCCAGCTGCTCTATGAATTCCGGGCACCGGCAATGCAGTTGATGACAGTAAGCGGCATCCGCACCATGGACGAGGTCCTCCCGGATGCCTTTGGCCCGCAGCACTTGGAAGAGCAGGAGAAGGCATGAGCAGCGAACAGTTCGACGCCGTCGACATCATTGGAATCAAACGGGACCGGGGCACCCTGTCGCCGGAGCAGATCGACTGGACCATCGACGCGTACACCCGGGGCGCCATCGCTGATGAGCAGATGGCCGCGCTGAACATGGCGATCCTGCTCAACGGCATGAGCCGGCAGGAAATCTCCCGCTGGACCGCGGCCATGATCGCATCGGGGATCCGGATGGACTTCTCCTCGCTCGGGAAACCGACCACGGACAAGCACTCCACCGGAGGCGTGGGGGACAAGATCACCCTGCCGCTGGCGCCGCTGGTAGCCGTCTTCGGGGTCGCCGTGCCGCAGCTTTCCGGGCGGGGCCTCGGCCACACCGGGGGCACCCTGGACAAGCTCGAAGCGATTCCGGGCTGGCGGGCCAACCTGTCCAATGACGAAATCATGGCCCAGCTGGCCGACGTCGGCGCCGTCATCTGCGCGGCCGGCACCGGCCTGGCTCCGGCGGACAAGAAGCTGTACGCACTGCGCGACGTCACCGGAACCGTGGAGGCCATCCCGCTGATTGCCTCCTCCATCATGAGCAAGAAGATCGCCGAAGGCACGGGATCGCTGGTGCTCGACGTGAAGGTGGGGTCCGGCGCGTTCATGAAGGACGAAGCCAACGCGCGCGAACTGGCCGAAACGATGGTGGCCCTGGGCCAGGACGCCGGGGTAAACACCGTCGCGCTGCTGACCAACATGTCCACCCCGCTCGGGCTCACCGCCGGCAACGCCATTGAGGTGGAGGAATCCGTGGAAGTGCTCGCCGGCGGCGGGCCGGACGACGTCGTGGAACTGACCGTACGGCTCGCGGAGGAAATGCTGGCTGCAGCCGGAATCCGCGACGCTGACCCGGCCGCTGCCCTGCGGGACGGCCGCGCCATGGACGTGTGGCGCCGCATGATTTTCGCCCAGGGCGGGGATCCGTCGGCTCCGCTGCCGCAGGCACGGGAATCCGAAACCATCTTTGCCCCCGCCGACGGCGTGCTGGTGGAACTGGACGCGCTGTCCGTGGGCGTTGCCGCCTGGCGGCTCGGAGCCGGGCGCGCGCGCAAGGAAGACCAGGTGCAGGCCGGGGCCGGAGTCCGGATGCATGCCAAGCCCGGTTCCGTGGTCCGGGCCGGAGAGCCGCTGATGACGCTGCTCACGGATACCCCGGAAAAGTTCGACCGTGCCCGCGAGGCCCTGGAGCACGCCGTCGTGATTGCTCCCGAAGGCTCCCGCCCGGCACAGAAGCTGATCATCGACCGCATCGGGTAGCGGCCGCCCGCCAACCCCGCTGCCCAGGGCCCGTTCCGCGGAGGCCGGCAGCGCGGTTGGCGGGCACCAATGCGTTGGTGGCATCGTTGTAGATACCAGAGACCGATCCTAGGGAGCCGACTGGACGTGCTGAGCGCCGCAGTGGACAGTATCAACAACTTCATCCTGACATCCGCCGATGCGCCGTGGGTTTACCTCGCACTGTTCGCGTTTTGCCTTATCGACGGGTTCTTCCCGCCGGTCCCCAGCGAATCGCTGGTGGTCGGCATGTCAGCGCTGGTGGGTACCGGCGCCGGTCCCAACCTCTGGCTGGTGGCCGCTGCAGCGGCCGGCGGAGCGTTCCTGGGAGACAATCTGGCGTATCTGATGGGCCGGAAGATCGGCACCGAGCGGTACCGCTGGATGCGCGGGCCGCGGATGCAGCGCGGGTTCGTGTGGGCGCGCAAGGAACTCGACAAGCGCGCCGTGTCACTGATCCTGATTGCCCGCTTCATTCCGATCGGCCGGGTGGTCGTGAACCTCACCGCCGGAGCCACCGGTTTTCCCCGCCGGGTATTCATCATCCTCACCACCATGTCGGCCGTCGTCTGGGCAGGCTACAGCGTTGCCATCGGAGCGCTGGCCGGTGCCTGGTTCAAGGACAACCACCTGCTGGGAGTCGTGGTGGCCATCGCCATCGCCATGGTCCTTGGGCTGATCATCGACCGGATCATCACCAAGCTGCGCGGCCCGACGCCGCTGAAGACACCCAAATCGGCAGCCGCAGGCCCCGCTGGGGAGACGGCTCCCGCCGCCGAAGCGGCCCCGGCCGGCAAGACCGCCGAAACGCCCTGACGCCGCTGCTGGTTGGGCGGGCGGTGCCGCCGAGCGGCACCGCCCCGATAAGCCCGCAAAGGCTTTCTCCTACGTGTAAATGGCCCGATTAATTGCCACAAGGTCGGCAACGGCCAACGAATCTCCGGCCTCCATCCGCGTGCCGATGACTGCCATGGCTTTGTCCCGACGTTCGGGGAGCACATCCTTGTCAGCTGCGGCCAGGGCAGCCGGCATTTCCTGGAGTCTGAGCTCGGTGCAGTATGCAGGGGCCCGGGCTGTTGACGCCAGGAATCGGCGAGCGAGCCCGCGTCGAGGGCATCGAACCCCGTTTCCTCCACCAGCGTCATTGCGGTTTCCCTGGCCGCCTCATCGTCGGCCGCGACGGGGATCGCCAGGCGATTCGAGTCTCCTGCCGGTGCGCCTTTGGCATCGAACGTGCCTGACGGGATGGCGTTCCATGCTTTCACTACGGGCCGACCAAGCTGTTCGGCGACCCACAAGCTCTCGACCTGTCCCTCCTCGAGTGCCTGCAGGCGCCCGTCCCTGGCCGGGTAGTAGTTCGACGTGTCGATGATGACCGTGTCCCCGGAGACGTCGGCGATGAGGGGTTTGAGTGCAGGCATCCCGCGGAGAGGGATCGATGTGATGAGGACTTCCACGTCCTGCACCGCATCTGCGGCCTTAACCGCCGTCGCACCTGTGGCGAGGACATCCGCCGCAATCGTTTCCGGTCCGCGTGAATTGGCAACCTTGACCTCATGTCCTGCAGCGGCGAGCTTGCGTGCAAGCGTCGAACCGATTGAGCCTGCACCGAGAATGCCGATTTTCATCTGAAAGTCCTTTCGTGGAGTAAGCCGAGCATCAAGTCTCCAACCTTCCAGCGGTGTCAAGGTCAAGCAGAGATGCCAGCGGAGGTGCCCGTCGGCCGGTGCGCTTGGTCACAACGGTGCATGCGAATTTGACCTTCTCACTAATGAGAAGGTTGCACGATGGTTTGGCGCCCCTCGCTTTCGCCGGAAGCGCCCGTCAGTGCAGATGCACACAATCAGGAGAGCCCCATGTCGGCACCCAGCCCAAACGAACCCACCTTAGCCGTGCACCCAGAGACAGTACGTGACACCCGCGCCCTTACATCCGATGATCGGATGGCGCCGGGCAGTGCAATGATCATCGGGCTGCTGATGGTCTCAACCTTCGTTGTCCTGCTGAATGAAATGATGCTGGGCGTAGCCCTTCCGACGCTGATTGCCGCCCTCGACATCACTCCAACGACAGGTCAGTGGCTGACGACGGGATACCTGCTGACCTTGGCCGTGCTCATCCCTGCCACCGGGTTCGTGATGCGAAGGTTCACTACCCGTGCGATTTTTCTTGGTTCCATGACGCTGTTCCTGATCGGTACGGTCATCGCCGTTATCGCTCCGGGGTTCAGCGTGCTCTTCGCCGGGCGCATCATCCAGGCGGCGGGCACCGCGGTGTTCGTGCCCCTGCTCATCACGACCACCATGCGTCTGGTCCCCGTTTCGCGCCGGGGCAGAATGATGGCCCTCGTCACAGCGGTTCCCGCTATCGCACCGGCCGTCGGCCCCGCCGTCTCCGGGCTGATCCTGTCCCAGCTGAGCTGGCGGTGGCTGTTCATCCTCATGCTGCCGGTCATCGTCACGACACTGATCCTCGCCGCCGTGAAGCTGCGGAATGTCACCGTACCTGAACGGGTCACCCTGGATGTGGCGTCCCTGCTGCTGTCAATCATCGGTTTTGGCGGGCTGGTCTTCGGGCTGGCGTCCATTGGCGAGTCAGTCTCCGGCCACGCGCCTGTCGCCCCGTACGTGCCGATCCTCGTCGGATTGAGTGGCGTGGGCGCGTTCGTTTACCGTCAGGTCAGGCTGCAGAGGCACAAGGAAGCATTCCTCGACATGCGAATCTTCACGACACGCGCCTTCGTCATGCCCACGATCGTGATGACCTTCGTCGCAATGAACGGCTTCGGGGTCGTCCTCGTTCTACCTCTGATTCTGACCGCAGTCCTCGGGCTGAACACCCTGCAGATGGGCCTGTTCCTCTTCCCCGGCGGGGCCATGATCGCAATCGTCTCCGCACTGGGCGGACGCGTCTATGACAAGGTGGGCCCGAAGCCCCTGGCGATTCCCGGCTCGATCATCTGGGCGGCGTCCATCTGGTTCCTGTCCACGATCGATGAGAACACCAGCGTAGTGCTGGCTTTGGGCACGTATCTGGTGATCACCGGAACTCAAGCACTGATGTGGGCTCCGATGACCACATCAGCTCTTGGTTCACTGCCAACCGAGCTGCACTCCCACGGCACCGCCGCCTTCTCCACAGTCCAGCAACTGGCGGGCGCCGCCGGCGGGGCTATCCTCATCTCCGCCTTCACCATCGGAGCGAACGCATCCCACGCGGGCGTGCTCGACCCGGCTCAGAGCATCGCCGCCGGACGGGCCGCATTCACTGTCGCTGCGATCCTCGCCCCCGGCGCCGTCATTGGCACGTTGTTCGTCAGCAAGGCCCGCCCCGCAGCAGAAGGATCCTGAACAGAGCGGTGACTACAGGGCCGCCGCAACCTAAACGGGCATGAAGCGGACGAAGAAGCTCACTTGCCCTGGGATAGGTGTTCTCTGGCTACCCGGCCTGCGCCGCCTGGCGCGGAGAAACGGCAGCACGGTCGATCGCTTCGATGTATCGGGTAATTGCGTCACGGTTGTGCATGAGGAAATCGATCTTCTCCGTCATGCGGTCCCGCTCCGTGGAAAGGAGCTCCCGCAGCCCGGGTTCGGCGTTTTTCACGACAATCGTCTGTGGCTGATCCAGGCACGGCAGGATGTCCGAAATGATCCGCGTCGGAATCCCGGCATCCACCAGCCCCCGGATTTTCCTCACTCGATCAACCAGATACTCGTCGTACGTCCGATAGCCATTAGACAGGCGACGCGGCGAAATGAGGCCCTGCTCCTCGTAGTACCGCAGCATCCGGGCAGGAACACCGGTCTCCTTGGCCAGCTCGCCAATGCGCATAACGCCCTCCGATTCTCCAAGCCCTGCACGATTTGACCTTAACACTAATGGCAACGTTGACACTGGACAAGCACCATCATGAGAAGCCCGCGAACAGCTGTACGAGGAGGACCAATGACCAAACCACACATGATTCTGGGTATGCATCTGGGCAACGGATATGGATCGCAGGGCTCCGCCTGGCGTGCACCCGGCGTGGACCCGGCTAACTACACCAGCTTTGACGCTCAGGTCCGCTACGCTCAGGCCGCCGAACGCGGGAAGTTCGCCTTCCTGTTCCTCCCCGATTTCCCCGGGCTGCAGTCCGGCCTGAATAACGCAGCTCCCCAGATCACCCTCGAACCTATGATGACGCTTGCGGCAATCGCCCGCGCTACGAAGCGCATCGGTCTTGTCGCCACCGGCTCTACAACGTTCAATGAGCCCTTCAACCTTGCCCGCCAATTCAAGGCCCTCGACGTGATGAGCCACGGCCGTGCCGGGTGGAACGCAGTAACGACCAGCGACCCTGCCGCTGCAGCGAACTTCGGACAAGCTGTAGCGCCGCGGCAGCAGCGTTACCAGCGAGCTCACGAAACCATCCAGATCGCCCAGGCTCTCTGGGGAAGCTGGCAGCAGGACGCGTGGATCAAAGATCAGGAAACCGGTCACTTCGCCGACCCCGATAAGATCCAGCCGATCAACATGCAGGGAGAATACGTTGCCTCACGCGGGCCGCTCCCCATCCCACCCTCGGAGCAGGGCCAACCCGTCATCTTCTCCGCCGGCGGAGGCGAGAACGGGCTTGAACTGGCCGGACGCTACGCCAGCGGCGTCATCGCAGCAGTGTTCACCATAGAAGAAGCCCGCAACCAGCGCCAGGCCTACCGTGACGCCGCCCGAAGGGCGGGCCGGAACCCGGACGAGATTAAGTTCTTCGCAGGAGTCATGCCTGCCATCGGCAAGAACAAACGGGCCGCTCTTGACCGGCGCGTGCAATTGGGTGAGCTCACAGCAGCATCCCGCGTGCCCTACCTCGGCTCGATGCTGAACCTGCAGCTCGACGCCGGTCAACTTGATGAATCCCTGACACCCGCCCAGCTGCAGGCCGCCTCACCGAGTCCTTTCGATCCCCGCTCCGCACGAGCACTGCAGGTAGCGCGGGAAGGATGGACCATCCGCGACATCCTGGCCCACGGCGTCATCGATTACCACCCCACCCCCGTCGGCGACGCACTGGCCACCGCGGACCACATGCAGGAGTGGTTCGACGCCGGCGCCTGCGACGGATTCTGGGTCTCTATCGACGTCAACGAGGACGGCATCGACACGTTCGTCGACGAAGTCGTCCCCCTTCTGCAGGCCCGCGGCATCTACCACCGGGACTACGAAGGCAGTACGCTCCGCGACCACCTCGGTGCCCCCGCCCAGTATGGGCTCGACCTGCGGCTCGCAGATTTCGTCTGATGAGATCTCCGCTGACACCAAGACGGGACTTAGGTGGTGTCTCCGAGGAAACAGCGAGCAGCTGGCGACGTAACTGGGTCCGTTGAAATGGCCGGGACAGTGCCGCAGCTCACGTAGAGTTGGCAGCGTGACTGAGCCTATTCTGCTTCCTGCATCTGACCCGTTCCTCGACATCCGGAGCCTGCCCAAGGTCTCGCTGCACGACCACCTCGACGGCGGCCTGCGGCCGGCCACCATCATCGAGCTGGCCGAGGCGGCGGGGCACGAGCTCCCCTCCACCGATCCGGTGGCCCTCGGCAAATGGTTCCGCGAAGCCGCGGACTCCGGATCGCTGCCGCTCTACCTGGAAACGTTTGACCACACCATTGCCGTCATGCAGACCCGCGAAAACCTTGCCCGCGTCGCGCGGGAGTTCGTGGAGGACCTGGCGGACGACGGCGTTGTCTACGCCGAGATCCGCTGGGCGCCCGAGCAGCACCTGCAGGGCGGCCTGAGTCTTGATGAAGCCGTCGAAGCCGTGCAGGAAGGCCTGAACGCGGGCGTGGACGCGGTGGAAGCCGGCGGCCGCCTGATCCAGGTGGGGCAGCTCATCACCGCCATGCGCCACGCCGACCGCGGGATGGAAATTGCTGAACTCGCCGTCCGGCACCGGAACAGCGGCGCCGTCGGGTTCGACATCGCCGGCGCCGAAGACGGGTTCCCTGCCGCGCGCTTTGCGGAGGCATTTACCTACCTGGCGGAGAACCAGTTCCCGGTTACCGTGCATGCCGGCGAAGCCGCCGGGGTGGCGAGCATCCGCGATGCCCTCGTGCACGGGCGTGCGCTTCGGCTGGGGCACGGCGTGCGTATCGCCGAGGACATCGAGGTGGACTTCGAGGCCGACGACGCTCCCGGAGTTGACGGGGGAAGCGACACCGCGGTGGGCATGGTGAGTATCGGACAGGTGGCCGGATGGGTCCGCGACCGCGGCATTCCGCTCGAAATCTGCCCTTCCTCCAACCTGCAGACCGGTGCCGTCGAGTCCTTTGGCGGGGACATCGAATCCCATCCGATCGACCTGCTGTACCAGACCGGATTCCAGGTCACGGTGAACACCGACAACCGCCTGATGAGCGGAGTAACCCTCACCGGCGAGTTTGAGCTGCTGGCGGAGACGTTCGACTATGACCTGGACGACATGCTGGAACTGACTATGAATGCCGTTGATGCAGCCTTCCTTCCCCTGGAAGAGCGCGATGCGCTGGCCGCCTATGTCACGGAAGGTTTCAACCAGGCCCGTGGCTGATTCGGCTTCCGTCGCCTCCGGCGATGACCTCGGCCGGCGGTTCGCCCGTCTGGCCGGGGTCATCGCCGTCCTGCGCGAACGCTGTCCCTGGACGGCTGCCCTGACCCACCGCTCCCTGCTGGAATACCTCATCGAAGAGTCCTATGAGGTGGTGGAGGCGGTGGAATCCGGGCACACCGGACCGGAAGATGCACAGGAACTGGCGGGGGAACTGGGTGATGTCCTGTTCCAGGTCCTGCTGCACGCCCGGCTGCAGGAGGAAATGGGCCATTTCAGCATCGGCGACGTAGTGGAGTCGCTCACAGCGAAGATGATCCGTCGCAATCCGCATGTGTTTGCCCCTGACGGAACCCTCCGGGCAGAGACGACGGATGATCCGGCAGAAATTGAACGGGCCTGGGACCGGGTCAAGCAGCAGGAAAAGCCGGAGCGGACCTCCCCTTACGACGGTGTTCCCGCGGGGCTTCCGGCCCTCCTGCTGGCCGCGAAGGTGCAGGACCGGGCCCGGCGTGCCGGGGTGCCGGTGCTGCCGGCTGAAGCGGAGGGGCCGCCGCCGGCGTCCTGGAACAGCGAGGATGAGCTGGGTGACCACCTGTTCGACGTCGTGCGCCGGGCGCAGGCCCAAGGGCTGGACGCCGAGGCCGCGCTGCGCGCCGCCGTCGGCCGTTTTACCAACCGCCGCTAGCGGCTCCGGCCGCGTTCCGGGCCCCGGAAAACCACCCGTATGGCGGTGCGGGGCCTTACTACCGCGCCGGTTTCAACTAGGCTGGAACCAGACAGCGTGGCACGTTTCATAGCGCCGGCTGTAGTTACCACTAGCGTTCCAACGAACAGGAGCATTCCCATGGCAATCATCGATGCCATTCACGCCCGCGAAATCCTGGATTCCCGCGGAAACCCCACCATTGAGGTGGAGGTTCTGCTTGATGATGACACGTTCGGCCGCGCCGCGGTCCCTTCCGGCGCCTCGACCGGTGCCTTCGAAGCCAACGAACGCCGCGACGGCGAAAAGACCCGCTACCAGGGCAAGGGCGTTCTGCAGGCCGTTGAAGCTGTCATCGAGCAGATCCAGCCGGCGCTGCTGGGCTTCGACGCCGCTGACCAGCGTGCCATCGACCAGACGATGATTGACCTGGACGGAACCGACAACAAGTCCAACCTGGGCGCCAATGCCATGCTGGGCGTCTCCCTGGCCGTGGCCCGCGCTGCCGCCGAGTCCGCAGCCCTGCCGCTGTACCGCTACCTGGGTGGCCCCAACGCGCACATCCTGCCCGTGCCGCTGATGAACATCCTCAACGGCGGCTCGCACGCTGATTCGGACGTCGACATCCAGGAATTCATGATTGTCCCCCTGGGCGCCCAGACCTATTCGGAAGGCCTGCGCTGGGGCGTTGAGGTCTACCACAACCTCAAGTCCGTCCTGAAGGAAAAGGGCCTGTCCACCGGCCTCGGCGACGAAGGCGGCTTTGCCCCCAACCTGCCGTCCAACCGTGCCGCCCTGGACCTGATCCTCGAAGCCATCACGCGCGCCGGCTACACCCCGGGCACCGATATTGCCCTGGCCCTCGACGTTGCCGCTTCCGAGTTCTTCAAGGACGGTTCCTACCTCTTCGAAGGCACCAGCCGCACGGCAGAGGAAATGTCCGCCTACTACGAGGAACTCGTCCGGGATTACCCGCTCGTCTCCATCGAAGACCCGCTGGATGAAGAGGACTGGGACGGCTGGAAGACCCTGACCGCCTCCATCGGTGACAAGGTGCAGATTGTGGGCGATGACCTGTTCGTCACCAACCCCACCCGTCTGGAGACCGGCATCAAGCGCAACGCCGCCAACTCCCTGCTGGTCAAGGTCAACCAGATCGGCACCCTCTCCGAAACCCTGGACGCCATCACCATGGCCCAGCGTGCCGGCTACACCACCATCACCTCGCACCGCTCCGGCGAAACCGAGGACACCACCATTGCCGACATCTGCGTTGCCACCAACGCCGGCCAGATCAAGACCGGTGCCCCGGCCCGCTCCGAGCGCGTAGCCAAGTACAACCAGCTGCTGCGCATCGAAGAAGAGCTCGACGACGCCGCCCGTTACGCAGGACGCAGCGCGTTCCCGCGTTTCACGGCAGAGTAAGCCTGCTGCCGGTGGGTACCCTCGTTAAGAGGGTGCCCGCCGGTTGTGTTTAACCCGTCTGTTTTTACTAGTTCGCTTCAAGGAGTCCCATGCCCACCCGACGTCCGAAAGTGCCCAAGGCCGGTTCAGCGGGAAACGGCGCCGCAGGCGGGACTGCCTCCGGCCGCGGCGGGACCAAACCGGTGCGTCGGCGCAGCCCGGCGGCTGACCCGGATACGATCAGCGCCACTAAGCCCGTGGACGGAGCCGGGAACACGGAACCGGCCGGCGAGAAAACGCTCCGTGCCGCCGGCACGCCAAAGGCGGCACCGGGCAAGGCGGCACCGGGCACAACAGCAGCCAAGCCAGCGGCGGCTAAAGCACCGGCCAAGTCCACCCCGGCCAAGTTCACCGCGGCCAAAGCCGCTCCGGCCAAGGCGGCCCCCGCAGCCAAGGCCCCGGCCGGTCGCAAAGCTGACAGCTCCGCGGCTGCCGCCGGCAGGTTCCGGCGCCGGATACAGGCGCAGGAGCAGTCTCCCGGCACCCCCGGCGGTGCCGCAGGCGAGACGGCTGCCGATGACCTGCGCCCGGTTCCGGCGAAGGCCTTTTCCGGCCGCCTCCTGGTCCTGGCAATGGTGACGTTGGTAATAACGGTTCTCCTCGCGCCGTCAGTGAACACGTACCTGCATCAGCGCTCCGACATTGCCGCCCTTGAGGCGGACATCGCCGCCGAGAAGGAGACATCCCGGAACCTGGAATCCGAGCTGGAGCGCTGGGAAGACCCCAACTACATCAAGCAGCAGGCCCGCGAACGTATCTTTTTGGTGATGCCGGGGGAGACCCGCTACCTCGTCAAGGGTGAACACGGGGTGGAGGAAGCGGAGCAGCAGGCGCAGGAAGAAGCGGAAGACCTGCAGTGGGTCGACTCGCTGTGGGACTCGGTCAAGAGGGCGGCCACGGCGCCGTAGCTGTACCGCCGCATCCCTCCTGCCGGGCTTCGGCCCCGGCGCCGTTCCGCGCACAGTAATCTTAGAAGCGCAGACATCACTTAGCCCGGGCCTCGTCCAGGCCCCCAGGAAGGAACCTCCGGCATGACCCAGGAGCAGCTCACCCCCACCTCCGAAGATCTGGAGACACTGAGCCGACAGCTCGGCAGGCCGGCACGCGACGTCGTGGAAATCGGGGCGCGCTGCGTCTGCGGCAACCCCCTGGTAGCCACCACGGCTCCGCGGCTCAGCAACGGTATTCCCTTTCCCACCACCTACTACCTGGCGCACCCGGTGATCACGGCAGCGGTTTCCCGGCTCGAAGCCTCCGGCCTCATGACCGAAATGACCGAGCGGCTGGAGCAGGACCCCGAGCTTGCGGCCCGCTACCGGGCTGCGCACGAAGCGTATCTTCAGGTGCGCAATGAGATTGGCGCCCGCACCGGCGTCGGGCCCGTTCCCGAGATCGACGGCGTCTCCGCCGGCGGGATGCCCACCCGCGTAAAGTGCCTCCACGTCCTGGTGGGCCATGCGCTGGCGGCCGGCCCCGGCGTCAATCCGCTCGGTGATGAAGCCCTGGAACGGATTTCCCCGTGGTGGACCCGCGAACGCTGCTATTGTGAGGGCGCGTGGGACACAACGGCCGCGGCGCCCAGCCGCGACCTGAGCCGGCACACCAAGACCCAGGGCCTCTCCGCGGAGGAGTTGGACGCCAAGCGTGCCGCCCGCCGCGAGGCCGTTGAGGCCGCCAACGCCGAACAGCAGGGGGATGCCGTGCCGGAGAACAGTGAAATGCCTGAAAACAGTGCAGCGCCGGAAAACAGCGAGGCGCAGGAACATGCTCCGGCGGAGCGCGTTGCCGCGGTGGACTGCGGCACCAACTCCATTCGCCTGCTCATTGCGGACGTGACGTACGACGGCGGAGTTCCCAAGCTGACCGACGTCGTCCGCCTGATGCGGGTGAACCGGCTGGGGCAGGGTGTTGATGCCACCGGCCGCCTGGCTCCCGAGGCCCTGGAACGGACCTTCGAGGCCGCTGACGAGTACGCCGCGCTCATCCGCGAACACGGGGCCGGCCGGGTCCGGTTTGTTGCCACCTCGGCCAGCCGCGACGCGGAAAACCGGGCCGAGTTCGTGGACGGAATCCGCGCGCGCCTGGGTGTGGAACCCGAAGTTATCAGCGGCGACGAAGAGGCCGCGCTGTCCTTCGCCGGGGCCGCCAGCGTCCTGGGCAGCAGCAACGGCACCAAGACCCTGGTGGTGGACCTGGGCGGCGGCAGCACCGAGTTTGTCCTCGGCACCTCCGAAGGCGTCCTGGCCGCTAAGAGCACTGACATGGGCTGCGTCCGCTACACCGAACGGCACTTGACGTCCAACCCGCCTACGGAGGCGGAAATCGCCGTCGCCCGCGGTGACGTCCTGGACATCATTGCCCAGGTTCTTGAGACCGTGCCGCTGGCTGAAGCCGACCGCCTGATTGGCGTGGCCGGCACCATCACCACGGTGACCGCGCATGCGCTGCACCTGCCCGAGTACTCGCCCGAGGCGATCCACGGGGCCGACCTCGACGTCGCGCGGATCGACCAGGCTGCCTCGGAACTGCTGCACATGGACCGGGCGGCCCGTGCCGCCCTGCCGTACATGCATCCGGGCCGCGTGGACGTCATCGGTGCCGGCGCCCTGATCTGGCAGACGATAGTGGACCGGGTGTCGGAACTCACCGACGGGAAAGTTTCCTCGGCAGTGAGCAGCGAGCACGACATCCTGGACGGCATAGCCCTGAGCGCTGCGCGGTGACCCGTGCCTGGGCCGCACCCGGGCAGCGGCGGAAAGAGGGGCGCCGGACTGTCCTGCTGGCGTCGCTGCTGATGCTGACCCTGCTTCCGGCCGCACCGGCTTCCGCGGACGAGTGGCGCGACAAACAGTACTGGCTTGCCGATTCCGGCTTTGACGCTGCCTGGAAGGTGAGCCAGGGCGAAGGCGTTAAAGTGGCGGTGATCGACACCGGCATCGACCCCACCCACCCGGATCTTGCGGGAGCAGTAACGGGCGGAACAGACGTCTCCGGTGCCGGTGATCCTGCCGGCAGCAGGGGAGTGGGGGCCAACCCGTCCCACGGAACACTTGTGGCCACGCTGCTCGCCGGCCGCGGCCACCTGCCCCCGGTTGAGCCGGAGAAGGACACGGACGGTGAGGCAGAGCCAACCAAGAAGGCTCCCGCTCCCGTGAAATCCGACGGCATTATCGGGGTGGCGCCCAAGGCGGAACTGTTGGCGGTTTCCGCGTGGATCGGCCCCGACAACCCCGCCGGGATCTCCATCGAAGACCAGATCCCGGCCGCCATCAGGTGGGCCGTAGACAACGGCGCAGGCGTGATCAACATGTCCCTGGGGAGCTCGTCCACCTCATGGCCCGAAAGCTGGGACGACGCGTTCCTGTACGCCGAGCAGCAGGACGTCGTCGTAGTGGTGGCCGCGGGCAACCGCGGCGTCGGCATGGTCCAGGTGGGCGCTCCCGCCACCATCCCGGGTGTGCTGACCGTCGCCGGGTTGGACCGCAACGGCGAGGCAAGCCAGGATTCTTCCTCCGAGGGCATCAGCATCGGCGTTGCCGCACCGGCGGAAGACCTGGTGGGCGGCCTGCCCGGCGGCCCGGCCCGGTACGCGGACTGGAGCGGTACCTCCGGTGCCGCACCGCTCGTTGCGGGCACTGCGGCCCTGATCCGCTCCGCCTACCCGGACATGAGCGCAGCAGACGTCATCAACCGGATCATCAGCACCGCCCGGGACGCGGGCGCTCCGGGGCAGGACACCCTCTACGGCTACGGAATCCTGAACGCCGGAGCGGCCCTGACCTCGGACGTTCCCTCGGTGTCGGCTAATCCGCTGGGCAGCATTGCGGACTGGATCCGGATCCACCGCCGGGCGGCGCCAACCGCGCCCGCCTCCGATGCCCCCGTAGCTGTAGAGCCCGTGGTGCCGGATCTTCCGGAGCCCACGGTTCCGGTGGCGCTTCCTCCGGACGCCGAGTCGGATCCGCTGCCCGCGGCACTGGTCCTGGGGTTCGGCGGACTGCTGGTGGGCGTGACAGTGGCAGGAGCCGTTGCCGTCGCCCGTGCGCGCCGCCGCTCCGCAGACCATCCTGTGGCGGAGGAGACCGAAACGGGTCAGCTAAAATACTCCGAAATCTCGTGAAGGTTTTCACAAACTCAGGTACGATAAGGGCATGGCATCTACGACACAGTTTTCAGACCGTCCCCGCGTCCTGGTGGTTGGCGGTGGGTACGTAGGTCTCTACGTAGCAAAGAACCTCCAGAAGAAGGTCAAGGACGAAGGCGGGATCGTCACGGTTGTCGACCCGCTGCCGTACATGACGTACCAGCCCTTCCTTCCCGAAGTTGCCGCCGGCACCATTGAGCCGCGCGACGCCGTCGTGTCCCACCGCATGCACCTGAAGAACACCGAGCTGATCACGGGCAAGGTCATCTCCATCAACCACGCCGCCCGCACGGCCGTCATTGAGCCGGCCGACGGCAGCGAGCCGTTTGAGCTTCCGTACCAGGACGTTGTCCTGGCCGCCGGTTCCATCACCCGCACCTTCCCGATCCCCGGCCTGGCCGAGGCCGGCATCGGCATGAAGTCCATCGAAGAGGCCGTGGGCACCCGCAACCACGTGCTTGAGCGCATCGAGACCGCATCGCTGATGCCCGAAGGCCCCGAGCGTGAGCGCGCACTGACCTTCGTCGTCGTTGGCGGCGGCTTCGCCGGCATTGAAACGCTGACCGAACTCGAAGACATGGCCCGCGACGCGGTCCGCATCAACAACCGCCTCAAGCGCGAAGACCTCCGCTTTGTCCTGATTGAAGCCATGGGCCGCGTCATGCCCGAGGTCAAGCCGGACCAGGCCGAGTGGGTTGTCTCGAGCATGCGTGAGCGCGGCATCGAGGTCCTGCTGAACACCTCGCTGGCCTCCGCCGAAGACGGCGTCCTCAAGCTGATCAACATGGCGGACAAGTCCCCGGCCGGCGAATTCGCCACGGACACCCTGATCTGGACCGCCGGCGTGCAGGCCAACCCGATGGTCCGCGCCACCGACTTCCCGATCGATGAGCGCGGCCGGGTCCGCGCCAACGCCGAACTGCGCATCACCGGCGACGACGGCCCCCTCGAGGGCGCCTGGGCAGCCGGCGACGTTTCGGCCGTTCCCGACCTCTCCGGCGGCGGTGTCGGCGGCTTCTGCGTCCCGAACGCACAGCACGCCGTCCGCCAGGCCAAGCTGCTGGCCAAGAACATCCTGGCCGCCCGCTACGGCGTGGGCAGCGTCGAGGAATACAACCACAAGAGCCTCGGTGCCGTTGCCGGCCTGGGCCAGTACAAGGGCGTTGCCAACATCATGGGCTTCGGCATGAAGGGCTTCCCGGCCTGGCTGGCACACCGCGGCTACCACGGCCTGGCCATGCCGATGTTCGAGCGCAAGTTCCGCGTGATCTCCGGCTGGCTCATGAACGTGACCTACGGCCGCGACCTGACCGACCTGCGCAACCTGAAGAACCCGCGCCAGTCGTTCCAGGCTGCCGCTGCGCCGGCCAAGAAGAAGGAAGCTGCTAAGTAGCAGCCTTTCCTGCTCCTGCAGAACGCGTACGACGGCGGTTCCTCCTGAGGGAGGGGCCGCCGTCGTTGTTTTCTGCCCCGGTGGGGCTTCCAGTAGGCTTGAGCAGAAGCTTAGGCTTCCGCCCCAGTAGCCCAATGGCAGAGGCAGTGGACTTAAAATCCATGTGTTGTCGGTTCGAGTCCGACCTGGGGTACTTACATCCCTTGCAGGAGTAGGGGGGTGGTGGCGGGGCTATCGCCGGAACCGGGGCTTTCTAGCTCGAAGGGGACGCTTACGGGACGGAAACTATTTCCCGAGCCCTCACCAGTCGACGTCGTACGGATCCCGCCAGCGAGACTCTTCCCGGGTGATCCGCCGAACTCTCACGGCCAGCACCCACTCGTTGTGCGCCTTGCCGTGCTCGTCGATCCAGTGCAGGAGTACCTGCGTTCGCGTCCACGCGGCCGCCTTAGCGTCGACCGTACCGAATTGGGGGAGCTGAGCCCTGACGTACGGCTCGCGCCTGTACGGGGCATGTGTAATCCTGCCGGCGGGCGCACTGCCGCCGGAGCAGTGAAGCCCTTGACACGCTTCCATGGCATCCACTTTATTCACGAGGGGAGCTTGTCATGCAGTACCGACTTAAGGCCGTTGGCACTGGCCCCAATGTCTACACCATGGGGTTCAGGGTGACGCCCGGAGGTCGACACGGTGCTGGCAGCCACTTCACGCTTGGTCGAGGGCGTGGAAAGTTCCGAGCTGGCTTCCATTGCTGCGTTATGAATGCTGGTAGTTTCACTTCATGGTCAAAGAGATTGCGCTTCCGTCGGTTATGTCGCTTCGTTTAGAAATGTGGTGGCAGGATCAACTGCTAGCAACGGGTACTGGATTCATTGTTGAGACAGATGACGCAGCCTTCCTCATAACAAATCGGCACAATCTAGCGGGCCTCAAGACGAATGGGGAAACGCTCTCGAGCCACGGGGTTACTCCGGACAAGGTCCGCATCCTTCACAACGATCGAGAGCGGCTCGGAAAATGGATTTGGAAGGAGGAATGGCTGGTTGACGGGGACGACCAGCCACTATGGCTGGAACATCCGAGCGGCAGCAAACAGGTAGACGTAGTGGCACTGAAGCTGTCCGACCTTGAAAACGTCCAGCTGTATCCATATTCATTGTCGATGGCAGACCCGCCCGTGATTGAAGCCGCCACTGACCTGAGCATTATCGGCTTCCCTTATTCTGAAGCGTCCCACGGCGGGATGGGGATTTGGGCTAGGGGCACGGTTGCCTCAGAGCCAAGTCTGGACTACGGCGACTGGCCGAGTTTTCTAATAGATAGTCGAACGCGGCCCGGGCAATCGGGATCACCCGTCATCTATTTTTCGTCCAACGGATCGATCAAGCGCGCTAGCGGGACAGTGGTTATGAAGCTAGGACATGTGGTCTATCTCTTGGGCGTCTACTCTGGGCGAATAAACGAAAGTTCAGATATTGGAATAGTGTGGAAAGCCAGTGTTATTCAAGATCTGGTAACTATGCCAAGCGTTGCTTCCAACTAGGAATGCACCTTCCTTGGAACGGGAGCCGATCATCGGGTACGAACCAAGGCGGGGGGCTGGTCCGCCCGGCCAGATGTTGAGCCAGATATAGTGAAGCGGTTACGGAGTTAAGCGGGTCTTTCGTGCTGGGGAGCTCGAGGCCAAACAAATAGGGGAAACGTGTCTCAGTCTGCTGCCTACGACAATTTCATGGAGGGCAGCCGATTCGGGGCCCTAGACGGGCTGAGGGCCATCAGTGTGGTTGGCGTTGTCTGGCACCACGTAAGTGGAATACATGACATCCCTCTCGTGAACCAGGGCTACCGGGGCGTGGACTTCTTCTTTGCAATAAGCGGCTTCCTCATCACGACGCTCCTCTTGCGGGAGCGACGCCAGTACGGGCGCATTTCGCTCAAGAATTTCTATATCCGCCGCACGTTGAGAATCTTCCCACTGTATTACGCGGTACTGGGCATGTATTGCCTGCTGACGGCAGTAACCATGAATGGGACCGCTAAGGGCGATGCGTTCTGGGGCAATCTGCCAGCGTTTGCGACGTACACGTCGAACTGGTTTGTTGACCTCGAATCCGGGGATGGGGTGACGTTCTACTTCGCATGGTCCCTCGCGACGGAGGAACAGTTCTACCTATTCTGGCCGCCGTTGCTGGTGCTGGCGTTCTGGCTGAAGGGGAAGGCATGGCCCGCTGTGGTGGTTGCCTTGGCCCTTGTGGGGCTGCAGTTAGTCGCGGCGACGTCTTCCGGAGACAGCTTCCCATTGACTGTTCTTGCGAGCTTGGCGCCAGCGATATTGCTGGGATCTGTGTTTGCCATCCTGCTCACACACCGCCCTTCGTTCGAGGTCCTGTTCGGGGTCTTGGGGCGGGCGCTTGCTTCTCCATTGCTGGTCGTCGTGGTTGCGGCGTTGATGTTCGTAGAGGCCCCTACCGTCGTTGTGCAGCTCGCTATGGTTTTATTGGTCGTCTCTCTTTGCATCCGGGAGGACACGCCTCTCCATCCGGCATTGCGGTTGCGTCCATTGGTGTTCATCGGGGGCATCAGCTACGGCATGTATCTGCTGCACATGTTGGCTGCTAATGCGGTTCGCCGGATGCTGGGACACGAGGCCGGTATCGATGTATTCCTGGCGACCCTCGCGCTCGTTACTCTTATCGCCTTCGTTAGCTTCCGGTACTTCGAGTCGCCCATTCTGAAGCGGGCGCAGCGGTTCAGGCCCGGGCCAGGGCTTCGCGAAGGGAATAGCGTTCGAAAGCTACCCGTAGACTGACTTGAGTTACTGGTCTCTAGCGGCGGGTGTTTTCGATGGGTTGGCGTGAAGTTTTAGCGGAGGATTTGGTGGCAATGAAGCTGCCCCCTGAATGGAAATCGCGTTATGTCGTGACGCATCGGATCGCGGCGTTCATGAAGCTCATGCGGGTCAGTGAGCATTACCGTGGGCGGGGCGGATTTGGGAAGGTTGCCTATTACTGGAATAGGTTCCGCTTCGAGCGCCTTTCGGAAGCGCTTGGCTTTGATATTCCGCTTGGCGTGTTCGGCCCCGGTCTGTCGATCGCGCACAAGGGAACAATTGTTGTAAACGGTGACGCTCGAGTAGGTCGAAACTGTCGCATCCACCCCGGCGCCACAATCGGTGCCGTGCGTGGACTCGCCCCGACTATCGGTGACGATGTTTTCATTGGTCCCAGCGTTGGCGTCTATGGGCCAGTGACAATCGGAGACAGGGCCACTCTTGGCCCGAACTCGCTCGTAAACTTCGATGTCCCCGCTGATACGACCACTCTTGGGGCCAGGGCTACTCTGCGCGACAAGGCCATTCCGGCGAGCGAACGGTAGGTCCACAAGTAGGGGCTGCCGCAGTGCCCTCTATACTTCTCACTATGGGGAATCTTCTTACAGCCATTCAACGCATTTGGGCCCACCGCAACCTCCACCATGGGGCGTGCGCGGGTTGCGGTCTCATCTTCCCCGACGATCACCCGAAGGGGCAGACCGCCTGCTCTACCGAGTGCGCGGAAGAGGCGTGGCTGGCCCGCCAGTAGTGTGCGGACGTTCGCTTGGAGATGCGTGGAGAGTTGTACCTGAAGCGAATGGTTAAATGACGCAACGCCCCTGCCAAAGGCAGGGGCGTTCGCGCTATACGGGCGCGGTGAACGTGTCGCCGTAGTAGCGGCCCCCCGGCGTGAGGACCTCCTCGGTGTAGTACGCGCTATCCAGGGCGTCTACTTGGGCGTAGGTGCGACCGGAGAGGGTGAGGTCCTCCAGATAGGCGCGGTACAGGATGTGTGAGCCTGAATGTCCCTGTGGTGCAGGCTGCGCACCGCCGGCGTAGGTGTTGAGGAACCCGGTGTTTCCGATACCCCAAAGCCTGGCGCGTTCGGTGGGCGTGCTCGTGCCAATGGAGAACGCGCCAGTGGTCCCGGCGGCGCCAACATTCTTGATGTAATTACCCAACGGAGTTGCACCGCTCCCACGCGCACCAAGGAATGAACCGCCTGTACTGGGCGCGGTACTCCCGTTGTCGTTCAGGTAGGCCCGGTAAGCGGTCGTGCCCGCATCAATGCCAGAGATGGATACGACTTGCCCGGAAGCAGCATCGGTGCGCCGGGTGTTTCGTCCCCAAATGGACAGGTAGATATTATGGTCGGGATTGGCGTCCAGATACGTGCGGATTGGCTCGGGCACAATCAGGGAGTAGTGGGTGCGATCAGCGGCTGCGGTGTTGTTCACCTGCGAGAAGATGGCGTGGATTCCACCCTTGGCGGTTCGCTCCAGTGCGCCTTTGGCCCCTGCCATGCCAACAGTATCCACAACGGCAGCAAGGCTGGCCTGCGTGCCTCCGACTGCGGCGGCGGCGGACAGCCATGCGAGGTTGGGCACAGTGGCTCCATGGGCGGGCACCCCGGTGAACCCCTTGCCAAAAATGGGGTTCGTCGGGTCGACCAGCATGAGGGCCCCGGTTTGCGCCGCCACGGGGTCGATGCTGAGCGCGGAGGGCCTGGATGTGTCGGGGTTGACGCCTGGAGTCCTGATGAAAGTTGCCATGCTTAGAGCCATCCTTTTCCAATAATGTGCTGGGCAACAAAGTGGCCCTGTCGGGTTAGTCCTGCGCCGTTCATGTGTACGGCGTCGTTCAGAAAGCAGGGCGGGACAGCGCGGGACGCTATGGCATCCCGGTCTGCCTGCGTAGGGGTGAGTCCGGCGTCCGCAATGGCCTGTAGTGACTGCAGGTAGCTGCGCACGTCCAGATAACGGAGGCCGTAGTCTCCGGCGTACCCTGCGTTGATCGGTGAGGCGTTTCCGTTGATTTGGGACAGCACCAGATACTTGCGGTCCAACGCTGTGAGGTTGTCCACAATGGCGCGGGTATCGGCCAGTACCCGTTCCGTGTTCTGTGTGTTGTTTCGCCCCACCATGACGATGGTCATGCACCCGCGGTACATCACGTTCTCTGGAATGAATGGGGCATTAGGCGGAACCTTCACAGCTGCGCCGGGTGCCGTGCGGGTGAATCGTGCCGGATAGTCCAAGCTGGGAGAGCCGCCGGGCTGCGATGGGTGGCGTGACAGCACACCGGGAACACCTGCCAGCGTGCAAGGCATGGCGCCCCACCAGAGCATAAGGTCGGTGTGCTCCTTGAGTAGCACTTCGACGTAGCCGCTGGCCGGGACGGTGCCCCCAACAGGCCAGACTGCGGGCACCGCCCCCATCTTGGCGGCTATCGCCACGGAAGTTTCGCCAGGGTACCCGCAGTTCTTCACCTCCGTGGGGCCAAGTCCGAGTGCTGTGCGCATGATCTCGGGCCATGTCACGCCGTCATATGTAGCGCCTGTCTGGGAATCACCGACTGTCACGATCGGCAACGTTGAGGTCAGACCGGCAGGGCGCAGGTTCATCCGGGCGGCCCAACGCTGGAGGCTGGAATCCGGGACGTTTCCCTGGGCGTCAAACACAAGCTCTGTCAGCCTGTCGTTGTCTCCGACGAAACCCCCGGCCGCGGCAGAGGTGTACCCGGTCACAGCCCCCTTTACTGCCTGGTCAGTTCCGAGGCGACGGCCCCACTTGTCCAGCAGGATAAAGTCGGGCACCTCGCCGTTAGCGTCGAACACGAGGTCTGTCATTCGGTCGTTGTCACCGATGAAGCCGCCGGCGGCTACAGTCGTCCCACCCGTGGCGGTGCCGCGCACAATGCGAGCGTCTGCCAACGCAGTCCCCACCGCTTCTTCGGCTGCTCCAGCGAGGGTGTCTCCGACCATGCCCACCGCGTCGCGCAGAGCCTTCTCAGCTCGAGCCACGAGAGCAACGGCCTGCTCTGTCCCGAGCCCGGGCGATGCTGGGACCTTCTGCACCTCGGCGAGGTCGAGGCTGCCCGTGCCGGTGGGAACGGTGAAGCTGAATGCAGGAACGGCGCCGGCCATTTGGACGCCGTTCACTGAGCGGAGCTGCGGTCGGGCTGTCCACGTCCAGTCGCCGCCGTCTTCACCCAGGGAATCTGTGGTGAACAGTGCGACGCCGCGCTCACCGGGGGCGCTTGGGTCGCCGGCGGCGGGAGTGCAGGCGTACCCGCTGGCATCGAGCACGGCAGCGACAGGCTCCGGGATCGCCGTCCGAGGGCCTCCGGCGGCCAGCGGGTCCGGGATATAGGAGACTGACGCCTCGAAGATGACAAGGCCCTGGCCCGGCTTGTTTGATGTGCCGACCTGGACCCGCCACTCAACCCGGCGCGTGGATAGTCTTGACGTTGCCATTGGTACTCCTCAGCCCCCTCGGGGCATAAAAAAGACCCCCGAGGAGGCCGTGCGGATTGGTGATGCAGGGGTAGATCAGGCTCGACGTTTGCCGGTGCCGTCCGGGATGGTCGGTGTAGTGCCGGCGGCGTGGAGAGAATCCTGTACGGCGCCGCTAACACCCGTTGGCTTCAGCAGCCCGTAATGGGTGGACACGGCGACAATGAAGGTACCGAGGCCCAGCACGAGAGCCATGCCGAGGTTGTACACGGTGCTGGCCTGCAGTGCGCCGATCAGCTCTGTGAGCAACGACGTCGCGACCGACAGCGCGGCGAGGAGCACCGCCTTAGTGCCTGATCGGGTGGCTCTGGTCGTGACCAGGCCAACCAGCACGGGCAGGAGCACGCCCAGCACCAGCTGCAGGACAGGAACCAGGGGAACATCGAACTCGATCACTTGTCGGCCTCCTGCTCGAAGGTCACGGTGGTGTCGATGCCCTTGATGGCCGCGGCCGTGCCAGCTTCGGCACCGGCCTTGGCTGCGGCCTCGATGCCCGCGAGCAGTTTGGCCTCGTCGAAGGTCTCGCCACCGGACACCGCCTTGAGTGCCGATACGAGCTGGTGAGTCACCGCGGTGTTGTACTCGGTACGGCGGAGGATGCCGTAGAGGTCACCCTCGAATCGGACGCCGGCCTTGCCGGGATGGAAGCGCCCCAGGAGCTCGCCGGCGGTCTTGTTCGCCGCCGTGGCCGCCTCATTGGCGAATTTGGCTTGCTTGAACAGAGAGCCGTCGTGCCTCACGCCCGTCTTGCCCGGCAGCACTGAATCGGTTGCCTCGTTGAACTTGGCCTGATTATCCGACATGGGTTTCTCCTTAGATGTAGAGTCCGGCAACGCCGGGGATGAGCAGGGGCCGTTCGGGAGTGATGGTGCCTACGGGGACGATGCCGCCGCCCACAAACGTGTTGTAGGAGTTGAGGAATAGGGTCCAGTCGAAGTCCTTGCCCGGGTCGTACCGCGTGCCGGGGTTGGTTTCGCCGTGGCCATAGAAGCCCATGCGTGTGCCCGCGATAGCCTCGGCTTTGCTGATGCGCTGTGCGGGTGGAACGCGGTCCAATAGCCCGTCACGGACGGCGACCAGGGCGAGGTCAGCAGCAGCCTCAGCAAGGTTCACCACCACAGCCCTGCGGCGGTCCTCCTTGAGTGCCAGCCAGTCATTCGCCCGCACAGTTGCGCTGACCGACATTGCGTGGGCGTTGTTGGTGGTGTCCGCCCATGCCGAGTATCCGGGGTGCACCCAGCGGCGCCAGCTGTCCACGTCCGCGGCGGAGTGGTAGCTGCCGAAGTCTCTGCGGCCAGTAACGAACTCGCCGACACTCAGATCGCCGTTGTCAGGCCCGTTGAAGCAGGTGTTGTTCTCGGCCGTGTGTACGCCGATCACGCCGGACACGCGAGTACGCGGCCAGCCGAACTGGGCTGCGTGCGGGTTGGGATTGTCCTGCAGGTAATAGCCTGTTGCCATGTGCCCTCCTAGGGGCTTTCGAGGGTGGGTTCCGGCGCTGGTGCGGCGGGACTAATGCGGCAAGGTCCGCCGCTTGTCTGCGTGGTGCCGTCGTCGTAAGTGACCAGCCAGTAAGAGGCGTCGCCGGTTCCTTCGCAGGTCACAGATGTGATGCCGCGGCCGCTTGGCCCAGGCGAGCCGGGTGCGCCGTCGCTTCCATTGGCGCCGGGTGGTCCTACTGGCCCGGGGACCGTGGAGTCCGCCCCGTCCGCCCCGTCCGCCCCTGCTGGCCCGGCTTCACCGTTGAGGCCGTTCACCCCCTCGGCACCGTCCACCCCGTTGGCTCCTGCAGGTCCGGGCTCGCCATCGGCGCCATCCTTGCCGTCAGCGCCGGCGGGCCCGCGTGTGCCGGTGACGCCTTGCACACCCTGAATTCCTTGTGGGCCCTGTTCGAGGCGTGAAGGTTCTTCTGCGATCTTCTCTAGCTGGTCGCAGAGGTTGGCGTCGTAGACGGCGACTTCACCGGCGCTGCAGAGTGCGGCCCGAGCTTCGACGGCGATGTCTTTCTTCGCCTGCTGCTCGCTGGCAGCCTCCGCTTTCGCTGAGTCCCGGTCGGCGGTGACCTGCCCGAGCCAGAAGAATCCGGCAAGCCCGCCGATCATGAGTACCCAGAACAGGCCCCACTTCACCCGCTTATCCCAGCGCCGGGAGCGGTCAGCCTTTTGCACCATCTCCTCGAGGCTGGCCGGCACCTCCTCCTGGGCGGTTGTCGGTTCGCTCATCGATCCTCCTTAGGGAGTGGGGTCCAGTGCTCGGGTTCTGGCTTGATGTCGTTCTTGATCAGCTGCTCACGCCAGCTCGTGCCGTCCTGGGTGCGGATCTCGACAATGTCGTTCAGGCGCTTGAGCTCGGCAGCTTTCCTCTCAAGCTCTTTTTAGAGGTGCGCGATCAATGCGTCCTCATTCGCTTTTCGTCGGGCGTCACCGCGTTTGATGAAGAAGCCGACAGCAGTGCCGGAGGCGACGAACAGCCCGGTGAGGGCGGTAATGAATGTGGGGTCCACACGTTTGGTCCTCCCTGCGGGTGGGTAAAAGAAAAGCACCCCGCAGGGTGCTCGAATGGGTGGGTACAGCCGCTTGGATCCGGCTAAGGCTGTGCGGCGGTTTTGTAGTCGATGACCCGGAAGTCGCAGGTCTGCTCCCAGGTGAGCGGGCTGCCGCCGATCCGGTCTTCTATCCCGACGACCAGACAGCGGTACTCGATTCCAGTCAGGTCGGTGTCCACCAGAGTCACGACGTCGCCGCGTTCCAGACGGGCGTCCGGGATGATTCTCACCGCGGATAGGAACGGTTGAGCGGTCGTGGTCTGCCGGGCGAGGTAATCGGCGATAGCTTGGCATTCGCCGGCGTCCTGCACCCACCAGCCAACGTCATGCGAGAGCGCTGGAGCGTCCCAGGCACCAGATTTGGCCGTGTACGTGATGTCGGTCCACATGACCTTCCCGTACGCCCGGATAACGGGGAAGTTCATTCCTCCGAGATTCGCCTGCCACCCTCCACCGTTGATGCTCTGGTGTTCCGTCGGGATCTTGAGACTGAACTCGTACTCATCCCAGGCAGGTGTGCTGACCGCGTAGACAGTGGTCGTCAGCTTGTACGTCCGGTGGTCGACAAACCGTAGCGTGGCGCCCACCCACGCTCGCTGGTACCCCTCGGTTGAGATCGAACCTGACTGTCCTGGCGCAATGTCGTTTTCGAAGAAGTAGTAGACAGCGACGTCGGACCCTCGCATGTTGTTGGCATCCGCGTAGTCGTTGTTGAACCGGGTATCGACCATGATCCAGTCTTCGTCCGTGTCGGGGTGCAGCAGCTCCTCGAAGACCTCCGTGCCGTCGGCTTTGACCTTGCTGTAGCTGCTGCGCCAGACCTCGTGCATGGGGTATCTGGACTGCATGATGGCTTCGGGTTTGCGGCTCGTCACGGTCACCTCGGACGAGACAGCTGCGAAGTCCTCCTCCCACGGGAGGGAGAGCAAATCATCCTTCGACGTCAGCTTGGCGACAGGAGCGGCGTCCCTGAGGCGGATCCTGTTGACCCAGTGCAGCGCTCCGTCCCCGTCAATCCACAGGCCGGCAAGCTCGGCCCTGGACTGCTCTTCCAGCAGGGATCGGGCCGTCTTGTCCTGGATGGGAGGGGATGCCGGGAGGCTGGCACTGTTCGTAGACGGGGTGATGAAAGCAGTGCGGGTGTAGCTCACCGACGTCCACGCCGTGGACGGGAAGGAGATTTGCGCTCCGCCGATCACGGCGTCCGCGGCAGTGGATGCCACCCGGACCTGTTCCATCGGCGAGCCCATGGCCTCGGCCTTCGTCGCTGTGCCGGTAGCCTCCCGCCCGGCAGCGTCTCGGAGCGTGAACTGCAGGGTGGATCCGCTGGGCACAACCCGGAGGGTGAAGACGTGCCCGTCAGCGTACGGCAGCTCGCAGACCTTGGCACCGTCCCGGGAACCGTAAACGTTGCCGGCGTCGAATCCGAGCGTAATCTCGGCGCCGGCCCAACCTGCCTCCACCACCATTCGGGCGCTGGGACGGCCCGCTGTCATGGCGGTGATCTCCATCGGCCGGTCCAGCGTGGTTGTGCCGGACGGGGTGTAGATCAGCAGGGCGTCGCTGACGCCGATACCCCAGGGAGTCTCCTGCCAGATGGCGTTGGGGTTCTCCTGGTCCGTGTAGCGCAGCCCTGTGGTGAGGGTGCCCCGTTCCGGCCAAGCACTGCCCATCAGCGGGGCAGAGAATACGCACCCGCCGGCCATGCCCGGGGTGGAGTTGAACGCTCCGGCCCGGGCCGCCTTGTCGGTGAAGAACGTTGGATACAGGGCAACGCCCCGCCATTTCCCGCCGTCCGTGAGTGATGGCATGTTGTTCAGCAGCGGCGGCAGGTTCACCTTCCGGGAGAGTCGGGCGATGGGATCGACCAGCTGGGATTCTGTTGAGGCCTGCGGGTCACCGCTGCCACTCAGCACAGAGGCGGTGAGCTGCCGCACCAGCAGGTCACCAGCCTCCGTTCGGTATCCGGTGCTGATGTCCACCTTGTCCCGAACCGCCGGCGGCCAACTCTCGGAGCGATTAAACCCTGTGTTTCGCGCTGTGCCCACGTCGGTGCGAGCCGACCAATTCACTGATCCGGTTGCCTGTGTGAGGCCTCCGACCCGGGCGACCTGCGCGTGAACAGTGGATGGTAGGGAGCGAGAGATGGTGACGCCGTCCACGTCGCGTACGGCACCCTTATGAGTGACTCGAACTATTGGTTCGAGAACGTCTGTACTGGCTGGCCAGCCCGGAATGTCACGCATTGCCTACCTCTTCCAGAGTGAAGTTCATGCTGAGCCGCCGCAGATAGGACTTATCCCTTGAAGCGAGCAGCACGGATTTGGAAAGGCCTCGGGCCACGACTTTGGGTGCGCCTTCGCCGACGGCCCACGGCGCGAGGTCTTTGGTCCAGGTGAATGCGGGGAGTGCTGCCCGCCTTGCACCCAGTATCCGGAAGCGGGCGTTCATGGACCCGGGTGGTGGCACTGCGGTGACGTGCCCGCGGCGCGGCGGCTCAGCCATGGTGGCCTGCGTCCGGGCGGTGACGGTATCCAGAGTGGCGCCGGCAGCGTCGAGGAAGACCAGCGACAGGGAGAATTCCGTGTCGCCGGACGCCCAGGCGCTGGCTGTCACGGGAACCCCAGGAACAACCGGCAGGGTGGACACAGTGATTGGCACCCCGCCGATAGTGGACACCGAATAGCGCGGTGTGGATCCGTCAGCAAGGAGCAATGGACCGCCGGCCAAGACTCCGATCCCGGACCAAGACCCGGGCAGGAACATAGAAGTGGCCTTTGTAAGGAGGTTGTTGACCTGCGCCCACGGGCCCAGGTACAGCCACGGCGGCGGCCCGTACAGCCCCTCCAGCAGCCCGGACAGGTGGCTGATGTCCCGGGGCGCCGCCGCGGCCATGCCGACCTGCCATGACCTCGGCGACGTCCCGCTTATTTGGGCCTTCTGTACGCCGCCCAACGTCGTGTCGAAACGGACCCGTTCAGCGACATCAATTTGCTCTGCAGACATCCGTTCGAACCGGATAAGGTTCCCTGCTGGCCCTAGGTACGTGGACATCTAAGCTCCTTGTTTCGCTGCTTGTTCCGACCTGCGGACGGCCGTGAGGACCTCGCGGCCGTTCCATGTTGCGACCAGCGGCCGATCCGCCACCGAAGCGACGGCACTCAACAGGGCCCGGTCTTCCGGATGCAGACTCACCGTCGACGCACCGGCTCCTGCCCCGATATGGCTGGGGCTGGGCGCTGGCGCCGCCCACTCGCGTCCGCCGGAGAGCGCGCCGGAGAGCGTCCCCTTGGGGAAGGAGCCCTCATTGATGGCGGCCAGCTCGGCGTCGTAAGCGTCCGAACTGCGCGGGTTGATGACCCACTCGGTGCCCTGCAGTCCAAAAGCCATCCCGCCTACGGAGGCAAACACATTGTCCTTGGTGATGTTGGCGGACCGTGACCCTGGCACACGCCCGCCGGAGGCCGCCCCGCCCAGGAGCTCTAGCACTCGGCCACCGGTGGCGCCGCCGGCTGCGGCCCGTCTGGCAGCCCCGGCGATGCCGCCGATAGCTGCCATGGCGGACTCGGCCCCGAAGGTACCAATGTTCACCGAAACGTTCACACTGGTGGGTATCTGCCAGATGGCGAACTTGGTGCGCTCCGCCTCCAGCCGGGCGTACTCAGCCATGAAGGACGAGATGGAAGTGCCCGGTGGAATTCTCAGAACGGCAGAGGTAGTGTCGTCCGCTTCATTTCGGGCGGCTGATTCCATGAACGCTGCGATAGCGACGTCGGGCGGGATGCCCTCCGCCGCAGCGCGAGTCCGGATTGCTTCAACGAAGGCCTCGTCCGCCATCCACGAATCGATGGTGACCTGATCGGGAACGTCCTCAGCCGAAGCCTTGGTCTGCCCCGCCACGGTGAATGCAGCGTTGCTCATGGAGGACTCGATGTAGACGGACTCCGGTATGTCAGCCACAGACTCGGAGGTATGGCCTGACATCATCAGGGCCTGCTCACTCATCCAGGTTTCGATGGACACCCCGTCAGGAATCTGCATCACTTCCCGGGTGAGCGCGATGGCGGCTTCCTCGCCAAGCCCAAGACCCATTGCGGACTGGACGCCGGCTTCGTAGGTTCCCTGCAGTTGGAGATTGACGTCGGCAGCGGACTTCGTAAGGTCCGAACCGAAGGTCTGGGCCACCCCCATCCCGTCCCGGATCAAGCCCTGGAACAACTCGTTCGCGGCCTTGCCAGAGCCGGTCATCTTGTCGAAGTCCGTCCCCGTGGCATTCACCGCGGAGCCGAGTTCACCCTGACCGTTGACGACGCCGGCAACTGCATCGTTGACGCCGCGGAGTGTTTCCTCCCAAGCGAACGAGGCGTCACGACTGGACATTGTCGCCAGACCTGAGGCGAACAGTGCCTCTGTGAACTTGTCCAGGCTGGCAATGGTGCCGTCGGTGTTCAGGCCGATTTCTGCCATTGCCTCGGCGAATTCCTCGGTGGCGGCAGTCGCGGCTGCTTCCGCTGCCGCTGCCGCCTCTGCAGAGGCGGCAACGTCGTCGGTTGCCGCTGCGGCGTCGAGCATCACCTGGGGTGTTTCGCCCATTGCCCAGTTCAGGAGTTCCTGTTCGGATACCTGGACTTCGGCAGCGTTGGCGAGCTGCTGTAGCGAGTCGATGTAGGTGGGGAACTTGTCCCGCACCTGCTCCAGAGACAAGCCCTGCTCCTTCGCGCTCTCAGCGATGGACTTGAACCCAGCGGATGCCTGCTCGAAGTTGCCTGAGCTGACCGCGCCCGCAAGGGTCTGGTCCATGGTGGCGATGGTTGTGTTGAGCTTGGCCGTGTCATTGTTGATCCCAAGGACCGTGGCGCCGAAGGAAGAGATCGACCCATTGACGCCCGGATCCGCCAGGGCTTTGAGTGCCTCGCCCACGCTGTCGATGTTCTTGATGATCGCCCCGCCGGAACCCGGGTCGAGGTTCTTGAACACGTCATTGATCGAGTTGCCGTTATTCTTCAACCCGAGCAGGGCTTGGGTCAGGGTCTCCGTGGAAGTGGCTGCAGGCTGGGCGGCGTTGTGCAGTGCCTTGAGCGCGCCAGCCGCTGCCAGTGCGATCGAGGCGATGCCCAGAGCCTTGCCCAAAGTCTTCATCTTCCCGCCCGCGACGTCGCCGCTCACCCCCAGCGTCTTGAAGGCCCCGATGACGTCCATCACCCGCGGGAACAGGACGAGGAAGCCGCCGGCGAGCAGCGCGGCAACACCTGTGAGTCCGCCGATGACGGAGAGCGCGCCCTGCACCGGGGCAGGCAGATCACCAAACATGCTTGCAAGGGAGGAAACACCATCAGCCATAGTGGAAATGACCGGGAGCAGCACGGCGCCAGCGCTGATGGCGGCGTCCTTGATGTTGTTCCAAGCGATGCGGACCCGGGAGTCCGCGGTGTCATAGCGCTTGGTGGCTTCCTCGATGAGGGCAGTGTTTTCTTCCCACGCCTTGGAACCGAGTGCGAGCGAGTCGGCCAGCAGGGTGCCGGAGTTGGCCAGGGAGAGCATGACCTGGATTTCTTCGGTGCCCTTGATGCCGAGGTCCTTCATGACCTCGACGACGTTGCCGCCGTCCTCGTTGACCCTGTTCAGTCCCTGCGCAACCATGTCCAGTGCTTTGACGGGGGACTCCCCGTAGGCCTTGGAGAACTCGACTGCGCTGACGCCGGCGGTCTTGGCAAAGCTGTCCAGAGTGCTGCCGCCCTCTTTCACGGCGGTGAACATTTTCAGCAGGACGCGGGTGGTGACGCCGCCACCGAGCTCAGCCCGGATACCCATGGAAGCAAGGGTGTTGGACAGAGCCAGGACTTCGACCTCTGTTGCGCCAACGGTGGCACCGGCGCCGGCGATGCGCTGGGCCATGGAGAGGATTTCCTTCTCCGTAGAGGCGCCGTCGTTACCGAGTGCCACCAGTGCGGAGCCGAAGCGGGCAACGCCTTGCGCGCCCTCGCGGGACATCGTGCCCATCACGTTGGAGATTTGGGCGATGTCGGTGGCCGCTTCCTCGGCGGTCAGGTTGGTGGAGACGCCGAGGTCGATCATGGTCTTGGTGAAGCCGAGGACGTCCTTGCGTGCGACGCCGAGCTGGCCGGCAGCTTCGGCCACGCCTGCGATTTCCTCGTGCGTGATGGGCAGCGTTTTGGCGAGCCCGCGCAGGCCATCCTCAAGCTCGGCCATCTGCTGCGGCGAGCCGTCGACGGTCTTGGTGACGCCGGCCCACGCGGACTGCCAGTCCATCGCTGCCTTGGCGGTGGCGCCGAGTACGGCCACCGTCGAGACACCGTAGGCGGTGAGTGCCCCGCCGGCCTTGTCCCAGGCATCCCGGTTCGTCTCTGCGGATGCCGCAAGCCGGTCAAGCCCGCTGGTGGCCTTGCCCGCACTGTCTCCAGCTTCTTCCGCCGCGTGCGCGGTCAGGTAGACGGCATCCGAGAACTGGCCCAGGCCCTGTGCCGCGGCCTGTGATGAGCTGAGGACCTTGCCGTTGGCGTCCGTGAGCTGCCCGCTGGCGTTGTACTGGAGGCCCAGGGCTTTCGCTGAGTTCTGCGCGGCCGTTGCTTCTTCGGCCAGTGCTGCAGCTGAACGCTTCGTGGACTGGCTGGACTTATCCGAGCTGCCGGTGGCCTTGTCTTGGGCCTGTGCAGTCTGATCCACGCTCCGGCCAGCTTTGTCCTGCGCCTGCGCGAGCTGGTCGGTGGACTGCTTCGCCTTCCCCATGCTGGAGACGTAGGAGCCGACCCTGGCCTGCAGTTCGACGATGACGGAACGAGTGGTCATGTGTGCCTCCAAAGGTGCTGTGGGGAACGCATGGCCTTAGTCGTCGGGGTCCTCCGACTCGGCGCCCCGGGTGTAGATCACGTTGAGAATTTCGCCCGGCTCGGGCTCGTAATTGGCGTTTCCGCGCCGCTCTTTGGCTTCCCGGTCGATGACTGCCTGCACCTGGCAGACAGACACCTTTTCGGGGATCTCGAACCAGCCGTCGTTCTCTGAATCGCGGCAGATCACCATGGGCCAGCCGCAGGAGCACATGCCGTCGAGGTAGATGGTGTAGGCCACCTCGAGCAGCCGGTCTTTGTGCTCGTCCTCGAAGCCGAGGTACTCCGAGGGGGAGCGGCCGTGCCGTTCCGCCGTCTTGAGTGCGGCGACTATTCCGGGGTGTTGGCGGGACCAGAGCGCTTGAGCAAAAAATCTGCGTCCACGGTGGGCAGCCCGGAGGTGGCCTGCCGGTAGGCGTTGAACAGCACCTCGATCTGCGCGTCACCGATCTGCTCGACTAGTTTGATGACGTCCCCGTAGGACAGGTTCGCCGCCGTCCGGGCGCCGCCGGGCTTCCGCAGCGCAGTGATGGACGCTGATAGGGCCCTGATGGTGAAGTCCTCGTCCGGCTGGCCGGAAGCGTCGTGCGCCTTGCGGATGGCAGTGCGCTCTCCGGGCGTGAGCGCCTTGACGTAGACGGTGATCTTGGAGTCGACGAACTGCTGCAGCAGCTCCGCGAGGTTCTCCTCGTTGGCGCTCGCAGCTTCGCCGCCGAGAGAGGCTTCGACGTCGGCGGCGCGGTCGTCTTCTTCGATCTGGCGCTGCAGCCGGTTGATCTCGCCAACCAGCGAGTTGCGCGTGAAGACGTCTGCGGATTCTTCCGGACGGTTGGCGTCGCCGAACCAGTCAGCGAAGTTGAAGGCGTTGGGATCGAGTTTCTTGGTCATGGGGTTTCAGGCTCCAAAGTTGGTGGGTTTCAGGCTCGGTGCTGGGTGGTGCGGTCGGCCCCCGGAGCCTGAATTCACAGGGGCCGACCAGTTCGTGGGGTTAGACTGCGGCGCCGCCGACGACGCCGTTGGTCCAGGCGTCCTGGACCTCCAGCGGGACGACGCGCTTGATGTAGCCGCCCATGTCGGAGGGCTTCTGCGGGTTGTCGGTGACGACCTCGTAGCCGTCCACCTCGTCGCCGGTGGCGAAGTCCGCGGTGGACTTCTTCGAGGTCTGCCGCTCGTACAGGTAGAGGGTGGTGCCCTTTTCCTTGAGCAGCTGGTACACCTCGTCTTCAGTGGTGTGCGCCTGGTTCGTGGTCTCGTCGAAGTAGCGGAACGGGGTGACGGAGCCGGCGTAGTTGGAAGCGCCGATGGCGTTGGCGTTGCCCTCCTTGCACAGCTCCTTCTCCGCGATGCGGTCCGACGTCGTCGGGCCGAGGGCGTAGTCGCTGGACAGGATGCGGCAGCTGATGTCGATGCCCGCGGTGAGTTCGGCGAGGGTCGGCGCGTAGGGGTTGGCAGGCTTGGTGGAGAGGGCTACGACTTTGACGCGGCCGTCTGCGAGGGACTTGGGCATTTATGCCTCCTTGGTTTTCTCCGGCTTGGCCGGTTCCTGGATGGTGGTGGCCGGAGTGGCCTGCCCGCGCTTAGCGGGAGTGTGGGGTTCCGTGACGGGGACGCCGGCGGCGGGCTGCACGGGCTCGGTCACGGTGACGCGGTCGGCGCGCTTGCGGCTGGATGGGACCTCTTTGAGGTGGTCATAGATGTCCAGGTGGGCGCGAGGGACGGTGTGCGGCAGGATTTCGTTGGTGCGGGTGTCTCGGACGCGGATCCAGTCGTTGGCCACGGGGCCTCCTAGGTGGTGTCGAGCCGCCACGGTGCGGGCAGCATGAAGCGGGCCGGGGTGATGGTGGTGTCCCTGATCGGGGTCTCCTGCTTGAAGCCGTCCGGGTTGGGCAGGAGGTGGTGGGTGCCGAGTGGCAGGTTTGTGAGGGTCCGGCGGACGGTCTGCGCGACGCTGGCGCAGATGTCGGGGCTGGCGCCCACTGAGGTGGTTTGCGGGTCCCACCGGAGGCCGCCGAGGTCCACCCGGGCGGACAGGTCCCGTTCGGGTATTTCGTCGCCGACGCCGCCGAAGAACACTACGTACGGCAGGATGTAGCCCGCCGTGTCGGTGGGCACTCGATCGGGCACGTAGCCGTCGTAGACGGTGATCCCTCGGATGGTGCGAAGTGCAGCTATGACAGCGGCGCGGAACGGCAGGGCATCAACCACGTAGACCCTCCTCCGCGATCTGGCTCATGGCCTGCTCGAACGGGCCAGCGCTCCGATCGGCGGCCGGACCCATGAAGGGCTGCGCCGGGGCGCGGGAGGTTCCCAGCTCGAGGAACACGCCGTAGTTGGCGGTCGGGCCTATCTCCACGGACAGGTCACCGGACTGGCCGACGCCGCGAAGGTCGGAGTGCCCGATGGAGGACTTGAGGTTCCCGGTGTCGACCGGGGCCAGCAGCTTGGCGTCCTTGACGATGTCGCGGGCGGTCTTGCGCACCACAGTCTGGGCGAGCTTCCCGGTGGTGGCTTGGGCTCGGGCGATGTTCGCGCCGAACCGGCGGAGTGCCCCGTTTTCAATTCCCACGGCGGCCTCCTACGGGTTTTGCTGGGTGAGGTTGTCCACGCAGGTGAAGTCCCGCTCCCAGGGGAGGGAGCTGAACTGTTCGTTGGTGATGCGCAGGGTGCGGCCGAGGACGACGATGATGTCGCCACGTTCGCCGGAGATGATGGCCGGGCCCCGCATGGGTGCGGTGACGAGGTATTCGCGGGTGTAAACGGGCTGCTCGGCGGCGACGCCGGACCCTTCCCTGTTCAGGGGCTGCACGCGGACCTTGGGTTCCCAGATGACCTCTGCCGGGTCCCAGCCGTCAGGGACGGGGAACGGGGCGGGGCCTTCGCTGATGCGCTGGAAGACGGCGTCCGCGGTCATGGTCGACTCGGCGGTGGGCTGGTGATGCTCGGCCCACCCTGGCGGGATCACGTTCCAGCCGGGGATCGGACTCACAGCCGGTACTCCGCACCCTCGGGCTTGCCGTATGGGTGGAAGGGGATGACCTCGAAGACGTCGCCGAGCGAGGCAGCGTCTTCCGCGTCGGCCCGGGCGCGCAGCTCGGCGGCACGCTTCCGGAGGTCTGTGGCCACCGCAGGTCCGTCGGTCTGCAGGTCTTGCGTCCGGATCTTCCTGGCCAGCAGGGACTCACTGGTCGCCATGGCGTCCATGACGTCCGCAGCAGCACGGTTCACGTTGCCGGAGTGGAGTTCGAGGTAGCCGCGCAGATGCTCATCAGTGAGCAGGGGCGCGGACTCATCGAGGTCAGCGGTCAGGAGGCGGACACGCCCGATGGGCGTAGAAAAGTCGATGGCCATGGGTGCCTCCGGTCGCTATGAAGTTTGGGGGTGGCCCCCGCGCTGGGATTGATTAGCCCTATTCGTCAGCGCGGGGACCTGGTGGTGCTAGGCGCCGGCGGACGCCCAAACGCCGGGGGTGAAGCCCGGGTCGATGCCATAGACGTCGCGCCCGCGGAACCAGATGGTGTCGTCGTTGAACGAGCCGTCCTCAACAGATACGGCGCCGCCGCCTACACGCTGGCCCTGGTCGGTCTTGACGCGGATGTCCACGTTTTCCTCGCCCGAGAGCAGCGTGCGGATGATGGAGGGCAGATCCGAGGTCTTACCCTGAACCAGTGCCCAAGCCGTGGCCTGACCGGCGCCGAGGCGCTGCCCGATGGTGCGGGATTCCAGCGGCGTCACGACATTCCGGAACGGGTTCGTCTGGCGGGTCTTGGTGACCTTGTTGCCGTCCGTGACCTGCAGCTCGATCTCTGCGGCGAGCAGGACCCGGTTGACCTCGGTGCGCAGGGCGGGGCCGTGCACGAGGACCAGATCCGAGACGTCCACCAGCTCGCCGCGGTGGTTCTCGCGGACGGCGAGTTCCTTGAGCGCGGCGTCGAGTGCTTCAGGGCTGAACTTGACCGTCTTGACGTCCTTGAACAGGCCGGCGTTCCAGCCGTTGTCCTTGACCAGCAGGTCAGCGACGGCGTTGTTCTGGCCCTTGATGGAGCCGTTGGCCAGGAACTTCGGGAAGTTGGCCAGAGCGGAGAACTGCCGGTTGCGGCGCAGCTCCCACGTCAGCCCGTAGCTCTTACCGTGCTTGCCGGCGCCGTGGTCCAGCTCGGTCTCGTTGAGGGTGCCCTGCTTGTACTCGGCGCCCTGCTTGACCGTCTCGTAGGCGTCGCCGGACCACAGGTCCACCAGCTTGTGGCGGTTGAAGTCGTCGACGGTAACGTCGACCAGCAGCGGCTCGAACTCCTTGACGGCGTCCTTCTGCGTCTGCACGGCCTGCTTCGAGAACGCCGCTCCGAGGAGGACGGGGAAGTCGAAAGTGGAGAACGCCTCCAGAAGCACGGCCTGGGCGAGGGGGCTCGCCCCGGACTTGCCCTTGGCGAACAGCTGCGCGGCTTCGAAGACGCGTTCCTGATAGGTGGGTGCCTTGCGGAACCCTTCGTTTACGAGGTCCATTGGTGGTTCTCCTTACGCGCCAGCGGCGGTCTGGGTGGTGTAGCCGATGGGGGCTACTTCGAGTGAGCCGGTGCCGGCGCCCTTGGTCCCCAGCGCGGTGCCGAAGAGGAAGTTGCCGGTCGCCGTGGCGGTGAGGGTGTTGTCGGCCTTGATGTAGACCGGTGCGCCAAAGGTGGCCACCGCTCCGGCTACTGGCAGGTCGTAGGACCCGTCCAGCCACAGGGTGGCCGTGCCGTCGGCCTCCCGGTCGATGATGGCTACGCCGCAGATCTGGCCCACCTTCACGGGCTGGCCGGACTTGACGCCCGCGGGGACGGGGACGGTGATGTGCAGCGCGTGGCGCTGCCGCTGGTTCTTTGCCATGTTCAGTTGCCTCCGAGAGCGTTGATGATGTCGTCGTCCGTGCGAGTCATGGACTCGGTGATGCCGCTGGTGTTGCCGACGCCGGACACGGTGCCTTCGCCGTGGGCGGCCTTCCACTCAGCGGCGGACTCTTCGGCCTCGGCCGTCAGCGCGGCCTTGTCCAGCTGGCCGGACTCGGTGAGCTTGTAGGACTCGGCCAGGCGGGCGATGGTGCGGGGAGCGTCGATGCCGTCGAATGCTTCGGCGACGATCTTGGCGGCGTCAGCCTTCACGGCGGACTCGCGCAGGGTCTTGTTCTCTGCTTCCAGCGCGGCGGCCCGGCTGGCGTCTGCACGGAGGACCGACAGTTCGGACTCCTCGATGTTGGTAGTAGCCACGGTGGGCTCCTTCCTGTTTTCGGTTACCCCAGCCGGGTTCGGAGGGGAATCTTTGGGGGCCTCACTGGCCGGGGTGGGGGATGCGGGCGAGACGGGCTTATAGACCGTTTCGGCGTTGACCTCGATCGGGTCACCGGCGAGGGTGACGTCGCCGTCGCCGAGCGTGTAGCCCTCGCGGTAGAGGATGCGCTTGTCGTCGACCTCGGAGTAGGTGCGGTAGTAGACGTACTCGGCGTCGTGGTCGCGGACATACACGTACCCGCCGCGCCCCGGGCCGCCGTGCGCTGCCTGGACGGCGCGCTCGAGCCAGTTCTCGATGTCGGAGGCGGTGGCCTCGGAGACCATGCGGGCGTGTGCGGATTCGAGGACTTCCATGACCTTGCCGCCGCGGCCGGCCTTCGTGACGAAGTCGACGGACTCGGCGTGGACGAGGCGGGTGATGATCCGCTCCCCGGTCGGGCCGGCTTCGACCTCGGCGCTGGCACGGATGCTGACGCCGATGTCGTCCTTCATCTCTTCGATGGTGGCTGCGTGTGCAGAGTAGGCCTTGATGGGCGCGTAGAGAGCGCCTGACTCGTACACGGCGGGGCCATCGAGGACCGCGGCGAGGTCCTTCACTGTGCGCTCCGGGCGGTCCATGGACTCGACCGCTGTCGGGTGGTCAAGGTACATGTGCAGGCCCTTGGCGAAGATGCCTTCCTTCGCTGCGAGCAAGAGTGTCGCCGCCGGGTAGGTGCCGGACGAGCCGACGCCCTCGTCGATGATCTTGATGCGGAAACGCTTCGCGCCCGTCTTCTCGAGCGTGCCAGTCAGGGTGTCGACTGACTCTGTGATTAGTACAGCCACGAGGGCCTCCTTGAGGGTTACGATTGGCGGGTGACCGCTGATGATGCGAACGACGGCCCGGGCGAGTGTCCCGGCCACCAATGGGTGCTGCACGGTCTGCAGCTCGACTTCACGGGCGGCAGGATGTCTCAGGTGTGCCGTTGGTGTGGGGCGTTGAGCTACACGCCGTCGCGGCACGACTAAGCGGCGAGGCCCCGGAGGTCTTTGACAGGCGTGACGTGCATGGCGTCGCGCCATCCGTCCGTTGTCCGCCTAGTGGAGAGGTCTTCCCACTTGATGGCGCCGGAGTTGAGCAGTTCCAGCCGCTCGGCGCCCATGATCTGGCGTTTGGTGTCGTCGGTGAGGCCGTCGAACCATTCGCGGGAGTCCTGCATGAGGTCCGCGGGTTCCTCGATGTTGAAGCCGAGTTCCTTCCACGTCTTCGTCTTCGGGATCCGGGCGCAGCGGCCGCAGTGGTGATCCAGGGGCCCGTCTTCGTCCGGCGTGTGCAGCTGTCCGTGCTGGGCGATGCAGGAGGGGCAGGTCCGCGCATCCAGTGAGGCGCCCCAGATCCAGCCGGTGGTGATGTCCGTGTTGGCCATGTCGGCGGCCTTGCCGGCGGCGCGGTGGGCGTCCAGCATCTCGGTGCGGGCGATGGTCATGGCCCGGGTGAGTCCGCCGTTGAAGCCCTGCTCCGCCTGCCGGAGCATGCGGCGGGCCACGGCGCGGGGGTTCTCGCCGACGGCGATGCCCCGGATGAGGTTCCGCTTCATCACGGCGACGGCGTCGTCGGTAAGGGGCAGCAGGCCGGTCGCAATGTTCTGCGTGGTGCGGGCGACGATGGCGTCCATAGTCGCATCCGAGACACGCGTGAACGTGGGCAGTACAGCGACGCGGTCCGCCGGCGGCAGCTGGGAGAGCGCCACATCAATCTGCGACTGCGCCGCAGCGAGAGCCATCCGGAGGACGTCGGCCTGCGCACTGACCGTGGCCAGCTGGGACAGTTCGTCCAAACGCTCCACAGCCAGCGACAGGGCTTTGCGCAGCCGAACATTCTTGGCGGCTTGCGAGCCAGTGACGCGCCCGTCCTTGGCGGCTAGCATCAGGTCTGCCAAGGCCGCGTCGAACTCGACGGAGAGGTCATCCCATGCCTGCACCCAAGCGCCGATGAGCGCGAGGTCAAGGTCTGCGAGGACTTGATCCACTTCCTGCCGGCGTGCCGCGAGGAGGGCCAGGGTTGTCGAGGTGATCGCCATCCGTGTCCTCCAGATCCTCGATGAGTTCGAACTCGGTTGCCGCGTGCCGGCCCCACTTGCCCTGAACTGTGAAGCGGGGCCGACTCACCGCCGGAACCATACGGGCGGTGTCGGGAGCTGCGTGGGTGGAGGGACTTCCTCATCCGTGAGCCATTCGTCATCCCGCTTGCCGCCCCACTGCTGCCCATAGCGGAGAGACCGCTCTACGGACTCGGCCTGGACGCGGGCTGCACGCAGCTCGCCAGATGTGGCCACCAGCATGACCCAGAGAATGATGACGAGCAGCGCGAGCAGCACCAGAGATACCGTCATCGTGCTGCCTCCTTGTTCTCGCCGCGGCGGAAGTCCTGCACGGCTTGGTCCCCGGCGTTGGCTTCGGGGTCGATCCAGTTGCCGTCGTCGTCAGTCAGGTCGTCCAGGATTTCGTCCACGTCCCGCACGCCGAGGGCGCGAAGCATGAGGCGCAGGGTGACGAGCGGGGGCATCTTGCCGGTGCCGTCCGCGTCCACGAGCGCCTTCATGATCGTTTCGACGGGCATCTCGTTGATGTCCGGCCATTCGAAGTCGATGGTCCGGTCAGTGTCGCCGGCCAGCTGCACGGTGAGCGTGTTCTGCTCTCGGGTCACGGTGCCCTTGAGTGGGCCCCGCGGTGCGATGACGGCCTGGTCGATGACGTAGCCGAGGATGGCGCGCAGTGCTTCGGTCCAGAGTTCCTGTCGGCCCTTGAATTCGAGCATGGTGGGCTGGTTCAGGGTTTCGGCGACGGCGCGGGCGCCGGTCTGTCCCGGGTCAGCCATCAGGGTGGTGACGGGTACCCCGAGCGCGGCGGCGGCCATGGTGGCGACCGGGCGCCCGGACTCGGAGTCGATGGTCGCGCCCGTCTTGGGCACGGCCTCGATCTTCTGGTCCCCGCCCACCTGCGCGGTGGATCCGGCTGGCATGTTTTGGAAGGCTGCCCGCTGCTGCTGGGAGAGCGGTGTCTTGGACTTCGACATCTGGAAGGCGATGCGGGACAGGGCCTTGATGAGCAGGACCCAGTCCTCGAGGAACTCCTTGTAGGCGCGAGCCCAGGGGAGCGCGGCGTAGGCGTCGCCGATGCCGAACTTCCAGCCGTCGAGGCCGTTGTCCTGCAGGTGGTAGACGGGGGAGTCCCACATGATCGGGTACCGGCTGTGTACATCGGTGTACCACTTCGTGCGGGTCAGCGGCCGCCACCGGATGTCCGGGTAGTAGGCCGTGTGCGGGGACCCGTTCTCGGTCCAGTCGCGCCGGTAGAACATGGTGACCATACGGTCACCGGGGAGCGTGACCTTGTCCGTGATCTCATCGAACGGGAGCGTGCGCGCCTGCACCTTGCCGACGAGCGGGTTGGTGAACAGGGCAATGAAGATGTTGCCGTCCGTGCCGATGGAGGTTTCCAGCCGCAGCTTGGCCTGATGCCCCGTGAGCGCGGCCCGGTTGGTGTCGTCGTCGAGGAAGTCCTGCACGACGGCGTTTACGTCCTGCGCACCCTCGTTGCCGTCGGCGCGGGCCGTGATGCCCACGCCCTGGCCGTGCACGTAGGAGGCCCGGATCGCCAGCCCACGCTTGATGAGCGGGTTGACGATGGCCATCATGCGGGACAGCTCGGCGGCGCGCTTGAGTCCGTCCCGGGTGAACTCCTGAGCGAACTGGTTGGTCAGCTTCTCCCAGCCCATGTCCTCCATGGCCAGCTGCATCTGCGCCATGGACTCGTTGAGCTTCTCGGCGCGGTACTCAGCCGTAGCCAGCGCGCCCTCGTCGATTGTGGCAGCCTCTTGGAGTCCGAAGAACTGGGCGATCTTACCCATGCGGGCCTCCTCTGATTAGTAGGGCGAAATGCTCCACCCGTGGGCGTTCTGGAATTCGTACTCGTCCGGTTCGATGACGTCGTTCATGGCCGCGGTGAGCGGCATGAGCAGGAGTCGGTTCACGGCCTGCGACATGGCGTCGATGGTGTCGTCGTGGGCGCTGTTCGGGAAGTTCTTCGCTTCCTCGATCAGCTCCTCCACGCCGGGCAGCAGATCAGCCTCGGGCAGGTGCACGTTGCCCGACTCCACGAGAGGCGAGACGGCGGAGGCGCGGGCATACTTGCTGCCCTCCGGCTCGATAGGGATGAGCCCCACCATCTGCGAGCTGAGCGCGTTCATCACTGCCGGCCCGTTGGCCTTGTCCTCAACGAACTTGGCCACAGCCTGCGGCCACTTCACGGACATGTCCTTGATGGCCTGGCAGGTGGCCGTGAAGTTCAACCGGGCCCGCACCTGGTCGAGCAGGTAAGCGTTGACGCCGACGCGCAGCCAGACTTGGCCGACGACGTAGTCACTGCTCTTGGTGTCCTTGAACGCGAGGTCCCAGGACTGCACCAGCTCGTGATCGTCACGGCCGATACCGGGCACAATGTGGGCGCCGTCGGGCTGCACTGTCCAGAGCGGAGCACTGTAGCGGGACCACTCGGCCGGGAACACGCCGCCCTCGTCGGGGGAGGGCCGGCCTTGGTAGAGGCTGGCCCAGGTGCGTGCACCGGAAGCGATCTTGCGCTTGACCCACTGGGTGAGTGTGCGGCGCCGGGCGGACTCCATGAACTCGCCGGGTGTGCGGCCGAGCGGGTCCGTTTCGCCCTTCTCCGGGCGGTGGTCCGCTTCGGCGGGGATGTTGATTACCTTCCAGTCCTTACCGTCCTCGGCTGCGAGGAGGCGGCCTGCGAGGTCGTCGGCGTGCCAGCGGGTCAGGATCAGGATGACGGGCGCCCCGGGTGCGAGGCGGGTAAGGGCGGTGTCTGTCCACCAGTCCCAGGCGCGCTCCCGGTACGTGTCGGAGTCGGCCTGCTCGCGGTCCTTGATGGGGTCGTCAATGATGAGGAGGTCCACTGGCCGGCCGGTGAGTGCGCCGCCGATGCCTGCTGTGTAGACGCCGCCTTCGTGCCCTTCGAGCGCCCATTCGTGCTGGGCGGCGAGGTCGGCGCGGACGGTGAGGTCCAGCTCCTTGCCGTGCGTGGTGATGTCGTCGCGGATGGCGCGGCCCCAGCGGCGGGCCACGTTGGACTCGTAGGAGGCGATGGCGATGCGCAGCTCATTGTTCTGGGTGAGGCACCAGAGCGGGAAGCGGCGGGAAGCTCGCTGCGACTTACCCTCCTGCGGGGGCATGCTGATGATGAGGCGCGAGTCCGGGGTGTTGAAGGCTTCGACCAGGGCGGCGTCGATCAGGTCCAAGGCTGGGGTCTGCACGGTCTTCGGGTCCAGGGCCTTAGCCATATCGCCCGGGGTGTGCCACTTGGGCGGCGCCGGCGGCTCGAACATGCGGGCCGCGTGCTCGGCCCAAGCCATGCTCATGGCCACTGGAGCCTCCTCATATTCGGCTATGCTCGCTCCGTCTGTAATTCACCAAGGGGGACCCATGGAACGTCGCGTGTCAGAGTACAAATGCCCGAAGTGTGGCGAGCAGTTATACGAGAACTGGGACATCGCCAGCGATGGCGGAATGGTTCCTCGAATGGAAATGCGGCGCATTGGCAGGCCTCGCTGCCCGAAGAGTCATGTAATCACCGAGTGGACTATGACAGGCCAGCCGATGGCGGCTAGATAGTTCAGGAGCGATTGAGCGGGTCACCGACGGGTGGCCCGCTTTCCTTTTGCCCAAAGGCGGTTGGGTGCCGGCGTCTCTCGACGAGCGGCGTAGATACAGCCACCTACCTTTCGGTTGGCCCTGCTTCTTAGTCCCAGCCAAACAGGCGCGTGACGCACCAGCCGAGAAATAGCCCGACCGCAGCACCTACGAAGACGCCCACGGTCAGAAGTGGAATAGCCCACCAAGGCATGGGTCCTCCTGTGAAATTTGGTTGACGGCTACTCACTCGCCCCGCTGCATCGTGTGGGTGGGCCGGGGGTTTTCGCCGTCAAGCTTTGGGTGTTGTTGCGCAGGTCGCGTTCTTGGCAGCGGCAGAAAGACCCACGATCAGGGGACCGCCGAACGGCCTTACCCGGAAGTGAGCGTTCCGTGGGCCGGGCTTGACGCAACAACACCCCAGAATGGGGGAGGCCCCACGGTCATGGGGGAACCGGCGGGGCCTCGTGCGTGCGGGGGCTGGTCTCAGAGCCACAACTCGCACTATGGAATAAACGTACGTGACAGTTTTGCGACTGTCAACTACTGGGCCATGCGATCTTTCCTGTCAGGCCACTAGCTGTGCACGCTTGTAGCCGGCAGCCTTCGTTGCAGCCCACAGGGTGCGCACATCGGAGACGAGGTACTGGTTCCGGCGGGTGGCCACGTCGCAGGCGAAGGGGTCCAGCTTCTGCCGGCGGACCCACTGCCGGATGGTGGCCTGGGGGAGAGCTTCCCGGGTGACGGGATCTGAGAGCATGCGGGAGATCTCAGCCGCGGTGCCTGAGTGGAATTCTGAGGCGGCCAGGGCGCGCTCCCGCCAGTCCGTCACGTCCCACGCGGCCTTGCATTTGGGGCAGTGGGAGTAGGGTCGGCCTGGCTGCGCGTAGAGCGGCGTATCGCAGGAGCCTTCCATGGTCACGGTCGGGCACATGCCGGCGAATACTTTGGCACCTGCCCGGTCGGTTGCGTGGGCGCAGGCATTGAGTGCGTCTCTGAGTTCCTGCAGCAGGTCGGCGGCCCAGTCCTGCCGGCGCAGTGTTTCGAGCTGACCCACGAGCCAGCCAGCCAGTGCGGGTGCGGTTCCGTGCGGGGTGGGCCCGGGCATGAGTGCCACCCAGCCGCGCAGGACCACGAGCATCTGGTCGCTTTTGTCGAGTGCGTCCAGGTTCGCGGGTTCACTGCCGGAGGCTTCCCCGCCCATGCCGCCGACACTGCCGGCGCCGACGTCGAGCTTGCATGCTGACACGTAGATGTTCTGCCACGCGCCGGGAACCTCCCGCAGGGCTTCCTCCAGGCTGGTGGTGTGGTCGTGGCAGAGGGTGATGCCGTCACTGAGGGGCACGCTGCAGCGTGGGGCTGCGCAGGGACTCATGCCGGCACCTGCCCTGTAGTCGCTGCGCCCGTCGTGATTCCCTGCTCCGTCATGCTTCCCCTAATTCCGTCGCCCGATACCTCCCATTCTATCAACTGTCACGCCATAAACCGCCAACTATTAGGCCATATCCCATGCTTTATTCAGCGGCCAGAGCCCGCAGTTCACGGGGGACGACGGTCTGCACGAGCGCCCACTGGTCGGTGGTGAGGTTGAGGGCTTCGAGGATGCCGCGGATGACGCGGGCGACGAGTTCGCCTTGGGACTCTGCGAGGCGGACCTTGCGCTCCTCGATGCCTGCTTTGAGCGCTGCGGTGGTGACCTTGACCAGGTGTTCCCGCTCCTTGAGGTACAGCTGGTACCAGACGGACGGTTCGGCCTTCTCGGTGATCTTGTCGATGGGGCCCTCGGGGCCGACGCCCTCCTCATGGGAGACCTTGCCCCAAGCCAGGTCATCGCCGTCCAGCTCGGCGACCTTCTCCCGCAGCCACTGCACATGCGCGTAGGTCACGCTGATCTCCTCGAGCAGCGCTTTGCCCGGGTCCACGTCCTGGTATTTGTCGGTGATGCCTAGGGTTCTGACGGCTTTCTCCATGTTCCTGGTCGCTTCCTGTTCGGCCAGCCGGCGCTCGGCTGCCTTCTTCGCCTGCGGGGACTTCCCGCCGTGGCGGGCGCAGCGACGCTGCCCCTTCATCGGAGCTGCGCCACACGGGTCACCGCTACGCTTCTTGGCGCCGCAAGGGTCAACCACGGCTAACCACTTTCGCTTTTGCTCGCTTCTCCCGGCCGCGACTTAGTATGCGTTGAGCCCTGCGCGCAGACCGAAAGCGCCAATGTCGCTCCCACCATCTCGGCCCCGTCATGTTCAATAGGACAGCTGCTGCATCGTTCAACTTACGTTGGCGCTCCTTGGCTTCATTCTCGGTGAGGTGTAACTCGCCGGTGAACATTTCTGCTACCTCGTTATGAGTATCAACCAGAAGGATATGGACTTCCGTCGCCTGAGCACTTATTCGGTAATCACTTGCGCTCTGTAGGGCCGTGGAGATCTCCTGGGTGTCCCTGAATGAATTAAAGAAGGCCTCGCCTAGTCGGCTCCAATAGTCTTCGTCAAGATCTAATTTCGCGCTCGAATCCTTTTCAAGCTCTTTGATGAACTCATCTCGGATGCCGCTTATGACGCGAGCGGATTGAACCATGTTCGATGTGTAGCTGCTGACGCTTTGTCCCAGGCGCGAGACCTCCTGGCGCATTGCAACCATGCGGTCGTGCATGATGGCCCATCGTTGAGTGATGAGCTGAATGACTCCGCCCAGTGCGATGCCAAGGACACCGATGAGGGCAACAGCAAGGACGAGTTCCGGTGTCTCAGCAGAAGCGGCAGGCTCGGTGGTCTGTGCTAATAGGGTTGGCGGTGTGATCACTCGTTGAGCCTACCGAAAGGGTACGATCTTCCTTCGCAGGATGCGCGGGTTGCGGTCCAGCCGTCGAGCTGTGCAGCGATGGTCACGGCACTTTCTCCGGTTTTTTGTGGTCAGGGCAGTCTTCCCCGTAGCGGGTGTGGATGTGCTTGGGTTCAGCGACGCAGAGCAGCTTCTCCTCGATCCAGTCGCAGGTGCACCCCGGTGTGCGGGTGGGCTCCGGGACACGTGGCAGGAGTCGGATGTACGCGGCCTGCCAGTCCCGTTCCTGGTCGCGTTCGATGCGCCGGATGACTTCCTTGGCGTCGCTCATGGAGCTACATCCTGCGCTATGCTCGGCCCATGAATAACGTGGGGGAAACTAAGACCAACCGTCCGGGCTCGGGACTCATCGCCGCAGGCCTTCTGATTGCTCTTATCGGTATCGTCATCGCCTTCCTGGCTATCAACTCCGGCGGGTCCCTGAGCGTGTTCGTCGGCGGGACGATCCTGGTCGGCTTCGTGCTGGCCGTGATTGGGTTCTGCCGTAGGGTGCTCGCCGCTCTCGAATCCCGGTAACCGCTCGGGCTTCCTCCACCCGTCCGCCACGAGCGCGGCGGCGGCGTCCTTGGCGACGGTGCACCCGTCAGCGAGGTGCGGGGACACCATGACGGTGACAAGCGCGCCCATCAGCGCACCTCCCGTAGACTCAGGCGCATGTTGCGCGGAATAGTCCTGGGGGACTTGTGGGGAATTACAGAAGGCGTATGGGTCCAACTCTGGTCGGGGACGGCGGGTGCACTTGTCTCAGCGGGCGTTGCTGCCCTTGTGGCTGTGGTGGTACTGAGGCGCTCGAATAGGCACCAGCAGGCGTTGGTTGAGGAGCAGCTAGAGGTCCAGCGGAATGAGTCGGCCTTGGCCCGTGAAAAAGCTGCCATGACCGACTTGATTGGTATCACAAACAAGTTCATCTCGTATGGGGTGGGTACTGATCCTGACCTCATCAGGGGAACGACTGTTTCATTCACCGCAGCCTCCTTTCGATGGGCATTGGAGACAGGGGATAGGAACCATGCGTCGGTCTTGCTGAGCTGCGCCAGCGTCCTTGGTGGTGCGGGCGTTGTCGTTTCCATGACGAAAGAGGAAGAGGCGGGAGAGTTCGAAGCCCTCCACACTGCGGTGAGGTCCATATTGAACGAGATGGTGCGGTTAGTCGCGAACTTTGGGCTGGGTTGGTACTTGGACCCTCCGAGCGCTCGTTCTGCAGCGTTGGAGGGTCTTCAAGAGAACGCGGAGCGTCTAGATCAAGCGGTGCATTCACTGGTGGTGGCATCTGACGCAAGTGCAACTGTCGGCTGACACTTCAACTTGCCACCTTCCGGTCGTGGATGGCTTTCACGAGTGCGTGGCCTTCCGGGTCTGCCAGGGCGGCTTCCATTGCTTCCGTCTGGGCCCGTGCGATGACTTCCTGAATCGTTCCTTCAGGCTCGGGCAGGGACTCCAAGAAGGCCTCGACGTCGGCTTTCTGTTCAGGGGTTATGTGCTGGTCGAGATAGTCCTGCGCCGTCTCGCCCGCGCTCATCGGGTGGCCTCGGTTTCCGGCTCGTGGATGACGGTGGCGGGGAGGGCCAATTCGCTGGACAGGAAGCCTTCGAGGTAGACCCAGCAGCACCACCCGATGTCGGTCTTTTCCATGAGCTCCTCGTCACCGTCGCGAATGACGGACCCGCGGGGCAACGCATCCAGTTCCTCGACCGTGGTGATGGTGCGGGGCTTGCGGTAGCCCTTGGCGATCAGCGCTTCTGCCGTCCAGGCATGGAAGCTGAGGGTGTGCTCGAGGGATGTCTGTGTGGCTTCGATGGACTTGAGATCCCGCGCCAGCTCGTCGCGGGCGCTCATCGGGTGGCCTCGGCTTCTGGCTCCCACAGGACGGTGGCGGGGAGGCTGATGTGGCTGGCGGGGTATTCGTGGTTAGTGCCCGGAGTGGTCCAGAAAGGAAACTCCGGCTCATCGGGAAATTCGCCCTTTTCCCACACCACACCAACGTGCGACCGGACAACCGCCTCAACAGGCAGCGTATCCAGTTCCTCGACCGTCGTGATGGTGCGGGGCTTGCGGTAGCCGGCGGCCAGGAGCGCGGCTGCTGCTTCGACGTCCGCAGAGGTGGCCGTGCCGAGGTCCCCATACGCCGCGGCGAGGTCGCGCACCATCTCGTTGCACTGGTCTGTGGCTGGCAAGTAGACCGTCCGGTCCTCCGCCTCAGGGGAGAGCGTCACTGTAACCAGGTTCGGGGCCAGGTCGTCGCGCTGGTTGGTGCTCGGCTCGGTCATGGTGAGCTGCTTTCTTGTTGAGGCCCCGCGGGTGGTGTCTGGCACCCGCGGGGTCCGGGAGAGGGTTCCAGTCTATCAACTGGCAGTCCATAAAGCATCAACTGTCAGGCAATATCTCGGTCACGGTTAGGACCATTTCTTTGGGTTCGCCGGGCCGGTAGACGATGGACGGCATGGGCTTCTCCATCCATTCGGGGGTGTCGTTCGGGACGATCTGGTGGTCCCACGCTTTGGTGCCGGCCAGTGCGTCGCAGAGCGGTTTGAGTGTCCAGGCGAGGTTGTCGACGTCGCGGTGGATCCGGTCGGCTACGAACCACGTGAGTTCAACCCGGCACCGGTGCAGCGCCGGGATGCCGGCCTGCCGGGCGAGGAGCCCCATGGTCTGCCGGGTCCGCTTCACCTTCGCCGCATGCGCGTAGACGTTCCCGTGCCCGCCGTTCGGCTTCACCGGGGGAGTCGCCCACGGCAGGATGATCGACCAGGATCGGGCGGTCACTGGTCCGCCTCGAAGTAGTGCGGGCTGGTGGCGAAGCGGTGGAGGGTGTCGCTGCGCCGGCTCATCTCCGCCGACGTCCCCGCGTAGTCCCGATCTCAGACCGTCGGATCAGGGAAGTGGATGAAGATGGGCGCCCAATACTCCGCGGCCAACTCGGCGTCCGTGAGGTGCTTCGCCGCGGGGAGGATCCCGGAGCGCCCGGCCGCCATCGGTCCGTTCGGGGTGACGTACATCGTGAGCCAGTTGGTGTTCAGGTGCTTCGGGTTGTGCGGGTAGATTGTCAGTTCCAGTGGCTTGCTCATCGGGCAGCCTCCCAGTCGCAGGAGAGGCCACCGAGTGATCCATCCGCGTACATCACGCATGTGACTGTCCTCCCGTCTCTGAGCTTGATGTGCTGATCGCGGAGGCGTGTGGACTCGCCGACGCCTGCATCAGGATTCCCGGACGCGCAGCCAGTGAGTGCGAGTGTCGCGACGATGGCGAGTGTTGCGAGGGCCTTCTTCATGTCCATTCCGTTCCGGCGCTGTGCGCCTCTGTGCGGGGTTCGTTTGGGTCGAGATGGGGAATCATCCCAACCGAGGGTCGGTGGCCTGTCAGGCGTCAGGGTATCGACTGACAGGCCATAGTGCAGGCATGGGTTACGGTGCAGGGTTCACGAACGGGCCTCCGGGGTGGTGCTAGGGGTCTGGTCTAGACCGGTGGTGGTTGCCCCTACGGGGAGGGTCTGGATGTGCGTGAGTGCGATGCCACCGGGGTAGCCCTCGACGGAGACGACTTCGGTGCCGTCGCCCATCTTCCAGATCGGTGTGCGGGTGGCTGATCGGCGGCCTTCTCCCACCCTGGCGCCGGGCCAGAACAGGACGGGCGTTCCCACGGGCAGCCGATCGCCGTTGGCCAGCTCGAGCAACACGTCCGCGTGGCAGGGCTGACTGAGCGGGCACCAGCACATCAGGTCCTTGCCGGCCAGCTCCGTGCGTATGTCTTCCACCATCGGTTCGTGCCTGTATCGGATCAGGTCAAAGGCTCCGGTGACGTAGGAGCGGTACATCGCCACGCACTGCTCGGCTGTCGCATCCTCCACCTGGTGCATGGTGATGATCGGGGCCTCATACGTCGAGCCGGGGTGAAAGAAGGCGTGCTGCTCGCCACTGCGCTTGTGGAGACGCCCTTCCCGCTCCCAGTCACCGCCGTCGCTGGCGGGCATGCGGACTTGCGTCTTACCGACCACGTAAGGGTTGCCCCACTTGCTGCCGCGGCCGACATAGACGGCGCCTTCCGGCTTCCGCCAGCCCTTCGTGCGCTGGCGCTGGATTCTCTGAGGGATCATGCTGCTGTCTCGCTTTCTGGTGTGTAGTGCTTGCCGATGTGGGTGATGGGCCTCTGCCCGACTTTGGTATCTGCGATGCAGGACCGGCAGTTGTGTGCTGGCTCGGTGTCGTGGTCTTCGCAGGGTGGTCCTGCTGGGGCTTGGGCTCCGATGTCCGGTGCCGTGGTGTCCCAGTGGGAGCCGGTCATGAAGATGACGTTCGGGTATTTCTTGGCTGGGTTCCTGGCGACTTTCACGGATGCTTCGACCAGTGCGGGGAACGGGGCGAAGTCCCGGTTGTTGCCGAACAGGGTCATCATCGAGTTGATGCCCCACTCGGGTCGGAGCTGGTGGAGGATGTTCGCCAGGTGGGTCGCTTGGAGCTGTGTGAGAGGAATTTCAGCAGGCAAGCGTCCGTCTCCTCACGCGTAATGTCCTGAACGATTGCTTGCTTGTCTCCCCAGATTCTTGAAAAGCCAACCACCCCCAGAAGGTGAGTTTTAAGTACTTGGTCTTGGTCTTGGTCTTGGGCATTGTTCCTGACGCGTTCCGGACGCGTTCTGTCCCACGGGACAACATGCGGGACATTACTGTTCCTCCTCCGTTCCATTCCTGTTCTGCCGCCATGCCGCTTTCCGTTCCCTAGCCTTGGCCTTATCAATCTCGACCTGCTTCTTCGTGCGCTGGTATTCGTCCCACGAGAGGAACCTGTAGCCCTCCTCGTCGTCCACCCAGAACCCGGCCTTGATGAGCTTCTGAGCCAGCTGCTTACCCTTCGGCCACGAGTCCACGTACCAGGCCGGCACGACCCCGTCAGTGAGGTAATCCGTGCAATATGTGCCGCAGACCAACCACAGACCCATAGCCTCCAGGCCGGCCTTCCGCGGCTTCGGGTGGGAGTGCATTTTGTCGTCCGCGTTAAACCACGCCATTGGGTATGACACCTCCAGATGGGTGCGTACTATCGCTTAGACATACGCGGACGAATAGAGCGGAGAACCGGTGGCTGTAGCTAAGTGTGGCTGGTGCGGCGTGCCAGGACACCTGACTCTTATGGAAACGGGGATAGCCAAGAGATCCAGAACCTCGGACTTCTTTGTTCAAGCTCCCTTTCTCTGCGACAACTGTGGTGCCATTTCTGTCGGCAGCGTTCATTCGGACAGCCAGCCGACAAGCAATGATCGACATGCCTTCCACTATTTCTTTGAAGTCAACGCGCCAGACATGTGGGCCCCGGATTTCCTTGAAGGACAAGACTTTCCGGATGTCCCCCGGCACATCGCTGACGCAGCTTCCGAGGCCCACAAAAACTGCAGTGTTAGTTGCTACATGTCGGCCATTCTGATGGCCCGCACCGTGATTGAAGCTACGGCGAAGAACAAGGGCATCACGAAGGGGACGCTGGAGGCGAAGATTGACGAGATGGTGGAGAATAATTTCATTCGCGAACATATCAAGGCGGTCGCGCATGAGGTGCGACATTTTGGCAACGATATGGCTCATGGAGACATAGACGTCCCGGTAACGCAGGATGACGCAGTCGAGGTGCTGGCGCTCATGGACGAGATCCTGAACGAGGTGTACCAAGGCCCGGCTCGCCTCGCCGCAATCCAGGCGCGCAGGGCCGAACGGAAGAAAAAGGACTGATCGCTTCACGCCGCCGCCTCTAGGGACTCCGCGACGATGCCCACCAGATCCCGCGCCGCAGGCGGCGTGACAGCGTTTCCGGCCTGCATGGTGCGCTCCTTCATAGTTCCGAGGATCTGGTAATCCCGAGGGAAGGCCATGCCCCAGGACTGTTCGTGCGGCTGGATCATCCTCATGAGTGCGTCCGTGACCTCGGGGCTGTCGTACTCCACGAGTGAGTGGTGGTTGCCGCCGGCGGCGAAGGTGTCGTACGGCATGGTCAGCGCGGGCTTGGCTTTGCCGTTCCTCCGCAGTGGCACGATGAGTGCGTGCCTGTCCCGGGTGGTGAATGTGGAGTAGGGCTGGTCTGCGGTGGCCGGCGTGGACTTCCCGTAGTAGGTGATCAGCAGGTTATCGGCGGCCGGGTATTTGTTCAGGCCGTCGACGATCCTGCCGAGCGTCTTCTCTGCCAGGGGCTTGGCCCTGTCGCCGATGCGCTTGCCGGTCAGCGACCAGTCGATGGCCGTGGCCGCAGCCTCTACCGCGGGTTCGAGGATGGCGTTGCGGCACTCGGTGCGCGGGCAGCGCCAGTGGTACTGAGTGCGGTACTTTCCCCACTGCTGGCCCTTGAACGCCTGGATGGCCTGTACCCGTCCGTGCTTGGCGCACTCGGCGTAGGGGCGCAGCTTGTTGAAGTCCGGCCGCGGGTTTCCCTTCTTCCAGAAGATGACGTACATCCGGTCGCGGGACTGCGGGGCGCCCTGGCCGAACGCCTGGGCGTGCATCGAGTTCATGTAGACCTGATGGTGCTCGTATCCGAGCGTCTCCATGGCGTAGAGCCAGGCGGGGAACGGGCCCCATTTGCCGGCCTCGACTACGTTCTCCGTCATGATCGCCTGGTAGTTATGCTGCTCGGCGAACCGGGGTACGTCCCACATTGTGGCGCGGGACCTCTCTGCGGCCTCATCAGGGAGTCCGTCGGTGAAGAGCAGCGCGTCGTTGCTGGGCCGCTTCTTCCCCTTGGCATTGGAGTGGTTTGTGCACTCCGGTGATGCCCACAGCAGGTCGGTCTTCGGCGTATAGCGGGGATCGATGTGCTGGACGTCGGCGCACGCATGGTCAGCGTCCGGGTGGTTGTGCTGGTGGGTGTCGATTGCGCGCTGCCAGTGGTTCAGGGCCAGCTTCACTTCGATGCCCGGGTTCATGATGGCTCCGGTGGAGCTGCCGCCGGCGCCGCAGAACATGTCGGTAAGGGTGAGACTCATTTGATGCTCGCTTCTTAATTCTGATTGGTGGATCGTTTGACGTGCCAGCGGCAGTCCGTGCAGTACTCGGCGTTGGCGCGGCCGTTGAAGTCGATGCCGCAGCGCCGGCAGATGTGCTCTTCGCTGCGTAGTTCCCGTGTGGGCAGGATGCGGGTGGCCATGATGCTCATGCGGCTGCCCTTTCGGTTTCGTAGGCTTCGGCCGTTGCTTCCGCGAGGCGCTGGCTGCCCAGCAGCACGTTTTCCGGGTGGAGCCTCATTGCCTGGTCATAGGAGCGCCGTGCTTCGGCTTGGAATTGTTCGGGCGTCATGGGCCTGTAGGGGACTGCGTTCCGGAGCCGGGCCCTAAGTGCGAGTTGCCGAACGTGCGATGCCTCGGACTTGGATGCGGCGATCTGCCGCTGCAACCCGATCAGGTGATTCCGCGCCTCGATGATCTGGACCTCGAAGGAGCGGAGGACGCGGGTTGGTTGCGCCTTCGACGCGCCGCGGACGTAGGTCATTCGGAGCACCCCCTGCATTCCCCGGTCTCGGTGAGCGGGTGGTCGCAGCTGGTGCACTGATTCGCGACGGAAGCGCGCTGACGCTTGGGCGGCATAACGACGGGCGGGCGAAGGGCGAGCGTGGGAACTGACATTGTTTCTCCTGGGGGTGGAAAGGGTGCCGCCCGTCAGGCAAGACGGGCGGCACAACGAAAGAGGGGTGGGCTAGAAGGGCGGATCGTTGGGGTTCTGCTGGCCCCCGAAGCCGCCGGCGGTCTGCTGGCCGCCCCAGGGGTCCTGCGCAGGCTGACCCTGCTGCTGGTTCTGCTGGCCGAAGCCCTGCTGGCTGCCGCCGAACGGCTGGCCACCGCCGAACTGCTGTCCCTGCTGCTGTTGGCCGCCAAACGACTGACTCTGCTGTTGGCCGCCGTTGCCGCGCTGGGCCCGAGTGACCTTGGCCGACGCCCACCGCAGAGACGGGCCAATCTCATCCACCTCCAACTCCATGACCGTGCGCTTCTCGCCCTCCTTGGTCTCGTAGTTGTTGGGCTTGAGCCGCCCCTGGGCAACGACGCGGGTGCCCTTTGTCAGCGACTCGGCCACGTTCTCAGCAGCCTCGCGCCAGACCGCACAGCGGAGGAACAGCGTGTCGCCGTCCTTGAACTCGTTGGCCTGCCGATCGAAGACCTTCGGAGTCGACGCGATGGTGAAGTTCGCAACCGCAGCGCCCGACGGAGTGAAACGCAGCTCCGGATCATTGGTCAGGTTGCCTACGACGGTGATGATTGTTTCGCCAGCCATGGTTATGCGGCCTCTCGTTTGACGGTGATGCGTCGGATAAATTCGTTGTCGATCAGGTTCCACTCGCCGGTGACCAGGTCGTAGAACGGAATGGTGGCCGGGTCCTCCCACCGGTGGAGCTTCCAGCCGTAGCGGCGGGCCGTCTCCGCGTACCGGGCGTCGGACTCGATCAGCCCGTTCAGGCGCGAGCACATGACGATGATGTTGGAGGGGACATCCAGGGATTTGCTGCCGCCCATGCCGCGGCCGGCGCGGTGCTGAGGGACGAAGGTGTCCTCCACTCCGACGCAGCCGCACGGGCAGTGCAGGTCCCGGGCCAGGTACTTGGCGAACGCCCGGCCGTTCATGCGCCCTCACCCCGGCCAGCTACTCCGAACATGGCCCGCACGCTGGCGCCGATGGACTGGTAAGCCCGCAGCTCCGATTCCAGTGCCTTGGCGAGCCGGTCCGCGTATTTGTATGCGGCGTCCGCAATGTCCCGGGCTGCTCGCTCCGTCTCGGTGGCCAACTCGGAGTGGTACTTCTTCTCGTGAGCTGGCCCCTCGTGAGCCATGTATGCCCGGGCGAACGCCTGGTCGTAGTCCCGGTCAGCGTCGAGGAACGCGGTGTACCGCTCATTGCAGACGCCGGCGCTGTTGGCGATGCGTGCGCTGATGTCGCGGATCCGCTGCTCAATGTTGACCGGGTTCAGCACATCTAAGCTCATGGCGTTTTCTCCACCTCGGTCAGCTGGCAGTCTGTCCAGTGGTCGGAAGTGTGTCCGGCTGGAAGGGCGCACGGGCGGCAGCTATATGTCCAGCCCTGACGGATCTTGTGCGGACCGTGCCAGTGGTTCTCACATGGGTTTTCGCATGCTGTGGCTTCCTCATCGCTGAACTCTGCTTCGGTTTGGTCCTCACCATCGCCGTAGTTGAGTCCACAGTCCTCGCAAAAGAAGTACTCATCCCAGCGGGTTTCTCCTCCGCAGGCGCCGCAGGAAGGGTGGTGAACCGAACACACCGGCAGGCTCATGCCGCTGCTCGGTGTTCCAGCGGCGCCTCAATCTGGGGCAGGACTGTGCCGTCCACCAGCTCGTTCAGCTCGCCGCGGCGGTACGCGGTGGCCAGCTTCTCCCGGCCATCCGTGGCAAACCGGACAGTGAAGGACGACGGCGACGCACCCGGGATCCGCTTGATGCCCGGAATGACCTCGCCGCTGTCGATGTCGACCAGGTCCCCGTCGTCACCCTCCATGGCGCGCTTGATCTTGTCGGCCAGCCACGAGGCCCGGACCTTCTTGAGCTTCCGCTCCGCCTGGGCGGGAATGACCTCGACGTCGATGCCGTCCTGTTCCTCGGCCCACTCGAACAGGGCGGCCTCATCCACTGTCTTATCCGTGGCCTTGCCCTCGGGCAGGGTGATCGAGGCGACTTTCGTGCCATCAGGCAGGGTCACGTTGAAGCTCTTGGTGCCCTCGTCCTCGTACTTCTCGAGCAGTCGGTCAAGGACGCTGGCGCGCTCGTCCTTCGTGAAGTCATTCAGGGCATCGGCGAAGGCCTTGATGAGGGCCATGCGGCGCAGTTCTTCCTTGATGTTCATGCTGCTGTCCTTTCAGAGAGGGCCTTGCCGGCCCGGTCGATTTCGTCGATGACTGCCTGTGGTGCTTCCATGCCGATGGCTCGCTGGCGGAGAGACAGGAGCAGCTCACGGTTGTTGCGGGCCTTCACCAGCTCCTGCTGCCAATTCACGGCCGGCGGCGCGGGGCGGGCCGCCGTGTCCGGCCGTTCGAACTTGCCCTGCTCCTCCTCGGCGGCATGCAGGTCACCCTTGTGCCAGAGGTCCAGCGCAGCACCGAACCGCATGCCGGCGTTCCGGAGGCCATCGCCGATGGCTTCCTTGATGGCGTTGGGGCCGGTCTTTCCCTGGGCATCGCCGTACCCGAGGCGGGTGACGCCGCAGACGGTGAGCTTGATCCAGAGGCCGCCCATGCCGTCGAGTTTCGGCAGGCCGTCCTGCCCGAACGCGACCGGTTCCCATGTCCATTCCGGATCCACCTCGAGGAGGCGGTCAGTGAGGGCGGCGTGGCCCACATAGTCCAGGTGCATGGCCGGCAGCCCGTGGTATCCGCCGCACTCACGGCACTGGCCGCGGTCGGAGTCCTTTCGGTACGGCTTGGGGAGCTTGCTGATCTGATGGGCCGCGAACGGCTCGCGGAGCCGGGCCAGTCCTGTGGTCTTATCGCTCATGGTGGGTTCCTATCCGCTGTAGTCGGCGCAGTCGTAGCAGTCCCGCCGGCGGCAGGTGCACGTGGAGGCATCGGCTTCCGCGTCGTCGTTCGCAGGCTCCGCGTTGTCGTAGGCCGCTTGGGCGGAGGCGAATCCGGTGATGCTCATGCCGCTACCGCCCCGTCTTCGATGGTGATTCCGAAGTCGCCGGTCTCGTCGACCATTTCGATCCACACCTGGTAGTCGTTGGCGACTGCCATCTCCTCGATGAGCTGCAGGTTGGTGGAGTCGAGCAGCGAGCCGTCAGCGATACGAATCACCTTGAGGCCGGGGTTGAGGGCGATGGCCATGGCGAGGGAGACGCGTAGCTGCTCGGCGCCGGAGGCCTGCTTGAACGGGACAGACTGGTACGTCACGCCTTCGGTGTCGAAGCCGAGCCCCTCGACCGGGAAGGTTGCGGCGGCCAAGCCCTCGGCCTTCCGCTTCTCGATCGCGGCCAGCTGGGCGGACAGGAACTCGGCGTCACCCTGCAGTGTGGTCAGCCGGTCCGTGACTTCGCTAAGTGCCCGGGCGGCGCGGACGTCGGCGTTGATCTGCTCGGCGTTGTCGATCTGCGACTGGATCGCCTCGAGGTCGGGCAGTACAGCTTCATCCCAGTCCTCGAAGTAAGCACGCGCCTGGCTCCGCTCCTCTTCGGCTGCAGCGAGCTGAGCGCGGAGGTTTTGGACCTTGGCCTGAGCTGCTTCGAGTGTCCGTCGCGATGAAGCCAGCTCGCGGTGCTGGACCTCCGCATCCCGGTACTTGGTGAGCAGCGCGGAGACGCTGAGTTCCTCCGCCGGCGCGTCGGCGGGGACCGTGTACTGGGCGGCCTGCCCCTGCAGCTCCTTCACCCTGCGGTTCACGTCCGTGCGCTCGGTGAAGACTTTGGAGCGCTCGGCTTCCAGCTTGGTCGGGTCGAACGGCAGCTCGACCAGGTCAATCAGCGTGGCCAGCTGTTCCTTGTCGGAAAGCTGCGTGAATGCCAGCGGGTCCAGCGACAGGCGGCCGAGCAGTTCGTCCAGCTTGGCCTGCCCCTTTGAGAAGGTGGCGCCGTCCTTTCCCTTCACCGTGAGCGTGGATCCTGAGGCGGTGAACTTACGGGTGACGATCAGGTCCTCGGTCTCCAGCACGATGGATGCCTTGTCCTCGCCGTCACGGATAGGCCGAGGGAGAGCCTTCGAGCTCGTGCCACCCAGCGCTGCGGTGATCGCATCCAACACGGAGGTCTTACCCTGGCCATTCCGGCCGGCGATGACGACGAGGTTGCCGTCCGGGCTGATTTCAACGGCGCGCAGACGCTTGAAATTGTTGGCCTCGAGCTTGATGATCTTGCTCATTTGGATGCTTCTTTCTGAGAGGTGGGTGTTGCGGGAGTCTTGGCGTGGCCCCAGCTGATGCTGGCGCCGAGGATTGAGAGGGCGAAGGCGGCGAGGATGACGCTGTCCGGGATCATGCGGTCACCCGCTTCGCCAGGGCGGCGAAACCTGTTCGGTCTTCCATGCCGCCAAACGAGGTGGGCTGCAGGCCGAGGTCCATGTCCCAGATGGGGTGGTGCCTACCGGGAGCGGTGCGGCCGATGAACCTGTCCGCGAGGAGGCGGCCAGCCGTCCAGGCCGCTGCGCGCCGCCTCATGCTGCGACCGGCAGCTGCGAGACCTCGCGCTGATCGCCGTAGCGCAGGATGCCGGTGGCGCCGAGGCCGGCAGCACCAAGCGCGCCGCTCACCGCCACGTTGAGGGAACCCTCGTATGCGTCCCGCCGGTCATGCGGCTGGTCGCCCCAGTAAATGTCCATCAGCCCTTCGAATGCGTGGAGTGCGTCCACGACGTAGTCGCGGAAGTCGGCGGTGTCGCTGCCGCCGATCTGCCAGGCGAGCTTGCGGCAGAAGTCGCGGAAGGTGCTGTCCTCGTGCTGGTTGTTGTCGACGCCGTGCCGGTTGTGGAACTCTCCGGTGAGCTGGCGGACAACGATGTCAGCCTCAATCCGGTTCAGCGGCTCTGTATGCTGGATGGTGGTCATCGGTACTCCTTGTTTGTGCGATGGCTTGAGGTCTCGGGCTGCCACCCGGGGCCTCTCTTGTTATGTAGGTCAGGAAGCCAGCGGCAGTGCCGCGGCGTATTCGTCAAGGTCAGCGGCCCGGTAGTAGACGCGGCCTCGGTGCTTGATGTGGGGCGGGCCGACCTGGAGACAGCGCCAGTTCCGCAGCGTCTTAGGGGAGAGCCCGAACATTTCAGCGACCTCAGCTGTCGTGAGCAGGGGCTTCATCGCGCCGCATTCCGGTAAGTCCCGTTCGGGAGTCCGCGCCAGATCCGGCAGACTCCGCCGGAGCGGCCAGGCCGCAGGGACTGATGGAAGCCAATCGGCGTGATGATCTGCGCCGAGTAAGCGGACCGGAACAGTGCGCCCCACATGTTCGGGTGCGGAGGCTGCCGGAGTCCGTGCTCCTCCTGCAGGGTGTAAGCGTCGAAGTCAGCGCCAGACTCGGCGACCTTGGCGAGCAGCTGCAGTGCGTCACCCTTCCATGTGGTGTCCTCTAGGGCTGCGGCAGTGCTCATGCTGCGCTCCTCTCCTGCGCCTTGTACTCGGCGATTTGTTCGGGGGTCATGTTGAACCAGGGGTCCGGCTCCGTCAGCGGCAGCTGCGCGGCCACTTCGAGGTTTGAGAGCTCGTTGTGCAAGTCATCCCAGCTGGCAGCCCCGGCAGTCTTCCCGTCTTCGATGAGGTTGCGAATCCGTTGGGTGATCGACTCGCAGCCGCTCACGCTGCGATCCTCTGCCTGGATACTTTTTTATGGACGGCTGACCCATGATCCGTGGACATCTTGGTCAAAAAAAGATCGTCGCTCGGTACGCCCAGGTAGTGGGCGATTCGGAGCGCGGGATCTGTGTTCAGCGTCTTGACGTCACCGCGGAGCAGTCGGCCAAGGTAGCTGTGGGTCTTGTATCCGGCTGCTATGGCCAGCTCTCGCTGGGAGACATCCTGAATAACCATGAGCTTCCGCAACTTCTTGGAATCGATGAGTTCCATCCACATATCTCCGATACTCGGGGCTGTTTGTACAAGTCTCACTTTACGCCTTCCTGGTCTCTGTGTCCACTAATAAGTAAGATCATGCACCATGTGGTGCCCAAAGTCCAGTAGGAACTTTCGACACCTGTTCCTTTAATTGGCGCGGCAGTAGGACGAGTGTCCACATTTTTGTAAAGTTGTAGGTGCCCACACCACCTAGATACTCGGTGCCCACCCTTGTTGCGCGGGGGCCGAGGTCAGTCAAGGATTGCCCCGTGAACAGTAAGCACCCACTCGGCCAACTCATCGAGAAGGTCCAGCGCGATAACGGCTGGTCGGATCGGGACCTCGCTGCACGCGCTCAATCCATGGAACTAGACCTCGGGAAATCCAACTGGTCCCGCCTCAAGAACCAGCCAGTGCTAACCTTCAAGCCCTCGCACATCAAGGGCCTGGCGCTGGTCTTGAAGCAGACCGAGACCACTGTTGCAAGAGCAGCTCTGGCCAGCATGGGGATCGACCTCGAGGGATACCAGGACGGAGACGTGCCGGCGGCCGTTCGCAATAACGGCGAGCTCTCAGACAGAGACAAGCGTGTCCTGCTCGCAGTGTTCCGTGAACTCGCGGCCTCACCGGCGGCGGAGTCCACGGACCTCACGCAGGACATGCACGAGCTCGCGGCCCATAAGGGCGACCGACACATCGGCCCCGATGACCTGCCCTACGAATAGGAAAACCAGTGACCGAATCTAACCTCCGCCAGCCCGGCGGCATCCAGAACCTCATCCTCGACCGCAAGGGCGACCGCTCGAACGAAGCGCTCTCCCGTGACTGCGGTGGCCGGCCCACTGGCAACGCGATTTGGAAGATCCTGCAGGGCGAGCTGAGGGGATTCCCGGATGTGGACACGATTCAGGGCTTGGCCAAGGGGTTGAAGGTGCCGGCCCGTGAGGTGCTGCATGCCTACGCTCGGTCTCTCGGTCTCGACATCGGAACCGCGGAGGAGCCCGACTACCTCCCAATACCCGGCGCCCAGAAGCTCCCGACAGAAGCCCAAGAGACACTCATGACCATGAGCCAGACCCTGCTCAACGCTTACCGCGGTGGCGACGGCGGCGACTGGGGCACCGGCGCTAAAGCGCCGGCCAAGTCCGCTGCCACGCAGTAACACTGCAGCGCCTTCGCGGCAGCAGCGCGGAAGTGTCACCGCCATCACCTACGGTTAATGCCCATGAAGCTAGACAAAATCGCAGCTGACTTGGGGGTCAGTGTCCGACAGGGCCCGGTGCCCGCCGGATGGTGGGGCGCCTACGACTGGCGTGACCACTCCATCACTCTCGTTCCAGGGCTTGCCCCCATCCAGTACAAACACGTATTCGCCCACGAACTCGGGCATGCCTTCTACCGGCATGTCGGTACCTCGCCCAGCATGGAGCAGCAGGCCTCGATCTGGGCAGCCCATCAACTCATCGACACTCCTGCCTTCCTCGAGGCAGCATTCGGTGCGGACACCCACATCGGTATCGCAGCCATCCTGGAGGTGATGCCGGCCGACGTCGAGACATATCTCGGCTCAATGGATGACCGGATATTCGAACAACTCATGGAAGTAATGAGCACTATCAAATCCTGTTAGGAGAAATTCATGGGGCGTCCCGAACTGCCGATTGGCGGGCACGGCAACATCACGACGTCGTGCCTTATACCCAAGTCACGGGAGCACCCAGGATTGTGGGAGGCGTTGGCCCGCTTCCGGGACCGCGATGGAGTCACGCGCCGGGTCAAAGCCAGGGAGCGCACTGAGCGGCGGGCCATCAACGCACTCATCGAGAAGATGTCCCAACGAAACCGCTTCGGCGGCGAAGACATAACGAGTGACACCCGGGTTGCCGCCCTGGCGGAACATTGGTTTGCCGGCGTGACCGAGTCGCCCGGAACGAAGGACAATTACCGCGGGCTGCTGGACGGCCATATCCTGCCACGGTTGGGCGAGAACCGGCTCCGCGAAGTGACCACCGGGAGAGTCGAACGGTTCATCGCAGAAGTATCCCAGCAGCGAACGGAAACCATCACCGCCAAGAATGGGCGCCAAATGAAGGTCAAGCGCGGCGGGCCGACGGCAGCGAACATGTCCCGGACTGTCCTTGCGTTGATGTTCGCCTTGGCCGTGCGGCATGACGCGATGGACTTCAACCCGGTGCGGGAGTCTCGGCGTGCAGCCGTGCCAAGGACTCAGATCCGCGCCCTAACCGTGGAGGAATACAGTCGGCTCCGCCAGAACATCCTGACCTGGCAAGACTCTGGGGTGATGGGCCCGCGCAAATCCAAGGACCTCATAGATAAGGTCGACCTCTTTGTTGCGACGGGCCTTCGACCGGGGGAGCTGCTCGGCCTGCGATGGGAGGACGTCGCCTTTGACTCAACCCCGCCAACTGTCGAGATCACCGGAACGGTCAAGCGCACGAGCAGCGAGGGGCTGCACCGCCAGGCGTACACAAAGACCCAGCACGGCGAGAGGATCCTCGGCCTGCCGGCCTTCGCCGTGAAGATGCTTGCAGCACGGAAGCTTGCCGAAGCGCCGGACTCAAACCCGCTGGGGCTTATCTTCCCGTCGCAGGCCGGGACAGTGCTGGACCCGGGGAACTTCCGTCGTCAATGGCGGGAGGCCCGAGGTGACGAATTCGAATGGGTGAAGCCGAGCAGCTTCCGGAAGGCTGTGGCCACGCTGATCGAACGCGAGGCCGGTTCTGTGGTTGCTTCGCGCCAGCTCGGGCACTCTTCCGACGCCGTCACGCGCAAGCACTATATAGAGAGGAACAGGGCCACGCCGGACACCACCCGAATCCTTGAACAGTTCGCGGCCCTGCAGGGGGACGCTTACGGGACGCTTACTCCGGAAAAGGGACACTTACGGGACGAAAACGCCGGGACCGGGTCGGGACAATAGCGGGCCGCTTCGGCTGTTGCCGCAGGTGATGCCTATATAGATGGGATAGCTCCGGGACAGGCCCGGGACGCTGACTGCCTAACCATGTGTTGTCGGTTCGAGTCCGACCTGGGGTACTGCGGTTTTCTTACGGCCCGGGTGTTCTGTCCGCCGTCCTGTCCTCCGGATTTACCACGCCGGACTCGTCCGGATGCGCCACCCGCAGGTGCGAGGAAACCAGGCGGACAGCTTCGTCCTCCGTCGCGGCGTCATACTCCCAGCTGCAGGAACAGCAGCGGGCGTGCGGCGTTCCGTCCTCGGCTACCGAAACACCCCATGCTTCCCCGGGCAGCAGATAGAAGCCGCCGTAGGTGCCGGAGAACTCCCGGAGCGGGTGGTCCGACTGCCGGTGATAGCTCTGCTCGATCATGATTCCTATTCGTCGGATGCAGCCGCCGGGATGGCCCCTTGGGCGGTTTTATTTTCCGTGCGGGAGGGCGGTCCCAGCCCGCAGCGGGTTCCGGCGTGCGGGCGCCCGTCAGTAGCATGAGGAGGACAGGCGGTGCCTGCAGCTCCAGCTCAAAACGCGGCTGCAGCGCGGAGTCCAAGCCCAAGTTTCCAAGCCTAATCTGCGCCGGGAGTGGCCATGAGCAATGCCCTGAGACTGGAAAACCCGTCCAAGGACACCTACGTGCTCCGCAACATTAGCGGACACGATCTCGTGAATGTGGTGGTTGACGGGTCACGGGTGGGCGTGAACACCAAGAACCTGCCCGCCGGGATGAACCTCGCCGAGGGCGAGGCCGTGGAGTTCCACATGTATCACGGCGGGGGAGCGTCCCTGCCGAAGGATCTCTACATCCGGTGGGACGGCGCCCCGGACTGGGACGTCGTTCCCGTTTAGCCCTCTGCCGCGCCGCCCCTGCGGCCCCTGCCCTGACGCCCCTGGCAGCACCTTCCCGGACGCCTCTGGAAGCACCTGCCGCACCTTCCCGGACCCCTCCGGCAGCACCTGACGCACCTTCCCGTAACGCGGCTCACTGCGCCGTGTTTGACGCCACAGCATGATCTGCCCCATACTTGGAATCGATTCCATGGAATCGATTCCACAACGGTGTAGGGAGCAGAGTGCGGTCAACGACGATCAAGGACGTGGCGAGGAAAGCCGGCGTCTCGGCAGCCACGGCATCGCGCGTGCTGTCCGGGCACTCCGCCACCTCCGAGGACGCCCGCCAGGCTGTGCGTGAGGCCGCCGCCGAGCTGGGCTTCCGGCCCAACGCCCAGGCCCGCTCGCTGCGCAAGACCAGCACCCAGACCATCGGCCTGCTGCTGCCCGATATCCGCAATCCCTTCTTCGCTGACCTGGCCCACGCCATTGAGCAGCGCGCCAGCGAATTCCAGTACCTGACACTCTTCGGGAACGCCAACGAAAGTCAGGAGCAGCAGGAGCGCTACCTCGACGTCATGCTCTCCCAGCGCGTGGACGGCCTGATCGCCGCACCGCAGGGCGAAGCCAGCAGCCTGGTGGGCATCCTGGCCGGCGAGGTGCCCACGGTGTTCGTGGACCGCGTGGTGGACGGCGCACCCGTTCCCGGCGTCACGGCCGACAACGCCGGCGGCATCGCCGACGCCGTCCGGCACCTGACGGCGCTGGGCCACCGGCGCATCGGCTACATCGCCGGCCCGCAGTCCACCTCCACCGGGCGCGAGCGGCTGCAGGCGTTCCGTGCCGCCGTCGCCGAAACCGGGGCCGACGACGACGGCGACCTCGTCTTCCTCGGCGACTTCCAGTCTGCCAGCGGTGCGGCCGGGGCACGCCGGCTGCTGGACCTTCCCATGCCGCCCACGGCCCTGCTGGCCGCCGACAGCCTGATGAGCATCGGCGCTGTCGGCGTGTGCAACGAGCGGGGCCTGGCCATCGGCACCGACATTGCGTTTGTTGCCTACGACGACATTGAAGCCTTCACGCTGCTCAACCCGGCGCTGACGGTGATTGCCCACGACGTCCACGCCATGGGACGGCTGGCCGTTGACCTGCTGATCGCGGAAATTGCCGGTGAATCACCCGAATCCGTGGTGCTCCCGAGCAGGCTCATCATCCGCGGCTCCACCCCGTCCCTTCCAGGAGGAAACCCAGCATGAGCGAGACCCCCATCCTGACGCTCGAGGGCGTCACCAAGTCTTTCGGACCGGTGACGGTGATCGACGGCGTCACCGTCCACGTGCGCCCGGGCAAGGTCCAGGTGCTCCTGGGCGAAAACGGCGCCGGTAAGTCCACGCTCATCAAGATGATGTCCGGGGTCTACCAGCCCGACGGCGGACGCATCCTCGTGGACGGCAAGCCTGTCTCGCTGCCCGACACCAAGGCCGCCGAAGCCCTGGGCATTGCCACCATCCACCAGGAACTGAACCTGGTGGGGTCCATGAGCGTTGCCGAGAACATCTGCCTGGGCCGGATGCCGCGGAAGTACGGACTGGTGGACCGGCGCGCCATGAAGGCAAAGGCGCAGGCCGCCCTGGACCTGATCGGACTGGACGTGGATCTGGACCAGCCGGTGGGGGAACTGGGCATCGCCCGGCAGCAGCTGGTGGAGATTGCCAAGGCGCTGAGCCTGGACGCGCGGATGCTGATCCTGGACGAGCCGACCGCAGCGCTGACCAACCACGAAATTGCCTCACTGTTTGCCGTGGTCGAGGACCTGCGCCGGAAGGGCGTGGGCATGGTGTTCATTTCCCACCACCTGGACGAGATTGCCGCCATCGGCGATTCGGTGTCCGTGCTGCGCGACGGCAAGTTCATTGCCGAGGTTCCCGCGGACACCCACGAGGACGAACTGGTCCGCCTGATGGTCGGCCGCGACATCGACCAGCAGTTCCCGCGCCGCCGGGAATTCGCCGGGCCGGCGGAAACGCTGCTCGAGGTCCGGGGTCTGTCCATGAAGGGCCTGATCCATGACGTGTCCTTCTCCGTTGCCGCCGGCGAAGTGGTCTCGCTCGCCGGGCTGATGGGCGCCGGCCGCACCGAAGTGGTCCGTGCCATCGCCGGAGCCGACTCCTACACGGCCGGTTCCGTTCACGTCCGCGGAAAACAGCTGCCCAAGGCCGACATCGGCGCAGCCATCCGCGCCGGCCTCGGCCATGTCCCAGAGGACCGCAAGGTCCAAGGCCTGGTGCTCGGGGCGGCAGTGAACGACAACATTGGCTACGCCACCCTGAAAGCCACAGCCCGGGCCGGAGTGGTGGACTTCACCGGCCAGCGAAAGCGCGCACAGGAGGTGGCGGACCGGCTGCGGATCCGCATGCACAGCCTGGACCAGGCCGTCGGATCACTCTCCGGCGGCAACCAGCAGAAGGCAGTTTTTGCCCGCTGGATCGTGGCCGGGTCCACGGTGCTGCTGCTGGATGAGCCGACCCGCGGCGTCGACGTCGGCGCCAAGGTGGAAATTTACGAACTGATCAATGCCATTACCGCCGCCGGCGGCGCCGTCGTCATGGTGTCCAGCGAACTGCCTGAGGTTTTGGGCATGAGCGACCGGATCCTCGTGATGAGCGGCGGACACATCGCCGGTGAGCTCGACGCCGACGGCGCCACCCAGGACGCCGTGATGTCACTGGCGGTGCGGGATATACAGCGTGACCTGGAAGACCAACTGATGAAGGACGGATCATGAACAAGGCAGCGGTGCAGACACCGGAGACGGGTGCGCGCAAGCAGGCACCGGCAAACACCGGGGCACGGACAAAGAAGTTCCTCGCCGACAACGGGGCACTGGTGGGACTGGTGGTCCTGGGACTGGCGCTCTTCATCGCCACGCCGGACTTCCTTACCGGCCCGAACCTCCTGAACATCGGAATCCAGGCCTCGGTGATTGCCGTTTTGGCCTTCGGCATGACCTTCGTGATCGTTGCCGCCGGAATCGACCTGTCGGTGGGCTCCGTTGCCGCGTTGTCGGCCATGGGGTCCGCCTGGATGTTCACGCAGGGGAACCTGCCCGGCTGGCTGGCACTGCTGGGCGGGCTGCTGATCGGCGCCCTCAGCGGAGCGGTCAGCGGCTTCGCCGTCGCCTACGGCCGGCTGCCTTCCTTCATCGCCACCCTGGCCATGCTCAGCGTCGCCCGCGGCCTGACCCTGGTCCTCTCCGACGGCCGGCCCATCGCCACCGCCGACGAAGTGTCCTTCCTGGGCGGAGACCTGGGCCCGATCCCGATGCCCATTGTGGTGCTGGTCATCGCCGGCATCGCCGCCGCCCTGATCCTGAACTACACCGTCATCGGCCGGTACATGTACGCCGTGGGCGGCAACACCGAAGCGGCCCGCCTTTCGGGCATCCCGGTGCGCCGGGTCCTGGTCACCGTCTTTGCGCTGTCCGGACTCTTTGCCGCGCTGGCCGGGCTGCTGCTCTCCGGACGGCTTGACTCCGCCCAGCCCCAGGCCGCCTCGGGCTACGAACTGGACGCCATTGCCGCCGTCGTCATCGGCGGTGCGTCGCTGGCCGGCGGTATCGGGCGCATCAGCGGCACCCTGATCGGTGCCCTTGTCCTCGTGGTAATCCGCAACGGCCTGAACCTGCTGAACGTCTCCTCGTTCTGGCAGCAGGTAGTCATCGGCCTGGTCATTGCCCTCGCCGTCGGCGCCGACGCGCTGCGCCGGAAAAACTCCACCCACTAACCCCTCACCACCGCAACACCTCACCAAAAAGGAAATAACAATGAAGTTCTCCTCCGCCCGCAAGACCGCGGCCCTGACCGTATCCCTTGGCCTGCTGCTGACTGCCACCGCCTGCAACCGCGGTGACGACGCCGCTGCCTCCGGCGGTTCGGTCACCCTGGCCATCTCCACCCTGAACAACCCCTTCTTCGTGGAACTGCGCGACGGCGCGCAGGCCGCCGCCGAAGAGGCCGGTCTGGACCTCGACGTCCTGGACGCCCAGAACGACTCCGCGACCCAGACCAACCAGCTCGCCACCGCCGCCACGTCCGGCACCGAGGGCGTCATCATCAACCCGGTGGACTCCGATGCCGCCGCCGCCTCCATCAGCCCGCTGCTGAGTGCCGGCACCCCGGTGGTAGCCGCTGACCGCACCGTCAACGGCGCCGAAGTCCAGTCCCTGGTTTCCAGCGACAACAAGGCAGGCGGACGCCAGGCCGCCGACGAACTGGCCAAGGCCATGGGCGGGGAAGGCGAAATCATCATCCTGCAGGGAGTTGCGGGAACCTCCGCCAGCCGTGATCGCGGCGCCGGTTTCGCCGAAGGCATCAAGGCCTACCCGGGCATCAAGATCGCAGCACAGCAGACCGCAAACTTTGACCGCGCTGAAGCACTGAACGTGGCAACGAACCTGCTGCAGGCCAATCCGGGAGTGACCGGCATCTTTGCCGAGAACGACGAAATGGCACTGGGTGCCATCCAGGCCCTGGGGAACCGCGCCGGCACCGACGTCAGCGTTGTGGGCTTCGACGGCACGGAGGGCGGCTTCACCGCCATCAAGGACGGTACGCTGACCGCCACCATCGCCCAGCAGCCGGCCGAGCTGGGCAAGCGCTCCGTGGAGGTTCTCGCGCAGCTGCTCGACGGCGAAACTGTCGACGCCACCATCCCGGTCCCGGTCACCACCGTGAACGCAGCAAACCTGGCTGACTTCGCCTCATGAAAAAAGCCGGCATCCTCAACGCGCCCCTGAACGCAGCTATCGGCCGGCTCGGCCACGGGCACCTTGTGGTGATCGCCGACTGCGGGCTCCCGATCCCCGACGGCGTCGAAGCCGTCGATCTGGCCCTCGTCCAGGGGGTGCCGCCCTTCGCCGACGTTTTGGCGGCGCTGCTGGCGGAGATCGAGGTGGAAGGGGCGGTCATGGCTGAGGAAGCCGAAGGTACCGCCGTCGAGCGCCGGCTCGCAGCGGCCGGGCTGAAGCCCGAAACGGTGACGCATGAAGAGTTCAAGGCGCTGCTCCCGTCCGTACGGCTGATCGTGCGGACGGGGGAGGCCACTCCTTTCGCCAACGTCATGCTCCGCTGCGGAGTGGGCTTTTAACCGTCTCCGGTCCCGGGGGCAAGTGGTAGCGGAGCAGAATGTGATGAGCGTTACAAGGACGTAACCCAAGGCCCTTATGTTTGACTCATTATTCAACTAGCTTTTCTTCTAATCAGGAACACCTGGTAACAGCATCAAAGGCCTCCGCCTTTCGATCGGGGAGAAAAATCTATGACTGCACTACGCACCACGAGTCGTCTGGGCCTGGGAGACGGTTACAGCCGGGTGGCAAAAATCGCGGCAGTGGGGCTGGGTCTGGCACTGTTTGCCTCCGGCTGCAGCGGGGCGGAGGAAACTCCCGCTTCGGAGTCAACGGGAACGGAATCAGCGTCAACTGCCGCGGCGGCGGGGGGAGTCTCCTGCCCGCCGAATGAAGGCGGCAAGGGCAAGGACCCGGGAGAGAAAGGCGACCCCTCGGCCGTGCCTGCCTCCACCGGCACCACGGACGCACCGCTGAAGGTCGGGACATTGCTGCCCACCACGGGTGAACTCGCGTTCCTCGGCCCGCCGGAAATCGCCGGCACCAACCTTGCCGTCCAGGACATCAACGCCGCGGGCGGCGTACTGGGACAGCCGGTGGAGATCGTCCACCGCGATTCCGGCGACACCACCACCGACATCGCCACGCAGTCGGTGACGGACCTGCTGAGCCAGGACGTCAGCGCCATCGTCGGTGCGGCGTCGTCGGGCGTCTCCAAGACCGTCATCGGCCAGATCACCGGAGCCGGAGTGATCCAGTTCTCGCCGGCGAACACCTCGCCGGACTTCAGCACCTGGGATGACAACGGCCTGTACTGGCGCACTGCTCCCTCCGATGTGCTGCAGGGACGCACGCTGGGCAACTACATCATGAACTGCGGCGCCCAGACCGTCGGAATGATCGTCCTGAACGATGCCTACGGCACGGGGCTGGCAAGCAACATCCGCGGCTCGGTGGAATCGGCCGGCGGCCAGGTCATCAAGGAGGAAATGTTCAACGAGGGCGAATCCCAGTTCAGCAGCCAGGTGGACTCCGTTGTCGCCGCTGAACCGGACGCCATTGTTGTCATCAGCTTCCAGCAGGCCACCAGCATCGTTCCGCTGCTCACCGCCAAGGGAGTCGATCCCACGCAGATGTTCTTCGTGGACGGCAACACCTCGGACTACAGTGCGGACCTTGATCCGGGAACGCTCGAAGGAGCCCAGGGCACGATCCCGGGCCCGTTCGCTTCGGACACCTTCAAGGAATCGCTGCTGGCGCTGGATCCTGCGCTGAAGGACTGGTCCTACGCGGGTGAAAGCTACGACGCCGTCACCCTGACGGCTCTCGCCGCTGAAGCCGCAGGCAGCACCGAGGGAACGGCCGTCGCGGCCGAACTCCAGGGAGTGTCGGCGGACGGCGAGAAGTGCTTCGACTACGCAGGCTGCGTAACCATCCTGCGTGAAGGCGGAGACATCGACTACGACGGTTACTCCGGCCCGATCACCTTCGATGAGAACGGCGACCCGACCGAGGCCTTCATCGGCATCTACCAGTTCGACGCCGAGAACAAGCCGCTGCCGAGCCGCTCGGAATCGGGCAAGCTCTAATCTGCAGCACCAAATAAATCAGTACGGACAAATAAATCAGCGCCAAATAAATCGGTACAAAGTAGAACAGCCCCCGCCGATCTGACCAGTTCAGATCGGCGGGGGCTGTTCTGTCGGCAGCTTGGGAAGCGCTCCGGCAGCGGAGGGCGCTTAGGCGGTGTCCGCCAGCGTGCCCAGATACAGCTGGATGACCTTCGGATCCTTCATGAGGTCCCTGCCGGTGCCGGTGTAGGCGTCGCGGCCCTGGTCCAGGACGTACGCGCGGTCGCAGATCTGCAGGCACCGCCGGGCATTCTGCTCCACCATGATCACCGAGACTCCGGCCCGGTTGATCTCGTGCACCCGCAGGAAGGCCTCATCCTGTTTCACGGGGGAGAGGCCGGCGGAAGGCTCATCCAGCAGCAGCACGGCCGGTTCCATCATCAGCGCGCGGCCCATGGCAACCATCTGCCGTTCCCCGCCGGACAGCGACCCCGCCCGCTGGGCCCGGCGCTTGCGCAGCTCCGGGAAGAGCTCGGACACGAAGTCAAAGCGCTCGGCGAACCGCTTGGGCGCCTGGTACAGCCCCATTTGCAGGTTTTCCTCGATGGTCAGGGACGCAAACACGTTGTTGTTCTGCGGCACAAATCCCACCCCGCGGCTGACCAGCTTGTTCGCCTTGAGCCCGGTGATGTCCTGTCCCCGGACCACAACGGTCCCGGAGTGCACTTTCACCAGCCCGAACATGGCCTTGAGCAGCGTGGACTTCCCGGCGCCGTTGGGGCCGATGATTCCGATGAGTTCCCCGCGCCGGGCCTCGATGCTGCAGCCGTTGAGGATGTTCACCCCCGGAATGTAGCCGGCCACCAGATCGGTCACCTTGACGACGGAGTCGCCCTCGAATGCCTCGGCGGTCATGCCTGTTCCTTCCGCTCATCAATCCGGCGCCCGATGACGCCGTCGGGCTCGGTGCCCACTGACGACTCCGGGTCGTGTTCCAGTTCCGCCTCAAGTTTTTCGAATCCTTCGGAATCACCGAGGTCGACGTCGTGGTGGGCACCCAGGTAGGCATCGATCACCGCCTGGTCCTTCATCACCTCGCCCGGAGGCCCCTCGGCCACCACCTTCCCTTCGGCCATGACAATGACCCAGTCCGCGATGTGCCGGACCATGTGCATGTCGTGCTCAACAAAGAGGACGGTCATGCCTTCGGCCTTGAGGTTCTTTATGTGGTCCAGCAGGGACTGGGTCAGTGCCGGATTCACCCCCGCCATGGGCTCGTCGAGCATCACCAGCTTCGGCTGGACCATGAGGGCCCGGGCCATTTCCAGGAGCTTGCGCTGCCCGCCGGACAGCGATGCGGCGTAGTCCCCGCGCTTGGTGTCGAGCTTGAACTTCTCCAGCAGCAGGTCCGCCTGTTTGGTGATTTCACGTTCCCGGCCGCGCCACAGGGGCGGCAGGAAGGCACGCCAGAGGGACTCGCCCGGCTGCGACGCCGCCCCCAGCCTCATGTTTTCAATGACGGTGAGCTTGCCCATGACCTTGGTGAGCTGGAAGGTGCGCACCATGCCCAGCCGTGCCACTTTGTAGGCGGAGACACCGGCCAGATCCCGCCCCTCGAACTGCCAGTCCCCGGACTGCGGCGTGTCAAAACCGGTCAGGAGGTTGAACAGCGTGGTTTTGCCGGCACCGTTGGGGCCGATGAGTGCGGTGATCTTGTTCCGGGGCACTTCCACGTAGTCGACGTCGACGGCGTGGATCCCGCCGTAGGTGCGGGTCACGTTCCGGGCCACCAGGATCGGGTCCCGCTTGCGGCAGCCCGGCCCGGTTGCGTCCGCGGCGATGGGCCGGGTGTCCGTCATGTATTCGTTGCCTGCCGCTGCGGGCGGCGGTGTTGCACCCGCCGCGCCCGCCGCGGCTGCCGCCGGTTCCGCGGCATGGGCGCCGCTGCGCCTGCCGCTCCCGCGTTCGTCTGCCTGGGAACTCATGCGAACGCCAGCTCCTTCTTGTTTCCGAGGATGCCCTGGGGCCTGAAGATCATCAGCAGCATCAGTGCCACACCAACAAGGATGTAGCGAACCTGCCCTGCCTGGGAAGTGGTAATGAAAGTGATGTAGCCGGATTCGATCGCACCGTACAGCAGGCCCTGCGTTACGGAGAGGATGACCCAGAAAATCATGGCGCCGATGACCGGGCCAAGCACCGTGGACATGCCGCCCAGCAGCAGTGCGGTGTAGAGGTAGAAGGTCAGCTCGGTGCCGTAGTTTGCCGGCTGCACGGCGTCGCGGGGGAGGGTGAAGATAATCCCCGCCAGTGATCCGAGCGCGCCGCCGATGATCAGGGCCTGCATCTTGTAGGCGTACACGTTCTTTCCCAGGGCCCGAACGGCGTTCTCATCCTCCCTGATGCCCTTGACCACGCGCCCCCAGGGGCTCCGGATCAGCATCCACACGAGGAAGCAGGCGACGATGACCAGACCCCAGGCCACGATCCGGACCCAGACGTCGCGCTCGTTCAGGCCGAAGGGGCCGATGTTGTAGCTGCCGGGCGGCACCGGGTTGAGGGCGTAGAAGCTACCGGTGAAGGCGGCGAGTCCGTTCGCCGACCCCGTCACCGGTGTCATTCCCGTGGTGGTCACGATGTACCGGATGATTTCGGCCGCGGCGATGGTGACGATGGCCAGATAGTCCGCCCGCAGCCGCAGCGTCGGGATGCCCAGGATGACCGCGAAGATTGCCGATGCCAGCAGGGCAATCAGCAGGGCCAGCGGCAGCGGGGCGTTGAAGGACAGGATGGGAATGGCGAAACCGTACGCGCCCACCGCCATGAAGCCGGCCTGGCCGAAGTTCAGCAGGCCGGTGTAGCCAAAGTGCACGGCAAGCCCGAGGGCTGCCAGCGCGTAGGCGGCCGTGGTGGGGCTGATGATCTCGTTGAGTGCGCCGAGAAAAATATTGACGAAGTCCATCTGTGCTAAGCCCCTAACCTATGCGCTCGCGTCGGCCCAGGATTCCCTGCGGCCGGACGAGGAGGACAAGAATCATGATGACCAGGGCGCCCACATATTTCAGGTCCGCCTCCAGCCAGATTGTGGAGATTTCCACGAAAAGCCCCACAATCACGGACCCGATCAGCGCACCGAAAACAGTGCCAAGCCCACCCAGCGTGACGCCGGCGAAGATCAGCAGCAGGATTTGCTGCCCCATATTAAAGGACACCCCGGGCCGGTAGTAGGCCCACAGGATTCCGCCCATGGCCGCCAGTGCACCGCCGGTGATCCAGACCAGGCGGATCACGCGGTCGACGTCGATTCCGGAGGCTGCGGCCAGTGCGGGGTTGTCCGAGACCGCGCGGGTTGCCTTGCCGATCCGGGTGCGCAGCAGCAGCAGGGCCACCACCAGGATGACGGCGAGGCTGACGAACAGCGAGATCAGGGTGTTGCGCGGAATGGAGATGGGTCCCAGTTCCAGGGTGGGGCTCTGTGACCCCGGCAGCTGCTGCATGGCTCCGCCGAAGAAGAACAGAACGGTGTAGCGGACGGCGACGGCCAGCCCGATGCTGACGATCATCATCGGCACCAGCCCGGTGCCCCGCCGGCGCAGCGGTTTCCAGAGCACACCGTCCTGGAGATAGCCGAAGACGGCGCCGCCGAGCACCGCCAGCGGCAGGGCGATCCAGGCGGACAGGCCCATCGCTGCAAAGCCAAAGGCCAGGACCGCGCCCAGAGTGACCATCTCGCCGTGGGCGAAGTTCGTCAGTCCGGTGGTTCCGAAAATCAGTGAGAGCCCGACGGCGCTCAGCGCCAGCAGCAGGCCAAAGCTCAGGCCGGCCACCGCGCGTTCGGTGAGAGTCGAGATGAAACTGTCCTGCTGCAGGACGATGCCTTCGCCCAGCAGGAACAATGTGGTGATGTTGGAGGTGCCCGCGAAGGTCACGGTGCGCGGATTCTCCTGCCCTTCCGCCAGTGCGACGCCCTCCGGCAGCGTGCTTTCGTCCAGCTCCACTTCAAAGGCACCCTGCTCGGGAACGCCGATGGACCAGGAGCCGTTGGCCCCGGTTTCCGTTTCGCCTTCGTAGCCGTTGCCGCTGGCGGTGATTCTTACCCCTTCCACCGGGACGCCTTCGTTCCGCACCACCCCGCTGATACGGTCGGCGAACTCAGCGCCGTCGGTGGGGTCGTCCGCGGCGCCGGCGGATGCGCTGTCCGAGGGTGTTGCTGTTGTTGCGTGAGCGGCAGGTGAAGACAGCAGCAGGGCAGCAAACATCGCCGCCACCACCGCCAACATCCCCAGATACCGGGTCAGCGCCGATGTTCGTAGCAAGTTCCAAAACCTCCACGCCAAGGCCGCGGGCACCGAAAAATCGGACCTTTAGCGGATCAAGTGTGACTTGTGTCACCGAATGGGGATCATGCTACCCACTGAATGTTTCAGGCAGTGGCGATTTTCTGCGGCGGGATGTCGCGATCAGGTAACGACTTGGTGTGCCAGCGTAACGGGGCCGGGACGGGCGCGCTATGCCAAACTGTTACCCGCAGCCGCTGATAACCGGGAATCTCCCGGCCCCCTCCGCCGTTGACATTGGTAGGCTCTAGGTAAACAGGCCCCCAGATGGAGGACATTTAATGGCAATCGGTGGTAATCCGGTCTTTAACAGCAAGAATTTTAACTCCCAGGTCCGCAGCGGCAGGGTGAACCAGGGTTCCCTGGCCACCCAGGACCAGACTTCGATGACCCCCCAGCAGTTGCAGGAGCTGTACACGGCGCCTTCTGCCGGCCCCGCCATGACCGGCCGCATGACGTACGACGACGTCATCATGAAGACCCTGGCCTGCCTGGCAGTGGTCCTCGTCGGCGCAGCCGTTCCCATGATCCTGATTCCCGGAGCCGCAGCGCCGCTGATGATCGTCGGCGCACTGGGCGGTTTCGTCCTGGGCCTGGTCAACGCCTTCAAGCGTGAGCCCGCTCCCGCGCTGATCCTGGCGTACGCAGCCCTCGAGGGAATGTTCCTCGGCGGACTGACCCTGGTGCTGGACAACCTGTACCCGGGCATTGGCCTGCAGGCCGTCCTGGGCACGCTGTCCGTCTTCGCCGTGACCCTGGTCCTGTTCCGCAGCGGCAAGGTCCGCGCTACGCCCAAGGCCATGCGCTTCTTCATGATCGCCATGATCGGCTACGCTGTGTTCTCCCTGGTCAACATGGGCCTGATGATCTTCGGTGCCACCGACAGCATGTTCGGTGTCCGTGACTCCGTCGAGATCATGGGAATTCCGCTGGGTGTCCTGATTGGCCTCCTCGCCGTAGGCCTGGCCGCGTTCTCCCTGATCGTCGACTTCACGTCCATCGAGCAGGGTGTTCAGGCCGGCGCTCCGCAGCGCTACTCCTGGACTGCTGCCTTCGGCCTCACCGTCACCCTGGTCTGGCTGTATGTGGAAATCCTCCGCATCCTCGCCATTCTGCGCGGCGACGACTAGCATCCCCGGGGTTCCGGACTCCCGAACCTAAAGGACTCCCGAACCGAAAAGAGGCCGGCAGGCTAACGCCTGCCGGCCTCTTTGCTGTTAACCACGTGCGAAGCGTAGAACCACCCTGTGCATCCCTCGCGCGGAACCGTAGGATCTCGGCGGGGGGGAATCCTCCGGAGCACATGCGGGAAAGGGGACGCGGGGGCATGGATAAGCCGATGGATACCGTCCTGTTCCCTCTCCGGGTCCAGGAACTGCTGCTGGAGAACCCTGATCTGGAGAACTTTCTGGCACTGCTCGCCGTCCTTCTGACCGAGCGGCTGCGTGAGTGGAACGTGGCCGGTTCCTCCCTGATGATCGTGCGGTCCCGCCGCCAGCCGGTACAGGTCGGCAGCGAACCCGGCTTCATCGAACTCGAGCGGGGAACGCATGCAGAAGACCCGTCCCGCCGCGCCCTGGCACATCAGGCGCCGGCCGTCGCGCGGAACCTGGACGGTGAAGACCAGCGGTCCGCCTATTGGACTGCTGCACGCGCGTCGGGCATGTCTGCCGCGGCATCGGTGCCGGTGGCGGTGCCGGACCCGGATCTCGCAGTGCTCACGTGCTATTCCTCCTCCCCGGGAGCCTTCGGACCAGCGGCGCTGGCTGCTCTTGAGTCCGCTGCAGCGGAGCTGGCAACTCCGCTGGCACTCGCACTGCGGCTGGACGCGCAGACGCACCGGGCCCGCAACCTGCAGGCCGCCCTCGAGTCGCGTACCGTCGTGGATCTGGCTGCCGGAATCATCATGGCGCAGAACAACTGCAGCCAGCAGGGTGCCGTTGAGATCCTGCGCAGCGTCTCCAACAGCCGCAACGTCAAGGTCCGGGACGTGGCGGCCGGGGTGGTTGCAGTGGTCTCGGACCGCGTGAGCACTCACTTTGAGGAGTAGCCGGCGGTAGGCTGGAGCAATGACCACTCCCGGACCGGTTTCCACGGCTGCCCCCGCCACCGGCGCCCAATTCCGGATCAGCCGGGCCACACCCGGCGGCACCGCTGAAGCACAGATCGCTGCACTTGCAGGGGCCCTGCGCAGCTATTTCCTGGATGGCACCGCGTTTGTGGAGACCTATCCCGACGCCGAGCTGCCGCCGTCGGCCTGCGGCATCCTGCTCGCACCCTGGCCCAACCGGGTTGCCGGCGGGAAGTGGACGCTGGAAGGACAAACGCAGCAGCTGGACATCACTGAACCGTCACGCGGCAATGCCAGCCACGGCCTGCTGCGCAACACCGGATACCGGCAGGTGGAGGCAGCCGGTGACGGCGCCACGCCGCCCGGCAGCAGCGTCACGCTGGCGGCCGAGATCTTCCCGCAGCACGGGTATCCCTTCCACCTCGTCCACGAGGTGCGCTACAGCCTGGACGGGGACGGCGGACTGCGCGTGCGGCAGGCGCTCACCAACGTGGGCGGAAACCGGGCGCCCTTCGCGCTGGGCGCCCATCCGTTCCTTCGGGTGGGATCGGTTCCAACGGAGGAGCTGACGCTGACCGTTTCGGGAAACACGCGGCTGACGGTCGATGACGGACTGATTCCGGTGGGCCGGGAACCTGCCGGCGGACCCGCCGACCTTCGGACGGGGCGGCGGATCGGCGGCCTGGATCTGGACTCCGCCTACACGGATCTGGAGCCGGAAGACGGGGAGTTCCGGCACCGCCTCCGCGCGCCGGACGGCAGGGGCGTCGTGTTGTGGAGCGGTCCGGAGTTCGGTTATGTCCAGGTCTTCGTAACCGATAAGTTTCCCGGACGCCCCCTTGCCGTGGCTGTCGAGCCGATGACCGCCCCCGCCAATGCGCTGAACTCCGGTGAAGGGCTGCGGTGGCTGGACCCCGGGGCGTCGTTCGCTGCGGAGTGGGGAATCCGGCCGGAAAAAACCGGCTGACAGCCCGGCCGCGAACCCCGGCGTAAAGGTGGGAATCACAGGCGTTGAGTGTGGAAAGATGAGCCCATGAGACCTCACGCACGCAGCATCGCCGCGCCCAGAGCGGTGCAGGCTGCGGCTGTCCGCTCCAGCAGGGGCAACGACGACGTGCCGTACGCGCTGCGTGTCAGTGCGGCCTGGGCCTGGCGGCTCGGCGTGGTGCTGGTGGTTGCCGCCGGCATCATCTGGCTGCTGCGCAACTTTTCGCTGCTCATTATTCCGCTGATGATCGCGGCCCTGCTGGCAGGTTTGCTCTCGCCCATCTCCAACTGGCTGCGCCGCAACAAGGTGCCCGCCGGACTGGCGGTCGCTGTCACGATCGTGACCTTCCTGGGCGTGATTGTTGCTGCACTGACCCTGGTGGGCCGGCAGCTGGCCCTGGGCTTCCGCGACCTGTGGGACGAGACCCTCTCCGGCGTGGCCCAGATCCAGGACTGGCTCGCCGACGGCCCGCTGCGCATCACAACCACCCAGATGGATACCCTGCTGCAGGAAGCCACCAACACGCTGCAGCAGAATTCAGCCAACATCCTTTCCGGGGCACTCTCCGTGGGGACCGGCGCCGGACACTTTGCGGCCGGCGTCCTGCTGACCCTTTTTGCCCTGGTCTTTTTCCTGCTGGACGGGCGCCGCATCTGGCGCTTCACCGCCGGGCTGCTGCCCCGCCGCGCCCGCCCCGGCGGATACGGCGCCGGCATCCACGGCTGGGACTCCCTGGTGAACTACGTCCGGGTGCAGCTGCTCGTGGCCTTCATCGACGCCGTCGGCATCGGCGCGGGCGCAGCCATCATCGGAGTGCCACTGGCCCTGCCGCTGGCGGTCCTGGTGTTCCTGGGATCGTTCGTTCCGCTGGTGGGCGCCGTCCTCACCGGATTTGTTGCCGTCCTGCTTGCCCTCGTGGCCAACGACTGGGTCAACGCCCTGATCATGCTGGGCATTGTGCTCCTCGTCCAGCAACTGGAATCACACATCCTGCAGCCCCTGATTATGGGCCGGGCCGTGGCTCTGCACCCGCTGGCCGTGATCCTGGCAGTCACCGGCGGCACCCTGGCCGCCGGGATCCCCGGTGCTCTCTTCTCCGTTCCGCTGCTCGCCATTTTGAACACCGTGGTGCGCTATATCGCCTCGCGGGGCTGGGAAGGGGATCCGGCGCTGGCACGTGATCCCGTGTTCGCCGCCGCCGGGGGAGCGGCCCCTGCAACCGATGATGCCGATACCGCGTTGGAAGACAACGCAGAAGACGAGAAACAACCGTGACTGATCTGTCCCACCTGCCCGTGAACCTGGACGACATTGAGGCAGCCGCCAAGCTGTTGGACGGCGTGATTGCCCTGACGCCCATTGAGCAGTCCCGCGCCCTGGGCCGGATGACCGGGTCCAACGTGTATCTCAAGTGCGAAAACCTGCAGCGGGCCGGCTCGTTCAAGGTCCGCGGGGCCTACGTCCGCATGGCCAAGCTCTCGCCGTCGGAACGGGACCGCGGCGTGGTGGCCGCTTCCGCAGGTAATCATGCCCAGGGCGTGGCCGTTGCCGCAGCGCGGCTGGGCATCAAGGCCCGGATCTTCATGCCCCTGGGGGTGGCACTGCCCAAGCTGTCGGCGACGCAGGGCCACGGCGCCGAGGTGGTGCTGCACGGCCACAACGTGGACGAAGCCCTCGCGGAAGCCCAGCGCTACTCCGACGAGACGGGCGCCGTCTTTGTGCATCCGTTCGACAACGTGGACGTGGTGGCAGGGCAGGGAACCATCGGCCTGGAACTTCTGGACCAGATCCCGAACCTGGACACCGTCCTGATGGGTGTGGGCGGCGGCGGACTCCTGGCCGGCGTCGCCGTGGCCATCAAGGCCCGCGCCAAGGAGCTGGGCCGCGAGGTCCGCATCATCGGAGTGCAGGCCGAAAACGCCGCGGCCTACCCGCCGTCGCTCGCTGCGGATGCCCTGGTGCCGCTGACCAAGGTGTCCACGATTGCGGACGGCATAGCCGTGGGGCGCCCGGGCCAGCTGCCTTTCTCCATCATCAAGGAACTGGTGGACGACGTCGTGACCGTCAGCGAAGACTCACTGGCGCGTGCGCTGATCTTCCTGCTGGAACGGTCCAAAATGGTGGTGGAACCGGCCGGAGCCGTGGGTGTCGCGGCGCTGATGGACGGCAAGATCGAGAACCCCGGCAACACCGCCGTCATCCTCTCCGGCGGCAATATCGACCCGATGCTGATGCTCAAGGTCATCCAGCGCGGCCTCGCAGCCGCCGGCCGGTATCTGGTGGTTCGGATCCTGCTCGATGACCGCCCGGGTTCCCTGGCCACCATCTCCCGGATCATCGCGGAATCGGACGCCAATGTCACCGGAGTGGACCACACACGTGTCGGGGGGTCCATTAGCATGGGCGATGTGGCGATCACCATCAACATGGAAACCAAGGGACACGAACACTGTGAACACGTGCTGAACAACCTGCGTGCCCAGGGTTTCCAGCCGATCGTGCTGCACGGGTAGGCCGTGCTTGCCAAGCGGGCCCGGACGGCCCTGTACGTTTCCCTGGGGCTCGCCGCCCTGATCTGGCTGTGTTATTTCTTAGCGATGTTTGCCGGTCCGGCGGTGCTGCGCGAGCTGGGAATCCTGCCGCGGCGGGTGGACGGACTGGACGGAATCATCTTCGGTCCGCTGCTGCATGCGGGCATCAACCATCTGCTGGGAAACACCCTGCCGCTGGTGGTGTTTTCATTCCTGACCCTGCTGGAGGGCGTGCGGCGCTACCTGGTGGTGCTGGCGTCATCGTGGCTGACCTCCGGGCTGGGCGTGTGGCTCTTCGGAGGCGGCCTGACGGTGGGCATCTCCGGCGTCGTCTTTGGCCTGTTTGCGTACCTGATGGTGCGCGGAATCTACAACCGTGACATCCTTCAGCTGCTGCTTGGCGGTGCCCTCTTCCTGGTCTACGGCTCCCTGCTCTGGGGTGTGCTGCCGGTATCCATCGGGGTCTCATGGCAGGCGCACCTCTTCGGGGCTGCCGGCGGCGTCTTGGCAGCGGTGCTGCTCAGCCGCCATTCCAGGCGGGGGCGGACAAGCAAAAGCGGGCCCTCCCGGTGGGAGGACCCGCTGTAAACGCTATAAACCGTCCTGCGTGAAAATCAGCTGGAGTACGGCTTGGCGGAAATGATCTCCACCGAAATGCTCTTGCCGTTCGGGGCCGTGTACGTGGCGCTGTCGCCGGCCTTCATGCCCTGGATGGCAGCGCCGAGGGGCGACTTCTCGCTGTAGACGTTGATGTCCGAGTCGCCGGCAATTTCGCGGCTGCCCAGCAGGAACGTTTCGGAATCGCCGGCAATCCTGGCTTCAACCAGCATGCCGGGCTCCACCACACCGTCATCGGCCGGGGCCTCGCCCACGTGGGCGGTCCGCAGCAGGTGAGTCAGCTGGCGGATGCGGGCCTCGGCCTTGCCCTGCTCTTCCTTGGCTGCGTGGTACCCGCCGTTTTCCTTCAAATCGCCCTCGGACCGGGCCTGCTCAATGCGGGCCACGATTTCCGTGCGGCCGGGACCGGACAGATGATCCAGTTCTGCCTTCAGGCGGTCGTAAGACTCCTGAGTGAGCCAAGCGGCAGGTGCGCTGTTGGTGGACACGGGTCTCTCCTTTTAATGACGACCGGACCAGGCGGGCTGGTCCGGCAGGCTGAATTTGCTCCGCGGGCCGGAACGGCCTGACAAGCAAAGACCCCGCCGGGCGGTGACCGGTTGCAGTGCTGATCTTGCAGTGCTGATCACCTGGGCGGGGCATAACGTAGGCTCCATACTAGTTCTCAAAGCCGGTTTACCCAAGAACCCGGCCCGGCTTGATAAGCGCCCGCAAACCTGCACCGGCCGGGAGCCGGTTCCGGACAGGTTCCCGGTCTCAGCTTTCGTCGGCGATCCAACACGCGTGAACGCCGCCGGTGACGGACAGGGAATCGGTGCGGAGCTCCACGCGCTGGGCGGTGGTGGCGTCTTCGGCCGGACCAATGGTGACCTGTTTCCAGCCGACGACGGCGTAAGAGTCGTTCAGGGCCTGCACTGCGCAGGTGACCGTGGCGTCAGTGTCCTTGGTGACCTGGAAGTCGACGATTGCCCGGCCCGCATCGGGAATACTGAAACCGACGTCCTTAAAGGTCACTTCGCCCGCGGGCGAAGGTGCGGCAATCCATGCCGCTCCGGCGCAGCCCAGCAGCACCGCGGCGCTGCCCATGATGATCTTGCTCCTGCGGGACAGGCCCGGCTTGGGGGTGCCGTATCGATTGGCTAATCTTGTTGCGGACGGAAAACCATCCGGGGTCTGCTCGGGGGCTGGCTGCTTAACAGGACCTTCCTCAGTGCTCACTTCTGTATTTTATCCGAGTTTGTCCGTCTGTAATCCGCCGACCCATCAGGAGCTGCCCCGTGTCGACCGCGTCAAATGATATTTCCAGCCGTCAGGGACCCCTGCGGCTGCTGGCCGTACACGCGCACCCGGACGACGAAGCCAGCAAGGGTGCAGCCATGATGGCCTTCTACGCGGCACAGGGCGTGGACGTGATGGTGGCCACCTGCACCGGCGGGGAGCGCGGCAGTGTGCTTAATCCCTCGATGGAAGCCAACCCCGCCGCGAAGCGGGACCTGGCCGGATTGCGTCGCCTCGAAATGGCCAATGCCCAGCGTGAACTGGGAGTGCAGCACCGCTGGCTGGGCTTCATGGATTCCGGGCTGCCCGAAGGTGATCCGCTGCCGGACCTGCCGTTCGGATGCTTTGCCCTGGAGCCGCTGCAGCACGCCGCTGCGCCCCTGGCGAAACTTGTGCGCGAATTCCGCCCGCACGTCATCATCAGCTACGACGAAAACGGCGGCTATCCGCATCCGGACCACATCATGGCCCACAAGGTTGCCGTTGAAGCCTTCAACGCCGCCGGAGACCCCGAGCAGTACCCGGGCACGGGCGAAGCCTGGGAGCCGATGAAGCTCTACTATGACCGCGCGTTCAACCCCGAACGGTTCCAGGCCCTGCACCACGCCCTCGTGGAGGCGGGAATGGACTCGCCCTACGCCGAGCGCATCGCCGCCTGGCAGGAAGCTGACACGGAGGGTCACCAGCCGCCCGCCCCTACCCATCCCACCACCACGCAGATCCGGTGCGGAGACTACTTCGAGGCGCGCGACCGGGCACTGAAGAGCCACCGCACCCAGGTTGATCCGGACGGATTCTTTTTCGCTGTGGACGCACCAACTCAGCGGAAGGTCTGGCCCTGGGAGGACTATTCGCTGATCATGTCAAAGGTGGAGACCGAGCTCCCCGAGACTGACCTGTTCGCTGGCATACGATAGAGGGTAGGGACGGCGTGCAGCCGCCTGCTTCCAAGAGAGAGAAACCGAAGTGAACTTCCTGTACAGCCTGCCCCAGCTCGTGAACCCCGGCGGAACCGAAGACGGCGAGCTGAAATCCGGCCTGAGCATCGCGGATGTAACCCCCGGTTTGCTGGGTTTCCTCGCCACCTTCTTCCTGGTGCTGGTGGTTGTGCTGCTGATTCGTGACATGACGAAGCGCATCCGCCGGGTCCGCTACCGGGAGCAGGCGCGAACAGGCGTGGGGAGTGACGTCTTCATCCCTAGTACCGAGGACATCGCTGCCGGCGGCTCCGCCGCATCAGCCGCCGGAACCAGCCCCGCAGCATCCGCCGCGGCCGGAACAGACACCGACCGGCGCCCGGGCGCCGACCGAGGCTAGGAGCAGGACATGGCCGGCAGGCTGCGCAACGAGGCCTCGGCTTACCTGCGCCAGCATGCCGGCAACCCGGTGGACTGGTGGCCCTTCGGAGACGAACCGTTCGCCGAGGCACGCAGACGGAATGTGCCGGTTTTTGTTTCGGTGGGGTACGCCGCGTGCCACTGGTGCCATGTCATGGCGCACGAGTCCTTCGAGGACCCGGCCACGGCCGACTACCTGAATGAGAATTTCGTTTCCATCAAGGTGGACCGCGAGGAACGCCCTGACGTGGATGCGGTGTACATGGCGGCAACCCAGGCCATGACCGGCCAGGGCGGGTGGCCGATGAGCGTTTTTACGCTGCCGGACGGCCGGACGTTCTATGCCGGCACCTATTTCCCGCCGCGGCCGGTACAGGGCATGCCCTCGTTCCGTGATGTCCTCGAAGCCGTCTCCGCGGCTTGGCGGGACCGCCCGGAGGAAGTTGAGCAGAGCGCCGCGCAGCTTGCCGCCCACCTGGCCAGCGGACAGCAGGGAAACCGGCGGCTGCTGGGTCCGGTCCGCGCCGCCGGCGACGTCCCCGGGAACCCGGATGCCGGCGCCGATGCTGCGCAGGAACGGGCCCGAACGCTGTCCGCCGCGGTTGACGCGCTGGGCGCCGTCGAAGATCAGCAGTTTGGCGGATTCGGCGGGGCACCCAAGTTTCCGCCCTCCACCGTGCTGCGGTTCCTGCTGGCCCACGCCGCGGGCGGGGCCTCGACCGCCGGGGCGGCTGCCTCGCGGGCCGACCGCACCCTGGGTGCCATGGCCCGAAGTGCACTGTACGACCAGCTCGAGGGCGGCTTTGCCCGGTACACGGTGGACCGCCGGTGGGCGGTCCCGCATTTCGAGAAGATGCTTTATGACAACGTGCAGCTGCTGGCGCTGTATGCGCAGTGGGCACGGACGGCCCGGGACCCGGAGGACCGCCGGCTGGCCCTGCGCGTGACCCGGGAAACAGCGCAGTGGATGATCGACCGGCTGCAGGTTCCGGGCGGCGGCTTTGCGTCTTCCCTGGATGCCGACACCCTGATGGACGGCCGCCGGGTGGAAGGCGGCACCTATGTCTGGACCGAGGCGGAGCTGGCGGAGGTTCTCGGCCCGGAAACCGCTGCCGCCGTCGTCGGGCTGCTGGATCTGGACTCCGGGAACATGGCCGCCCACGGCGGAAAGCCCGGTCCCGACGGCGGTATCGGCAGCACTCTGCACTTCGGCCGCCGGCTGAGCCCCGACGAGGAGGAGCTGTGGCTTAGCTGCCGGCCTGCTCTGCTGGCAGCCCGGAACCGGCGTCCCCAGCCGGACCGCGATGACAAGGTGGTGGCCGGCTGGAACGGCCTGGCCGTGGCAGGGCTGGCCCGCGCCGCCGTCGTGCTCGCCGATGCGGGGGAGGAAGCGGCGGCGGAGCGCATTCTGGGCGCAGCGCGGGACGCCGCGGCCTACCTCCTGCGCGTGCACCGCACGGGGCCCACGCTGCGGCGGGTGTCCCACGACGGCAGCGGGCAGGGCATCGAGGGCCTGCTTGAGGACTACGCCGCCGTGGCCGAGGGATTTTTTGCCCTCTACGCGGCCACCGGCGACGAGCAGTGGTACACGGCGGCCGAGTCACTGGTGCAGGCGGCCGAAAGCCGTTTCCTCGTGGGGGACACGCTGCAGGACACCGCCATCCGCCCGAATCAGCTGGCCAACGCCCAGGGCGCACAGGCCGCCGCGGACCCGCTGGACGGGCCCACGCCCAGCGGGGCTGCCTTGTTTGCCGGCGTGCTGCTGACCTATTCCGCGTATTCAGGCTCCCTGCACCACCGTGCCCTGGCGGAATCGCTGCTTGCCCACGTTGGCGTGGTGGCGCCGAAGGCGCCGCAGGCCGCGGGCTGGGCCATGTCGGTGCTGCAGTTCCTGCTGGACGGGCCGCGGGAACTGGCGGTAACGGGCACCGACGCTTCCGCGGTCGAGGAGCTGCTCCGCACGGCGCGCGACGCCGGAGGGCCGGGCCTGGTGGTCGCCTCGAGGGTGGCAGCTGACGGCGGCGGGGAACTGCCGCCCGGATCCGCGGGCCGGACCCGCGTTCCGCTGCTGGAAGGCCGCGGCCCCGGAACCGAGCCTGCAACCGCCTACCTGTGCCGGGGCATGGTGTGCCGGCGGCCCGTCACCACGGCGGCCGAGCTGAGGGAGCTGCTCAGCGAAGGCTGATCCGGCGCCGGAGGGCCCGGAAAGTCAGCCCTGCGTGGCGCCGACAGAGAGAACTGCCAGCAGAATGGCAACGTAGTGGCAGGCAAAGCCGGCCAGCGTGAAGGCGTGGAAAATCTCGTGGAAGCCGAACCAGTCCAGGGAAGGATTGGGCTTTTTCATCGCGTAGCACACAGCCCCGGTGATATACATCGCGCCGCCTACGCAGACCAGTACCGCCGCCGTGGGATTGACGGTGAAGAAGTCCGGAATGTAGATCAGCGCCGCCAGGCCCAGGGCAATGTAGACCGGCGTGTAGAGCCAGCGCGGCGCATGCAGCCACAGCAGCCGGAACAGGACTCCGGCAACGGCGCCGCCCCAGATGAACCAGAGCAGGACCTTGGCCTTTTCCGGCGGAAGCAGCGACCACGCCAGCGGCGTGTAGGAGCCGGCAATGACCAGCATGATGTTGGTGTGGTCCAGCCGCTTGAGGATGGTCTTGACCTTCGGAGACCAGTTGCCCCGGTGATACACGGCCGACACTCCGAAGAGGAGCACCCCGGTGAACGCATAGACGGCCGATGCGATCCGGGTGCCGGTTGTGGACGCCAGCACGACCAGGACGATTCCGGCGGCCAGCGCAAACGGGGTCGCCCCGGCATGCAGCCACCCGCGGAGCTTCGGTTTGATGGCCAGGATGTCAGCTACCTCTTCGACGGCGGATTCCACCGGGCCGGGAGTGCTGCGGGAGCTGGGATCCCGCTCGGGGGGAGCGGACGACGATGAAGATGCCATACGCAAAATCCTAACCTACGAGTCGGTAAGTTACTGATTGGTAACTTCAGGTCCGGTGAGTACGAATCTCTCCTTCTCCACCGCGTTGACGGTCTGCCGTGAGACTGCCAGTGCGGCACCGAGCTCGGCCTGCGAGAGGCCGGCCCTATTGCGGAGCTCCGCCAGCCGGTTCTTCACTGCGCGGCGATTTTTGTCTGCAGCTTGAAGCGGATGCAGAAGTCCGCAACCAGGATGCACAGGTAGGCCGCAACGAGGATTCCAGCCAACTGCCCCGCCGGAAAGAGGATGAACCCGGCCAGCAGCACTGCCCCCGGGACAAGGGCGTCAATGAAGACCCTGGCCAGCACCGCGGTGGACCGGCTGCGCTCGAAGCTGTCCTCCGCCGCGGACAAAGCAGCCCTTTCGCGCTGCCGCCGCAGCAGGAAGGTCCCGAGGATACCCGTGAAGATGACAACTCCCGATGCCGCTGCCGGAAGGAACTTCTGGTCCTCGGGCGCGGCGCTGCTCCAGGCCGACGTCCCTGCGAGGGCGGCACCCACAACGACCAGCCATAGCCACAGACGCCTCATGCGGTACCCCTCATCTTCTGATGCCCCTGGTCTCCACTGCCCTCATCCTCTAGCATCCCCGGCTGTAAAGTTTGTTTTACACACCGACGCAACGGCAGGGCGCCCGGAAAGTCAAGGGCAGTTCTGCCCGCACCGGCCGGGCCGGATGCGCCGCGCCGGACGGCCGGAAGAGCCTGCCGCTTTTTGGGAATACACTTTTTAGTGCGCCTCCCACCACCGCGGAGACGTTTTCTCCGGCACACAGGACAAGGCAGGTGCGGCTCCGCATGAGGTTTCCGGGCGTTGTATATGCCTACTACGAGCGCAAGCTGCGCCGCAGCCTGGCTCGCGACCGCATCCCCGGGCACATCGGCGTCATGGTGGACGGCAACCGGCGCTGGGCGAAACTGGCCGGCGCGCCCACCAGCGACGGACACCAGGCCGGCGCGGACAAGATCCTGGAATTCCTGGGCTGGTGCCAGGAACTGGGCGTGCGGCGGGTAACGCTGTACATGCTCTCGACAGACAACCTGAACCGGGACGCCGATGAACTGGATCCGCTGCTGGACATCATCGGCAATACCCTGGACCGGCTCGGCGAGAAGGGTGACATCCGGGTCAACGCCGTCGGCGCCCTGGACATCCTGCCGCCCAACCTGGCCGCGAAGCTCAATGACCTCGGAACCAGCACCAGCGGCGCGAGCGGACTGCACGTCAATGTAGCCATCGGTTACGGAGGCAGGCGGGAAATCGTCGACGCCGTCAAGGAACTCCTCCATGACGCCGCCGCACACGGCAAATCCATCGCCGAAATCACGGAAGAGCTCTGCGACACCCAGATCTCCGAGTACCTCTACACCCGGGGCCAGCCCGATCCGGAGCTGGTCATCCGCACCTCCGGCGAGCAGCGGCTCTCCGGGTTCCTGATGTGGCAGAGCGCGTACAGCGAGTTCTATTTCTGCGAGGCGCTCTGGCCTGATTTCCGCCGGGTGGATTTCCTGCGCGCCCTGCGTGACTACGGCAGCCGGCAGCGCCGCTTCGGTTCCTGAACCGAACAGCAGGCAAACTCGCCGTGAACGGGATATAACCCGCCCGTGTCCTGCTGCGGCGCGGGGCTTCCCCGGCGTACCTTGGTGCTATTGATCAGCGACCCGCTGATGGAACCGGAGGCCGGATGTGCACAGAATACGGTGCAGGAAGGCTCAGTTCCGCCTTCCCCGGTCTGCGGATCTCCCCGCCCAGCTATCCGGGGCACCGCCCCTGACTGGAGTTTCCCGTGGCTATCCATTCCTCCCCGCGAACCTCTGCCGACACCGGTGCGGCCGCCGCAGCGCCGGCGTCCGACGGCCGCCCCGAGGCCTACGTGCTGGACACTTCAGTCCTGCTCTCGGACCCCAAGGCGATCCTGCGGTTTGCCGAACACGAGGTGATTGTTCCGCTGGTGGTCATTACCGAACTCGAGAAGAAACGCCACGATCCTGAACTGGGGTACTTTGCCCGGACCGCGCTGCGCCTGCTCGATGACCTGCGGATCGAACACGGCGGACTCAGCGCACCCATTCCGCTGGGCGAATCCGGCGGCACCCTGCGCGTGGAACTGAACCACATCTCGGTGGATGTCCTTCCGGCCGGCATCCGCGGCACCGACAATGACAGCCGGATCCTTGCCGTGGCGCGGAGCTTGGCGGACGAGGGGCGGAACATCACCCTGGTGTCCAAGGATCTGCCGATGCGGGTGAAGGCCTCGGCAGTGGGTCTGAAGGCCGATGAATACCGCAGCGATCTGGTCCGCGACAGCGGCTGGACCGGCGTCGTCGAACTGGACGTGGCCGAAGCCGACGTCGATGCCCTGTACGAGCACCGCCCGGTGTTCATCCCGTCGGCCGCGGAGCAGCCGGTGAACACCGGGGTTGTTCTGCTTTCCAGCCGCGGGTCGGCGCTGGGGCGGGTGGGAACGGACAAGCAGGTGCGCCTGGTGCGCGGGGACCGTGACGTCTTTGGGCTGCATGGCCGCTCCGCCGAGCAGCGGCTCGCCATTGACCTGCTGATGGATTCCGACGTCGGCATTGTTTCGCTGGGCGGCAGAGCGGGCACGGGCAAGTCGGCGCTGGCACTCTGCGCGGGGCTGGAAGCGGTGCTGGAGCGCCGCGAGCACCGCAAAGTGGTGGTGTTCCGTCCGCTGTACGCAGTCGGCGGCCAGGAGCTGGGTTACCTGCCGGGCACGGAGGCGGAAAAAATGGGGCCGTGGGGCCAGGCGGTCTTCGACACGCTGGAAGCCCTGGTCTCCAAGGAAGTGCTGGAGGAGGTCCTGGACCGGGGCATGCTGGAGGTTCTTCCGCTGACTCACATCCGCGGCCGCTCCCTGCACGATTCGTTCGTGATCGTGGATGAGGCGCAGTCGCTGGAGAAGAACGTGCTGCTGACCGTCCTGTCCCGGATCGGGCAGAACTCGAGGGTGATCCTTACCCACGACGTCGCGCAGCGCGACAATCTGCGGGTGGGTCGCCATGACGGGGTGGCCGCCGTGGTCGAAACGCTCAAGGGGCATCCGCTGTTCGGGCACATCACGCTGACCCGGTCCGAACGCTCGCCCATCGCTGCGCTGGTGACGGAGCTGCTGGAAGACGGGCAGATCGGCTGAGCTGCCCGTCTTCGGTCCGCTACATCCTGCCGTAGCAGCAACCCCGAGGGCGCCGTCCCCCGGGGAAGCGCCGATTCGGCGGGTTATCCACAGTCCCGGGCAGTCCGGCGCCGGCAAAGGGACCGGTGGCGTACCGTGTTCCCCATGGTGGGGATCCTGGGGGAGTACCGGCTGCTGGACGGACCGGCGTTCTGGGTGCTGTGTGCCGCAACGGCGTATTTCCTGGTGCTGGCCGTGCGGCTCACCGTGGTGGACGCAGCGACGCACCGGCTGCCCAACAGGCTGGTGCTGCCGGCCTATCCGGTGTCCGCACTGCTGCTGGGCACGGCAGCCCTCGCCGCCGGGGACCCGGGGCGCATCGGTGCGATGGTGCTGGCCGGCGTCGTGCTCTGGAGCGCGTATTTCCTGCTGCGCTTCGGCAACCCCTCGGGACTCGGTTTCGGGGACGTCAAACTGGCGGGGGTGCTGGGGCTCTATCTGGGCTTCGCCGGCTGGCCGTACGTGCTGGCCGGGACGTGCGCCGCGTTCCTGCTGGGCGGAGTGTGGGGGCTGTGGCTGATCCTCTCGCGGCGCGGCACCGCCAAAACGGCCATCGCGTTCGGCCCGTTCATGCTCGGCGGCGCCGCCCTGGCAATGGCCCTGCCTGGCCTACAGTAGAAACATGCCCACCCCCGATTTTGTCCTGTCCCTGCGCGAAAAGATCGGCCATGGCCTGCTGTGGCTTCCGGGCATCACCGGTGTTGTCTTCAACAGCGAGCAGCAGGTGCTGCTGGTGCGCCGTGCTGACGACGGCCGGTGGACGCTGGTCACCGGAATGCTGGATCCGGGGGAGGAGCCGGCCGCCGGAACCCTGCGGGAAGTCCAGGAGGAGACGGGCGTCACGGCCGAAATCGAGCACCTCATCCACGTGGGCTCGCACGGTCCCATCACGTTCTCCAACGGGGACCGGTGCACCTTCCTCAACGTGGCCTTCCGCTGCCGGTACGTGGACGGCCGGGCGCGCGTCAACGACGACGAGTCCACCGACGTCGCCTGGTTTGACCTGGACCGGCTCCCTCCGCTCAGCGACCGCCACGCCATGCTGCTGAAGCTGGCACTGGAGGCCGACGGCGTCCCCTATTTCGAGCGCTGAACAGCACAGGCCCCGTCCTCCGGCCGGAAGACGGGGCCTGTGCCTTTCAGCGGGCAGGTCCGGGACGGGCTAGCTGCCGGCGTCGGTGCGGCGCGGCGCCGGAGCGCTGCCGGGATCTTCGGGCGACGGCGGGGTGTCTGCGGCCGCGGCGGCGGCTGCCGGGCTCTTTCCGCCCGCAAGCCGCTCCGCCTCAAGGCGGTCGGCCTCCGGCCCGCCCACCGCTTCGCCGCGGGCTACCATGCCGGCGACGTCCGAGAGCGGGATCTGCTTCAGGAAGCATGCCAGCACCAGGGCGATGACGAGGAACGGAATGAGGTACCAGAACACCGGTGCCAGGGAGTCGGCGTAGGCCGTGACAATTCCGTCCCGCACGGGTTCGGGCAGGTCATTCATGACCGACGGCTGGATGGTGGCAGTGGCTTCGCCGGCGGCGGCCGGATCGAACCCGGCCTTGGTGAAGACCTCCATCAGGTTTTCGGAGAGCCGCGAGGTGAACATGGCACCGAAGATGGCCACGCCCAGGGACGCGCCGACTTCGCGGAAGTAGTTGTTGGACGAGGTGGCGGTGCCGATCTGGTCCACCGGGACGGAGTTCTGCACCACCAGGACCACTACCTGCATGATGTAGCCGAGCCCGGCACCGAAGACAAACAGCTGCGCGCAGATGACCCAGACCGGGGTTTCCGCGGAGAGGCTGGTCATCCACAGCATGGCAAGGATGACCAGGGAGGCACCCATGATCGGGTACTTCCTGTAGGTGCCGTGCTTCGTGATGGCCAGGCCCGAGTAGATCGAGGTGCCCATCATGCCCACCATCATGGGCAGCATCAGAAGGCCGGACACGGCGGCGGAAGTGCCGGTGGACATCTGCAGGAACGTCGGCACGAAGGCCAGCGCGGCGAACATGCCCATACCGAGCGTGAAACCGATGGCCGTGCTGTTGACGAAGATGGGGTTCCTGAAGAGGCTCATCGGGATAATCGGGTCTGCCACCCGGTTTTCCACCATGACGAAGAGGACTGCGGCAACGAGCATGCCGGCACCGAAGAGCAGCGTCATCGGGTCGGTCCACCCGTGGTCGTCGCGGCCGCCGAAGTCGGTGAAGAAGATCAGGCAGGTGGTGGCGATGGACAGCAGCACGACGCCGCCGATGTCGATGCGCTTGGTGGCCTTCTTGCTCGGCAGGGTCAGGGTGAAGAAAGCGATCAGGAACGCAATGATGCCGATCGGGATGTTGATGTAGAACGCCCACTGCCAGGTCATGTGGTCCACGAAGAACCCGCCGAGCAGCGGTCCGGCAACGGCGGAAAGGCCGAAGATGCCGCCGAGCGGGCCGAGGTACTTGCCGCGCTGGTTGGCCGGCACGATGTCCGCGATGATGGCCTGCGACAGGATCATCAGACCGCCGCCGCCCAGACCCTGGATGGCGCGGAAGATGACAAAGCCCCAGAAGTCGGTGGCAAAGGCACAGCCGACCGAGGCCGCGGTGAACAGGGCAAGGGCAAACAGAAACAGGTTCCGGCGGCCCAGGACGTCACCGAACTTGCCGTAGATGGGCATCACGATCGTGGTGGCCAGCAGGTAGGCGGTGGTAATCCAGGTCTGGTGCTCGACGCCGCCGAGCTCGCCCACGATGGTGGGCATGGCGGTGGACACGATGGTCTGGTCCAGGCTGGCGAGCAGCATGCCTGCGATCAGTGCGGAGAAAATGATCCAGATGCGTTTCTGGGTCAGCAGCAGCGGCTCGGAAGCACGCGCGGCGGTGGCGGTCATGACATGTCCTTGGGAGAGGTGGGGGAGGCGGGAAGGGTTGGAAGGGGAGCGGCGGCAGCGAAGAGTTCCTGCATGGCGGTCACGGAGCCGGTAAGGATCGAGCGGTAGGAGCGGGTGTTGCCGGGCTCGAAGAAGGCGGGACCGGCGCGTTCGGTGAGGCAGCGGAACAGCGTCAGCGCGGCCCGGAGGAGCGGATCATCGGCGGGAAGGCCCTCACGGGCGGACAGCAGGGCGGCCATGGCTTCCTCAGCCTCGCGGGAACCGTGCATGGCCTTCTGCAGCAGCCGCGGCTCGGCTGCCAGCGCGTTCTGGAGTGCCGTCATTTCCCCGCGGGAAATGGCCATGCGATCCATCAGGGCGACGGCGAAATCAACGAAGTCCGCCAGCAGCGACGGCGACACCGACCCGGGGGCGGAGTCCGATCCGCCGGCGATGAATGCCTCCGCCAGGTCTGCAGGAATCTCGTCCGCCGGGGAGCCGAGGATGGCGTCTTCCTTGGCGGGGAAGTAGTTGAAGAACGTGCGCCGGGAAATGCCCACTTTCTCGCACAGCTCCTCGACGGTAAAGCCGTTGACGCCCCGGGCGGCCGTCAGGGTGCGTGCAGCCGTAATGATGGCAACCTTGGTGGCTGTCCGTTTGCGCTCGCGGAGTCCGCAGGCTTCCATTGGTGCACTATTACTCACAGAGTGAATATTTACACCTTTGCCGTTTTAGTGCAAACTTCACCCGGGGCGGCCGGGGCCGGGGCGGGGCATGTCACGCCAAAGGGCGCCCGGCCAGCGGCCGGACGCCCTCGATGGTGCTGGGACTAGGCCTGTGGCGGCTTCGTCATGGACAGCACGTCAAGTGCGGTGTCCAGCTGTTCCTCCGTCAGTTCGCCGCGCTCGACGTAGCCGAGCTCTTCGACGGCCTGGCGGATGGTCTTGCCTTCCTTGACCGCGAACTTGGCGATCTTGGCGGCGTTCTCGTAGCCGATGAACTTGTTCAGCGGGGTCACGATGGACGGGGAAGCCTCGGCCAGGTAGCGGGCGCGCTCGACATTGGCTTCGATGCCGTCGATCATCTTGTCCGCCATGATCCGCGAGGAGTTGGACAGCAGGCGGATGGATTCGAGCAGGTTCGAGGCGATGACGGGGATGCCGACGTTGAGCTCGAAGTAGCCGAAGGTGCCTGCCCAGGCGATGGCGGCGTCGTTGCCCACCACCTGTGCGGCAACCTGCATTACGGCTTCGGAAATCACCGGGTTGACCTTGCCCGGCATGATGGAGGATCCCGGCTGCAGGTCGGGGATGGCAATTTCGCCCAGGCCCGTGTTGGGGCCGGAGCCCATCCAGCGAAGGTCGTTGGCGATCTTGGAGAAGGAGACGGCAATGGTGCGCAGCATGCCGGAGACCTCGACGAGGGCGTCGCGGTTGGCCTGTGCCTCGAAGTGGTCGCGGGCCTCGGTCAGCGGCAGGCCGGTGTCTGCGGCCAGCAGTTCGATGACGCGCTGCGGGAAGCCGGCCGGGGTGTTGATGCCGGTGCCGACGGCGGTGCCGCCCAGGGGAACCTCGGCCACGCGCGGCAGGGAGGCCTGGACGCGCTCGATGCCGTAGCGGACCTGTGCAGCGTAGCCGCCGAATTCCTGGCCCATGGTCACCGGGGTGGCATCCATCAGGTGCGTGCGGCCGGACTTTACGACGTCCTTGAATTCCACGGCCTTGCGCTCCAGCGACAGCGCCAGATGGTCCAGGGCGGGGATCAGGCTGTTGATCAGGGCCGACGTTGCTGCCACGTGCACCGACGTCGGGAAGACGTCGTTGGAAGACTGTGAGGCGTTGACGTGGTCGTTCGGGTGGACGGTGGTGTCGCTGCCGGCGTCCTTGAGGGTGCGGGTGGCCAGTTCGGCCAGGACCTCGTTGGTGTTCATGTTCGAGGACGTGCCCGAACCGGTCTGGAAGACGTCAATCGGGAACTGGTCATCCAGGGAGCCGCCGGCGACCATGTCGGCGGCCTTTTCGATGGCCCGGGCGCGCTCGGCGTCGAGCACTCCCAGTTCGGCATTGGCGGTGGCGGCTGCCTTCTTGATCCGGGCGAGGGCCTCGATGTGTGCGCTGTCCAGCGGCTTGCCGGAGATCGGGAAGTTCTCGACGGCGCGCTGGGTCTGGGCGCGGTACAGGGCATTCACCGGGACGCGGACCTCGCCCATGGTGTCATGTTCGATGCGGAATTCAGGAGTGTCAGAAGTCATGGTCCCAAGCCTAGTATCCGCAGCGCCGGGGCAGAAACCGCGCCGTCACAGGGCGCCCGGGCCCAGGCCGGAGGAAACGGACCCCGCGGCCCGGGGAAGAGCTAGCTGCGGGTGCGCTGAACGGCCGGGTGGACCAGGGCGCCGTAGCCGGAGACGAGATCCGCTGCGCCTTCGGCCAGCCGGTAGGAAACGCCGATGACGGCGGTGCGGCCCTCCTCGACGGCGGCGGAAATGATCTGGGAGCTCTCCACCAGCTGCTCGGCGGTCTGCTTGGTGTGTTCCACGACCATGTCGTTGACCTCGGTGAACCCGTTGCGCTGGGCGGCGAGGACGGAAGGGGTAATGCGCTCCACCAGGTTGCGGATGTGGCCGCCGGGCATCTCCCCGGTATCCACCGTGCGCTTGGCTGCGGTCACTGCGCCGCAGCTGTCGTGTCCGAGGACAACAATCAGGGGCACGCCGAGCGTGGCGACGCTGTACTCCAGGGAGCCGAGGACGGCGTCGTCAATGACCTGGCCTGCGGTCCGGATGACGAAGGCGTCGCCGAGTCCGAGGTCGAAAATGATCTCGGCGGCCAGGCGGGAGTCGGAGCAACCGAAGATCACGGCGAACGGATTCTGTTCGTGGATCAGTGAGCTGCGCCTGTTGGCGTCCTGGTTGGGATGCGAAGACTCACCGGCGACAAAGCGGGCGTTGCCCTCGCGCAGTGTCTGCCATGCCTGGGCCGGGGTTATTGCTGAAGCGGCTGGTTCATTCACGCTTCTTAGCCTAGACCCCGGATCACCCGCGCCGGTATTTCGTTGGCGCTTCGTTACTGCGCCGGGGATGCGGTGAGGTCCCGGACCACTGCTTCGGCCAGCACATCGAATTCGGCGAGGTCTGCCTCGCCGGTCAGCACAACGGTGATTCCCTCATGCTCCAGGACCATGCTGGCTTCGCCCTCCGCGGAGTCACGCAGCTCCCAGGTCTTGCCGCCGGCGGTCCGCTCGCCTGCAGCCATGGAATCTCCGGACACCTGCGCGATCCATGTCGGGTTGCCGGCGTTGGTCTGTGAAAGACGAATAAACTCAGTGTTCGGAGTGAGATAGCCCACTTCCCAGAGGGGGACTCCGCTGCTGTTGGTTGCTTCCCAGCGGGCGTAGTTGGAGGTCCATCCATCCGGCAGTTCGGGTGCCAGCGGGGCGTACCCGGCGTCGCCGGCTGCCTGCACAGCTACCTGCTGCACGTCCACGTCCTTGATGAAGGGTTTGGGTGCGGGATTCAGCAGCACCGGAACCAGGACCAGCAGCAGCGTGATGCCGGTGGCAATCAGCATCCCGATCACCGTTGCGTTGGCACGCTTGGCCTGCTTGCCGGTCAGTACGGGGGTTACGGGCGTCTCTTGGTCCTGCTGGTGCTCACTCACCCTTCAATGATCGCCTATCCGGCGGTCCAAGTCCTAGTTGGGCTGCTGCCGAACCGGACCTAATAGGTTTTCATTGGTGGTGGCGCAGGCCACGGAGACTATGATCGGAACAAGGCCCAGCCTTTTGTTGGTATTTCAACAACCGGCTTACAGCGACATTTCGAAGATGAGGTTAGACGTGACCAAAGGCGCTCAGTACTCCACACTTTCCCCCGCCCTGGCGGTAGGCGATGACGAGCCGGACCGGAACCTCGCGCTTGAACTGGTCCGGGTGACCGAGGCGGCAGCCATTGCCGGCGGCCACTGGGTTGGATTCGGCGACAAGAACGCGGCCGACGGCGCCGCAGTCGACGCGATGCGTTCCCTGATTTCCACCGTCCACTTCAACGGCGTAGTGGTCATTGGCGAAGGCGAAAAAGACGAAGCCCCCATGCTCTACAACGGCGAGCACGTCGGAGACGGCACCGGCGCCCTGTGCGACGTCGCTGTGGATCCGATCGACGGGACCCGCCTGACGGCACTGGGCATCAACAATGCGCTTGCCGTCCTGGCAGTTGCCGAACGCGGCACCATGTTTGATCCCTCCGCAGTGTTCTACATGGAAAAGCTGATCACCGGACCCGAAGCCGCAGACATGGTGGACCTCCGCCTGCCGGTCAAGCAGAACCTGCACCTGATCGCCAAGGCCAAGGGCAAGAAGATCAACCAGCTCAACGTGATGATCCTGGACCGGGACCGGCACAAGCCGCTCGTGCAGGAAATCCGCGACGCCGGTGCCCGCACCCGGATGCTGATGGACGGCGACGTTGCCGGCGGCATCGCTGCCGCCCGCGAGGGGACCGACGTCGACGCCCTGATGGGAATCGGCGGCACGCCGGAAGGCATCATCACCGCCTGCGCGATCAAGACCCTCGGCGGCGTCATCCAGGGCCGGCTGTGGCCCACCTCCGATGAGGAAAAGCAGAAGGCGATCGACGCCGGCCACGACCTGGACCGCGTCATGACCACGAATGACCTGGTCACCAGCGACAACTGCTACTTTGCCGCCACCGGCATCACCGACGGCGACCTGGTCCGCGGCGTGCGCTACAAGAAGGACCGCGTGCTGACGCAGTCCATCGTGATGCGCTCGAAGTCGGGAACCATCCGCGTGGTTGACGGCGAGCACCAGTCGCACAAGTGGGAGTCCTACGCCCGCCTGAAGTAGGCTGCGACACCCTTCAAAATAAGCCCCGGAACCGATGATCGGTTCCGGGGCTTTTTGCTGGGTGCTAGGGCGCGGAAACCGGTTGCGGGGCAGCAGCCGGACGGAGCTCAAACTCGGCCCGATCGGAGGGCATGCCGTTGACCTGCAGAGTAACCGCGTGCGGTCCGGGGTAATACCGGCGGGTCGTAATGGGGCGGAACGAGTGCTCGCGCGTCAGGGTGAGGGATTGCCCCGGCGCGAGCGTAGCCGTGGTGAGCTTGAACGTCTTTCCACTCAGGGTCCCGTTGGCCTTGCAGTGATGGACGATATAGTCCACTGCCAGCCGCGCCGGTTTGCTTCCGGTGTTGCGGATAACGGCGGTGAAGCGGACGCTGCCTCCGAACGGAACCACGGTGCTGTCCAGGGCAGGTCCGGTGATCTCGACGGCTGCGGGCGCGAAGCCCAGAAGTCCCAGCGCCTCGGGGTTGCCGCGCTTGATCAGGGTGCGCAGGGCATGGCGGATCAGCGCGGCCGTGTGCGGAGCGGGATCGTCCAGCCAGCGGCGGGCGGTCTCGACCACCAGGCCGGGGTGGTCGCGGCTGAGGTCGTTCAAGTGGTTGGCCACGGACCGGCGCACATACTCGCTCTCGTCCCGGTACAGCGCCTCGAGCAGCGGAAGGGTGACTCCGGGGCGGGCCATGATCTCCGGTACCCGCACGGACCACGGCAGGTACGGACGGGTTCCCTCCGAGGCCAGCCGGCGGACGTCCGCATCGGGGGAGTCCGTCCAGCCGGCAGCGATGCCAAGAGCCCGGTCCAGATCATGCCGGAGCAGGGTGCGGATGGCGAACTCCGAGGTCAGGCGCGCGGTGAGTTCGGCCAGCAGCGCCATGGCGTCGTCGAACGCCGCCCTGTCCGCCGCCGCCCCGTCCGCCGCCGCCCCGTCCGCCTCCACCGCTTTGGCAGCGACGGCGGAGGTCACCGGCCAGATCAGCCAGCCGGTGAAGTCTTCGGAGCCTGCCGCCGCGGCACGGATGGTGCGGGCGAACTCCCCGTAGCTTCCCGGGAGGTCGGACAGCAGGGCGTCGCGCAGCAGATCGGCCCGCTCACGCAGGGACAGGCCCTGAAGTCCGTTCCCGGCGGCCTTCAGTGCCGGGAGTGCGGCGCCCGGGACTGCGGCGCTGACGGCACGGGCCAGGGCCTGCGCGGAGGCGGTGCCCAGGAGCTCGTCGGCGGCAGGCACGCTATCCGGCCCGGAGCCGGTTGCGGCCGGTTACCCGGTAGACGACGGCGGCCAGGACGACGACGGCGGCGGCCGCCGCGGCTGCGACCGCGGTTCCCGTGGACAGCAGTTCACCGTTCAGGCGCGACACGGCAATCCAGGACAGGCCCCAGGCCAGGGCCGCCGCGGGGGCCAGCCGGCCGCGGCCGTAGGCAGCCAGACCCACGCCCAGTGCGGCAACCACTGCAAGGATGGCGACCGACCAGACTTCCGGGGCGAGTCCGAAGCCGTTCCACCCGGCGTCGGTCAGTGCGGCGGCCGTGTTGGCGCAGGTCGCAACGGAAACCCAGCCCAGATAAAGGCCCAGCGTGCCGTCGACGGCGACCGCCTCGATCCAGTTGGCCGCCGGGGTCCGCGAATACCGGACAAAGCATGCCGCCAGCACGGCGAGCAGCAGCACGATGACGAGAACGCTCACCCCCACCCAGCCTGCCTGGACGCTCAGGATCCAGGCGGCATTCAGGACCAGCGACGCGGCAACCAGCCAGCCCAGGGAGCGCTGTCGTTCGGACGCTCGCTGGGACGGCAGCCACTGCCAGAGGGTATACGCGCCGAGCCCGGCATAAATGACCGACCAGATGGAGAACGCGCCGCTGGCCGGTGCCAGGTAGGTGGCGTCCGCGTTCAGGGCTCCGCCCGCGGCCTGGGCAATGGGCGTGCCGCCGAAAACGCCGACGCCGATCATCGAGCCCACGATGCAGACGATGAAGCAGACGGTGACTGTCAGCTGCCGGGGCAGGTCGGACCCTCGGGAGCCGGGGACCGCGGAACGGGTACCAGAGGTTGAAGTAGTCATAGTTGAGCCTAACAAGTGGCCGGGACCACAAGGGAGCGCGCGGGCGGGCCCCGCAACCCCCGGTAGGCTGGAAAGCATGACACTGCGCGTTACACCCTGTTCCGATTCCGCCCGCTGGAACGAAGCCGTCAACGATTTCAACGGACATCCGCAGCAGTTGTGGGGCTGGGGCAAAACCAAGGCCGAGCACAACTGGACCGTTGACCGGCTGCTGGTCCAGGACGACGGCGGCAAGGTGGTGGGTGCCGCCCAGGTGCTGCTGCGGCGGCTGCCGTTCCCGTTCAAGGCGCTCGCCTACATCCCCCGCGGCCCGCAGTCCGCGCCGGGCCGGGAACTGGAAGTCCTGGGCGCCGTCAGTGACTACGTTAAGGCTGCCCACTCGCCCGTGGCCCTGAGCATTGAGCCGGACTGGGACGCCGACGGCGTCACCGCCGCCGGGCTGCCCGCGGCCGGCTTCCGGCCCTCCGCCAACACCATCCTCATTGGCCGCACGCTGATCCTTGACCTCTCGCGGACCGAAGACGAACTGCTGGCGGACATGTCCAAGAAGCACCGCCAGTACATCCGCAAATCCGGCCGCGAGGCGCTGGGCTACCGCCGGGTAACCCGGGAAGAGATCCCCAAGTGCCTGGCGGTGTACAAGCAGACCGCCGAGCGTGCCGGCTTTGGCATCCATGAAGACGGCTACTACCTGGACATCTTCGACAACCTGGGCGAGGACTCGCCGGTCTACGCCGCCTTCAGCGGGGACGACGTCGTTGCCTTCCTCTGGCTCTCTGCCAGCGGCTACACGGCGTTTGAGCTGTACGGCGGCATGACCGAGGAGGGTGAGCACCTGCGCGCCAACTATGCGCTGAAGTGGCATGCGATTCAGGCCATGAAAGAACGCGGCATCATCCGCTACGACTTCAACGGCCTGCTCAATGACGGCGTGTCCAAGTTCAAGATGGGCTGGGCCAAGCACGAGGACCAGCTGGCCGGCACCTGGGACAAGCCGCTGTCCCCGCTCTACCCGGTGTTCACGACGGCGCTTCCGCTGGCCAAGAACGGGCTGCGCAAGCTGCGCGGTGCGGCGGCTGCCGCGAAGGCGAAGATCCGCCGGTAAGCAGGTCCGCCGGGTCCCGCCGGGCCGTCAGTACAGCACGCGCTGATACAGGACGTGGTCCTGCCAGGACCCGGCGATGTTGAGGTAGGCGGGAGCAAACCCGATCTCTTCGAATCCGCAGCGCCGCAGGACCTTCTGCGACGCCGCGTTGCCCGTCAGCGTGGCGGCCTGCACCCGGTGCAGGCCCAGCTCGGTCCGGGCGGTCTCCACGGCAAAGGCTGCCGCCGCGGAAGCGATGCCCCTGCCGGTGTAGGCCCGGCTGATCCAGTAGCCGAGGTGGCAGCTGAGGAAGGGGCCGCGGACAATGCCCGTCAGCGTGACGCAGCCAATGATGTCCGCCCCCTCCAGAAGCACCCGGGGAACCTCGGAACCGGCGTCCAGCAGGGCAATTTTGGAGTCGATGACGGCTTGCTGGCCTTCAGCGGTGAAGAAGCTCTCGGGACGCTCCGGCTCCCAGGGGGCCAGATGGTCCCGGTTCAGTTTGTATGCTGCTGCAAGCAGCTCGGCGTCGGAGGGGTTCAGCAGCCGAACCCGGATGTTTCCGGTCAGGGTGGAGGTTGTCGCAGGCACGCCTAGAAGGCCGGCAGCGGCTCGGCGGAATCAGCCCGCCCAGCATCGGCAGCACCAACCGTCACCGCGAAGGCGAGTGCGCCGTCGTCGTGCTGGGCCGAATGCGCCGAGAGCTTGGCAATCACCGGAGCTTCGGCTGACGGGATGAAGGCGCTCTGGCCCGTTTCCAGTATCAGGTCGCCCTTGGGGGAGTCCAGCACCACGGTCCCGCGGACCACAATGACGAGGGTGGGTCCGTTCTGCAGCACCGAAACGTCGGAGCCGGACATGGACACGGCGGGGGAGTAGCCGTCGGCAGTGTCCTGCGCCCGCTGTTCCAGCTCGATCCGCTGCAGCTGGAACTCGCCGAACGGCGGGCGGTAGAGCTCCTGGCCCATCTGCGTGTGCTCCGGGGACAGCAGGGGCACGCTGACCGGCCGGAAATCAACGGTCTTGAGCAGCTCTGCCACGTCAACGTGCTTGGGTGTCAGGCCGCCGCGCAGAACGTTGTCCGAGGACGCCATCACCTCAATGCCGAGGCCGCTGAGGTACGCATGGACGTTGCCCGCCGGCAGGTAAACGGCGTCGCCGGGCTGCAGCGAGGCACGGTTGAGCAGAAGGGACAGCAGCACGCCCGGGTCCTCCGGGTAATAGGCGTTCAGGTCCGCGGCGGTGCCCAGTTCCTTCGCGAACGGCTCCAGGTCCTCCGGAGCGGAGTCCGCCAGCGCAGCGGCGGTCAGCCGGACAGCTTCGCGGACCTCTTCGCCGTCGCTGATCAGCGTGCGGAAAACACTCTGCAGCCGGTCCGCCGGGTCGTGCCCGCTGGCGAGCTCGCTGACTGCCCAGGACAGCAGTTCCGGCACTTCGGCGCCGCTGGCCCGCACCGCCTGCACGGCCGTCCGGAAGATCTGCGCGGCCTCATCCGGTTCGCGGAAGCCGCAGAGCGCCTCAAAGGGCGTCAGGGCGAAAATCATCTCCGGTTTGTGGTTCTCGTCCCGGTAGTTGCGGTTGGAAGCGGAACGGTCCAGCCCGGCGGCCTCTTCCGCGGCGAACCCGGCCCGTGCCTGCTCCCGGGTGGGATGCACCTGCAGGGACAGCGGGGCGCCGGCGGCCAGGACCTTGGCCAGGAAGGGAAGGACATTCCCGTACGCTTCGGCGGTTTCGCGGCCCAGCATCTGGTGGGGATCGGCAGCGATCAGCTGGTCCAGTGAATCAGCGTCGGGTACGGGCGGCACCAGGCCCGACGGCGCACCCGGGTGGGCGCCGATCCACAGTTCGGCCTCCGGCTGGCCTGAGGGTTCCCTGCCGAACAGTTCGGCCATGGCGGTGAACGAACCCCAGGCATAGGGCCGAAGCGTGTTGTTCAGCAGGTACATGGTTCTCTTTTCGAAGGCGTCGGGATCGGTCCGGTGGTGCCGGCGGGCGGGGTTATCCGGGGCTGCACGCGCCGTTGTTGTTCAGCAGGGCCCCCAGGGTGGCGTCATCCTGGATTTCGGCGAGGTACTGCAGGTACTCCTCGGTGATTTCGGGCTGCTCCTCGGTTTCCGCAGCTCCCTGGTCGGCGGGGCCGGTTTCCGTTCCGATGTCCGTGCTGTTGCCGGCGTCGCCGCCGTCTGCGGGCGCGGGCTCTTCTGCTGCCGGAGCTTCGGCAGGAGCTTCAGCGGGTTCGGCGACCTGGCCCGAAATCATGTCGGCAACCCGGGACTGGATCAGCGTGAAGTCGGGGTAGGTCACAAAGTTGTCCGCCGCCGTGCCGAAGTCCGGCGGGCCAATGGTCAGGCGCTCCATCGGCTGTCCCTTGGCCTTCAGGGCGAGGTCGAGGAAACTGCCCAGCTGGTGCTGGGGAATGTCCGTCTTCACGATCTGCTCCCCGGCCGAGGCGATGGCCTGGAAACGGGTCAGGAGGGTGGCCGGATCAAGCTGCGCCACCATGGCCTGCTGCACGCACTGCTGCCGGGCGATCCGGTGATAGTCGGTGACAAACTCGCGGGACCGGGCGTACCAGAGCGCCGTGTAGCCGTCCATCTTCTGCGTGCCCGGAGCAATCCAGCCGTCCGGCGGGTAGTGCCGGTTGGTTCCGGGTATCTCGCCGGCGGTGATGGGCACCCAGCCGCCGGCATTGATGGTGATGCCGCCCATGGCATCGATCAGGGTGGAGAAACCCTCCATGTCCACGATGACGTACGCCTGGACCTCCAGGCCCAGGATCCCTGACGCCGCGTCCATCATGGCTTCGGCTCCGGGGTCGGTGGACTCCGGGTACAGGTCCGGATGGTTCTCGACCACGGTCTGGTAGAGGCTGTTCAGGATGCATTCGTCGCCGCAGTTGTACCCGTCCGGATACACGGAGGCCAGCGGGGAGTCATCGGGGAAGGGGGCGTTCTGGAAGTTGCGCGGAAGACTGAAGGTGATGGACTTGCCGGTCTTGGCGTCAACGCTGATCACGGACATGCTGTCCGGGCGCAGGCCGGTGCGGTCCTCCCCGGCGTCGCCGCCCATCAACAGGAAGTTGTACCGGCCGTCCACCGGATCAAAGGAGGGCCCGGAGGAGAAGATGCTGCCCACCGCACTGCGGCTGACGTTGAGCATGTACGCGCCGTAGGCCAGTCCGCCGCTGGTGCCGACCATCAGGACGGCCAGCAGCCCGGCAACCACCGGACGGACCCGCCGCTCCAGCAGGGGCGGGCGGATGATGCGCAGCGTGTTGAGGAACAGAAACGCCCAGCCGGCCGCCAGCAGGGCCAGGACGACCATGAGGACAAAGGACGCCCAGCCGTTGGTGAGAATGTTCACGAGCAGCGCGCGGTTGGTGAAGGCGAGGACGAGGGCAGCCAGGATGAGGGCCCAGGCCGTGAATGTCACCTGCAGGGCACGGCGGCCGAGCATGCGGTTTCCCGCCACCACCTGTGCCGAGCCGGGAAGCACCAGGGTGAGCAGCAGCAGGATGAAGGCCCGTTTGGTGCGTGCTCCGGACGGAGCCGACTGCGGGTTGCGCACCGGGTCGGTGAGCATTCCGGCGTCGTCGTTATAGCCGTTCCTCGGGTCCACGGCGCGTCCCTAGTCGCTGACGGCGACGGAGGTGCGCAGCTTTGCGCCCTTGGCCAGTGCCGTTTGGCGCAGCCCCGAGGCGAACTCGAGCAGCTGCTGTTGAAGTTTGGCGGCGAGCGGATCGGTGCCGGAAGCGAGCATCCGCACTGCCAGGAGGCCCGCGTTGCGGGCACCCCCGATGGACACGGTGGCCACGGGGACGCCGGCGGGCATCTGCACGATCGAGAGCAGGGAATCCATGCCGTCAAGGTACTTCAGCGGCACCGGGACGCCGATGACCGGAAGGGGTGTCACCGCGGCCAACATGCCGGGCAGGTGGGCGGCACCGCCGGCTCCGGCGATGATCACGCGCAGTCCGCGCCGGTGGGCCTGCTGGCCGTACTCGATCATGTCCACGGGCATCCGGTGGGCCGAAACGACGTCGGCCTCATAAGGGATGTTGAATTCGGCCAGGGCTGCCGCGGCGGCGTCCATGACGGGCCAATCGGAGTCCGAACCCATGACGAGTCCTACCAGTGGCGTGTCGGCGCTGGTCATGATTTCTCCTTCTGGGGGTCGAGGCCGTCGCGGAGGATGGCAGCTGCGTGTTCAGCGCTCCGCCGTACCTCCGGCAGGTCCGCAGCGCTGCGTCCCACCACGTTGACATGCCCGACCTTTCGGCCCGGTCGGACCGATTTGCCGTAATTATGGATTTTGGCAGCCGGCTCGGCAGCCAGTGCATGAGCATAGCCGCTGAATAAGTCAGTGTTGGCACCGCCGAGGTAGTTCTTCATGACGACGACGCCGCCCAGGACATCCGTGGCGCCGAGCGGCAGGTCCAGGACGGCCCGCAGATGCTGTTCAAACTGGCCGGTGACCGATCCGTCCATGGTCCAGTGGCCGGAGTTGTGCGGCCGCATGGCCAGCTCGTTGATGAGAAAACCGGTGCCGCGTCCGGGCGTCTCGAAGAGCTCAACGGCCATGACGCCGGTGACTCCGAGTTCCGCGGCCAGACGCAGGGCAGCTTCCTGCGCCGCGGTTGCCACCTCCGGGTCCAGCTCCTGGGCCGGGGCAATGACTTCGTCGCACACGCCGTCCACCTGAATGGAGTGGACCACGGGCCAGGGGAGTGCCCTGCCGTCCGGGGTCCGGGCAACCAGGGCTGAGAGCTCCCGGGTGAAGGGAACTTTTTCCTCGGCCAGGAGGGGTTCTCCGGTGAACCAGTCGGCGGCGCCGGCAGCCTCGGCGGCGTTGTTGATGATCCGTACGCCCTTGCCGTCATAGCCTCCGCGCGGGGTCTTGAGCACAACGGGCCAGCCCGCCGCTTTTCCGAAGTCCACCAGGTCGGCGATTCCCGCCACCGCTGCCCAGCGCGGGTTGGACAGGCCCAGCCTTTCAACCGCGGCGCGCATGACCAGCTTGTCCTGGGCATGGATCAGCGCCTCGGGGGAGGGCTGCACGTTCACTCCGGCCTCGGCGAGGGACCGCAGATGGGCGCCCGGGACGTGTTCATGGTCAAACGTCAGCACGTCCACGCCCTCGGCGAAGGCGGCCAGGGTGTCCAGGTCCCGGTAGTCCCCGACAGTGGCGGATGCCACAGCGGGAACGGCGGATACGCCGGGGCCCTCGGCCAGGACGCGGAGTTCAAAACCAAGGGCCACTGCGGCCGGGGCCATCATCCGGGCCAGCTGGCCACCGCCGACGACGCCAATTATAGGAAAGCTCACGACATTAGGTTACCGAAAAGAGACCGAAATCCTCTTTTGTGGAGTGCGGTTCGCCCCCCACCCTCAGACAGCTCCCATCAACCGGGGGTAATATTGTGCCCTTACCGTCCGCGTTTCCTGTGCGGCGGATACTGTGTCCAGCTTCGGCAATTCCGGCCGGCGGCGCACCAACGGCCTCGGAGGATCATGTTTTCATCACTGTCTGCGCGCATTAGAGGGCTGGCTTCGCTGTTCTGGCGTGAAGTCGCCAAATTCGGCACCGTAGGTGCTGTCGCCTTCGTCGTGGACAACGGACTGTGGTGGATTCTGTACCACGGGCCCCTTGAAGGCAGCGCCACCAAGGCACGGGTCATCAGCGCCCTGGTTGCCACCCTCTTCTCCTGGGTGGCCAACCGCTTCTGGACCTTCCGCCGCCGGCGCCAGGCCAACGTGACGCGTGAAGTGGTTCTCTTCTTCATCATCAACGGCGTGGGCATTATCATTTCCAGCGGTTTCACGTGGGTTGCCCAGTATCCGCTGGGCATCACCGATGCCAAGTGGCTCGGATTCGCCGGCGTCGTCGGCATTGGCGTGGCCACCATCCTGCGGTTCTTTGCCTACCGGTTCTGGGTCTTCAACAACGAGCTGGACAACGAGCCCGGCTTTGAAGACGACTACGAACTCCTCGACGACAAGGGCGCCGGGAAGCCCGGCGCCGCTCCGGCCCGGACCGTCAGGGAGACGCCCAACGCTGCGCCGCCCGCCGCATCCTCCGGGCGCTCGAGCCTGGAAGCGGAGCCTACTCCTCCAGCCGGGCAGTAATCTTCTCGGCGGCGATCAGCCGCTCGGTGATCTCCACTTCCGGTGCCGCAAGCACCACCGTGCCGCCGGCAGCCCATGTACGGAGCGCGGCGGCCAGCACTGCGGGCAGGTCCGCCGCGGCCGGAACCAGCAGCGTCTGCAGCGGCCCGCCGCCGGCTGCTTCCGCCAGCTGGGCGTAGGTGAGGGTCAAACCCTGCCCTCCGCCGCAGTGCAGGGCGGTGTAGCTTTCCCCGGCCTCCTCCCCGGCCAGGTAGGTGTCTGCATAGCTGCGCACCTCGGCGGCGTAGTCCACGGCGGCAGTCGGGAGCCCGCCGGACCACCGAAGTTCCAGCGCTCCCGGAGCCACCGCCACAACGGTTCCCTCCGCGGCGTCGAGCACCTCCTGCGAAGAGGTCACCGTAACGTCCGCTGCCCCGGCTGCTGCGCCGTCGTCGGAGACATCCCCCGCCAGCACCGTGCAGCCCGTCTGCCACGCGGCCAAAGCCCAGACCAGCGTTTTCCAATGCGGGGGAAGGTCCAGCCGCAGGCGGATGCCCGGCTCGGCGTCGAGCTCGTCCACCAGAAGGTTGGAGGTTTTCGCGACCCAGTTGTCCAGCACCTTGCCGGAGAGCTCAATCCGCTCGGATGCCGGGCCGTACCAAATCAAAGCCGGGGAGGTTGCCTGCCGGGTGCGCAGAGTGGACAGTATGGTGGGAACGGAAATCCTTGCGGGCATTTCGGGCCTCTTTCCTGTGGATGCGGGAGCTGCGCCGGCTGCGGGAGACCTCGCAGGGATCCGCCGGCGGGAATTAAAACCCGGGACGCAACTGCGACGCGCCGGTCTCACAGGCCGAAATCCGGGCGTGGCGTGCCCGGGATCTGACGTCTCGACTCTATAGGATGCCGAAACAGCTTGACGGCATCGTATTACACGCGTGTAATTAGGTATCGGATTTGTTCCAGCAATCCACCACCAAGATGCATTCCAAGCAGGCTGATTGTGCCTGGCAGGGCTCAAAGATCCGCTGCAGGGACAAAAACACCGGGAGGTCTTCCATGGGGCAGGCAGAATACACGCACGATCAGTCCATCGCCGCGCAGGCATCCGCCAGCTACGGCTCTCGGGGCGTGCCCGTGGACTGGTACGTGGATCCGGCTGACCCCGGGGCCGCCGAGCGCTACCGCCGCGACGCCGCCGGACTGGAAGACCAGGCCACCGCGTTCCTGGCCGCCCATGAAGCACTGGCTCCGGACACGGAGGACGAGGAACTCCTCCTCGATCCGCCCGTCGCCCTGTTCCCGGCTCCCGCGGAGAAGGACACCCGGCCCGTCTGGATCGGCCTGCCCGGGCTCAGCGACGACTACGACGACGGCGAGCTCGGCTGGCAGTCGGACGCACTGTGCGCCCAGACGGACCCGGAGGCCTTCTTCCCGGAAAAGGGCGGCTCCACCCGCGACGCCAAGAAAGTCTGCGCGGCCTGCAACGTTCGCTCCCAGTGCCTGGAATACGCCCTCGCCAACGATGAGCGGTTTGGCATCTGGGGCGGACTGTCGGAGCGCGAACGCCGCCGGCTTCGGAAGCAGGCAGTCTAATTCCTTCGCACGTTCGTGTTTGTGCCGTTGTTGTTGCCCACAACGGCGCACAGTACCTTCCCCAAACTTTAACCGCGCTGGCCGGACAAACCCGGCCGGCTGACGTCTGCATCGGCGTCGACGCCGGCTCCGCAGACAGTTCCGCTGATCTTCTGCGGCAGTTCCTGCCCGCCGGCAGCCCGGTGGTGACCGCACCGGCAAAAGCAGGTTTCGGCACCGCCGTCCTGGCCGGTCTGGCTGAAATCGCTGAAGCCGCACCGGCACCCGCGGACGGAACCGTGGACTGGCTGTGGCTGCTCCACGATGACTCCGCCCCCGCGCCGCAGGCCCTGGAGGAGCTGCTGCTGGCAGTGGAGCGTGCACCCTCGGTTACGATCGCCGGCACCAAGCAGGTTGACTGGGAGAACGGCCGGCTGCTCGTGGACGTCGGCGTCTCGATCAGCCGGTGGGCCGAACGCGTCACTCTGATTGACGCCGATGAGCTTGACCAGGGCCAGTACGACGCGCGCAGCGACATATTTGCCGTGAACTCAGCCGGCATGCTCGTGCGCCGCGATGTGTGGGAGGCCCTGGGCGGTTTTGACCCGGCCCTGCCCGGCACCGGTGATGACATTGATTTGTGCTGGCGCAACCGGCTCGCCGGACACCGCGTTGTTGTTGTCCCGGCCGCGAAGGTCCGCCACGCCGGCAGCAGGCCCAACACCGCTGCCTCCGCCCGCGCCTTGCGCCGGGCCGAAATTTTCCTGCGCCTCAAACATGCTCCCCTGTGGCAGGTGCCCTTCCTGATGGTCGGCGCCGTGCTGGGCGGTTTCGGCCGGTTCTTCCTGGGCATGCTCGCCAAGGACCCCGGCTATGCGCTGGCCTCCCTTACCGCGAGCATCGGCGGCGTGCTGCGCCCGCTGGACCTGTACCGCTCCCGCCGCGCCGCTGCGGCCACCCGGACCCGACCGCGCAGTGCGGTTCATGCCCTGCGTACGGGGCCCCGCGAAGTGCGCGAACACCGCCGCTCCCTTTTCGAATCCGAACCGGCGGACTATCCGGCGCGGGAGCGGGCGGGTTCGGACGCCTCGGAGACCGCCGGCCTGATGGGCGCGAGCAGCGACGCCGGTTCCTTCGAGCCCAGCGGTGATTCCAACGATGACTTTGCCTCCCTGGCTGCTCCTTCCCGTGCCTGGGTAGGGGTTGGTGCCGTAGCGGCAGTGCTGGCGCTCCTGGCGGCATCGCTGATCGCCCTGCACCGGTTTGTCGGCGCGCCGGCCCTTGCCGGCGGCGCGCTGCTGCCGTTGTCCGGACGGCTGGGAGAAATCTGGTCCAATGCCTCGTCCTGGTGGATCGAGCTTGGAACCGGTTACCCCGGCCACGGAGATCCGTTCGACTACGTACTGTGGCTGCTCGGGGCCGCCGGGCTGGGCAACACCAACACAGCAGTGGTGGCTCTGATGCTGACGGCAATGCCGCTGGCGGGGCTCAGCGCCTGGTTCGCTTCCGGGGCACTGACCCGGCACCGGGGACTGCGTTTCTGGGCCGCCATGTTCTGGGGCGCTGCGCCGGCGCTGCAGGTGGCGCTGGGCGACGGCCGCCTCGGCGCACTGATTGCGCACATCCTGCTGCCGCTGTTCGTGCTGGCCGTGCTGCGCGCCGTAGGGGCCGGACGGCCCGGTACCGAAAGCGGGGGACGACCCGCTGAACGTCTGCACGCTGCGCCGCGCACCCTGTCCCCGGGCACCGGCGGCGTGCCCAGCTGGGCGGCGGCCGCCGCCGCGGGACTGCTGCTGGCGGTCCTTACAGCCTGCGCACCCGTGCTCTTCATCCTGGCCGCTGCGGCCGTGCTGCTGCTGTCCGTCCGGCTGCACCGGCGTGCGCGGACGCTCTGGTGGTCGCTGCTGCCGTCCGCAGCGCTGCTGCTTCCCCTGGTGATCTCCACTCTGGGGCGCCCCCGCGCGCTGGCTGCCGATCCCGGAGTTCCCCTGGCCTTCGATCCCGCTGCGCTCTGGCAGCAGCTTCTGGGGTTCCCGGCCGCCTTTGACATCCACGGCTCCCTCCCTGCCGTGGAATTCCTGCCCGCGGGACCCTGGCCGCTGGTTCTTGCCCTGGTCATCGGAGCTCCCGTCGCGGCTCTGGCCGCCTCCGCACTTTTTGCCGGTCCCCGCGCCGCACCGGCGCGGCTGGCCTGGATCCTGAGCATTGGAGCTCTTCTCCTGAGCTGGGGATCTGCCTTTGTGGCAACGGGGGCCGCACCCGATGCACTGGTAACGCCGTTCCCCGGCCCGCTGGTTTCAGCTGCGGTGTTCCTGCAGCTGTGCGCGGCCCTGCTGGCAGGGGACACCCTGCTGGCGCGCCGGAAAACGGCGGGCCGGTCCGCCGACGCCAGCACCGGCACGTCCGGCGTCACCTCTGCCGCCGGCGATTCCCGCACACCGGGCAGCCGGACAGCGCGTCCGGTCACCGTGCTGCTGGGAATTCTCCTTGCACTTGGCCCCGCGGCGAGCCTGGCCCTGTGGACCATCCCGCTGGCAGGCTCCGGCGAGGCAGTTGCCGGGGCTAACGGCACCGGGTTCCTGGTGGGTCCGGCTGCGGAGCGTACTCTTCCCGCCACCGCCGCGGACAAGGGCGGCAGCGACGAACGCATCAGGACGCTGCTGCTGCATACCGACGCCAACGACGACGTGACGGCAGCTTTGATGCGCAACGGCGGCACCACGCTGGACAGCATGTCCGCCATTTATGCAGCCCGTGCGGTCACCGGGCCGGTTAACGGCGAGGAGCTCGCGGCCGACGACGACGCCGCCGCAGACCTGCGCCGCGCCGTCGCCGTCATCACGGCCGGAACCGGCGTGGATCCGCGCGGAGAGCTGTCCCGTCTCGGGGTTGGCTACGTTGTCCTGCAGGAGTCCGATACCTCGGCCGAGCTGCTCGCCGGGAAAATGGATTCGGTTCCCGGGCTGACCCCGGTGGGGCAGACGGAATCCGGCTGGCTCTGGCGGGTTGCCGGACAGCTTGACGAACAGGGAACCGAAAACTCTTCGGAGCTGACCGGCCGGGTCCGCATCATGGCGGCTGACGGCACCGTGGAGGCAGTGGTCCCGTCCGGGCGCACCGATGTCCGCGGGTCCATCCCGGCCGGAGATGAAGGCCGGCTGCTGGTACTCGCCGAACGCTCCGATCCCGGGTGGCGGGCAAGCCTGAACGGTTCGCCCCTGCCGGCGACGGCGGACGGCTGGGCGCAGGCCTTTGAGCTTCCGGCCGGGGGAGGAGAGTTGGAAATCGGCTACACCACCGGGTGGGAACCCTGGGTGGGCACACTGCAGGTCCTGGTGATCGCCTTGACCGTGCTGCTGGCTCTGCCGACGCGGAAGCGCACCGGACCCGTCCGGCTGCCGGGCCGGCAGGGATCGGTCCGTTCGGAGCCGGAAGGGGCAACGCCGGAGGGAGCAACGCCGGCGGGCACAACGCCGGCAGCACCGTTGGAGCAGCCCGTTCACCGAACGGTGGCCGAAGATATCCGGCCCAAGCCGGAAGACAACAGAGTGAACGCCTCCGGAGAATCCGGCGCGACGGAAGGGATGCGCTGATGAGCCGCAAGGATTCGGGCAGCAACGGAGCGAAGGCGTCCAAGGTCCAGCCGGCGCCGTCGGGCCGGGCGGAATCCCGGTCCCGGCGGCAGAAGAGGCGGCAGCGGGCCGCCACGGCCGCCGCCGGCGTTCTGGTCCTTGCCGCGGCCGCGGCAGTGGTGGCCGGGTCGCAGGTGGTGGAGGCGGGAACCGCCGGCAGGACCGTGGACGTTGCCGCGGCCGAAGTTCCCGCCGGCCCGCTGACCGCGGTCTGTCCCGAACCGCTGCGGCTGCTCTCCGGCGACGTGGCCGGAACGGATCCGCAGTTCAGCCCGGTATCCGCGTCGGCACGGACGTCGCTGAGCGCCGCGGTCCTCAGCGGGCCCGGCAACCCGGTGCCGGTGTCCTCGCTGCTCCGGGCGGACGGCGCCACTGAACTCAAAACCATTGCCGAAGATGATCCGGACGCAGCTCCGCTCGCCGGGGTGCGCAGCGCCGGCATCGTCAGCCACCTCGATGTTTCCGATGTCAGCGTGCTGAGCGCCGAGCCCGCCGGCACCCTGCAGGCCACAGCGAACGCCGTTGTCACCTTTGCCGCCGCTGACGGAGACCTTTCGGGCGTGGCTGCCGCGAACTGCCAGGCACCGGGCAACGACATGTGGATTGCCGGGGTGCGCACCACGGTGGGTGCCACTGCCGTACTGCGGCTGACCAACCCGTCAGAGAGCGCAGCCACGGTTGACCTGGAAGTCTTCGGCTCCAAGGGAAGGGTCGAGGGCACGGGCACCCGGGGAATCCTGGTTCCTCCGGGCGAAACCAAATCGATCGTCATGGCCGGGCTGGCCGCCAACGAACCGTCGGCAGCGGTTCATGTGCGCAGCTCCGGCGGGCCGGTCACCGCCCTGGTGCAGCAGAGCATCCTGCGCGGGCTCACTCCCGGGGGCGTGGAGCTGCTTCAGCCGGCAGCTGCCGCTTCCCCCCAGCAGGTGATCAGCGGCGTGCGCATCCAGGATCCCGCCGCAACCAAGAAGGTGGCGGCGCAGCGCGGATTTGAGTTCGCGACGCCGGCCGTGCACGTGGCGGTTCCGGGCAGCACCAACGCCGTCGTCTCGGTCAAAGTCCTCGGCCCGGAGGGCGAAGCAGCGATACCGGGCGGCGGAGTCTTCACCGTCCCGGCCGGAAGCGTGGGCCAGCTGCCCCTGCCCGATCTGGCTGAAGGAACCTACACCGTGGAGGTGACCGCCGACGTCTCGGTGGTCTCCGGCGTAGTCTCCAGCCGGGGGAGCGAGGTGGACGCACCGGTTGACATCGCCGTCGCGCCCTCGGGTGAGCGGCTGGGCAGCGAACACCTGGCGGTGCTGCCGAACGCCAACTCCGTGCTCTCCTTTGCCGCTCCGTCCGGCGATGCCGAAGTTCGCCTGACCGGGATCGGCAAGGACGGCGCCCTGCAGGAAGAGCAGGTGGTGTCAGTGGCCGCCGGCACAACGGTCAACGTGCCGGCCGCCGGCGTCGGGTCGGGCCTGGCTGCGGTGCTGATCAGCACCACCGGCGATGCCGTTTACGGCGCCCAGGTGGTCACTGCGGCCGCCGGACCCGGGGTGTCGGTGCTGCCGCTGCCCAAGGGGAACGTCGGAGGCCTGAGCGTTCCGGTGGCCCTGGGCTACTAGCCGCTCCGGTTCGCCGGCTCTTTACAGCGGGCGGAAACGTCCGTAGGTGGGGTCGACGGTTTCCGGATCCATGCCCATCAGGGTGGCCAGCTGTTCCACGACGACGTCGTGGATCAGTTCGCTGACCGGTACCAGGCCGCGCGCCGCAGCCTCCACCGGATGGCGGTACACGGTGATCACCGCGGGGCGGGGGCCCTCGGCCGGAGCGCCGGCACCGAAGGGCAGGTGCCCGCCCGTTGCGGCCAGTTCCTCGAGGCCCGGGGGAATGTCCTGGACGACAAACTGGTAGGTCTGGATGTCCTCGCCCCACAGACGTTCCAGGCGCTGCGCCGACTCCAGGACCCAGGCGTCAAACCGTTCCGAACGGGACCGGAATCCGGCCAGGTGGGCGGGAATGAGTTCGCCGCGCAAGCCGCGCCCGTGCCGGTTGCGGCGCCGCCGGTGAAAGGGGCGCCGCCGGCCGGTGCCGGCCGACGCAGAGCCAAAGCCGTCGTCGGGGCCGAGATCCACCCTCAGAGTTGGTCCGCTGGACATATAAGAACTGTAACCGCTTTAGCCCCCGTGCGTGCACTGTTTTCAGGTGGCGGTCTTTCGGCGAGCCTGCCGTTCCCCGGCGGCTGTGCCGGGTAAAGTGGTCATCCGTGGATTCCTTAAGACTGTGCTCCAGATCAGCGTGCCGACAGGCGGCTGTCGCCACCCTGACATACGTCTATGCCGATTCCACCGCGGTGCTGGGACCGCTGGCAACCTACGCCGAACCCCATTGTTACGATTTGTGCAGCGCCCACGCGGCCCGCCTGACCGTGCCCCTGGGATGGGAAGTGGTCCGGCTGAACCTTTCGGGCCAGCCCCGGACCCCGAGCCGCGACGATCTGTCCGCCCTCGTGGATGCCGTGCGGGAAGCGGCCGAGGCACCTGCAGCGGAAACACCCAAACGCACCGGCAAACACGCGCTGGAAGCCCCGGCGGAGACTCCCGGAACGCGGCGCGCACACCTGCGCGTGCTCCGCGAAGAGGTCTAGGCACCGCGAAACCGGTAGGCGGAAGGGATAGTCTGGGGGCCTGCGCCGCGTATACCGAGCACGGCATCGACGTATCCAAGGAAGTGCTGCAATCCATGGCCACACTCACTGCCGACCTGATGGCGGTTCTGCGCTGCCCCGTAACGGGTTCTCCGCTGGAAGAGGTGGACGGCGAGCTGGTCTCGACCGCTCCTGACGCCGCCGGCCGCCGGGTCCGCTATGTTCTGGACGAGGGAATTCCGGTTCTGCTGGCGCCCTCGGCATCAGCTGCTTCCGACTCCGTTCCCGCCACTTCGAACTGAGGATTCCCGTGAGCTTCGATTTCAAAGTAGCCGACCTGTCCCTGGCTGAAGCCGGACGCCACCAGATCCGCCTGGCCGAGCATGAAATGCCCGGTCTGATGGCACTGCGCCGCGAATACGGTCCCAGCCAGCCGCTCAAGGGCGCCCGCATCGCCGGATCGCTGCACATGACCGTGCAGACGGCCGTGCTGATCGAAACCCTCACCGCCCTGGGCGCCGAGGTCCGCTGGGCCTCCTGCAACATCTTCTCCACCCAGGACGAGGCAGCTGCCGCCGTCGTCGTCGGCAGCGGAACCCCTGAGGAACCGGCCGGCGTGCCCGTGTTCGCCTGGAAGAACGAGTCCCTGGAGGAGTACTGGTGGACCGCGCAGCAGATTCTCTCCTGGCCTGAAGGCTCCGGCGGGCCGAACATGATTCTTGACGACGGCGGCGACGCCACCATGCTGCTGCACAAGGGCGTCGAGTTTGAGGCTGCGGGCGCCGTGCCGGAGAACCCGGAGGAGGGGGACCCGGGATACTCCTACGAATACACGGTCATCTTGGACGTCCTGCGCCGCTCCCTGGCTGAAACGCCCGGCAAATGGACCGAAATCGCCAAGGGCATTCGCGGCGTCACCGAGGAAACCACCACCGGAGTGCTGCGGCTGTACCAGCTCGCAGCGGAGGGCCAGCTGCTCTTCCCGGCCATCAACGTCAATGACTCCGTGACGAAGTCAAAGTTCGACAACAGGTACGGCATCCGGCATTCCCTGCCCGATGGCCTGAACCGGGCCACGGACACGCTGATCGGCGGCAAGGTGGCCGTGGTCTGCGGCTACGGCGACGTCGGCAAGGGCGCGGCGGAAGCGCTCCGCGGCCAGGGCGCCCGGGTGATCGTCACCGAAATCGACCCCATCTGCGCCCTGCAGGCCGCAATGGACGGCTACCAGGTGGCCAGGCTGGAATCGGTGCTCGGACAGGGCGACCTGTTCATCACCACCACGGGCAACAAGGACATCATCATGGCCGAGCACATGGCCCGGATGAAGCACCAGGCGATTGTGGGCAACGTGGGGCACTTCGACAACGAAATCGACATGGCCGGCCTCGCCAAGACCCCGGGCATCCGCAAGGTGGAGATCAAGCCCCAGGTGCACGAGTGGATCTTCGACGAGGGCACCGCGGAACAGCGCAGCATCATTGTGCTCTCCGAGGGGCGGCTGCTGAACCTGGGCAACGCCACGGGCCACCCCTCGTTTGTTATGTCCAACTCCTTCGCGAACCAGACCATCGCGCAGATCGAGCTGTTCACCAAGCACGGCAAATCGGTGGAGGAAGGCGGCTACGCCAACCAGGTCTACGTGCTGCCCAAAGTCCTGGACGAGAAAGTGGCCCGGCTGCACCTGGATGCCCTCGGCGTCGAGCTGACTGAACTGACCAAGAACCAGGCCGAATACCTCGGCGTTGACGTTGCCGGACCGTACAAGCCGGAGCACTACCGCTACTAAATCCGCAAGCCAGCCCCCTTCCGCGGCGGCTCCGGGGCCGCGGCCCGGAGCCGCCGCTCATACCTGGGTGCCGTACAATGTCGCGGGGGGCATGGTAGCTCCGCATTTGGTCGCGAGTACCGGGAAGCATTGGTTAGCAGTTATGGCACAGGGTAAAAAAAGCCGCAGGGGCTGGATCATCGGTTCCGCCGTGGCCGGAGTCGTTCTGATCGGTGGCGGCGCCGCTGCAGTGACGTCGTCGTCCTGGCTCGACGGCGAAAGCCAGGCCGGCCAGTCCGGAAGCGGGTCTTCGGCCTCTTCTTCCCAGTCGGCTGCCGCCGATAAGCCCTCCGTTCCCAAGCCTGTTGCCGTTGTCACCCCCGACGCGGACGCCGTTGAGGTGAACCCTGCGTCGCTTCCCGTGATCACCGTGCAGGAGGGGACGGTGAAATCGGCGGAGCTGATGCCCGATGCGGGAGGCGAGCCGGTTCCCGGGGAAATCAGCGCTGATAAAACCGTGTGGACGGCGGCAGCACCGCTGGCCTTTAACACGCCGTACAAACTGACCTACACACTGGCCGATGCCAACGGCGAAACCAGCACCGAAACCCGCAGGTTCACCACTGTCACGCCGGCCAACGAAGCCAACGCCGTCATGTATCCGGCGTCCGCAACCACTGTGGGCATCGGGCAGCCGATCGAACTGCGGTTCAGCGAACCGGTGCTGAACAAGGCGGAAGTCGAAGCATCCATCAAGATCACGTCCAGCTCCGGACAGGTGGGTGCCTTCTACTGGATCAGCGACACCCAGGTCCGCTACCGCGCCGAGGAATTCTGGGCGCCGCAGAGCACCATCACCGTTGACATGCAGCTCTTCGGGGTGGATTTCGGCAACGGGATGATCGGCAACTTCAACGAAACCGCGACCTTTACCACGCACAACACACGGCTGGCCGTTGTCGACAACGCGGACAAGATGATGCGCGTCTACATCGACGGCGTGCTGACCCGCACTTTCCCCGTCACGCTGGGCACCGAGGACTGGCCGTCCACCATCGGCTACCACGTGATCATGGACCAGCATCAGACCATTCCGTTCAAGGCGGAGTCGCTGGGACTGAAACCCGGGGACGAGCACTATTACGAACCCGTCACCGCCAAGAATGCTTCCCGGATTTCCAACGGCGGAGCCTTCATCCACGAGGCCCTGCCGTCCGCCCAGCCGGTGCTGGGCGTGGCGAACGTGTCCCACGGCTGCATCGGCATGAGCCCCGAAGGCGCCAAATACATTTACGACAACTTCGACGCCGGCGACGTAGTCCAGGTCCTGAACACCGGCTACGGGCCGATGTACGTCTGGGACGGTTTCGGGGACTGGAACGTGCCGTGGGCGGAGTGGGTTAGCCAGCCCAAGCAGTAGGGCGCTGTTCGGCTGGCAGGTTGTTCGGCTTACCGGCTGAACGGAAGGCGGTGCAGCCGCCGGCCCAGCTGTTCGGTGCGTTCGCGCTGCCGGGAGAGCGACACATAGTCGCGGTCCCGGCGTTCGGCGGTGACGGCGCAGAGGAAATCTTCGGGAAAGGTGCCGGCCGGCGGCTGCGGGGAGACATAGGCCGAAACTTCAGTTGCCAGTTCGGCGGCCAGCGTACTGCGTGACTGCGGCGAGAGCCGGGCGCTCTGGGTCAGGAAGCGCGAGACCCGGCGGGACAGCGCATCCGGCAGCCGGCCCAGGTCTGCCAGTCCCGCCCACGTGCGCAGCGACGGCGGCACGACGACCTGCGGGAGCGGCGGCGCGGAAATGCGTTCCCGCAGTGAATAGGTCCCGGCCATCAGGTCGCCGATGCGCTTGGACTTCTCATTGAACATCGCCACCACAAAAGCCAGCGATCCGAAGGTCAGGTAGATCTCGAGGACGGCTGTCATGCCGCGGATCAAACAGTGGCGGAAGCGCACCGCACCGCCGTCGTCGCGCACAATCCGCAGGCCCATGGCCAGGCGCCCCAGGGACTTGCCGCGGGTCAGGGTTTCCACCGCCACCGGCGCGGCGATCATGACCAGGACAACGATCGCCAGGATGAGGGCGGTGCCGAGCGCAGGATCCACGGATTGCCCGAGGGTCCTCCCGAAAAGCACCAGCAGTCCGAAAAGCACCACGAGCTGGGCGGCGACGTCGATGATGGAACTCAGGGCGCGTGCCGCGAACGAGGCCGGGCGCAGCTCAAGGACAACGGCTTCTCCGGTGACGATCGAACTCACACGTACTCCTCGCAGCGGCAATTCGTGGTGGGAACTCCACTGTACCCAGCGTTAGGGTGTAGTCGTGGATATGGATGCCTTCAGCGCAGTGCACGCTCCGGACTGGCAGCGCCTGGACGAACTTTCAGCGCGCCGCCGGCTCAGCGGCGAGGAGGCTGACGAGCTGCTGCGGCTGTACCGGCGCACCTCCGCCCATCTGTCCACCATCCGGTCGGTGGCCCCCGAAGGTGCCCTGTCCGCGGCTCTGTCCATGCGGCTCTCCCGTGCCAGGACCCGTTTCACCGGCGCCCGCTCGAACTTCCTCGAGGACCTGGTGTCCTTCTTCGTGATTGCCCTTCCGGCGGGCTTTTACCGGCTCCGCTGGTTGACCCTTGTCGTGGGAGCAGCCTTTATCCTCACGGCCTGGCTCGCCGGCATGTGGGCGGCGTCCACGCCCGGAGTCATCTCCGCGGCGCTTGGATCGGATGCGCAGGTCCGGGAATACGTGGAGCGGGACTTCGCTGCCTACTACTCCGAGAACCCCGCCGCCTCTTTTGCGGGCCAGGTGTGGACCAACAATGCCTGGATCGCACTTCAGTCCGTTGCCTTCGGGATCACCGGGATCTGGGGGCCGTATGTCCTTTACCAGAATGCCCTGAACGTGGGGATAGCAGGCGGAACGATGGCCGCCTACGGTGAGTTGGACGTCTTCTTCAGCTACATCCTGCCGCACGGCCTCATGGAGCTGACGGCCGTGTTCATAGCCGTGGCTGCCGGACTGCGGATCTTCTGGGCGTGGGTGGCGCCGGGCCGGCAAACCCGGTCAACCGCCGTCGCCGCCGAGGGCCGGTCGCTGTTCACCGTGGCGCTGGGCCTGGTGATCGTGCTGTTCCTGTCCGGTCTCGTGGAGGGTTTTGTCACCCCCTCGCCGCTGCCCACCTGGCTGCGGATGACGATCGGTGCGGCGCTCTTCGGCGCCTACTGGGCCTACACGCTGGTCCTGGGCGGGCGGGCCTACCGGGAGGGGCACCGCGGCGACCTGTCCCGGCGCGACAGCGGGGATGCGCTGCGGACTGCGTGAACCGAACCGACTGCGGAAGCCCTCCGGCGGCAGCCGCAGGAGGCGACAAAAGCATAACGGTCGGGTGGACACTGCAGCCGGTTCGGGGTGGCTGCCGATTCCCGCTGCGCTCTCCCGGTAGGGTCGAAGGAGGATGGAGCCCGAAAGCCCACCGGAATCCGCAAAAAGGCCGTACTGACAGGCCAGGGAAGTGAAAGAGGAAGTAGTGGCAAGCCAGGACGATACCCCCCAGCAAAAACCGACGCCCGAAGGCTCCGCAGATACCGGCCGGGAACGGACCGAATCGGGCAGCGGAGACGGCCTTAGCGACGCCAGCGAAACCATCGTCAGCGGTGACCACGCTGCAGGAACCGGTGCTGAAGCCCCGGCGGCTGCAGGAACGGGTGTTGCAGGAACGGACGCGTCAACGGCCGAAGCGGCGGCCGGGAACACCAAGAGCGGCCCCGCCGACGACGGTCTGGACCACGACGACTGGGACGCTGCCTTTGCCGATGCCACAGGAACACCGGCCGACGCTGCAGTTGTCGGCGCCGAGACCCGCGGCAGTGCCGCGGGGGCCGACGGCGACGTCGTTCCGGGAGGACATCCCTCCCTGGCCCAGCGCAGCAGCCTGCCCATGCGCCGTGCCAGCACCATGCCCAACCTGAGCGGTTACGCGGATCTGTCGGAGGAGGAGCTGAAGCAGGCGGGAGACATCAACGCCACCCTGCCTCCGTCCGGCAGTCATGCAGCCGGCGGCTCCGGAACAGCAGGGACTTCCGCTGCTGCCGCAGCTGCTCCCGAGGCTGCAAGCTCCGAGTCCGCAGCTTCGGACACCGCAGCCACCGGGACCGCAACTGCTGACGCAACTGCTGGCGCAACTGCTGGCGCAACGCCGCTCGCCGCTGCCGGCGCCGGAGCGCTTGCCGGCTCCGCTGCGGCTGCGTCCGGTGCATCGGCGGCCGCACCTCAAACCGCCCGGATCAGCACGTCCGCCGGCGCATCGCCGTCGTCGGCTGCCGACACCGGGAAGGGAACCGGGGACGCGGACCCGTCCGGTGCCCTGCCCGGCGAGGACACGCCGGTCCACCGGGATGCCGATGACGAGATCTCCGAGGAGGAAGCCCGCCGACGGACCGAGGAACGGGAACGGGCCGGGGCGGCAAAACCTGTCCTGGCACGCATCCTGCAGGTGATGATTGCGGTGTTCTTCCCGGTGATGCTGCTCGCGGCAGCCATCCGCGCCGTCGCGACCCCCGTCTTCCTCTGGATCGAGTACCACCGGCCGGGGTTCCCGGCGGACAGCTACGGCTTCTCCACCGACGACCGGATGACCTACGGTTCCTACGCCGTGGATTACCTGTTGAACTTCGCCGGCGCCCGCTACCTTGGCGACCTAGTCACCACCGGCGGAGAGCCGCTGTACCTGGAGAGCGAAGTCAGCCACATGGCTGATGTGAAGACCGTCCTGACCATCGCGTTTGTCTCGGCGCTGGCCATGGCCGTGCTGAGCCTGCTCGCCTGCGTGTATCTGGCCAAGCGCAGCCCCGGAGGAATCCGCCGTGCGCTGTTCTCCGGTGCGGTGCTGACCCTGGTGCTGGTGGGCGCCCTGATCGTGACCGCGGTCCTGGGCTGGGAGAGTTTCTTCACCCAGGTGCACACGATCTTCTTCGCCAACGGCAACTGGACGTTCCGGATGGATGACACCCTGATCCGGCTCTTCCCGGCCCAGTTCTGGATGGATGCCGGAATCGCCATTGCCGCTCTCGTGCTGCTGACCTGCCTTATCGTCCTGGTCTGCGCCTGGCCTACGAAGGCCCGGAGGGAGCGCGCCCGCAGCAAGCAGGAAGCGGCCCGCCGCCGCTACCTCGACTCGCTGGAAGCTGTCTAACCGGAGGCGGTCCGCCGCACCCGGCGCCGACAAAAAGAAACTGCACGTCTCCGTCCGGAGGCGTGCAGTTTCTTTTTCTGGCCAAAAGGCCGTGAGGCTACTTCGTGTAAAGCTTCTCCACTTCGGCGGAGTAGTCGGCGATCACTGCGTTGCGGCGCAGCTTCAGCGTTGCCGTCAGGTGGCCGGACTCCAGGGAGAAGTCCTGCGGCAGCACCGTGAACTTACGGATCTGCTCAGCCTGGGAGACCGTGGCGTTCGCCGCGTCCACCGCTTCCTGCAGGGAAGCGCGGACCAGAGGATCATCCGCGGCCGTCTTCGCGGTCACCGCTGAGCCGTTTTCGCGGGCCCATGCCGCCAGGGTCTCGTCGTCGAGCGTCAGCAGGGCGGTCACAAACGGCCGACCCTCGCCGACGACGATCGCCTGGGACACCAGGCGGTGCTCCCGGATCTTCTCTTCCAGCGGTCCGGGGGCGATGTTCTTGCCCCCGGCCGTCACCAGGATGTCCTTTTTCCGGCCCGTGATCGACAGGAAACCGTCCTCGTCCAGGGACCCCATGTCCCCGGAATGGAACCATTCACCGGTGAAGGCGGCAGCGTTGGCTTCGGGGTTGTTGTGATAACCCTTGAAGACACCGGCGCCGCTGATCAGCACCTCGCCGTCGTCGGCAATCCGGATGGCGGTTCCGGGCAGGGCCAGGCCCACCGAACCGGCACGGGAGAGCGGAACGGTGTTCACGGTGGCCGGCGCCGTCGTCTCGGTCAGGCCGTACCCCTCCAGCACCATCACGCCGGCGCCGCGGAAGAAGTGCGAGAGCTGCGGGCTCAGCGCGGACGCGCCGCTGATGGCGTAGGTCAGCTTGCCGCCGAACACGTTGCGGACCTTCGGATACAGCATCTTGTCGAAGAGCTTGTGCCGCAGCTTCAGCGCCACGGACGGGCCCCTGCCTCCGCGGGAGGCGGCGTCAACGGCGGTGGAGTACGCCACTGCGGTTTCCGCGGCTGCTGCAAACAGCTTGCCCTTGCCGGCCGCCTCGGCGGACTGCTGCGCCCCGGCGTAGATCTTCTCGAAAATCCGGGGAACGGCGAGCAGGAACGTGGGCTGGAAGGACTTCAAGTCGCCCATCAGGTCCGCGGCGCTGCCGGAATGGCCAACGCGCACGCCCGCAGCCAGGCAGCCAACCTGCACGGCACGGGCCAGCACATGCGCCAGCGGCAGGAACATCAGCGTGCTGACGTCCTTTTCCTTGAGCATTTCCGGCAGGAACTCAACAATGTTGACCCCAAAGAGGGCAAAGTTGCCGTGCGTGATTTCGCAGCCCTTGGGACGGCCCGTGGTTCCGGAGGTGTAGACCATGGAGGCCACGGACTCCAGCCCGGCTGTGGTGCGTGCGGCTTCCAGCCGGTCATCGTCGACGGCGGAACCGGCGGCGGCCAGTTCGCTGAAGGCGCCCTCGGCGTCGTCGTTGTTCATCAGCCACAGCTGGACGTCAAGGTCGCCGGCGGCAGCGGCAGCGGAGGCAACCGCGGCTTTGCGGGCATCTTCGACAAACACATGGGCGGCGCCGGAGTCTTCAAGGATCCACTCCACCTGCGAGGGGGAGGACGTCTCGTAGATGGGCACGGTGACGGCGCCGGCGAACCATACGGCCAGGTCCACCAGGGTCCACTCGTAACGGGTCTTGGACATGACGGCCACGCTGTCGCCGGGGCGGACGCCGCGCGCAATCAGGCCCTTGGCCAGCTCGCTGACAGAGGCCAGGAAGTCATTGGCGGTCACGTCTTTCCATCCGCCGTCGCTCTTCAGTGAGAACAGGGGATGGTTGGGGGTCTTCGCATGCAGTCCCACCAGGATGTCGGTGATGTTCGACTCCGCGGGGAGATGGACCAGTAAATCAGTGGCGGATTCGCGCACCGTTGGCCTCTCTTTCTGTGCCTGCGCACATGGGTAATGAGACTAAATCCAGCTGGGCATCCACATACGCAGCCGCCAGTCAGAATACGGGATAGTTTCGGCCGTCCAGACCGGCAGGAAGAATGCGCTCACCAGAACGGCTGCCAGCAGGAACACGGCGACCGCCGCGGTACCGGCCCGGCGGCGGGGGAGGGGATTGGTTTTCCGGCCCAGGACCAGCCCCAGCACCCAGGTCAGGGACAGGATCAGGAACGGCTCGAAGGACACCGCGTAGAAGAAGAACGTGGTGCGCTCCGGATACGCGAACCACGGAAGGTAGCCGGCGGCAATGCCGGCAAGCACCGCTCCGGCACGCCAGTCGCGGCGGCCGATCCAGCAGAACAGGAGGACCAGCAGGGAGAGCGCAGCCGCCCACCAGATCAGGGGGTTTCCCACCACGGAGACGGCCGTGCTGCACGAGTCGGCGGTGCACCCGTCAACACCCAGCGTCGCCGATTCGTAGAAGAACGACGTCGGGCGGCCCATGAAGAGCCAGCTCCAGGCGCTGGATTCGTACGTGTGTTCAGAGCTGAGGCCGTTGTGGAAGCTGTAGGCGCTGCGGTGGTATTCAGCCAGGGACCGCAGCCAGTCGGGCAGCCAGCCCCAGGTTTGCGACGGGTTGTCCTGCGCCCAGTTGCGGCCGTAGGCGTCGGAGGACCGAAGCCAGCCGGTCCATGAGGCGAGGTAGGCCAGCGCCGCGGCCGGAATGATCGTGAAGAAGGCGGGCACTCCGTCCTTGAGCAGCCCCGCGGCGGGCCAGGAGCGGATGCCGGCCACCCGGCGTGCTCCCACGTCCCAGAGCACCGTCATCAGGCCGAAAACCGCAACAAAGGCCAGGGCCGACCACTTGGTGCCGACAGCCAGGCCCAGGCAGATGCCCGCGGCCAGCCGCCAGGGCCGCCACAGCAGCCACGGACCGTACAGCAGGGCTCCCGCCGGCGGCGGTCCTCCGCGTGCCCCGGCGGAGAGCTTGCGCGCCAGCCGGCGCCGTCCGTCGTCGCGGTCCAGCAGCAGAGCACCGAAAGCGGCCACGATCCAGAAGGTCAGGAAGACATCCAGCAGCGACGTGCGCGAATGCACCAGATGGTGTCCGTCGACGGCCAGCAGCAGTCCGGCGATCCCGCCGAGCAGCGGCGAACGGAAGAGCCGGACGGCAATGAGGCCCACCAGCAGGACGGTCAGGGTGCCGGTGAGCGCGGCACCGAAACGCCAGCCAAAACTGTTGTCCGCGCCGAAGACCGCCATCCCCGCAGCGATCATCCACTTCCCCACGGGAGGGTGAACCACGTACTCGGGAGTGTCCAGCAGGATGTCCGGGATGCCGGCGTTGAACGAGGCGTTGGCGTCTTCGGGCCACTCACGCTCGTAGCCGGAGACCAGATACGAATAGGCATCCTTGACGTAGTAGGTCTCGTCGAAGACCAGGGAACGCGGTTCCCCCAGCCGGACAAAACGCAGCACCCCGCCGACGACGGCGGCCATCAGGGGCAGGAGCCAGCCCCAGAGGCCAAGGGAAAACGTGGTGCCCGGTGCCCATCCCAGCAGGCGGTTCCGCAGCGCGGTGAAGCGGTACGCCTCACGGGGGTCCTGGACAAGCGGCGCCGGGCCGGGGGCTGGGGTCTCGCTCACGGTCAGACTCACGCGCTCCACTCTATAGCTGCCGCCGGGCGTTCCGTTCCCCCAACTCGCGTAGGGTTAGATGGTGAATTCCAGCAAGAAGAGCACCGGGCCCGGCACCACCAAGAACACGCAGAACGACGGCGGCGCAACCGCTGCCGCCGGTACGTCGGCCGGCGGCGCTTCAGGCACCCCGGCCGGTCCCGCAGCGGCGGGGCAGATCGTGCTGGCGGCCACTCCGATCGGCAACATGGGGGATGCGACCAACCGGCTGATCGGCCTGCTGGAGACTGCCGACGTCATTGCCGCCGAAGACACCCGCCGGCTCCACCGGCTCGTTTCCGCGCTGAAGATCACCACCACCGGACGGATCATCAGCTATCACGAGCACAACGAAGCGACCCGCACCGCGGATCTGCTCGACATGGTGCGGGGCGGCGCCACCCTGCTGATGGTGACCGACGCCGGCATGCCCGCCGTGTCCGATCCCGGCTTCCGGCTGGTCGAGGCTGCCGCGAAGGAAGGGCTGACCGTCACTGCGGCACCCGGGCCTTCCGCCGTGCTCACCGCCCTGGCGCTGTCCGGGCTGCCCACCGACCGGTTCTGCTTTGAGGGGTTCCTGCCCCGGAAGGCCGGGGAACGCAGCGCCCGGCTGCAGGACCTGGCTTCGGAACAGCGCACCATGGTGTTCTTCGAAGCACCGCACCGGCTGGAACCGATGCTGCGCGCACTGGACGCGGCGTTCGGCGGCGACCGCCGTGCCGCCGTCGCCCGCGAACTGACCAAGCTGCACGAACAGGTGCTGCGGGGTCCGCTGCGCGAACTGCTCGAATGGGCCGAAACGTCCGAGATCCGCGGGGAAATCGCCGTCGTGGTCGCCGGAGCCGGGGAATCGGCTCCCGAGCTGCCCGAAGACCACGTTGCTGCGGTGAACGGCCTGATCAGCCAGGGCGCGCGGCTCAAGGATGCCGTCGCCACCGTGGCCGAGGACGCCCGGATCAGCAAGCGCGAGCTGTACTCCGCGGTTCTGGCTGCCCGCAGCTGACCTGCCTGCCGGGCACCTACTCCCCGCGAACTGGCAGTAAGTGTCCTTCCCAGCGCTGAGAGACGCAGTTTCTGCCATCTCGCGAAGGGGGCAGGCGTTGGCCAAGTGCACAGTCAAGCCGTCACGTCATGGTGCACTTCTGTCTTTACAGTCGGAACGGCACGCGCATACGGTGAGTCCAGATGACGGGCAACGCGCCCGGGCAACCACTGTCGAATTTGGAGGCATCCCCATGGGTATTACTGCTGACCGAGAAGCCGCACTGCTGGCTCAGGTTCCCACCGGACTGTTGATCAACGGCGAGTGGCGGGAAGCAGCCGGCGGAAAGACCTTCGACGTCGAAGATCCCGCCACCGGAAAAGTTCTGCTGAGCATTGCTGATGCCAGCGCCGAAGACGGTGCCCTGGCAATGGATGCCGCTGCCGCCGCGCAGGACTCCTGGGCTAAGACGGCGCCGCGGGAACGCGGGGAAATCCTGCGCCGGGCCTTTGAGCTGGTGACGGAGCGGGCCGAGGACTTTGCACTGCTGATGACCCTTGAGATGGGCAAGCCGCTGGCCGAAGCCCGCGGCGAGGTCACCTACGGCGCCGAATTCCTGCGCTGGTTCTCCGAGGAAGCCGTCCGCATCTCCGGCCGCTACGGCATGTCCCCGGACGGCAAGTCCCGCCTGATGGTGAACAAGAAGCCGGTGGGCCCGTGCCTCCTGATCACGCCGTGGAACTTCCCGCTGGCCATGGCCACGCGCAAGATTGCCCCCGCGGTTGCCGCCGGCTGCACCATGGTGCTCAAGCCCGCGAAGCTCACTCCGCTGACCTCCCAGCTTTTCGCCGCCGTGATGGTCGAGGCAGGTCTGCCCGCCGGTGTCCTGAACGTTGTTTCAACCACCTCGGCCGGCGATGTGACCGGGCCGATCATGCAGGATGAGCGCCTGCGCAAGGTTTCCTTCACCGGCTCCACCCCTGTGGGCCAGAGCCTGATCCGTGACGCCGCGGACCGGGTTCTGCGCACGTCGATGGAGCTCGGGGGCAACGCGCCGTTTGTCGTCTTCGAGGACGCCGACGTCGACAAGGCCGTGGCCGGTGCAATGGCCGCCAAGCTGCGGAACATGGGTGAGGCCTGCACCGCTGCGAACCGGTTCATCGTGCACGAATCGGTGGTGGATGAATTTGCGGAGAAGTTCGCTGCCAAGGTCGGTGCCATGACCACGGCCCGCGGTACCGAAGACGAGTCCAAGATCGGCCCGCTGATTGACGCGAAGAGCCGCGACAAGGTGCACTCGCTGGTTACTGACGCGGTCGACGGCGGTGCCTCGGCTGTGGTGGGCGGCTCTCCGGTGGACGGACCGGGCTACTTCTACCAGCCGACAGTGCTCAAGAACGTCGCCGCGGATGCCCGGATCCTCAAGGAGGAAATCTTCGGTCCCGTGGCACCGATCGTCACCTTCGCCACTGAGGACGAAGCCGTCGCCCTGGCCAACAACACCGAATACGGACTGGTGGCCTACGTCTTCACGGAGGACCTGAACCGCGGCCTCCGCATCGGCGAGAAGCTGGAAACCGGCATGCTCGGGCTGAACGCCGGTGTCGTGTCCAATGCGGCAGCACCGTTCGGCGGCGTCAAGCAGTCCGGCTTGGGCCGCGAAGGCGGAGCCGAGGGCATCGAAGAGTACCTTTACACGCAGTACGTTGGCATCGCCGACCCGTCAGACGGCTAACGGCCCTTCCGACGGCTAACGGCCCTTCCGACGGCTAGGCCGGCCGACGGCTGAGCCGCCCGGGTCGACTGCCGGCAAGCCCGGGGATCAGCGCATCCCCGGGCTTGCCGCTTAGCGGCGGAACCTGGACGCCAGGGACGCCGGGAAATAGCGTGCCCGGAGCCGGGACGCCCATGGCGCCGACTCGGCCAGGCCGTCCTGCACCGCGGTGACATCGCCCCAAAGCCGGCCCGCCCGGTCAGCCGGTGCGCTGCCTGAACCAAGCCCTGAGGCGGAATGAGACCCGGAATCAGACCCGGAGACGCCGCGGACAGCGGTCCCCGGCGCCGCGTAAACCTCCTCTTCGTAGGCTTCACGCAGCCGCTGAAGCGCGAGCGCAGGACCGTCCGCCAGCCGGGCGTCGTCCGCGAGGCGCAGGGCATAGGCCCGGGGAGACTCTGACTTTGCCGGCACGTGCCCGTAATCCACGCCGGAGTCCGAGGCTTCGTCCCAGGCCAGCGCTGCCGGACCGGAAGACGGCCGGTCAGGACTGCCGGGACTGCCCGGGCGGTCAGGTGGGTCGGAACCGGCAACGCCTTGTTTCCGGAGGATGCGGCGGCGGCGGCGGAGCGCCCAGGGGCTCAACAGCGCGGCGGCTGCAGTGAGGACGGCCAGTCCGACAGCCGCGGTTTTCCCCGCCCCGGTTTCAGCCGGTTCCACCGGAGCCGCGGCCGAGGGGGGAGGCGGAGTCACCGCGGGTTGCGGAACCGTCTGCGGCAGCGGCCAGTCCAGGGTGAGGTCATCCTGCGGGCCCTGGGTTTCCAGGATGTCGGGACGGGGCTGCAGCGCGTACGAGGGGACCGATCCCCGGGACGGAGTCGGCTCGAACCGGACCCAGCCCATGCCTTCAAAGTAGAGTTCCGGCCACGCGTGCGCGTCCCGTGAGTCCACTTCATACTCTCTCAGTTCCTGTCCGCGCATATTCTGCACGGTGTTTCCGGTGGACCGCCCCGGCGCGAAGCCGAGCGCCATCCGGCTGGGGATGCCTGCCTCGCGTGCCATCACGGCCATCGCCGCGGCGTAGTGCACGCAGTAGCCGGCTTTTTCCTCCAGGAAACGGTCCAGGACGTCCATGCCGTTTCCGTCGTAGCCGCCCTCCACCGGTGCCTCGAGCGAATAGGTGAAGTCCTGGCCTCGCAGGTAAGACTGGATGGCCATGGCCTGTTCGTACGGACTGTCCGCCCGTGCCGTGGCGGTGCTTGTCGCTTCCCGGATGCTTTCGGGCAGGTTCTCCGGCAGGTCCGTGAAAACCGGGTCGACGGCGCCTTCCGCCGCGGGGCCCAGCACCTGCAGGGAGTCGGCGGAGATCGTCTGGGAAGCGCTTTGGACCTCATAATCCAGCCGCGTCATTCCGTTGTTCTCCTCGGAGATGACGGTCATGGTTTTCGGGTCCCAGCTGAATCGTCCGGCAGCCCCGCTGACCTGCGTCGGAGCATAAGGCGCCAGGAGCCAGGGACTGGCATAGGTTTCCGACCGGACCCGGGTGGTGACCGTGGACGTGCCCTCGGCGGGTTCGTCCCCTTCCTCCGGAGCCATGTCCTGCAGACCGGCCCGGCGGGTGTCGGGCCGCAGGTCCGGACCCCAGCGCTGGCCGGAAAAATCTTCCAGCGTTGTGGAGCGCAGATAGACGGCCTGCCGGGAATCCGTGGCGTAGCGGATCCGGCCCGACGCCGAGGGCTGGCGAAGATCGTTGCCCAGAGCGACTACCGGGTTCAGGCCGGACTGGCCGGTCCAGATGTTCAGCCGCGATCCCTGCGGAAACGTGCCCTGATTGAATCCCGGGAGGACTGCGGGCAGGACCAGCGCGGCGACGAGCGCCGCGGAACCGATCGCGGCGGCTATGCCCATTTGCCGGGCCGGGGGACGGCGGGCGGCAGACGGGCTGCGCGGACGTTCCTGCCAGGAGCCGGTGGCCAGGATCAGCAGGTATCCGGCACTGGCCAGGATGAAGGGGAACACTCCGATGCTGTCCGGCTTCAGGACCGCCGGAACGGTGAGCAGCGCCAGCAGCCCGAGGCCGCTCGCTGCCGGCATCCGCAGTGTGGTGGCCAGGGTGTCGACGAGCAGGGTGATGAGACCGGTGCCCAGGCACGCGATGAAAACAATCCCCGGGTCCGCCAGCACCGGAGGCACCTGGTTCATGATCGTGACCTGCGCCTCGCTGATCAGCTGCCCGCTGCGCTCCAGTGTGGCTCCGGTGGGCAGCAGGCCCAGCAGAGCCGTGGACGCGGCGAACAGCCAGGTCAGGGCCACGACAAGGGCGGCCAGGCCGACGGCGGGGATCAGGGCGGTGGGGACACGGAACCGGCGGGCAGCGGCCATTGCGGAGACCACGGCGCCGGCGGTGAGGACCAGCGGCGGAAACCAGGCCCAGCCGTCGAAGACGCCGTGCAGGCTGAAGCTGCAGAGCAGGACCGCAACAGCGCTGGTTCCTGCGGATGCCCAGTCCCACGGCGGCCGGAAGCGGGACGCCTGCGGGGGAGCGGCGGATCCCTCGGCGTCGGGACGGGTCAACGTGGCGGTCATGGGCGGTCCTCGCGGGTGATCGATGCAGGAACAGGCAGGACGGCGGGAGCTCCGAAAGCAGCCCAGATGCGGGCGACGTCGGATTCGGGTGTGGCCGCTTCGGCGTCCCACCCGCCGGCGCGCAGGACGGCCAGCGCCGGCGCGGCCTCCTGCAGCCGGTCCACCACCAGAATCGCGCAGGCCCGGCTCGCATAGTCGGCGGCCGGTGCCAGCCGGTGGGCTTCTTCCGCGGACAAGCGTCCCAGTACGGCGACCAGGGGGCCGCGGCGGCGCTGTGCCAGTGAGTCCAGGAGCGCATCCCCGAAGGCCCGCCCGTCGGCTGCCGACTGGTCACCGCCGGCTGCCCGGCCGCCGGGAACGCCCCTGCCGCCGCCGGTCCCGGCGTCGTCGCCGGGGCCTCGCGGACGGTCGGGCGGCCCGGATTCCAGTCCCAGCGCCGCCAGCCCGTCAGCAATGTCCTGGAGGCCGCCGGGTCCGTTGAACGTGCGCTGCCGGGGATCCGGCGCGGAGGGTGACCGGGCCAGGCCGGGGCGGGCAAAGACATCCAGCAAATGCAGCGAATATCCGTTCTCGACCAGGTGCGCGGCGGCCGAGACCGCAGCCGTCACGGCCCATTCAAAGGACTCCGAGGTGGACAGGCCGTTCCCGCCTGCCGGCTCCATCCACAGGCTCGACCCCACGCCGCCCGTGTGCGAGCCCTCCCGCGCGTCGATCAGCAGTGTGGCCCCCGGGGAGGTGACCGGCTCTTCCTGCCGGACCATAAGCTCACCGTGCCGTGCAGTGGCGGCCCAGTGGACCCGGCGCATGGGATCCCCGGAGCGGTATTCCCGCGTGGACACGTCGTCCTCGCTGGGGTTGCCGCGGCGCGGGCTGGAGACCGATCCCTCAGTGCCGTGCGGACCGCCCAGCAGCGTGCGGGGCAGGAGCCGGGGCGCCGGAGACACCACCAGGGAATCGGCGGCACCGAGCGTGTGCCGGCGCCGGGAGAGTCCAAAAAGGTCCTGGAATTCCGCGGTCACGGGACCGATCGGAAAGAGCCCGCGGCGGGTGGAGCGGAGCTGGTATTCGTAGGTGCTGGCGCCGTCCGGGCCGGGAAAGCGTGCCGGGAACCGGAAGACCGGGCTTTCGCCGAACCGCAGGGGCAGTCCTTCGCGCATGGTGGCGCTCTCCCGGACCGGCCGCGGCGTGTGCAGGGACAGCAGCACCGTCACGGGAACCCCCGTTTCCACTGTCGAAGAGCTGAAGGTGCGCTCGACGTCGAACACCGGCTTGACCAGGCGCAGCGCCAGGGCGGACACCAGCGGCAGCGCGAGGAGGAACACTGCGAGGACAAGCACGTCCCGGCGGCCCATGACCTGGGCCATCACGAGCGCGGCCACGCCGGCCAGGACCAGTCCCCAGCCGCGGGGCGTGAGGAGCCGGGTTATCGCTGAATCCATGGAGCCTTCCCGCAGGTGGTGGGCTGTCACATAGGGTACTGCCGGTGCGCTGCTGCTACCTCCGCATCCGCTCGCCCGCCGGACTGCGGGGAACAGGAACGCGGGAGAGGAGGTGTGCCAGCAGGCCGCTCGGCGTTTCGCCGGAGCTGGCTGCCTTGCGGTCAAGGATGATGCGGTGCGCCAGGACCGGATCGGTCAGGTGCGAGATGTCATCCGGCAGGACAAAATCGCGTCCCGCCAGTGCGGCGTGTGCTTTGGCGGCGCGCAGCAGCTGGAGCAGGGCGCGGGGGCTGGCACCGAGCCGCAGGTGGGAGTGCTCGCGGGTGGCCTGGCCGATGGCCACGATGTATTCCTTCACGGCAGTGGACACGAAAATGTCGCGGACCCTCGCCGTCATCGCAGCGACTTCGCGGACGTCGACGACGGCGGCCACTTTGTCCAGCGGCGACGTCGACTGGTGGGATTCCAGCATCTCGATTTCGGAGCGCGTGTCCGGGTAGCCCATGGAGATGCGGGCCATGAACCGGTCACGCTGGGCTTCGGGCAGCGGATAGGTGCCCTCCATCTCGATCGGATTCTGCGTGGCCACCACCATGAACGGTTCAGCCAGCCGGTAGGTGCCCCCGTCCACGGTCACCTGGCGCTCCTCCATGCACTCCAGCAGGGCGGACTGCGTCTTCGCGGAGGCGCGGTTGATTTCATCCCCGATCACGATGTTGGAGAAAATGGGGCCCTGCCGGAACTCGAACCGGTGGGAGTCCTGGTTGTAGATCGATACCCCGGTGACGTCGGAGGGCAGCAGGTCCGGGGTGAACTGGATCCGGGTCACGGAACAGTCGATGGTCCGCGCGAGTGTCTTGGCGAGGAGCGTTTTTCCGACGCCGGGAACGTCCTCCAGCAGCACATGACCCTGCGCGAGCAGGACGGTGAGCACCAGGGAGGCGGCTTCCTCCTTGCCGTCAATCACCGTGTTAATGGAAGCAAGGATGCCTGAGGCTGCTTCGTGGAACGCTTCTGCCTCGGGCGGAGCGTCCGCCCGGCGGTTCCAGGCTGCCGGTTGCCCGGAGGCCGCCGCTCCCGGGGACGCCCCGGAATACGGTGCGGTGGCTGCAGCTGGATTTCGAGCGTCCATGGATACCTTCCAAGCCTCGGCAGATCGCACGGAGCCCGGGACCGGGAGCCGCTAGCGACGCTGAAAGCCTCCGCCCGGTTCGACAGCGGCCTTATGTCAGTACAGGTTACAAGCTCCTTTAGGGTTAAAGACATGTGTAATGACAGTGGTTATGTTCCGGGCGAAATCCCCGCCGAGTATCTGGACTTCGCGTCCGCTTCGGGGAAACCTTATCCTCCCGCACCGGAACCGCTGCCGGTTCCGGTCATCGACAATCACACGCACCTGGATTTTGCGCCCGGCCAGGCCGGTACCGCCGGCGTTCGGGAAGCCCTGGACGCCGCAGAGGCGGCGGGCGTCCGCGGAGCAGTGCAGGTGGGCACGGACCTGGAATCCTCCCGCTTCACCGTCAGCGTCCTGGACGCAGAACCCCGGCTGCTCGGTGCGGTGGCCATCCATCCCAATGACGCGCCGGTGCTCGCGGCCGAAGGAACCCTTGAGGCGGCACTGGAGGAAATCGAAGCCCTCGCCCGGCATCCGCGCGTGCGCGGCATCGGCGAGACCGGCCTGGACTATTTCCGCACCGGTTCCGACGGCGTCGAACGCCAGCAGTATTCCTTCCGCCGGCACATCGACATCGCCAAGCGGCTGGGCCTTGCCCTGCAGATCCATGACCGGGACGCGCACGACGACGTCGTCCGGGTCCTGCTGGAGGAAGGTCCGCCGGAAAACGTTGTCTTCCACTGCTTCTCCGGCGATGCCGAGCTGGCGCGGACCTGCAACGAGCACGGCTGGAACATGTCCTTCGCCGGCACCCTCACCTTCAAGAATGCAGGGAACCTCCGCGAAGCACTCGCCGTGGCGGAACGGCAGCTGATGCTGGTGGAGACAGACTCTCCGTTCCTGACCCCGCATCCGTTCCGCGGCCGCCCGAACGCCAGCTACATGGTCCCGTTCACCGTTCGGTTCATGGCCGACCAGCTGGGAGCGGACCTTGCCGAACTGGGCTCGGAGCTGGTGGCCAATACTGAACGCGTGTACGGCTCCTGGGAAGACACCGCGGCCCGCTGAGCTTTCCTTGAGCTCCTTTAAGCTCCCGGTGACCCGGGGCACACCTGTAACTTCCGTCACAGCAGGCTCAAAAACCTCGGGTTGCCCTCAGATCACGGTTCGGTTACGGTAGGGACCTATTAGCCGGGGTCGGGGAAGGCACCGGAACTAATACTGAACCACACACCGTCCTGTGAACAGTTGCGCGCTCATTTCCTTTTGAGATGCGGCGATGCCCCTGTGCCTGGTTGCGGTTGAGGTTCCACGCCTGTGCAAAGCTCCGCCCCGTGCGATCCGGGGAGAACGGCTGCCGCGCGCCCTCATCCCCGTGCCCGGACGCTCTTGACGTTTGGAATTTCGTGGCACATGCACTCGTGAGGCGTGGGGTAAAACTAACCGGGCAGGCCGTTGTTATGGTCGCCCTCATCCTGGGGATGGTGGCCTTTGTCGGCACCAACAAGTCCGTTTCCCTGACTGTTGACGGACAGAGCAGCGACGTCAAGACCTTCGGCGGCACGGTTGCCGAGGTCCTCCAGAAGGCAGACGTGCAGGTCAGTGCAGCGGACCGGGTAAGCCCGGGCCTGGACACCGAGGTAGCCGACGGCGCCAGCATTGAGGTATTCACGGCGAAAACCGTAGACGTCACGCTCGACGGTGAAGGCCACAAGGTCAGCACCACCGGTGAAACCGTGGCGGATCTCGTCTCCGAACTGCGCGTCGCTTCCAACTCGGCCGTTTCGGCTTCGCTGGACACCGCACTGACCGGGCTGGACGATCCCATCTCGATCTCCACCCCCAAGACCGTCACCATGGTCCTCGACGGCACGTCCTATGAGCGCCCGACGACGGCGGAAACCGTCGCCGAGCTGCTGGACGAGGCGGGCATCACCCTTGCCGCAACCGACCGCCTGACCGTTCCGGCCACCGCCGCCCTGGTGGACGGCATGGCCCTGAAGGTCACCCGCGTGCAGCCCGGGAACAAGGACACGGTTGCCGAGCCTGTGCCGTACGAAACCACCGAGGTACCTGATCCCAACCTGCTTGAAGGCGAGAAGAAGGTCACCGCCAAGGGCACTCCCGGCGAAATCGTCCGCGTTTTCGACACCGTCCTCGTGGACGGCGTAGAGGTCAGCCGAACCCTGGCCAGCGAAACCGTCGCCCTTGCGCCGGTTGCCGAGAAGATTGCCGTGGGCACCAAGAAAAAGCCTGCTGCTCCCGCACCCGCACCGGCGTCCCCCGGTAAGGCATCCCCGGGCGGCACAGCCCCCTCCGGAGGAACCTGGGCCGCGCTGGCTCAGTGCGAATCGGGCGGAGACTGGCACATCAACACCGGAAACGGCTATTCCGGCGGACTGCAGTTCAGCGCGTCGAGCTGGCTGGGAGCCGGCGGCGGCCAGTACGCGCCGATCGCTGCCGGGGCCACCCCTGAGCAGCAGATTGCCGTGGCCGAGAAGCTGCGCGCCAACGGCGGCTGGGGCCACTGGCCCTCCTGCGCCGCCAAGCTGGGTCTGCTCTAGCACCGCCCGATAGCCTGTCCTGCCGCTGTCCGGCAGCGGCGGACACGGACCGGGATCTGTCACCAGGTCCCGGTCCGTCCGGTTAAGCCCACTGCGTTTCCCGTCCGCGCCTGCGTTGCCAGCCGGCCCGCGTGGGCGGCGCGGTCCAGGGCGCCCGCGGTGACGAAGCTGTCGGCGCTCTTGTCCAGGAGGTCCACTGCCTCCCGGCTGCGGCCCAGCGCCGAGAGGCTGATGGCCAGATGCAGGGCGGTTTCGCCGGCATCCTGCGGCGACAGAGCTTCGCGGCGGTCGTACACCTCGCCCAGGGCACGGACGGCGGAGACATGGTTTCCGCCCAGCTGCAGCCACCGTCCGCGGCTGTGGAGAAGGGAGAGCGATTCCTCCTCGCCGCCGCCCACCACCTCCAGCGCCGTTTCGGCATGCCTCATGCACTCCAGCGTGGCGGCGTCGTGCAGCCCTTCGGCCAGGCGCATGGCAGCCGAAGCACGGTTGAACGCGGCCCATACCTCCAGGTCCGCGTCCGGCGTGAGGAGCGAACCGGCGCGGGTGTGGTGACGGACCCCGGCGGCCACGTCGCCGCGCCGGAAAGCGACGTTGCCCACTGCCCAGTACCCCTTGCCGGCAACCTGCCGGTCCCCGGTGGCTTCAAGCAGGGGGATCAGGAGGGTTTGGCAGTGCCCCCACGCCTCGTCCTGCAGTCCCCTTTCGGAAAGGGCAGCGGTCAGGGCCTGATACACCTCAATGAGCGCAGCGGTGTCCAACCGCGCTGACAGCCCCAGCTCCAGCGCCCGCCGGGCATGGCTTACCGCTTCGGGCAGACGCCCGGCGCCCTGGCATGCTGTCGCCAGCAGCGTCTCGGCCTGCGGACGCAGCGGCTGTCCTTCGGCTGCCAGCGGATGCCGGGCCAGCATTTCCGCCTCCGCCATGCACTCGGTGTACTGATGCAGTCTTCGCAGGCAGGCTGCGGAGAGGAACGTCAGTTCCCACCAGCCCGTCGGGTCACCCTCGGCCAGTGCGGCGTCGGCCGCCAGCCGGCAGTACCGCCGGGCGGTGCGGTAGTCCCGCTCATCCCAGGCCTGCGCCGCCGAGAACTCCAGAAAGGTCCGGCTGTCGGCTCCCGGCTGCGGCTGCGGGTATCCCTGCACAGCGGTGAGCCGCTCCGCCAGCAGGCGGACGGCCCCGCCCGTCGGCTCCCGGCGTCCCTTTTCCAGCGCCGAGATGTCCCGGGCGCCGAACACGTCCCCGCCAAGCTCAGCCTGGGTCAGACGACGGTCCGTACGCACCGTTTGCAGCCGTTTCCCAAAGGTTTTGCCCATTGCCATTCCCGCCGATCTTGGGCCCCGGGACACTTGAAGAGTGCCCCCGCGCAGAATGCTACCGAGCGCATTCCGGGGGCGGCAGAGTGCAGGCCTATTCTGGAAGGAAACAGCCAATGACGAGGATCCCGCAGCCTGGACGGGCCTTCTCGGCCGTCGGCAACTGGCCCGACTGAACGCCTGCTGGCCGCCGTCCTGCGGCCTGTGCGGGCAGACGGGCACGGAACCGCAGCGGCGCGCTCGGCTAGTATTACTCAGTGACTGAATCCGCTTCCGCCTCCCGTCCGCCGGTCAAACCGCTGCTGGGTGCCACCGATATCCGCGCCTTGGCCGATGAACTGGGAGTCCGCCCCACCAAGACGCTGGGTCAGAACTTCGTGATCGACGGCAACACCATCCGCCGGATCGTAGCTGCAGCAGGCGTCGGACCCGACGAAACGGTTCTTGAAGTGGGCCCGGGTTTGGGATCGCTTACCCTCGGGCTGCTGGACGCGGCCAAGTCCGTGGTTGCCGTCGAAATTGATCCGGTCCTGGCTGAACGGCTGCCGGCCACCGCTGCTGCCTGGCGGCCGGAGAAGGCGGACCAGCTCCACGTGGTCCTCGGAGACGCGATGCGCATCACCGAGCTGCCGGTGGAGCCTACGGCACTGGTGGCCAACCTGCCCTACAACGTTGCCGTGCCGGTGGTGCTGCACCTGCTCGAACGCTTCCCCTCGCTGCAGCACGGCCTGGTCATGGTCCAGGACGAAGTGGCGGACCGGTTGGCCGCAGTGCCCGGATCCAAGGTCTACGGGGTGCCGTCGGTGAAGGCCGCCTGGTACACCACCATGCGCAAGGCCGGCGTGATCGGCATGAACGTGTTCTGGCCGGCGCCGAAAATCGCTTCCGGGCTGGTCGGTTTCACCCGGCACGAGCCGCTGCAGACCACGGCAACCCGCGAAGAAGTTTTCGCCGTGATTGACGCCGCCTTCGCCCAGCGCCGCAAGACGCTCCGTGCCGCACTGGCCGGCTGGGCCGGCAGCCCGGCGCAGGCCGAAAACGCGCTCGTGGCCGCCGGAGTGGATCCGAAGGCCCGCGGCGAAGTCATCGACATCCATGCCTTTGCCCGGATCGCTGAAGCCAAGTCCGCCGAAGCGGCGGCCAGCGGCAACGCGGACGGCGCAGCATCGCAATAGGCAGCGGGTTCCGCATTAACGGCGCGGGCGGCCCTTCCTCTAAGTTGGAAGGTATGAGCGCAGCGAACATTTCATCCGCATCAGCCCCGGCGGCAGCCCCTGCCTCCGTGCGGGTCCGCGCCCCGGGAAAGATCAACGTCTCCCTGCGCGTCGGCCCCCTCCGGCCTGACGGGTACCACGGAGTCGCCAGCGTTTACCTGGCGGTGTCCCTGTTCGAAGAAATCACCGCCACCGTCACCGGGGAGCCCGGTATTACCGTCACGGTGGACAGCGACGGGCCGCTGCAGGTGCCCGTGGGGGGCATTCCGCTGGGCCCGGACAACCTGGCAGCCCGGGCTGCGCGTGCACTCGCCGACTACGCCGACAACCCCACGGGCGTGCACCTGCACATCACCAAGCGCGTTCCGGTGGCCGGCGGCATGGGAGGCGGTTCGGCCGACGCCGCGGCAGCCCTCGTTGCCTGCGATGCCCTCTGGAACACGAAGCTCTCCCGCGAAGAACTGGCAGGCATCGCCTCCGGCCTCGGCGCGGACGTTCCCTTTTCGCTGCTTGGCGGCATCGCCGTCGGGCTGGGGGTGGGGGACAGGCTTACACCCGCCATCTCCAAGACGCCGCTGCACTGGGTGCTGGTTGCCTCCGACGCCGGGCTCTCCACCCCGGCGGTTTACGGTGCGCTCGATACCCTCCGCGGGGAGCAGCAGCTGCAGGCGGCGGAGCCCGAAGACGTGGACCCGGCAGTCCTGGCCGCCATGCGTTCCGGGAATGCCCGGGACCTGGCAGCCGTTATTTCCAATGACCTGCAGGCGGCGGCGCTTCGGCTCGCCCCGGAGCTGGGCGCTCTGCTGAGCACCGGCGAACGGCTCGGCGCGCTGGCCGGCATGGTCTCGGGCTCCGGCCCCACCGTCGCCTTCCTTACCGAAGACGCGGCAGCGGCCTCGGCCCTGGAAGCGGCCCTGCGCGCCGAAGGACACCGTGCGCTGGCGGTCGAGGGCCCGGTTGCCGGCGCCCGCCTGGCCGCCGCCGTCGCCGACTGATTTTTCATACTGCGCAAGCACCCGTACATTCCTGACATCACAAGAAAGTAGTACCGATTGGCACACCTGCTTGGTGCTGAGAACCTCAGCATTTCCTTTGGCACCCGCACGATTCTGGACGGGGTTTCCCTGGGCCTGGAAGAGGGGGACCGGATTGGCGTCGTCGGCCGCAACGGCGACGGCAAGTCCACCCTGATGCGCCTGCTGGCCGAGCGGCAGACGCCCGACGACGGCCGCGTCACCCGCCGCCGCGACGTCACGGTCGGCTACCTAGACCAGTCCGACGTGCTCGACGGGGACCTCACAGTTGGCCAGGCCATCGTGGGCGACGCCGCCGACTACGAATGGGCCTCCAACGCCCGGATCCGCGACGTCATGAGCGGACTGATCCAGGAAGTGGACTGGAACGCCCAGGTCTCATCGCTCTCCGGCGGGCAGAAGCGCCGCGTGGCGCTGGCCAAGCTGCTGACCGGGGACGACGACGTCGTCATGCTGGACGAGCCCACCAACCATCTGGACGTGGAAGGCGTGGCCTGGCTGGCCAAGCACCTGAAGACCCGCTGGCGCCCGGACGCCGGCGGCCTGCTGGTGGTCACCCACGACCGGTGGTTCCTGGATGAAATCTGCACGCGCACCTGGGAAGTGCACGACGCCGTGATCGACCCGTTTGACGGCGGCTATGCAGCGTATGTGCTGGCCCGCGCCGAGCGTGACCGCATGGCCAACGTGGTGGAGGGCAAGCGCCAGCAGCTGGTCAAGAAGGAACTGGCGTGGCTGCGCCGCGGAGCCCCGGCCCGCACCGCCAAGCCCAAGTTCCGCATCGAGGCGGCGAACAACCTGATCGCCGACGTGCCGGAGCCCCGCGACACCCTGTCCCTGAACAAGATGGCCACCGCGCGCCTGGGCAAGGATGTGCTGGACCTCGAGGACGTGTCCCTGACCCTGGGCGACACCGAACTGTTCAAGAACATCACCCTGCGTCTGGCTCCGGGGGAGCGGCTGGGCCTGGTGGGCGTCAACGGCGCCGGCAAGACCACCTTGCTGCGCCTGCTCAACGGCGAAATTGAACCCACCAAGGGGCGCCTCAAGCGCGGCAAGACCGTGCAGACCGCCGTGCTGACGCAGGAAGTCAAGGAACTCGACGAAGTTGCCGACCTGCGCGTCATCGAGGTCATCGAGAACGAGAAGCGCGTCTTCAACGTGGGCGGCCGCGAACTCTCCGCCGGCCAGCTGGTGGAGCAGCTGGGCTTCTCCGCGCAGCGGCAGTGGACTCCGGTAAAGGAACTCTCCGGCGGTGAGCGCCGCCGGCTGCAGCTGCTGCGCCTGCTGGTGGGCGAACCGAACGTCCTGATGCTCGATGAGCCCACCAACGACCTGGACACCGACACCCTGGCAGCGGTTGAGGACGTCCTGGACGGCTGGCCCGGAACCCTTGTGGTGGTCTCGCACGACCGGTACCTGCTCGAACGCGTCACCGACCACCAGATGGCGCTGCTCGGAGACGGCAAGCTGCGCGGACTGCCGAACGGCGTGGACCAGTACCTCGAGCTGCGCGGCCAGGCCCTGGCCGCCAACTCCTCGGCGTCGACCGCGGCCCGCGGCTCCTCGCAGGCGGCCCGCGCCGCAGCGGCCGGTTCCTCGCGTCCGGGCTCCGGCGGGGCGGCGACCGCGGTGGCCTCCGGCTCCGGTGCTTCCGAGGCCGAGAAACGCATTGCCAAGAAGGACCTGACGCGGATCGACCGGCAGATGACCAAGCTCAAGGTTCAGATCGAGAAGGTCAACGCGCAGATGAGTGCCGCCACGGAGAAGTCCGGCGGGGCTGACTTTGAGCAGCTGGCAGAACTGAACAAGAAGCTGCAGACCCTGGCCGCGGAACAGGAAGACCTGGAGCTGCAGTGGCTTGAGGCATCGGAGAAGCTCGAGTAGGAGCCCCCAAGTAGGAGGCCCAGAGCAGGAGTCCCAGAGCAGGAGCTCCTCAGGGTTCATCCCTCAGGCTTCAAACCTCACTGGCCCGAACCCGGGCGGACATGCCGTTCCTGACGGTGTTCCGTTCCGGGTGCGGGCTTTTCCGTGCGCTGTTGTTCCCCCTTGCTTTCCCTCCGCTTTGGGGGAATCCCTCCGCTGCGCAACGGAGGGATTGCCCCAAAGCGGAGGGATTTCCCAAACTGGCAGGGGAATCGGCGGCAGCCAGGGCTCGGTCCGGCCTCAGGTCCCCGCGAGCAGCTGCGGCAGGATGTGGTCGCGCAGCAGCGGGGAAATATCGTCGCGGGCCAGCGCCTGCGCCGGATCCATCCACAGCAGTTCTTCGATCTCGGCTGCCGCCACCGGCTCGCGGGCCGGAACGCCGCCGGCGTCCGGAAGGGTGTAGGCGAACAGCCCGGCGTCGATAAAGGTGTTCTCCTCATTGGCTGCCGGACCGTACCAGTCCCCGAGGGCTTCGAGGTCGGACTCCCCAATATCCAGGCCGAGCTCTTCGTTCATTTCCCGTGCCGCCGCAGCGCTGAAGGATTCACCGGGCTCAAGCTTTCCGCCGGGCTGCATGAACTTTCCGGTTCCGCGCTTGCGGACCAGGAGGATGCGGCCGGCGGCGTCGCGGACCAGCACTGCTGAGAGGGTCAGGACCACCGGAGCTGCATTCGGAGCGGTGGCGGAGCCCGGTGCTGCGGCAGCCGGCTGCTCCGGAGCGTCCGGGACGGTTGCAGCCGGTGCGGCCGCGGCGGCGTCGGGGACGGTTGCAGCCGGTGCGGCCCGCGCGGCCCCGGCGGCCCCGCCGGCATCGGTCCCGGCCTCGGGGACGCCGTTGGGGAGCCCGGAGCGAGGGTGGTCCGGATGCATGTGCCGCAGCTGGGGGTCCTTCTGCAGGCCGGTCAGGCCGTTCCAGGACAGGTTGACCAGGTGTGCCGCCACCGTCGCCTTGTCCGGAGTCCGGGCGTCCAGCCACCACTGGCCCGTCATGGCGACCATGCCCACCAGCATCTGGGCGTACATCCCGCCCACTTCGGCGCTGAGTCCGCGGTTGCTGAACTCCTTGGAGAGGATGTGCTCCACATGCCCGGTAATCCGCGACAGCAGAGTGGCGAAGGTGCCCTCGGGCCGCGACGGCGGTGCGTCCCGCACCAGGATCCGGAAGCCGTCGGTATGGTTTTCGATGTAATCCAGCAAGGCGTAGGCGGCCCGCTCAATCAGGATGCGGGGACCGGCGTCGGCGCTCAGCGCTTCGGTGATGACGGCGAGGACGCGGTCAAACTCGCCGTCCACAACCTCGCTGTACAGCGCTTCCTTCGAGCCGAAATGCTCGTAGACCACCGGCTTGGAAACACCGGCCGCTGCGGCAATGTCCTCAATAGTGGCGCCGTCGAGCCCGCGCAGGGCGAACATGCCCCGGGCTACATCGATGAGCTGGGCGCGCCGCTGCACGCCGGTCATGCGCACTCGGGCGCCGCCGGCCGGAATTCTTACCACCCGAACAGTCTAAGGCCTGTCCGGGGCGCCCCTGCGGAGGCTGCAGAGCACCCCCAAATCCCGTCCCGGCTTCCAGCAGGGAGGCCGGGGCAGCAGCCCGAGACCGCCGGAGGGCAGAGGGAAAAGGCCTCAACTCGCGCCGGTGTCCGCCGGCATGGCAAACTAAACTCTTGTGTGCGGGGCGACCTGCACATTTTCCGCCCTGGTGTAATGGCAGCACCCCGGCCTTTGGAGCCGTGGAGTATAGGTTCGAATCCTATGGGCGGAACGGCAGCAGTGCCGGTCCACACCCCCGGTGGCCGCCCCCGGCGGCCGTCCCATATCAGGAGCGCTTCTTCGTGAACACCCAGGAAACTGAATCCACCGAAAGTGCCCTCAGCGGCGGACCCGCAGCAGTTATTGTCCTGGCGGCCGGAGCCGGCACCCGGATGAAGTCCCGGACACCGAAGATCCTCCACCCCGTCGGCGGCACCTCCATGGTCGGCCACGCGCTGGCCGCAGCCCAGGCACTGAATCCCCGGGCCCTCGCCGTCGTTGTCCGGCATGAGCGGGACCGGGTTGCCGAGCATGTCACCGCTGCCGCTCCGCAGGCGGTCATCGTGGACCAGGACGACATCCCCGGCACCGGGCGCGCGGTCCAGGTGGCCCTGCAGGCACTGGATGCGTTCACTGCACTGGAAGGCACCGTCGTCGTAACGTACGGCGATGTTCCGCTGCTGGAGGCTGACACGCTGCGCGAGCTCGTTGCCGTCCACCGGGTCGACGGCAACGCAGTCACCGTCCTCACCGCCCACCTGGATGATCCCACCGGTTACGGCCGGATCCTGCGCGCTGAAGACGGCACCGTCACCGCGATTGTCGAGCACAAGGACGCCGACGACGCCCAGCGCGCCGTCACCGAAATCAATTCCGGGATTTACGCCTTCGACGCCGCCGTGCTCCGCGACGCGCTGGCGAAGGTCACCTCGGACAACTCGCAGGGCGAGATGTACCTCACCGACGTCCTCGGCCTGGCCCGGGCCGGCGGCGGCCGCGTCGCCGCCGTCGTCACCGGTGACTTCTGGCAGGTTGAAGGCGCCAACGACCGCGTCCAGCTCGCCGCGCTGAACGCCGAGCACAACCGCCGCAACCTGGTCCGCTGGATGCGCGCCGGCGCCACCATCGTTGATCCCGCGACCACCTGGATCGATGCCGGCGTCACCCTGTCCGAAGACGTCACCATCCTGCCCGGCACGCAGCTGCACGGCACCACCACTGTGGCGCGCGACGCCGTCGTCGGCCCGGACACCACCCTCACCAACGTGAGCGTGGGGGAGGGCGCCAAAGTGGTGCGCACCCACGGTTCCGATGCCCGGCTGGGCGCAGGGGCCGACGTCGGCCCCTTTGCCTACCTGCGCCCGGGCACCGTCCTGGGCGCCAAGGGCAAGATCGGCACGTTCGTGGAAACAAAGAACGCCGACATCGGCGCCGGTTCCAAGGTTCCGCACCTTTCCTATGTGGGGGATGCCACAATCGGCGAGCAGTCCAACATCGGCGCGGCCTCCGTTTTTGTGAACTACGACGGCGTCAACAAGCACCACACCACCATCGGATCGCACGTTCGGATGGGCAGCGACAACATGTATGTGGCCCCCGTTACAGTCGGGGACGGCGCGTACAGTGGAGCTGGAACAGTGGTTCGCAAGGATGTTCCGGCCGGTTCCCTGGCCATCAACGTAGCGCCTCAGCGCAACCTCGACGGCTGGGTGCTGACCAACCGTCCCGGCACGGCCGCAGCCGATGCAGCGGCATCGGCCAACGCCGCCACTGCCTCCAAAACCTCTTCCTCAGAAACTGATTCCCCCACGCGAGAAAGCGATCATTAATGAGCAGCGAGATCACCGCACAAGGTGAAAAGAAGCTTGTCCTTGCCACTGGCCGGGCACACCCGGAGCTGGCCGAGGAGATCGCACGCTGTCTTGACACGGACCTGCTGCCCCTGGCGTCCTACGACTTCGCCAACGGCGAGATCTACGTCCGGCCCGGAGAGAGCGTCCGCGGCACCGACGCCTTCGTGATCCAGGCGCACCCGGCCCCCATGAACAACTGGCTGATGGAACAGCTGATCACCGTTGACGCACTGAAGCGGGCCTCCGCCAAGCGCATCACCGTGGTGTCCCCGTTCTATCCGTACGCCCGCCAGGACAAGAAGGGCCGCGGCCGCGAACCGATCTCGGCCCGCCTGATTGCTGACCTCTACAAGACCGCCGGTGCGGACCGCATCATGAGCGTGGACCTGCACACCTCGCAGATCCAGGGCTTCTTTGACGGGCCCGTGGACCACCTGATGGCAATCCCGCTGCTGGCTGACTACATCCGCACCCGTGTTGATGTCTCGAACGTCACGGTGGTGTCCCCGGACACCGGCCGTGTCCGCGTCGCCGAGCAGTGGGCCGAGCGACTGGGCGGCGCCCCGCTGGCCTTCGTGCACAAGAGCCGTGACCTGACCGTCCCCAACCAGGCCGTGTCCAAGCAGGTTGTCGGCCAGGTTGCCGGGCGCACCTGCGTCCTGATTGACGACATGATCGACACCGGCGGAACGATTGCCGGCGCTGTCCGCGTCCTCAAGGAGGCAGGCGCCAAGGATGTCATCATCGCCGCCACCCACGCCGTGTTCTCCGACCCGGCGGCCCGCACGCTGGCCGAGTCCGGCGCCCGCGAAGTAGTGGTGACCAACACGCTGCCGATTCCCGCCGCCAAGCGCTTCGAGCAGCTGACCGTCCTTTCGATTGCTCCGCTGATCGCACGGGCCATCAAGGAAGTCTTCGAAGACGGTTCCGTTACGAGCCTGTTCGACGGCAAGGCCTAGTTCCTCACGGAGCAACCCTCCTTCATCACTGCGCTGCCCGTTCGGACTTCGGTTCGGACGGGCAGCGTGCTGCTGGTAGGATGGTCTGCGATGCCTAGGCGAGGGAGAGGCCCGGATAGATTCGGGCACTACTCCGTTATCGACGGTGGCTGGCAACTTCTGACCGCACGGACCTGATCTCCGGATCGTCCACACGGCGTTGTTCCCATACCGGCGCCTTCGTCCCGGCAACCACGGAACATCCAATATCAGGAGTTTGAAATGTCTGAGCAGAAGCTCGCAGCAACCGTCCGCACCGAATTCGGCAAGGGTGCGGCCCGCAAGGCACGCGTTGCCAACCAGATCCCCGCAGTCATCTACGGCCACGGCGCCGAGGTCATGCACATCCTGCTGCCCGCCAAGGCCACCACCCTGGCCGTCCGCACCTCCAACGCCCTGCTGGAAATCGACGTCGACGGCGAGTCCCACCTGGCCCTGGCCCGCGACATCCAGCGCGACCCGATCAAGCAGATCATCGAGCACATCGACCTCCTGACCGTCCGCAAGGGCGAAAAGGTTGAGGTTGAAGTCAACGTCCACGTTGAAGGCGAACTGGCTCCGGGCTCCTCCGTCTACAACCAGGAAGCCAACACGGTTCTGGTTGCAGCCGACGCCACCAACCTGCCGGAGACCATCGTTGTCAGCATCGAAGGCCGCGAAGCCGGACAGCACATCTTCGCTTCCGACCTCGAACTGCCTGCCGGCGTCGAGCTGCTGCTGGACCCCGAAACCATGATCATCAACATCTCCGAGTCCACCGTCCAGGACCTGGGTGCTCCGTCCGACGAGCAGATTGCCGATGCAGCTGCTGAAGTTGGCGCCGAAGCTTAATCCACTTCCGGGGTCTGCTCCCCGTAACGGAGCCGTCCGGTTCTTGTCAAAGGAGCAGTACCTGCAGTGAACAGCAATACCTGGCTTGTAGTCGGGCTCGGGAACCCCGGGCCCGGCTACAGCCGTAACCGGCACAATATCGGCCAGATGGTCCTCGATGACCTGGCCTCGCGGGTCGGCGGGAACTTCAAGACCCACAAGTCCCGGGCACAGATCCTTGAAGGACGCCTGGGCATCGGGGGGCCGCGCGTGATTCTGGCCAAACCCCTGACCTACATGAACCTCTCCGGCGGACCGGTTTCGGCGCTGAGCAAGTTCTTCGACATTCCCGCGTCGAACGTAGTGGCGGTGCACGACGAGATCGACATCCCGTTCAACACCGTGAAGCTGAAATCAGGCGGCGGCGAAGGCGGCCACAACGGGCTGCGCGACATGAGCAGGGCGCTCGGCACCAAGGACTACCTGCGGGTCCGCGTCGGCGTCGGACGGCCGCCGGGCCGGATGGATACCGCCGACTACGTCCTGAAGGACTTTCCGCCGGCCGAGGCCAAGGAACTTCCCTTCCTGATCGGTGATGCCGCGGATGCCGTCGAGCTGCTGCTGACCGAGGGGCTCACTGCCGCACAGCAGAAGTTCCACTCCGTCGCCCCGTAGCCGCACAGCCCCACAGCCGTCCGGCAGTCGCACAGCCGCCCGGCACCCCGGCCGCACAGGCGCCCGGTAGCCCGGCAGCAAGTAGCCCGCGCAGGAAAACGGGTACGGCTCCCGTCACGGCAAAGACGTCCAACCCCATTGTTGGACCCCTACCTCGGGCCTAGAATTTAGATATGCCCACGGGCATGCAAAGCTGGGGCCGGCGTCGGGAGGCCTCCGAGACTGGGCCACCCCCATCCCGGCGCCGGTCCCTTATACGATAACCGGGCATCCGGCGCCATTTTGGCGATTGGGTGCCCGGTTTTTCATTTTTCCCCGGCTTTTACTCTCCGGGTTTTCCCGTGCTCCTTCCCCCGGACAGGTTCACAAGAACATGCCTTTCTATGTTCTGGACTAAATCCGCCGTCGGGCGGTACGCTCACTCCAGACCGGCACCACAACCATCATGAGCACCAACAGCACCAATCTTTGAGGCCGTCTGCGGCTGGTAACCGCAGGTGGTCCCGTTGGCCGGAGATGTGGAAGTACCAATTGTGTGATGCCGGGGGGCGTGGTTTTAGGGATGTTATCCGAGATCGAAAGTGTTCAGGATCAGCTCGTGGGCCGCGAAGAGGCGCTTGCAGAGCTGGCGCACGGGCTGGAGACAGCCGCGGGCGCCGTTGTGGTGGGTCCGGCAGGGATCGGGAAGACAGCGCTGATCCGGGCAGCCGCAGCCAACCCGGCCTTTCATCCCGTCACCATTCGCGGCAGCCGTATTTCCGGTAAAACACCTTTCGGTGCCCTGGCCTGGGTAATTTCTGAAATGAGCGAAGGTATTGCCTCGCGGCCCGAGCAGCTCCTGCAGGAACTGGGCTCCCTGCTGAAACAGCGCGCCGGCGGAAAACGCCTCCTGCTGCTGCTGGACAACGTCGAGTATCTCGACGATTGGACCGCAATGGCCGTGTCGCAGCTGATCCGGAGGTCCGGAGCCAGCGTGCTCGCCACCGCCGAGCACTTTTCAGAGTCGGCGCCGGACATGCTGGCGCTGTGGACGGAGGGCCTGTTGCATCGCGTCGACCTCGGCCCCCTGCCCCTGGAACAGACCCGGGAGCTTATGCAGAAGCTGCTGGGCGGCCCGGTCTCCACCATGGCTGCCCAGTCAATGCAGCGCCACTCGGGAGGGAATCCGCAGATCGTCACGCTCCATACCCGCGGTCAGGCCGATGAAGGATCGTTGGCCCGGCAGGACGGCGTCTGGGTGCTCGCCAAGCCGCTGGTCTTCTCCGGACAAGTGTCGGAAGTGATTACGGCCCGGCTCAAGCGCCTGCCTCCCGACGAGAGATCCCTGGTCCAGCTTCTGGCACTGTCAAGCGACCTCCCCCTCACCGCCGTCCTGAAATTGTTCCCGGCCGAGACCGTTGACTCGCTGGAAGAAGCAGGCGTTGTGGAAGTGTCGGATCAGGGAGTCCGCCTCGCCAGCCGCGGAACCGCTGCAGCCATTGCCGCTGCCATAGCCCCCGGCCGCAGCCGCGAGCTCTGGGAGGAAGTGTCGGCGCTGGTGGACCCCACGGCGCTGAGCCCTTCCGCCGTCATCCGGTTCGCCCGGTGGACCCTGGCCTGCCAGGGCACCCTGGATCCGGAAACTGCGCGCAGGGCTGCAAGACTCTCCTCGGCATCCGATGATCCCGAGTCTGCACTGCGGTTTATCCGGGCGGTTCCCGGGAACCAGAGGACCCCCGCCATGCTGTTGGCCGAGGTCGAGGCTTTGAAAGAGTCCGGAGACCATCACGCAGCACTGGGTGCGCTTGGCCGGCTTCCGTCGTCGCCGCCTCCCGGTGATCCGGAAACCTGGGTGGCTCTCATGCTGCAGAAGGCGGCGCTGCTGCGCCTGTTGCCCGGCCATGACAGCCCGGCGGAGGTACTGGATACCATCGCCGCCGAAATCCGCGGCCTGCCCGCAAACGAAGCACCGCACACGTGGGAAGCGAGGGTGCTGCTGATGCGCAGTACCCTCGCCATCGACGGGGGGCATCCGGGTGAGGTGCCGGAGGGGCTTGGAGCCCTCGCCGCGGACCGGTCCCTGGATCCGCCTCTCCGTCTGCAGGCAATCGCCCTGCAGGCTCAATTCCTGGCACTGTCCGGAAACGCCGCAGAGGTGCTGACACTGCTCCAGTCCTTTAAGGACGGATTCCAGGGCACCCTGGGGGCCAATACGCTCGATTCCGTACATCTGCGGATGTACCAGGCACTGGTGGCCGCCGGCGAGCACCTGCAGGCGGAACAACTGGTGACGGAACTGGTCGACGGCGCCAACCGGCGTGCTTTCCGGGGCAGCGCCGGTGACGTTGCAACCGGCCTGGTCCATGCACTGGGCGGCAGGCTGGACAGCGCGTTGGCAGCCCTTACGAGTGCTGCCGGCCAGATTCAGCTGCAGGACCCCTTCGACGTCCTGCCCCTGGTGCAGGCTCTCTCCGCACATGTCCTGGCCGTCCGGGGAGACCTCGGGGAAGCCGGCCGCGCTGTGGCCTCCGTGCCGGACTACAGATACCGGCCCCAGGAACTGGTGCGGCTGCTGACGCGTGCGCTGGAGACGGAGACCCGGCTGGCCGGAGACCCGGAAAAGCTCTGCGGTGAGCTGCGGTCCATGGCTCTGCGTTGCCTGGAGACGGGCATGGTTCCGGTGGCACTTCACTGTCTTGCGGCAGCAACCCGTCACGGCGATCCTGCGGCCGCGCGTGAACTGGCTGCGGCTGCGGCTGCTGCAACGGGCCGCTGGGCCCGAGCGCTCCATTGCTTCGGTGCCGGGCATGAGCAGGCGAGCCCGGCGCTGTTGCTGGAAGCCGCAGTAGGAGCGGTGCTCCTGGGCAACGAACAATTGTGCAACAGTGCTGCCCAGGCTGCCCTTCAGCTCCTCCGCGGCCGGACCGACAGCGGCAGCAGGGCGCTGGCGCGGAATGCGCTCAAGCTCGAACACGACAGCTTCCGCAAACTCCGTGAGGCCAACGGCATCCAGGCGCGGATGGCCGCGCTGACTCCGTTCGAAGCGGATCTTGCCCGGCGCGCAGCCGGCACTGCGACGCGCAGAGAAATAAGCGAGGACTTGCACCTGTCTCCGCGGACCATTGATTGGCACCTGGGTAAGATCTTCGACAAGCTGCATGTTTCGGGGCGCTCGGAACTCGGCGAGGTTCTGCGGTAAGCGCGCGGTGCCGGAAGTCAGGGGGAACTCGTGATGCAGACAGCTGCGGCGCGGCCGTTTGTGGGTCGGGCGACCGTGCTGCAAGCCGTGCTGTCCAGCGTGCTGCGCCCCGGCGGGCACGGCGCCGTAGTGGTGGCCGATGCGGGGATGGGCAAGAGCGCACTGGCCGGTGTCCTGGCGGAGCAGCTGGATGGCCGGATTCCCGTGCACCGGATCCACACCAGTTCATCGCTCTCACAGGTTCCCTACGGCGCCCTGGCCCCGCTGATCTCCGATGTGGATCCGCTGAATGCCGACTCGCCGCTGGCCGTCATGCGCTCGCTGCTGCATCGCCTCTATCCGGAGCGGGGCAGGGCCGAGCCCGCAGCCGCACCGTTGTTGATCGTCGACGACGCCGATGCGCTGGATGAGGCAACGGCAGACCTGCTGGCGCAGCTGGTCGCCTCGGCGCAGATCCGCATCCTGCTGCTGGCACGGCGGATCACCGATGTTCCCGCCGGGCTCTCCAACCAGGTGTGGGAAGGTGTCCTTTCCCGGCACGAGCTGCAGCCGCTGACGGAGGAGCAGGTCCATGAGCTGTGCGTGCAGGTGCTGGGCGGGCCGGTGCTGACCAGCACCAGCGCAGACCTCACTCTCGCCGCCGGCGGAAACCCCATGCTGATTCTGGCCCTGCTTTCGGAAACCATGCGTGCCGGCAGCCTCGCGGCCCGGAACGGAGTCTGGCTGCTGCGTGCGCACATGCTTCCACCGGAAGGGCGGCTGGGCGACCTGCTCAGGGCGCAGCTGTCGGGGCTGAGCCGGGACGAGCGAGACGCCCTGGAGCTCATTGCGCTGGCCGAGCCGCTTCCGGCCGCCACAGCGTTTGACCTGGGACTGCACCGGTCCGTCGACGCGCTGACCGAAGCAAAACTGGTGAAGATTTCCACCGGTCCGTCGCGGCTGCTGCAGCCCCTGCACCCCCTCTACGGCGAGGTGGTGCGCCGGCTGGTTCCGGCAGCCCGCAGCGCGCGCCTGCGCCAACGGCTGCTGGCCTCCGGAGCAGTCGGGGGCCGCGCCGACAACCTGCTGCGCTGGGTGAGCTGGTCGCTGGACTGCGGTGCCGTGGTGAGTGATGCCGAGCTGGTTGAGGCGGCCTACCGCGCCAACAACGCCTTCGACAGTGCTGCCGCTCTCCGGGCAGCCGGAGCGGTCAAGGGGCCGGAACATTCCCTGGCCGCCCGGGTCCAGGCTGCCAGGGCCTGCTACCAGGACGGAGACAGGGGCTCGGCGCGGGAACTGCTCGACGGCGTGATGGAGGCAGCCGCCGACCTCACCACGCTCAAGATGGCCGTGCTGATCCGGGTGCAGTTGTACTTGCACGAGCAGTCCGGGGTCTCGGAACTAAGCGCCGTTGCCGCTGACTGGCTCGCCGGCGTCGACCGCATTGGGGCCGGCGGCAACCCGGATGCGGAACTGGCGGCGGACATGATGTCCTCCCGCAGGGGAGCACGGCTGCTGGATCTTATGGGCAGGGTTTCCCACGGCGAACTGCAGCCGGCGGAGGAGGAATTGACCGAAATCCTCGCTGACGCACGGCAGGCCGGCGATGATGAAGCCATACTCGTGGCGGAGGCACTGCTCGCCGAGATCTTTACCGCTACGGGCCGGGTGCGCGGGTCCTATGCCTTAAGCCAGGATGCGCTGGCTGTCCTGGATAGAGGCGGGCACCGGTTCATGTCCTACTACCACTTTGTCCTGCAGCGCCATTTGGCTGCGCTGCTGTGGCTGGGGGACTGGGACAGCCTGCAGGCTGCAGCGCAGCACGGCACGGCCGGAGTGTTCGGGGCACTTGTCAGGGTAGCCGGTGTGGTGGACCTGGCTGTTGCCGTTATGCACCTGCGCAGGGACGATCCGGCAGGAGCACTGAATTACCTGTCCGCAGCCGTTGAGGGACTTCGGACGCACGATGACGAGGGGATGCTGCCGCTGGCGCTGGCACTGGGCGCCTTTGTGGCCGCCTCCGTCGGCCGGCGGGAGCAGGCTGAGGAGCTGCTCGCCGAGGGGGCGGGCCTCCAACCCCGGGGAGCCGTTGGGTATCAGCTGCTGAGCCGCGGTTACAGCGTTGGAGCCTGCTCGGTCCTCTCCATGCCCCGGGATGCCCCGCAACAGCTGCGGGATTCTATCGACGAGGCCGAGCGGTTGGGCTTCATGGCTGTGGAGCTGGAACTGAGGATTCTGGCCCTGATGCTTGGGGATTTGGACGGACTGGGCAGGCTGGTGAAAATCACGGAGGAGTTTGAGGGGCAGCAGGCACAGACCGCAGGGCGGCTTGCGCGTGCCTTCCTCGATGAAGACGTCGAGGAGCTCCTGCGCTTCGGGGTGGACCAGATGGAACCGGGATGGGGGCGGCTGGCCAAGCGATGCAGCGACGAAGCTCTCCGGCTTGCAAGGGCCAACGGTGACCGGGCGCTGCTTCAACGGGTTCACAAGGCGCTTAACAAGAAGAACGGCCATTCCCCGGACCAGGTGCTGCAGACAGGGGCGCCCCTGCTGACCCGCCGGGAACGGGACATCGCAGCCTTGGTTATGCAGGGCTACCGGAACGCTGAAATTGCTGAGCGGCTTTTCCTATCCGTCCGAACTGTTGAAGGCCACATCTACCGAACCTTCGAGAAGCTGGGAATCAGCCGGCGGGAGGACCTGAAACAGGATCTGCTCACCGGTAACAACCAAGGCTGACCCGGCTGCAGCCGGCCATCCCCGTTGTGGTTCCTGCCGGGGACCGGCTCCTGCAACAGTCAGTACCCTGGGCCCGCCTTAAGGTACTTCCACGTAGCCGGAAGTTCGCCGGTTGGGTATCCGGTACCCGTGCCGCACGCAGAATGCAGACCTAGGGTGGGGATTGGTTCTCGGCAGGCTGGTTCCTGCCGGGGAGCAGGTCTCGGGAAAAGTCAGCCGGCTGTGAACCTCCAGCCCCACAACGCGCTCTGTCAATTCTTAAGGGTCCCGATGAGCACGCTTCAACAACCAGGCCCGCCCACACTGCCCGCCCCCGCGGGCGGCCAGGGAACGGGCCCGGTCTCTCCGAGCCGAGTCCGCTCAGCCGGAGCGGCAGCGCCGCCGAAACCCGGTGATGCGCGCGATACTGCACTCCGGGCGGTCCTCGCCGCCCTGCACGGTCCCGGCGCCGTCATTTTGGGGGCCGGGGGAATCGGTAAAACCACACTGGCCCGTGAAGCGGTGAGCCGCTACGGCGGGTACAACGTGCAGCTGCGCGGCAGCACCCTCTCGGCCCAGACTTCCTACGGCGCCCTGGCCTGGCTGCTCAGCGACATGCCGCAGGAAGAACTCGCCAACCCGGTCCACGTGGTGCGCGCGCTCGAATCCCTGCTGATCCGCCAGGCCTCCGGGCGGCGGATCGTCCTGGTCATAGATAACGCGGAGGAAATTGACGACCTCGGCGTCCTGGTCACCTCCGAGCTTTGCCGCCGGGGCACTGTGGCACTGCTCCTCATTAGCGGGGACCTTATCCGGTGCCACAAGGAGTATGTGAGGCTTTGGACCGACGGGTCGCTCAAGCGCATCGATCTCGCCCCGCTGGATCTGGAACGGACCGGGGAGCTGCTGGCCGGAAATGCCGGCGGGCCGCTGACCACCAGAGCCCGGCACATGCTGTGGCAGCAAAGCAGGGGTAACCCCCTTTTGGCGTCCCTTCTGTGCCGGGACCACATCAGTTCCAAGTCGCTGGTCCAGCGCCGGGGTTTCTGGACCTGGGCCGGTCCGCTGGTCCACTCGGGTGAACTGCCGGAAAGGGTGGAAACAGTGCTGCGGCGCTTCACTCCGGGGGAGCGGCGCGCCGTCGAAATACTGGCGCTGTGCCGCGAGCTGCCGATGGAGATTGTCCTGCAGCTTGTTCCTGCCCACACGGTGGACGCCCTGGAAGAGGCATCGGTCCTGACCATCAATGGAGGGCACGGCCAGCCGGTGCGCCTGGCCTGGCACCTGCAGCCTGCCACCATCGCCGCCAGGATTCCGTTCGGCCGCAGCAGGGACCTTTGGTCAGAGGTGACACGGGTGGTGGACGCCGCTGCCCTTGCCGGAGCAACCGCCGCCGGCCTGGCTGCCTGGTCCCTGTCCGTGGGAATTGCACCGGAACCCGGAACGGCGCTGGCGGCGGCGCGCTGGGCCAATGAAACCGGCGATACCGGTGCCGCCCTCCGGTACGCGCGCGCCGTGGCCGCACCGCGTCCCCTCGCCGTCGTACTGGAGGAAGCCGATGCGCTGCGCGCCGAGGGCAGGCATGCCCAGGCGCACGGGGTGCTCGCCGCGGCGGAAACCGCAGTTCGGGAAGCCCCACGCGAACTGCAGCTGAGGGCCCTGACCGGCCGTGCCCTGAGCGCCGCCCGGACCCCCGCCTGTGCTGATGTCCCGGAGCACCTGCTGGAACAGGCCGAGCGGATTCTGCCCGAGGATTCCGGTGCGCGTCCCGGCCCCCGGCTGGAAGTGACGCTGGCGCGTGCGGAACTTTTGTCCCTGGCCGGCAGGTTAGGCGAGCTGCCGGCATCCCTGGCGGACGATTTCGCTGATCCCGCCGCACCGCCGGACCTTCGGCTGTGGGCCGGCATCCGCCGGGCTCAGCAAAGTGCTGCCGCCGGCCGGTTTAGTGAAGCAGGGGCCCTGGCGTCCCAGATCCGCGCCCGGCTGTCCGCGGGCCTCCAGACCGATGTCCGCACGCGGGAACTGCTTTTCCACCATCTCTTCTTCCTCCTGATCCGGTGCGGAGAACTGGAAGCGGCACTGGGCATGGCCCGCTCCACCGTGGAATCCGGGAACGTCTCGGGGCTGCATACCTCCACCGGCGTCGAACTCCCCGTGGGACTGGTTCACGCCTACGCCGGGCGCAGTGATGCGGGCCTGGAATCCCTGCAGCCGGCGCTGGCGCAGCTGGAATCCCATGATCCGGACAATCTCATGCCGCTCGCTGCGGCTGCTGCAAGATACTGTGCCCTGCTGAAGCGGGAAACCGATCCGGTCATGGAGCTGCCGTCCCCGCTGGAAGCCGCCGGCCGGACCGACCCCGCCATCGACTCGGCAGTCCGCTATTTCCGCATCCTTGGATCACGGTCAGGCCAGCCGGCGGCGGCAGCGGCAGAGCTGCACCGCTATGCCGCCGAGGAGCTGCGGGCAGGCGATGTTCCCAATGCGCTCCTCGGGTTCTCCGCCGCGGCGCTGCGCGGGCACCGTGCCGCAGCCCGGGACCTGGCGGCAACAGCCGCGGCAGCAGACGGGACGCCGGCGCATGTGTACGGCCAACTGGCCGCCGGGCTGCTCACCGATGACATAGCAGCCCTGATCCGGGCCGCGGAAGCAGCGCTTGGGCAGCGGAACAGCCTCCTCGGACACGGAGCTGCGCACGCCGCCCGTATGCTGGGCGACGGCCACGCCACCCGCGCCGTCGTCCGGCGGGCCCGGCAGCTGGAGTATGAGTGCTTCCGGGCACTGTCGCCGCTGAACAGCGTGGAACACGGACTGACACAGCTCGGTGACTTCGAGCGGAATCTGGCGCTCCAGGCTGCCGCCGGAGAAACAAGCGCCGCCCTGGGCCGGAGCTTCCATCTCTCGGCCCGGACGGTGGACTGGCATTTGGGCCGGGTGTTCGCCAAGCTGCACGTTTCGGGACGAACCGATTTACGCAATGCCCTGTCCCAGCTGACCGAGTAGTCTTCGGGCAAGTGGCGCCGGTGATGCCGGTGGTCGGCACGCCCGAAGCGGCAGCATCACGTGGTTTCGGGTAGTGCGCCGCACCGGTTCTAAGTAATTTCGGGGCGATGCCGGTGCTGAACCTGAGTAGTGGGTCCGTTGCGCTGGTGATCAGTACTCGTGTTCCTCCTGTTAGCGTCTCCTACGCTTGCGGCAGACATTGAACACGAGCCTCTTCCTGCGGAAAACCGCGTCGGACGGGGCCGCCGGCAGAATCGGGTCTCACCGTGCACAACAGTATCCACCCGCCACGCGTTCGTTCCTCCGCAGTACCCGAAACAACGGGCGCAGCACCGTTCAGCCAGGTTCGCCGGCAGGACGAGGGTGCGAGGGAAGACCAGGCCGCTCCGCCGCGCTTTGTCGGCCGGCGCGCTGTAACCCAAACCATTCAGGAGCGGCTCGCGTCGGGCGGCGGGGCCGGATGCATCCTCGTGGGGGAAGCGGGCAGCGGCAAGACAGCCCTGATCCACCACGTGCTGCGCCAGTGCAGCTCCGACACCTACGTGGTGCACGTGCGGGGATCGGCGTTCTCCGGACGCACTCCGTTCGGTGCGCTGACCTTTCTCCTGTCGGAACTGGAATCGGACATTTCCTCGCATCCGGTGCTGATCCTGCGCGGGCTGACACGGCTCATCCAGGAGCGTGCAGAGGGCCGCCCCGTCCTGCTGGCCGTGGACAACGGGGAGGACCTGGACGAATTCTCTGCCATGGCGCTCAGCCAGATGGTCCTGAGCAGGACGGCCGGCCTGCTGGCCTGCTTCCGCGACTTCAGCCGGGCACCTGCCGAATTCACCGGCTTGTGGAGGGAAGGCATCCTGTCCCGGGTGGACCTGGAGCCGCTGGACCTGGCGGAGACCGCAGAACTGGTGTCGGCGGAACTGGACGGACTCGTGTCCGGGGCGGCCGTGGCGGATCTGCACCGCCACACCGGCGGCAACCCGCACCTGCTGACCCTGGGCTGCAGGGATTACAGGGAGAGCGGGCGGCTGCGGCGCAGCGGACAGGTCTGGGTCCTTGAACCGCACCAGCCTGCACCTGCCGGGCGCGTTGCCGAAGCGGTCCTGGGCCGTCTGGACGGGCTGACCGGCAGGCAGCTGGCACTGGTGCGGACTGTGGCCCTGGCCGGCTCGCTGCCGCTGGGCGCCGCCCTGCACGATGCCGATCCCGGCGAAGTGGACATCCTGCAGGAACAGGGGATCCTCGCCGTCGAACGGCAGAGCGTGCCCCGCATACGGATCCGGAACCAGGTGCTGTCCAACGCCGTCTGCCTCTCCCTTGACGCCTCCGAGCGCAGCCGGCTGCTGGAACAGCTGCGGTCCGCCGTGGCCGTCTCTGCACCGTCGACAACCGAGGCAGCGGCTACACCGGAAAGCGGAGATCCCGATCCCGCTGCTTCCGTCGTGGAACCGGCACGCCTGGCCGTGTGGCGGCTGGACAGCGGCGAGTCACTGACTCTGGACGCCGCCGTCGCGGCGGCGCGGACTGCCAACTCGTCCGGCGCCCCGGAGCGGGCCCTGCGCTTCCTCTCGTCCCGGGAGGACAGCGCCAAGACCCCGGCGTCCGTCCTGGAACTGGTCGCCGCCCGCATGATGAGGGCGGAGTACGGCGGCGCACTGGCGGCCCTGGGCAGCTACCGAAGCCGGGGGAAGGGCGCAACTGCGCTCGAGGAGGTTCGCCTGCTGCTCGCGGAAAACCGGGTGCTGTGCATGGCCGCCACCGGAGCACTGTCGGGTACGCTTCCCGCCGGGGCACTGCCGCCCGGAAGCGCAAAGAAGCACGATGAACTGCTGCGCCAGGCAGAGCAGCGCACGGCGGAGCTCTCAGCGGCCGGGAACATCAGCCGGACAGATGCTGCTGCCCTGACCCGCGACATGATCCTGGCCCGCGCCGAATGCAACTCAAACCACGGGCGGTTCCTCGAGAACGCAGTCTACCTAGCCCCGCTGCAGGCGCCCGCCGGGCGCGACAAAGGGTTCCGTGCCCTGATCGGTTCCTGGCTCTGCGAAGCGCTCGGCATGACGGACCGCCAGGACGAAGCCCTTGAAGTGGCCCAGGACGTTGAGCGGCTCCTGGCCGAGCCCGACGTTGGCGCGGATGACCGGAGCACCTCCTTTGCGCGGATCGTCCTCGTTTACCTGGCCATCGGGGCGCTGCACGATGCACGGCGGCTACTCGTCCAGCAGCAGCAGGGACAGGCCGCGCAGTCTGCGGGAATGTTCGCAGAAGTGGGCCAGGGGCTGCTGCACGCCTACTCCGGCGATGCCGAAAGCGCCCTGGGCTGCCTTGTGCCCGCCGTGGCACAGCTTCGGGTTGGCGGACCGGCCTCCATGATTCCGCTGGCCGCGGCCGCTGCGGCGTACTGCCTGGCACTGCGGAAGGACCGCGCCGGTGCGGACGGGTACCTGCAGCTCAGCGGCAAGGCGTCCGACGGCGGTCCGTGGACGGTCCGCCGCGGCGCGCGGCATTTCGCCGCCCTGGCTGACGGCGCCCTCGGGTCGCCCCAGGCCGCCCGCCGCTTCATTGACCTGGCCGCCCATGACCACCGGCGGGGAGCCTACTCCTACGAGCTGCTGTCCCTGCTGCACGCCGTGCGGCTGGGGGACGCGGAGAACCTGGACCGCATCCTGACCGTTGCCGCCCACCAGCAGGGAACGTTCGCCAGGATATGTGAGACATACGCCAAGGGGGCCGGCAGCTATGATGCACAGCTGCTGATCCAGGCGGCGGAAATGGGGGAAGCCGCCGGGCATGTGCTTTTTGCCCGGGAAACATCCGAACGTGCGCTAGCCGTTGCCTCGGGGGCGGGGGACCGTGCCACCGTGCGGTTCATCCACCGCAGCCGGCGCGGCACCGATTCCGCGGGAACAGCGGAGGGATCCGATTCTGCGGACGAGTACCTCGGCGCCCTGACCTTCCGGGAACGGTCGATTGCCAAGATGGCAGCCGCCGGTACGAGCAACAAAGCCATTGCCGCTGAGCTGAACATCTCGGTGCGGACTGTGGAAGGGCACCTGTACCAGGTCTATTCCAAGCTCCACGTCGGCAGCAGGCGCGAGCTGGCCAAGATCATCGCCGACAAGTCCGGGGTACACAAATGATCGGCACGGTTCCTACCGGCGAGCGCGGCGCACCGCTGCTGCTGGGCCGGGACCGGGAAGTGCAGGAGATTACCGCCCGGCTTCTGGAACCCGGGCTGCGCGGAGCCGTCATTGTCGGAGCCGGAGGCATGGGCAAAACGGCGCTCGCGGACCAGGTGCTGGAACGGTTGGACGGCATCGTGAGTGCGTCCTTCATCCACGGCAGCCCGGTGCTGTCCCGGATGCCGTACGGCGTGCTCTCGCCCTATCTCGAGTCAGCCGGCCCGGAGGACATGGAGTCCCCGCTGGCGGTCCTGCGAACAATCCGCCGCCACTTCCGCCGCATCAGCGAGACGGGCAGCCCGCAGCCGCTGCTGGTCATCGATGATGCCCAGTGCCTGGACGAGTCCAGCTGCCATGTGCTGACCCAGCTGGCGATGTCCGGCGAGCTGCGGCTGCTGGTGCTGACGCGCCCCCGGGCGCGCCGCATCCACGAGCTGCTGTCGCTGGCCCGGGACGGGCTGCTCGCCCGCATCGACCTCGGCGCGCTGTCAGCGGAAGCAGTCCATGAAGTGTGCGAGGGTGTCCTGGGCGGCCCCGTGCTGCGGGCGTCCTCGGCGCTGCTGGCTGCGGTGTCCGGCGGAAACCCGCTGTACCTGAAGGCCCTGCTCACCCAGTCCCGCAGGCTCGGACTGCTGGCGGAGGGCAACGGCGCGTGGTTCCTGCGCGGTGAACCCGACGGCCTGGACACCTCCGTGGTGGATCTGGTCAAGGGCCAGCTGGCTGCCCGGACGCCGGAGGAACGCGAGGTCCTCGAAACCCTGGCGCTGGCGCACCTGCTGCCCCGGTCCGTCCTCGTTGCTGTCAGCGGTCCGGCGCCGGTCCATGCCCTGATCGCGGACGGGCTTCTGCAACCGGGCCCGGGATCGGCTGAACTGCTGTGCCTGTCCCAGCCCCTGCACTCCGAAGTCATCCGGTCCCTGGTGCCGACGGTCCGCAGCGCGGCGATCCGTTCCCGGGTGCTGGCAGTCTTGGAGAGCGGGGAGGGCGGCGAGCCGTCCGGCCCGGGGGAGGAAGAAGCCTGGCTCCGCCGGCTGGAGTGGGGACTGGACTGCGGCGACACCGTCGCGGACGAGCAGCTGCTCAAAGCCGCGCGAACTGCGAACGACGCCGCCCGGTCACCGCTGGCGGTCCGTTTTGCTGCCGCGGTGAGCGGGCCTGCGTATGTGCTGCCGGCACGGGTGGAATCCGCTGCTGCCAGGGTGCAGTCCGGAGAGCTGGCACAGGCGCGGACGCTGCTGGAAGGCATCCTGGAACCCGGGCAGCGAACCCTCGCCGAAGACGCTGAAACCCTGGACCGCGCGGCACTGGCCGCTACCCGGCTGATTCTTCGTTCCGGACTGCCCGGAAGCGACCTCGAGGAGCTCGCCAACGCCTGGTGCGCGGCGTCGGGTGAGCTCTCTTCCCGCAGCGGCGGCACCGGAGAACCGGAGCCTGCCGTTGACGCCGCCGCTGAGCTGCTGCGCAGCATGGCCCTGATGACCGAGGGTGACTACGCCGCCGCCCAGGCCCGGCTCACGTCCCGGGCCGGCCAGCGGCTTCCGGTGTCGGTGGACTCCGGTCCCCGGTGGAGCGTCGTCTTTCACAGCCTGCTGGCGGAGCTCCTGGTGTCCCGGGGGCAGATCAGCGCCGCGCTCCAGCACTCCGAGGGGGCGCTGGACCTGATCGCACGGCTCGGCGGCCCGCTCCAGGCCTACTGCGGCACAGCACTCGCCCGGCACGCACAGGCCCTGCTGCACGGCGGCCGGTTCGCCGAGCTCGAGCGCCTCCTTGAGGCCAAACTGGAGTCTGCGCCGCAGCACCTGATTGCCTACGGCGGCACCATGGGAGTCTTCGAAGGGGCGGTGGAAATTCACCAGGGCCGGCTGCGCGAAGGGCTGCAGCGCCTGCACCCGGCGGTGGAAGCCCTGCGGACGTCGGATCCGGAAATGCTGCTGCCCTACGCGCTGGGGCTGGCCGGCTACGCTTCGACAGTTGTCGGGGACCATGCCCAGACGGCACGGTACGCGAAGGAACTGCGCGGCGTCGGCTACACCGGCCCCCGGCCGCTGTGGCTGGTGGGGCAGGCGTATGCCGCCGCTGCCCTGGCCTCGGGCGAGCCGGACGGCAATGTCCCGGAGAAGCTGGCCGAGATGGCAGAGCAGGCGCGGACCGGAGGATTCCTGGCCGCGGAGAAGGACATTTTGGAGCTCTGCCTCGCCGTTGGCGATCTCCGGCAGGCCAGCCGGCTGCTGGAAGTCAGTGCGGCCTTTGAAGGCGGGGAGGCCCAGGCGCTTCATGCGTATGCAGGAGCCGTCGCGTCAGGCAGCCCGGACCGGATGGTTGCTGCGGCGGATGAAGCGGTCCGGCACCGCAAGTACCTGCTCGCCGTGGAGAGCATCGGCCATGCCATCAGGTTCTACGGTGCGCACGGCAACCTGCGGCGCCAACGCGCCCTGATCCAGCAGCTGCGCCGGCGACGCGGAGAACTCGCCGGCGTCACCGTCTCGTACCTCAGCCCCTCGCTTCATCTGGTGCGGCTGACCCGCCGCGAACACGAGATTGTCGACCTGCTCCTTTCCGGTGCCAGCACCAAGGACGTGGCGGCCCACTTCACGCTCTCCCAACGGACTGTGGAAGGTCACGTCTACCGGATCTACGTGAAGCTGGGCATCAGCCGGCGCGCTGATCTGGAAGCGGCTTATCTGGCACTGGAACCCGGTGCCAGCCCGGCCGTCCTGGACTAGGCGTCCGCACCAGCGAATGTTCCCGGCAAGCGCCCTGCCGGCCGATTAAACAAGCTCCGAACCATACCTGATTTCCCTCTGCGCTTCTTCGAAGAATGTGTCAACCCAAGTAGTGGCAGGTATATCTCCCGCAGAGGGAGAAGTCACTGCCGGGAGTCGAGTAAGCATTACTCGTGCCAGCGATATGCGCCGCTTCTAGTCTTTGTTGTGTTGATTGTTCCGCGGGGAAATAAATGCGGATATAAACGGTAATTAATGCGGTGTTTCCCGGGTATCTCCCGGAGTGAATATCTTCCGCATAATTCCATTTGTCCGTCCCCGCACTCAATCATCCGGCGCCACCGGCGCCGGTCCCCCGAGCGGGGTCGACGGCGTCGAAGCCTCTTGAGACCAAGGCTTCCCCCCAGCCGTCGTCGGCCCCTTCGGAAGACTCTGGGCTTGAGGGGGCTCTGATGACCGAAGTAAAAGATGCCGGGGTCCGGCTGGACCATCCGCGGCCCGTCGCGCCGACACCATTTCCGAATTTCAAGACTTTCACGCCGGCGGCCAAACGCCTGTCCAGCGAGAGCCTTCGCTCCACCAACCGCTACCGGAAAATCCTGCTCGGCTTTGATGTGGTCGTCCTGACGGCAGCTGTGGCCGCGGCCCACCTGGCGCGGTTCGGGATGGCCACCGAGTACATGTCCGGCGGCGGCGCCCTGGACATCTCCTACCTGGTGGTTTCCGTGGGTATTTGGGCGGCGTGGCTGACAGCGCTGGCCGTGCACCGGACCCGCGACCCGCGGATAGCCGGCACGGGTGCCGACGAGTACAAGCGCGTCATCAATTCCACGGTGATCGTGATGGGGCTGATCGCCATGTTCTGCCTGGTTTTCCAGGTGGACATCTCCCGCGGTTATTTTGCCGTGGCCTTCCCCGTCGGCCTGGGCGGTCTCCTGCTCAGCCGCTTTGTGCTGCGCCGCTGGCTGGCTGCCCAGCGCAGCAAGGGGCGGTACCAGTCACGGGTTATTGTCCTGGGCCGGCCCAAGGACGTCCGCTATGTCGTCACCCAGATTCAGCGGAAGGACGGCTCCGCCTATCAGGTCATGGGTGCGGCGCTGACCACCCCGGGAGCCCACGAGCTGTACATCAACGGCAAACACGTCCCCGTGGTCGCGGACCGCGACACGGTTGTGGAAGCGGTCCGCAAGCTGCGGGCCGACGCCGTCATCGTTGCCGGCCACATGAAGGGCGGCAGCTCCTACGTTCAGAAACTTGGCTGGCAGCTGGAGGAATCCGCCACCCAGCTCATCCTGACTACCGGCCTGACCAACGTGGCAGGACCCCGGATCCATGCCCGCCCCGTTGAAGGCCTTCCCCTGATGCATGTGGAACTGCCGCAGTACACCGGCGGAAAGCACGTCCTGAAGCGCGGGCTGGACATGCTCCTTTCCGGCGCCGGACTGCTGGCGCTGATTCCCGTCTTCGCGGTGCTGGCGTTCCTCATCCGGAAGGACAGCCCCGGTCCGGTGATCTTCCGCCAGGAACGGGTGGGCCGCGGCGGGGAGCCGTTCGAAATGCTCAAGTTCCGGTCCATGGTGCAGACGGCCGAGGATGACCTGGCCGGTTTGCTGGACCGCAACGAGGGCTCGGGCCTGCTCTTCAAGATGCAGCACGACCCGCGCGTTACCCGGGTCGGCCGGTGGATGCGGAAGTACTCGCTGGACGAATTGCCGCAGCTCTGGAACGTCTTCCTGGGCCACATGTCCCTGGTCGGGCCCCGGCCGCCGCTGCCCCGCGAAGTGGCGCAGTACGGCAGCAGGGTGCACCGCCGCCTCTACATCAAGCCCGGCCTCACCGGCATGTGGCAGATCAACGGGCGGTCGGAACTCGACTGGAAGGACGGAGTGCGGCTGGACCTGTACTACGTCGAAAACTGGTCGCTTGCAGGCGACCTCACCATTCTCTGGCGCACGGTGCATATGCTCCGCCGGCCAGTGGGCGCTTACTAGCCCGTCCTCTCCCGGCTTCGGCTGGTCTCACCACTAAGAAAGCGGAAACCATGAAGAAATCATTAGTCACAGGCGCCGGCGGATTCATTGGCGGACACCTCGTTGCACGGCTGCTCAGCGACGGCCATGAGGTGCGTGCAGTGGACTGCAAGCCCCCGGAAGAGTGGTACCAGATCCATGACGGAGCCGAGAACATCCAGGGCGACTGCTCGCTCCTCGAGACGGCCCGTGAAGTGACCCGCGGGATGCAGGACGTGTACAACCTGGCCGCGGACATGGGCGGCATGGGGTTCATCGAGAACAACAAGGCCCTGTGCATGCTCACCGTCCTGACCAGCACCCACATGCTGGTGGCGGCGCGCGACGCCGGTGCGGAGCGCTTCTTCTACAGTAGCTCCGCCTGCGTTTACGCCGCCGACCACCAAACGACTGCCGACGTCGTCGCCCTGAAGGAAGCGGACGCTTACCCCGCGCAGCCCGAAGACGGCTACGGCTGGGAGAAGCTCTTCACCGAGCGCATGTGCCGCCACTTCCAGGAAGACTACGGACTGCAGACCCGCGTAGCGCGTTTCCACAACGTGTACGGGCCGGAAGGCACCTGGGCGGGCGGACGGGAAAAGGCTCCGGCTGCGCTCTGCCGGAAGTTCGCCCACGCCTCACTGACCGGTGAGCTGGACGTGGAGATCTGGGGCGACGGCGAGCAGACCCGCAGCTTCATGTACATCGACGACTGCGTGCGCGGGATCCTCGAAGTCATGAACGGCGACTCGGCGGAACCGGTGAACCTGGGCTCGGCGGAGCTGGTGTCCATCAACCAGATGGCGGACCTGCTGGAACAGATCTCCGGAACCGTGGTCAACCGGCGGTACAAGCTGGACGCTCCGCAGGGCGTGCGCGGACGGAACAGCGACAACACCCTGTTTCGCGACACCTACGGCTGGGAACCGTCCATCTCCCTCCACGAGGGCCTGGAGCGGACCTACGGGTGGATCCAGGACCAGGTCAAAGCGCAAAGGGTGTAGCCGTGCGTATTCAGGTACATGATTTTTCCGGGCACCCCTTCCAAGCCGAGCTTTCCCGCGCGCTGGCTGCACGCGGGCACGATGTGGACCACGTCTACTCCACGCAGTACGGCAGCGGAAAAGGAACGCTGGAACGGACCGCGGCAGACTCGGACCGGCTGACCTTCTCTCCGCTCACCGCGGACCAGCCGTTCCAGAAGTACAGCGCCATGGGCCGGATCCGGTTCGAACGGTCCTATGCTGCGGTCTGGCAGAAGCACAACCAGGCCACCGCCCCGGACTGCATCGTGGCCTGCAACGTGCCGCTGTTTACCCTGGTTGACTTCCGGCGGGCTGCGGCCCGCCGGAAGCAGCCGTGGCTGCTCTGGCATCAGGACCTCTTCAGCAACGCCATCGCCGAGGAGCTCAGCCGCAGGCTGCCCGGTACCGCAGCAGCGGCCGGCGGCACCCTGGTGCGCCGGATGGAAGCGGGTGTGGTGCGGGCTGCCACGCAGGTGGTGGCCATCGGCGAGGAGTTCCGCCAGGCCTACCGGTTGTGGGGCCTCACCACGGATCACGTGACGGTGATTCCCAACTGGGCTCCGCTCGATGAGATCACGCCCCGGCCCCGGGACAATGCCTGGGCGGCGCAGCACCTGCCGGCCCGGCCGGAACTGCGCCTGCTGTACGCAGGGACCCTGGGCCGCAAGCACAATCCGCTGCTGCTGGCCGGGCTGCTGCGCTCAGCCCTGGCGGCAGGGCTGCCGGTTCGCCTGATCGTTGCCTCGGAGGGGGACGGGATCGAGATCCTGCGCGAGGACCTTGCCCGGGAACCGGACCTGCCGGTCACCCTGTTGCCGTTCCAGCCGGCGGCGGAGCTGCCTGACATGCTGGGATCCGCCGACGTTTTGGTCACCATCCTGGAACCGGGTGCCTCCCGCTTCTCCATTCCCAGCAAGGTGCTGTCCTCTCTGGCCGCCGGCCGGCCCGTGCTGGGCCTGATGCCCGAGGACAATCCGGCAGCGGAAGACATCAAGGCGGCAGCGGGCTTCGTGGGTCCGCCCACCGACTACGGCGTTGCCGGTGCTGTGGGCTGGCTCCGGCGGCTGCACCGGGATCCGGCTGCGGCCCGTGCCGCAGGGGAGAAAGGACGGTCGCTGGCGGAGAGCCGGTTCGGCATCGGGCCGATAACGGACCGCTTCGAAGCAGTGTTCAGGCGCGCGGTTCCCGGGCTGGCGGTGCCCGCCGCGGACCCCGGTTCCGATGAGCCGCCCCGGCTCCGGCCCGCCCACGCCGCCCCACCGCGCGGATTCCTGAGGAAGGTTTCGTGATGCTCCGGCATCATCCCTCCGCGCGCCGGGCACCGAAGGAGGGCCTGCCGGTGGACAGCCCGTGGGAGGACGACGGCGGAACGCTCCGGGGCGGCCCCCGCGCCATTGATCTGTCCCGGGCGCCCGGGGCAGGCGAATCATGGGGCCGTCCGCGTGCGGTGGTCTATCTTTGGTCCACCTGTGAGCTGGTGTTCGTCACCAATCCCTGGCAGATCAGTTCCCGTCTGCGCGTTGCCGTCCTGCGGGCCTTCGGCGCCGAGATTGCCGACGGCGTCATTTTCCGGCCCCGCACCCGGGTCAAGTCGCCGTGGAAGCTGCACATCGGCGCGCGCAGCTGGATTGGCGAGGGGGTCTGGTTCCACAACCAGGACCACGTCTACGTGGGCGCGGACGTGGTTATTTCCCAGGAAACCTTCCTGACCACGGGCAGCCACCGGGTGCGCACCGACATGGGGCTGGTGACCAGCCCCATCCGGATTGGCGACGGAGCATGGATTACCTCCCGCTGCATGGTCTTGGGCGGGGCCAGCATCGGGGAGTCGGCGGTGGTGCAGCCCATGACAGTGGTCAAAGGCGAGGTGGGTGCCAACCGCGTGTACGGGACGCCGGTGCCGCCGGCTGAGCTGGGTGACCGGTTTGTCCGGGAAACGGAAGCGGCCGTCCGCGGAACCCATCCCGGGGAACGGGCATGAGTTCCGCGGTGCGGCCCTTAGTCGAGGGGAGCGGGCTCCGGCAGCAGCTCTTCAATGAAGGGGAAGAGCTTCGCCGCCAGGTACGCGTGGCCCTCATCCGTCGGATGGATCCCGTCGAGGCCAATCAGGCCTTCATTGGCGCCGGCCAGCCAACCTTCGGAGAGAGCATCAATGTAGGGGATGCCTTCATCGGCCGCAGCTTGCTTCATTTCTGCGTTGTTGGCGGTGATGAAGCTCGGAACCGCTCCGTTCACCCAGACGGGGCCAACAACAACCACCTTCGCCTGCGGCGCGATGTCGTGAATGTCGGAGTACAGCGACCTCGCTGCTTTGTACATCGCTTCAGGCGTCTGCCGTCCGTCGTTACGGCTTCCAAACACCACCACTACATCGGCAGTGGGCCGCAGACGCAGTGTGGCGGTTTCACGAAAGACCAGGTCCGTGTTGCCTCGGGCCATGTAACCCGAACCGGGCAGGGCCATCACATTGAGCTCAACGCGGGTGCCCTGGTCGTAGAAACGCGAGCCCACCACCTTGGTCCAGTTCTCGGCGCCTTTCCCGCCCTCGGCGGAGCCGGCCACGTAGGAGTCGCCGAGGATATCGATCTGCGGCACCTTCTCCGCCAGGGGCTGCGTGGCGGCGGGTTCCGCCGCGGCGGGTGGCGTGGCTGCGGGCGGCGGAGCGCCGCTCGCATCGGACTGGGACAGCGCATAGGCGGTCAGCAGCGCGGCGGCGAGGAAAAGGCCCAGGAACGCAAGAACCTTGGGCCACCTGCGGCGGCGGGTAAAGCGGGAAGATCGGCGAATATCGCGTCGAGTCGGCATTCCTAAATGGTAACTGAGTGGTCTCCGAGGATAAATGCTTATCCTAAAACTAATAAATACTTGCTTCAGGGGGAAGTACGTGAAAAAAATACCTGTATCCGTAATGGTGCAAACAAAAAATGAAGAAAAGGGAATCGCCGGTTGCCTGGCGGCTCTTGACGATTTTGATGAGGTTATTGTTGTTGATTCCAACAGCACCGACCGGACTGCCGAACTGGCCAAGGAGGCCGGTGCCACAGTCATCAACTTCACGTGGAACGGCAAGTTCCCGCAGAAGAAGCAGTGGCAGCTCACGGAGATCGAGACCCGCAACGAGTGGCTGCTCATGCTCGACGCCGATGAGTTCCCCACGCCGGAACTCGCCCGCGAACTCCGGGCCATTGCCGAGGACCCTGCCGAAAGCCGGGTGGCGTTTGACCTGCCCGTGGCTTACCACTTCGCGGGTATGGGCCTCCGGCACGGTCACAGTGTGGTCAAACGGTCCTTTCTGCGGCGCGGACTGAACGAGTTCCGAAACATCGACCTGCTGCACCTGCCGGGCATGGGCGAGGTGGAAGCCCACTATCAGCCGGAGCCCCGCGGGCCCGTGGGCAGGACCACCGCCAAGCTGGTTCACCACGACCTCGATCCGGTCCGGACCTGGTTTGACCGGCACAACCGCTATTCGGATTGGGAAGCGTTTATCCGCATGGATCCCCGGACCCGGGAAAACGTGCGCGGGTCCAAAAGCAGCCAGGGACGCCGTTTTGACCGGGTGCCGCTGAAGCCTCTGGTGTTTTTCCTGTACAGCTACGTGCTGCGCCGCGGATTCCTGGACGGCAGGGCGGGCTTTGACTACGCCCTGGCATTGTCCGTGTACTACTGGCAGATCGGGCTGAAGGTCCGCGAACTCCAGCGGGGCCGGGCCGAGGCTGCGGCACCGGCAGTATCAGGAGCGGCCGCGGCAGCTTCCGTTCCTGCCCGCAGCGGGGAGGCGGACCATGCGTAGCACGGGGGACAACATAGGCGACAACATAGGGGACAACATGGGGGAGGGCACGCCACACCTGCCCGCTCTGAAGATCCTGCAGCTCGGCGGCCTGGCGGGTCCGGGGGCTGCCGCCGGGGGTGTTTGGGCAGTTGCCCGGACCCAGAGCGCTGCGCTCACGGACCTCGGCGAGGACGTTGAACTCATTGGCGGCTGGCTCGGTGAGGTACCTGCCGCCGCGGCGGGTGGGCATCCGGTTACGTTGTTCCGGGTTCGCCGCCCGTTCCCCGGCGCGCGGCTGCGCGGCCTGGTGAGTCTGCGGCTGCCCCGCTATGCGGCGGCAAGGGCCGCGGCGGCGGACGTGGCGCAGGTGCATTTGTGCCGCGATTTCATCACGTCTGCAGCGGCACTCCTGCTGGGCCGGGGACGAATCCCCGTGATTGCGCAGTCGCACGGGATGCTGGCGCCGTCGCGTTCGCTGCCGGTGAGGATGTACGACGCCGTCATCACCCGGTGGCTGGTCCGCATCCCAAGCCTGTGGCTGACCTTGACGGAGGACGAGGAGCGGGGCCTGCAGCAGCTGGGTGTTGACCCGGTGCGGATGCGCCGGGTCGTGAACGCCACTGCCGACTCCGCACACGCCTGGGCTGATCCGGACCGGCACGTTTTCCTGTTTGCTGCCAGGCTGGCTCCCCGCAAGCAGCCGGTCGTGTTTGTCCAGGCAGCCCTGGACGCGCTGGAAAAGGGATTGGATGCCCGCTTCATCCTGGCCGGACCGGACCAGGGCGAAACAGCCCGGGTGCATGCCCTGATCGCCGGCTCGGCTTATGCCGACCGGTTCGAACTGCAGGGGGAACTGTCTCCGGAAGCGGTGCAGGCAGCCATGGCCGTCTGCACCGCGTACGTACTGCCGGCTTTGAACGAGCCGTATCCGATGTCGGTGATTGAGGCGGCTGCGGCAGGAACACCGATGATCATTACCAGCGAATGCGGGCTGTCGGCGGACCTGTACGAAGGAAATGCCGCCGTCCTGGCGGAGCCGACGGCGGAGGCCTTCTCCCGGGCGATGCTGGACCTTGCCGCTGATCCTCAACGCAGGATTGAGGTCGGCTCCAACGCGCGCAGGCTGCATGAGCGCCTGTGGTCGGCCCGGTCACTGGCCGAGGACCTCCGGAAGCTGTATCTGGAAGCCATGGGAACGTCAGCAGCAACCGCACCCGCCGTTCCGCTCCGCCAGAAGGGAGGCCGGTCATGAGCTCACGACTGCTGCCTGCGGCCCGGCCCCCGCGTGACAGCGGGGGCGAGGCGCGCACCGGTGTCCGCACCGCCGTCGCGCTGGTGGCCTTCCTCTTGTTCGCCGTGGTGTTTCCGCTGGAGGTGCACGGCGCCCAAGCCCTCTACTTCAGCAACACCGACTTCCTGATCCGGTATGCCGTGGTGCTTTATGCCGCGGTGAAGCTTGGCCTGCTCCTGTGGCAAACGGACATCAGGCCCGTGGCGGGCGTGTTCTGGATTTTCGTGTACACCGGAATGGGTCTGGCCCCGCTGGCCCAGCTGACAACGGGCCGCTCCACTGCCCTGGCCATCCAGGTGGATGAAGTTGCGCTGACCATGGCCAGCCTGCTGACGCTGCTGGGATGTGTCTGTTTTGACCTGGGCTATCACTTGCGGCTGCGCCGGCGCGAGCTGGAACCGAAGCTGCGCTTCCGCACCTTGCGGAGCATGGACGTGCTGCGGGTGTTCTCCGTGGCGGCGGTGGTGGCCGCGCTGGTATATATCGTCCAGGTGGGCGGCCTTTCGGTCTTCTTCCTGAGCCGCCAGGAAACCAGCCAGGCGCTGGATGCGATCAGCCCGGACAGCGGGCAGGCCCTGCGCGCCATCATTTCCGCAGCCGGTTCCGTTGGCTGCCTCACGGCGCTGATCTTTTACCTGCACGTCTGGCGGACCCGGGACCGTGCGCTGGCCGCAGTGGACGGTCTGCTGCTGGCAGCGCTGGTGGTGATGAACATCGTGGTCAACAATCCGATTTCCAACTCCCGCTACTGGACGCTGGCTGTGCTCTTTGGCCTGGCGCTGCCCCTGATCCGCGGACGGAAGGGACTGTTCAACGCTGCCGTGGCCGGGGGAGTGATAGCGTCCATCGTCATCTTTCCGCTGTCGGACATCACCCGCCGCGCAGCCGGTCAGGGGACACCGGTGAACCTGGAGTCGATGTGGATCATCATCGCCACCAAGGACTATGACCAATTCACCATGCTCGCCAATACCCTGGCGTACACCGCGAATCACGGGCTGTCGTGGGGCATGCAGGCCCTGGGCCCGCTGCTGTTCTGGGTGCCGCGCGTCGTCTGGCCCGACAAACCGTTGGATACGGGTGTGGAAGTGGGGCAGTGGATGAACAGCGTGAACCTCAACCTCTCGGCGCCGTTGTGGGCCGAGGCCTGGATCAATTTCGGGCTGCCCGGCCTGATCTTGGTGTTTGCCGCGCTGGGACTGCTGGCGCGCCGGCTGGATTCCGGGTTCAGGGCTGAAATCCTGAGCAAGGGTTCGGTCGGATACCTCGGTATTTCCATTTTCGCCGGATATCTGTTCATCCTGCTGCGCGGGTCACTGCTGCAGTCGATGGGGCGCCTGATGATCCTGGTACTTTCGGTCCTGATCCTGACCGCTGTAACTAACCGCCGAGAAAGGCTGCAGTCATGAGTCAGACCCTCCCGCAGACCCGGGCCACATTCCGGGAATCGTTCAACCAGCTCAAGCAGGCGCAGAAAACCCGCAAGGGCGTTCCGCTGTACCTGCTGTACGTCAACCGGCCTGCCGGGCGGACCGTAGCGGCAGCTCTGCGCAACACCGCGCTGACGCCCAACCACGTCACCCTGGCAGGCGCCGTGCTCACCTACGGGTCGCTGGCCTGGCTGGCCTTCGGAGCCTCGGCAAACCTGTCATCGGCGCTGGTGGGAGTGCTGCTGGCGGTGGGATACATCCTTGATTCGGCCGACGGGCAGCTGGCACGCCTGCAGGGAGCCAGCTCTGCCTTCGGCGAGTGGCTGGACCATGCCTTGGACAACGGCCGGATAACCGTCATGCACATTGCGACCTTCTGCTTCCTCGCCCGCACCACCGACTACGACCACATTGCGCTGGCCGCAGCCTGCGGACTGTTTCTGCTGTCCAGTTCCTGCATCTTTTTCGGCGGTGCCCTGCTGGATCAGCTGCGCAGGAATGTCCGCGCGGCGGCGATGTCCGGGGCGGCGGGGGTGTCCGGCGCGGCTGGCACAGCCGGCCGCGGGGACCGGAACCGGCAAAACATCCAGGGCGGCACCCCGGAAAACAATCCACAGAACAACCCACAGAACAACCGGCGGATGCTGGTGCGGTCGGTTGTAACCCTGCCGGTGGATTACGGCATGACGTGCCTGGCGTTTTTGCTGCTGCCCTGGCCCGGACTGTTCCTGGCGGCCTACCTGGTGCTGGCAGCCGCCCACGTGCTGATGCTTGCGGCGTTCCTGCCGAAGTGGCGTGCCGAGCTCCTGGCGTTGGGTTAGATGGGCGGATTCCGCCGGCTGGTCACCTTCGCGGACCAGGGTGTCTCCAGCATCTCCAACTTTGTTGCGGTGGCGGTGGCCGCCAACGTGGCAAGCGTGCCCGAGTTCGGGCAGTTCTCGCTTGCCTACGCCGGCCTGTTGTTGTTTCTGGGCGGGCAGCGGGCACTCGTGGGGGAGACCCTGCTGGTGCGGTATTCCCAAACCGGCAGGCTGACCCGGGAGGTTGCCGCGGCAAGCCTGGGAGCCACCCTGCTCGTGGCAGTGCCCACCGTCATGCTGCTGCTGGCCGGGGCGGTCCTCTCGGGCCCGGAGAACTCCCTCCTGTGGCTCGTGATGGCGGCAGTTTCGCCGTTTGTGCTGCTGCAGGACAGCATTCGGTACCTGTTCATCTGTCAGGGGCGGCCGGCGCTGGCGCTCCTGATCGACGGCCTATGGGCCGTTGGGTCCATCAGCGCGATGCTGCTGGTTGCCCGGTCCGGGGGCGAGCTGTGGGTGGTCTTGTCGTGGTGGGGCGCAGGCGCTGCAGCCGCGCTCGCGGCCGGCCTGATCCTGGCCCGCAGCGTTCCCGCTGTTCCGGCCGGAGTCCGCTGGCTGCTGATTAACAAGGACTTCGCGTTCCGTTACGTTGCCGAATTTGCCGCTCTCAATGCCTCCACGTTTGCCGTGCTGTATTTCCTCGTATTTCCGCTTGGCGCGGCGGGCGTCGGTGCACTTCGGGCAGCGCAGCTGCTCTTCTCCCCCCTGAATACGGTGTTCGGTGCCATCAAGACGGCCGTTATTCCCGAACTGGTCCGCACCCGGGGGACCGGTGCCTTCCGCAGCAGGCTGCTGGAGACCTTCGTCCTCGTGCTGGTGCTGTGCGTGGGGTGGGGCGCGGCCGTGCTGATGCTCCCGGCGTCCGCTGGAGAGTTTGTCCTGGGAGAGACCTGGCGCAATGCCTCCGAGCTGCGCTGGCCGTATGCCGTTCAGTACCTCGCCATGGTTCCGTACACGGTTCTCCTGGCCTACTTCCGGGCCGTCCAAGCCAACCGCCTGTCTACGCTGATGCGCGGGGTGCTGGCTGCCCTGACACTCGTGCTGCCGCTGGCCCTGGCCTTGGGCGGATCCGCCGCTGCGTCGGCTTGGGGCTTTACCGGAGCGGTCGCTGTTGCGGCGGTGTGCGGGCTGGTTGCGGTCCGCGCCGGCCGGACCCGTCCCGCCCGCCCTGCGGCGGCCCTGGAACCGGTGGATTAGCCCGCCCTCTCTGGGACGGGCGCCCTCTCTGGGACGGGCGCCCTCTCTGTGGCGGGCGCCCCTGGAACCGGTGACCAGGCCAGGCACCTGCGGCAGGCTCCGGAGCAGCGATCAGCCCCGGGCATACCGGAACCTGTCGATCAGCCCACAGCACCCTGGTGCCCGTGGATGCGCCCGGGCACGGAAAAGCCTTCCGGGCGGTGTGCTTTGTGCACACCGCCCGGAAGGCTCTTGTTGTTCCGCCGGCCGCGGCGGCCAGGACGGCGTATCCGTCCCGCCCCGCCGTACCGGCCCGGAGTCAGCCCTTGCTGAGGGCCCGGCTGTCCCGGACAATCGCGGCTTCGGCTTCGGCCACGGGCGAAGCCGGGCCTCCGTCGTTGTCCCGCATGACCGGCAGCGGCGCGATGCCGTAATCGGAGAGGTAAGCGGAGTTGGCATCGGGGCCGGAGCGCGGAATCCGGTTGAGGACCATACCCACCACGTTCGCGTTCACCAGGCTCAGCTGCTCCACGGCCTTGGACAGGTTGTGCTGGCTGACCCGGGTGGCTCCGACCACCAGCAGGATCCCGTCGGTGTGGCGTGTGAGGATCGCGGCATCGGCCACCGGCAGCACCGGCGGAGCATCCAGGATCACCATGTCGTATTCCGCTTCGAGTTCCTCGATCAGTTTCTGCATCGTCTCGGAACCGAGCAGCTCGGTGGGATTGGGAGGCAGCGGTCCGGAGGTCAGCACCGACAGGCCGCCTGTGCCCCAGTGCTGGGTGGCTTCGACCAGGCTGGTGCGCCCGATCAAGACGGTGGTCAAACCGACGCTGCCTTCCAGCCCGGTGGCGCTGGACACCGACGGAAGCCGCAGATCGGCATCCACCAGGATCACCCGCTGCCCGCTCTGCGCGATGCTCAGGGCCAGGTTCAGGGCGACGGTACTCTTGCCCTCGCCTGCCTGCGACGAGGTGACCACCAGCGACTTCATCTGCTGGCTGACGGCGGCAAACTCCAGATTGGTCCGCAGCTGCCGGAAGGCATCGGTTCCCGAGCCGCCCAGGATGGTTGGCCGGCTCGTATGCCGCGTGGATTCGGTAATCCCGCCCAGCAGCGGCAGGTCCGTGGACTTGCGCAGATCAGCTTCGGTGCGCACATGACGGTCCAGGACGTGCCGGAGGATGGCCACCACCAGCCCGAGGGCAAGCCCGTACAACAGACCCAGCGCCAGGTTCAGCGGAGTCTTGGGGCTGGACGCGGCCGCCGGCGGCTGGGCCGTGTCCACGGATGTCAGGCGCATCGGAGACGGCAGGCCGTTGGTAGGCCGCTCCACGTCGGCCACCGTCGAAATCAGGCTTGCCACCACCGCATTGGCGATGTCCGCGGCGCGTTCCGGAGAGGAATCCACCGCCTGAATTTCAATCAGCACGGTGTTGCGGGACGTTGCCGCTTTGACTTTGCCGGCCAGCTCCTGCGGTGTCATGTCCAGGTCGAGATTTTCAATGACAGGGTTCAGTACCTCCGGCATGCCGACCAGCTCCACGTAGGACTGCACCCGGTTCAGGGAGAACACGCTGCCCTGCTGCAGTTCGGCCGAGGTTTCAACATTCTGGGTGGAGACAAAGAGGTTGCTTGTGGCGGTGTAGGTTTTGGGCATCAGCACAGAAATGGTTCCGGCGCTGATGAGCCCGATGAGTGCAAATGAGACTATGAGCATCCAATTGCGGCGAAGGATCAGTATTTGTTCGCGCATATCCATTGGTTACCCCTTCCCTTGGATAGGCAGATGGTGTGAACAGAAAAGGAAGCTGCAGAAGGACGTCATGAACGGAACCACGTGTAGCACTGGTCCGATTCCACGCGTGCAGCGTCAGCGCCGATGGTGACCGGAGCGGACCCGTCATGAGACCCGAGAAGTTCCCCGGAGCCGGCGTAGACGGAGATGAGACATCCCTCGGGCAGGCCGTACGCCCGGTAGGTTCCCGGTGCAACCGAGGGCTGGTCAGCGTGCGGTGCCGCTTCTCCCACGGAGAAAACTCCATCGGGGAAGCCCAGCGCGGCGGCGTCCAGGACGGGCAGCAGTTCGGGGCACAGTGCGGCGACGGCGTCGGCCGTGTCCTGAGACGGGCTCATGATGAGTTCGCTGAGCACGGACTCTTCGTCCACCGACCTGGCGCTGAGCAGCTGGTCGCAGCGCTCCTGCCCCACCTGCAGCACGGCGTTGGGATCGGTGCCCTCGGGCACCTTGTCCTGCAGATACTGTTCCTGCTGTGCCTCGAAGGTCGGTTCCGGTGCCGGCTGGGGGGACTGCACCACGGCCTCAGCTGCCGCGTCCGTGTCCTCCCCGGCGGGAGTTTCAGCTCCGCCGGAGGGGGCTGCCGTCCCGGTGGTTCCCGAGGCAGTCGCCGACGACGACGGAGCGGACGATGCGGACGAAGCGGACGGGGACGGCGAGGCCGACGGCGGCGCCGCTTCCGGAGAAGGGTCGGGGGAGCTGCATCCTGTTGCCGTACCCAGCGCCGGCAACAGCAGCAGTCCCAGGAGTAATGGTTTGAGACCGGTTTTCATTTGAGTGTGCTTTCTATCGGATGAACCTGCAGAAATAGTGCTGCCCCTTTTTCAGGGACACGGGTTAGGGGCCGAAGACCAGGGTCAGGACCGGACGGCGGGTGGAGGACGCTTCTTTGGTGTGGAACCAGGCGTTATCGGTTCCGGCACTCGTAATGGCCAGGTCAACGGACTCGGACAGTGCGGCCGAAACTGCCGCGGTGTCGAGTTCGACGGAGTAGGCGGTGTTGGTCGCCGTCGGTGAGACGGTGCCCAGCACAGCGCTGCCCAGCGCCGGACGGTTGTTGTAGGTGGTGGTCGCCTCCGTCCAGTCCCCGTTCACCGGCTGGATAGTGTGCCGGTCAACGGAATTGCTGAAGGTTTCGGTGGAGGTGTACACCCGCAGCGTCGCCGAAATCAGCCGCATCCCTGCCGGCACCGTGGTTCCGGGGGTGAACCGCAGGTATGAGGTGTAGGCCGATGAGCCGCGTGACGCCATGGACACGGCGCTCCCGTGGGTCGCGTTGGGCGCTCCCTGGTTGACGTAGGTGTCAGCAGCGGGAGTCAGGGACAGGGTCACCGGTTCGGCCGGCGGGGCGCCGGCAATGGTGGCGCTCGCCTGGTTGGAGGCTGCTCCCGCATTCCCGGCTTCGTCGACGGCGACCACCCGGTAGTAGTAGGTGCCCGGCTCCAGCTCCGCGTCGCTGTGTGAGAGAGCGGAACCGGAGGCGGTGGTCAGCAGGCTGGCGGCCGACGGCGTGAAGCCGTCCGTCACGGAGCGGTGGATCCGGTATCCGCTGACACCGACGTTGTCGGTGGCGGCGCTCCAGGTCAGGGTTACCGTGGCGCCGTTGACGGCAGCGGATGCTCCGGAGACGGCGCTCGGCGCCGTAGTGTCCGGAGCCGGCTCGGGTTCGGCCGGGCTTCCGCCGCCGGCGGTAAAGTGCTCCGTGACCTGGGCGGCGCTCAGGGCCGTCGGGTAGGCGGCGAACTCGTCAATGGAGCCGGCCAGATAGCTGCTGGTGGGCCGTTCCGGCCAGCCGATCAGGCTGTCTCCGCCCACCCGCCAGGAGCCCGTGTAGGTCTGCGCAGCCGGTGTCTGGCTGCTGGCCACGGGCACGCCGTCCACGTACAGGGTGAAGCCCGAGGCCGTCTGCACGGCCGCCGCATGGTGCCAGGCGTTGTCGTTGTACGTCTTGGCCGTGCTGGCGCTCACGGGTGTGTTGGCTGCGTTGAGGACGCCGTAGGCGAGGGTTCCGCCGGTGGTCATGTACAGGTGCCGGTCCACGATGCCGCTGGAATTGCGGGTGCCGTGGCGGTTGGGCTGTCCGGAGGCGAAGCCGAAGATCTTTCCGCCCCGCACCGTGTCGGTCTTGAACCATGCCTCGGCGGTGTAGGTGGCGGGAGCAGGATACCGCTGCTGTCCGGAGACCTGATCATCGACGCCGTCAAAGACCCCGGCGGTGCTGCCGGGAACGGCTCCGGCGGTGCCGGCCAGGAGCGGGCCGCCGTAGGCGACGCCGCGGTTGTTGCCGGGCGAGGTGTCCGCCGGGGCGGTGGGCCGGCTGTCGTCAAGCCGCCAGTAGGTGGAAGCGCCGTCACGGAGCACCGCATCCGGGTAGGGCTGGGTGGCCGCTGCCGTGGTGACTGAGACCTGTGCGGAGAGAGCGCTGGCGGTGGAGCCGTCGCTGGCCTGCACCCGGTAGGAGTAGGCGGTGCCCGGCGCGGCCGTGCGGTCCGTAAAGGACAGCTGGGGTGTGTCGAACCAGGTGGACTTTCCGGTGACGGTGCCCAGGGCGGTGCTGCTGCCGTTGCGGTAAACGCTGTAGGTGAGGGCGGCGTCGTCGTTGTCCACGCTTTGGGTCCAGCGGACCTGGTTCTGGCCGGCGGCGAAGCTCACTGCGCTGACGTTGGCCGGCGTACCGGGCGCGGCGGAGGCCGGGCCGGGGCCGAAGCGGGTCAGGCCCTGCTGCGCGGTGCCGTTGGTGGTGGTGAATTCGCCGGCGACCCACAGGACGTCGCCGTTGCCGGTGCTGGTGGTTTCCAGGGCCCGCGGGCCCAGGCCTTCGCCGGTGCCGTCATTGGTGTCGGGGCTCCAGCCGAGGAAGGGGTACGGATTGTTGATGTCCTGGGCGGAGAGGTGTTTGCGGTTGCCGTCGGCAAAGCCGTTCATGCCGGAGCAGTCGTGGACGTGGTGCCCGGAATAGAGCACGTCCTTGTAGGGCAGCACCGCCTGGGTGGCGCCCTGGCAGGTGTCTTTCCAGATCTGCTCGTAGTTGCTGTCCAGGGACAGCCGGGCGCGGCCGTCAAAGGACCGGCTGCCCATGCCCTCACCGGCGACATAGAAGCTGGTGCCGTCACTGGTGACGTCCTTGATCACGGCGCTGGCGGGAATGTAGGCGGCAGAGGCGTAGGTGCGCACATTGGCGCCGGCGCCCTTGTCCACCACGGCCATGGCCCGCGATTCTGCGCCGTTGACCGTGCTGAAGTCCCCGGAAATCAGAACGACGTTGCGGTCCGCGGGGACGTCCAGGGCCCGGCCCACGCCGTCGGCCACGGGAGCCCACGGAAGCAGGGCGCCGGTGGCGCCCACTGCAGCGAAGCGGCTGCGGGCGGTGCCGTTGACGGTGGTGAAGTCGCCGCCGAAGTAGACGGCGTTGTCGGTGGCGGCGATGGTCCGCACCGTGCTGTTCACCGTGCCGGGCCGGAAGGTGGTGTCCACGGTGCAGCTCGGCAGGTTGATGGCGGCCAGCCGGTTAGCGGTGACGCCGTTGACTGTGGTGAAGTTCCCGCCCACGTACAGCTTGCGGCCGTCGGGGGAGACATCCATGGCCCGCACCGTGGCACCCGTTCCGCCGGTGAAGGACAGAGCGCACGAGGTGGGCGTGCCGGTGTAGGCGTCAAAGGCGGAAAAATTGACTGCTGTCCGGGACTGGCTGTTGCCGGCGGCGGTTCCCGGGGGCCGCACCTCGGTGAAGGTGCCGCCGACATACATCACGCCGTTGGCCTCCGCCATCGCCCACGCGATGCCGTTGGTCTGCCAGGTGGGGAGGGCGACGGCCGAGAAGGCCACGCCGGGGGTCAGGGCGGTGGCCGGAGCGGCAACGCCTATCAGGGTTGCCGCTGCCACGGCCGCAACCGAACAGATTGCCGCAATTTTTTTATGCACGGCTGTACCGCCTCATGAACTGGGGACGGGCCCGCGGCCCGAAACTGAATGGAAGCGTAACCCCGGGCTTCTGCCAGTCCCACGGTGGCGTTTACTCGAATTGATGGAGTAAATACCCGGGCTGCCGGTGCGTCTACTCGTGTTTCTCCGGCCCCTACGTGATTGTGCGGAAATCGCTTTACGGGCTCCCGAAAATGAGCCAAAGATGAACTGATATTTAACGGACCACACCTGGGGGTTGTTCACATGACAGTTCGGATCGGCTATGCCTCGGGAGTGTACGACCTTTTCCATATCGGCCATCTGAACTTGTTGAAGCATGCGCGCAGCCAGTGCGACTACCTGATCGCCGGCGTCGCCTCCACCGACATGACCCAGCGGCTGAAGGGAACCACCCCTGTGGTTCCCCTTGCGGAGCGGGTGGAAATCGTGCGCAGCGTTCGCTACGTCGACGACGTGGTGGTTGATGAGCATCTGAACAAGGCGGAAACCTGGCGTGAAGTGGGCTTCAACGTCTTTTTCAAGGGTGATGACTGGCGGGGCACGGAGAAGGGCGACCGCTTGGAACGCGACATGGCCCGGATAGGAGTACAGGTGGTGTATTTTCCCTACACGGTGAGCACGTCCTCCACCGTGCTGCGCCGCGCCCTGACCCTTCTGGAGGGCGGTCGTGCCGGGGACGCAGCCCTGAACGCATGAATCCCCGGCACACGTTTGGGCGGCGGCTTCCCCCGGCCTCCGGGCTGTCCCGCCGCGAGGTGCTGGCACTGGGTGCCGCGGGCCTTGTCCTGGCCGGCTGCACCGGAAGGGCCGACGCGGACGGAGAGGCATCCGCCACGCCTGAGCCGGCTCCCGTCCACACGGTCGATTCGATGCTGGCCGCCGCCCCGTTTCTGATCGCACACCGCGGATCCTGGGACAACTGGCCCGAGCACACCATGACGGCGTACCGCGAGTCGGCCAAGGCCGGAGCGGTGGCCCTGGAGATTTCGGTCAGCGCCACGTCGGACGGAACCCTGATCTGCCACCACGATCTCACCACCGAACGCACCACCGGCACCAAGCTGATGATCAAGGACTCCACGTACGCAGAGGTCTCAGAGCTGCTGGTTGACGCCCGGGCATGGCTGGGCCCGAAGGCGGTGACGGAGAAGATTCCCCTGCTCAAGGACGTCCTGGATGCCTTCGCCTCCACCCACGTGCTTTTCATCGAGGACAAGCAGGGCACCAACGCCAAGGCGCTGCTGGATCTGATGGACACCTATCCGGACTCGCACAGCCACTTCATCTGGAAGCAGTCGGCGGAGGCTGCGCAGATTGATGCCGCCTCCGAGCGCGGCTACGCCAGTTGGGGCTACTTCACCACCGAGCAGCTGGAACTCGTACCGCAGCTGGCTGACAAGTTCACCTACCTGGGCGTCCACCATTCGGCAGCCGATGATGCACTGGCGAAGGTGGTGGCCACCGGCAAGCCCGTTATCTGCTGGGAAGTGCACACCCGGGAGCTGCGCGACCGGCTGCTGGCGCTGGGCGTGTCCGGGCTCATGTGCGCCAACCTGCCGTACCTGGCCACGGACGAGCCGGCGGCGACGTCCGACAGCTTCGGGGACGGGATCCGGGCGGCGGGCGACCTGCCCTGGATGGTGGGGCAGGGCTGGGAGTTCCAACCGGAACTGAAGCCTGCCGGCGGCACCCTGCTCATGTCCGCCGCGGCCAACAGCAGTTACCGGATGGGTTCGCTGGGCCCGGTGCGCCGGGAGGTCTACAGCGTCCAGTTCGACATGCGCTGGCCGGAGGAACTGCCCGTGGATGACACCCTGCACGCCGGACTGGCGTTCGGCCAGGATGATGACCGCCCGTACCGGGTGCTCATCCCCAGCGACGTGGGCGGCTACCACCTGGTGGTCCGGCCCACGGGGGAAATGACCCTGCTGTTGCGCAGCCCGGGGGAACCCGGCGGGCTGCGGCTGAGCGCCGTGGACACGGAGCCGGTGAGAGCGGGGGAGTGGATGTCGCTGAAGATTGATATCGACCCGGACAGCATCCGCTACTCGCGGCTGGACGGCGCCGGCTGGGCGGGCATTACCTCAAACCGCAAGTACCGCGGAGGCTACTTCAGCCTGGCCCGAAACTATGCGGACGACTGCCCGGTGGAGTTCCGCAGCGTCAAGGTCACCTAGGCCCGGCCCCGCCGGACTGCACGCAGCGTCCGGCCCCGCCGGATCGATGAACGCAGCGTCCGGCCCGCGGCGGCCACGGCCACGCCCAGCAGCGCCCCCGCGCCGTTGTTCAGCACATCCTGAAGATCGCCCTGCCGCCGGGGCAGGAACAGGTCCTGGCTGATCTCCGCTCCGGCTGCGAGCCCGACGCACAGCAGCAGTCCCAGCCACCAGCGCCGTGCCGGCAGCAGGAGCCCGGCCAGCAGGCCCAGCGGCACAAAGAGCAGCACGTTGGCCGCTGCTTCCACCGCGGTGTAGTCCACCCAGCCCGGAAGCCCGTGCTCCTGCAGCCGGCGGAGAGCCCGCAGCACCGTCCCGTAGACGGGCTGGTCCACGGGCCCGGGGGTCAGCAGGACCGCGCCCATTCCGGCCAGGACTGCGGCGGCGGCCAGCCCGAGGAACGCACGGCGTGCTCCATGGCTGCCCGCAGCCGGGCGGCGCTTACCCTCGGCGGTGCCGGGCGGATCTTCCCTGCACTTGCTGCCTGCCTGCACCTGCTACCTGCGTCCCTGCTGGTTGTGGGCCGCAACCTGGGCGGCGGTGAGGGCCGTGGGATAGACCGCGAATTCGTCGATGGCCCCCTTGAAGTGCCGGCTGGTGGGAGCGCTGGGCCAGGTGGACGGAATCGAGTCCCCGCCGATCCGCCAGGAGCCGAGAGAGACCGTGTTGGCGGAGACAGTATTGGAGGCAACCCTCACGCCGTCGACATAGAGCACCATCCCGCCCGGGCCCTGGGTCGCCACCACATGGTGCCACGCGTTGTCGTTGTAGCTGGCGGGCGAGGTGACCACCACCCGGGTGCCGGACCAGGTGCCGAACACGAGCTTGCCGGCGTCGCTCATGTAGATGTGGCGGTCATAGACGCTGCTGTAGCCCAGGAGGGTTCCGTTGCGGCGGGGCTGGGCGTTGCCGAAGCCCAGAATCTTCCCGCCGGTGGTGGTGTCGGTCTTGAACCAGGCCTCGGCGCTGAACACCGTGGGTGCGCTGACGCGCTGCTGGCCGTAAATCATGTCGTCGACGCCGTCAAAGGTCGCCGCCCGGTTGCTGTCGCTGCGCAGCGCACTCGTGGTCCCGGAGAGTTTGGCGCCCAAGTTGGGCAGGCCCATCTTGTTGCCGTTGGAGGAATCGGCGGCCGCCCCCAGGGAGTCGCCGAGGCGCCAGTAGGTGGTGGCGCCGTCGGCCCGCACCAGGGCCGGATACGGAGCAGCCGAAGTGGCGGTGGTGATCTGCACCGGCGCCGAGAGTGCACCGCTGCGCCCGCTGGGATCGGTGGCCTGCACCCGGTAGGTGTAGGCCGTGCCCGGCACCGCCGTGGTGTCGGTGAAGGAGGCCTGGGGCAGGTCCCACCAGCGCGACGACGAGTTGACGGTTGCCAGCGCAGTGGCGGAACCGTTGCGGTAGACCCGGTAGGTGAGCTCGGAATCATCGGGGTCCGAAGTGGACTGCCAGCGGACGGTGTTCTGGCCCGAGGCCCGGGACTCGGCGCTGACAAACTGCGGCGTGCCGGGACCTGCGGTGCCGGGGCCGGGCCCAAAGCGGGTCAGGCTCTGCTGCCCGGCGCCGTTGACGGTGGTGAATTCCCCGCCGGTCCACAGGACGTCCCTGCCGCTGCCGGCGGTGGTGTGCGCCAGGGTGCGCGTGCCGATTCCCTCGCCCTGGCCGTCATTGGTGACCGGGTTCCACTGGTACATGGGGGAGGGGCCGTTGATGCTCTGCGCGCTCAGGTGCACCCGCGGGCCTTCCGGAAAGGAGTTCATGCTGGAGCAGTCGTGCGCGTGGTGTGCGGCGTAGAGCGTTGCGCTGTAGACGGACACGGCCTGGGTGGCGCCCAGGCAGGTGTCCCGCCAGACCTGGTTGTAGGTGTTCAGGTCCAGCCGGGCGCGGCCGTCAAAAATGCCGCCGCCGGTGCCTTCGTTGCCGATGTAGAAGCTGGTGCCGTCGGAATCGATGGACTTGACCGAGGAGGTTTTTGGAATGAAAAAGTTGGGATAGGTGCGGATGCTGGCGCCGGTGGTGCTGTTCAGTACCGCCAGGGCCTTGGAATCGGCGCCGTTCATGGTGAGGAAGTCACCGCCGGCCAGGACGACGTTCCGTCCCGCGGGGGCGTGCAGGGCACGTACCGGCTGGCTGGCCTCCGGCGCCCACGGCAGCAGCGCGCCGGTGGAGTTGACTGCGGCGAGCATGCCCCGCGCGGAGCTGCCCACGCTCTTGAAGTCCCCGCCGAAATACACCGCGGAGTCAGTTGCTTCGATGGCGCGCACTGTGGCGGAAACTGTCGGAGGCTTGAAGTTGGTGTTGACGGTGCAGCTGGGCAGGTTGATGGCGGCAATCCGGGTGGTGGTGACGCCGTTGACCGTGCCGAAGCTGCCGCCGATGTACAGGGTCCGGCCGTCGGGGGAGATATCCATGGCCCGCACCGTGGCGCTGCCGCCGGTGACCGAGAGGGCGCACTGGACCGGGTTGCCGGTGTAGGCGTCAAAGGCGGCAAAATTCACGGCGCTGACGGACCCGGCGCCGCCGGCCGGAACCTTGGGCGGGCGGATGGCGGTGAAGGTTCCCCCGACGTACATCACGCCGTTGGACTCGGCCATGGCCCAGACAATGCCGTTGGTCTGCCAGGTGGGGAGGTCGGTTGCGGAGAAGGCCACTCCGGGCGAGAGGGCGGCAGCCGGCGGGGCGACTCCGATCAGTGATGCGGCAGCGAGCACAACTCCGCTCAGGACAGCAGCGATTCTCTTGACCATGGTGAAACCCCCGGCTCTAAATCCCAGCGGCGCCCAGTGGATGGCACGCCCGAGAAGGAATCTATCGCCGCGGCCGCGCGGGGGAACGGGTACGGGATACCTGTTTTCCACGCCGGGCCTACCTGAGAACCCGGGCGTCCCCCGGGGAGACACCGGGATGCCACCGGCGGCCCCTGACTCCCACCGAAACCCACCCTGGCGCCATCCGGAACCGCTGCCACCCGCCGTCGTCCGCGAACTAAGGCCGAGCTCAGGTGCGCTCGCGGCCGTGCAGTGGGATGATTAGCACAGACTTATGTGGCGTAATGCAGATTACCCGCGCACACCGACGGCCAGCCAAGGAGTTTTTCCCGTGCCTGTGGTTTCCACCCCCGATACCCTCAAGCCCGCAGTGGAGCTGATGGACAACGCCGAGGTCCTGCGCATCCGCAACGACTTCCCGATCCTGAACCAGCAGGTCAACGGCCATCCGCTGGTCTACCTGGACTCCGGCGCCACCTCGCAGAACCCGCTCAGCGTGATCGAAGCCGAACAGGAGTTCTACGAACAGCGCAACTCCGCCGTGCACCGCGGCGCGCACACCCTCGCGGTGGCCGCCACCGACGTGTACGAGGACGCCCGGGCCAAGATCGCCCGCTTCGTGAACGCCCGGCCTGATGAAATTGTCTGGACCTCCAACGCCACCGAGGCCATCAACCTGATTGCCTACTCCTTCTCCAACGCCGCCGCCGGCCGCGGGGGAGAGGCGGCCCGCCGCTTCGCGCTGGGCGAGGGCGACGACATTGTGGTCAGCGAAATGGAGCACCACGCCAACCTGATTCCCTGGCAGGAACTGGCCGCGCGCACCGGAGCCACGCTGCGGTTCATTCCGGTGGACGACGACGGCGCGCTGCGGCTGGAGGAGGCCGAGCGGCTGATCACCGGGCGCACCAAGATTGTGGCGTTCACGCACGCCTCCAACGTGCTCGGCACCATCAACCCGGTGGAAACCCTGGTGCGCCTCGCGCACAACGCGGGGGCGCTCGTCGTGCTTGATGCCTGCCAGTCGGTGCCGCACCTGCCGGTGGACTTCAAGGCGCTGGACGTGGATTTCGCCGCGTTCTCCGGGCACAAGATGCTGGGCCCCACCGGCATCGGCGTGCTGTACGGCAAGGCGGAACTGCTCAATGCGATGCCGCCGTTCCTGACCGGCGGCTCCATGATCACCACGGTGACCATGGAAAAGGCCGAGTACCTGCCGGCGCCGCAGCGTTTCGAGGCCGGAACCCAGCGCATCTCGCAGGCCATGGCGCTGGGCACCGCGGCGGATTACCTGCAGGAAACCGGCATGGACCGCATCCATGCGTGGGAAGCCACGCTGGGCCAGCGGCTGGTCTCGGGCCTGGAGGCGATTGAGGGCATCCGCGTGCTCGGGCCCCGTGCGGGCGTGGAGCGGATCGGGCTGGCGGCGTTCGACGTCGACGGCGTCCACTCGCACGACGTCGGGCAGTTCCTGGATGACCAGGGCATCGCCGTGCGCGTGGGCCACCACTGCGCGCAGCCGCTGCACCGCCGGCTGGGCCTGGTGTCCACCACCCGCGCCAGCACCTACCTGTACAACACCACCGACGACGTCGACGCGTTCCTCAACGCAGTGGCCGGCGTGCGTCCGTTTTTTGGAGTGAAGTAAATGAGCGCCGAGCTGCAGCAGCTGTACCAGCAGATCATCCTGGACCATGCCAAGGCCCGGCACGGCGCCGGGCTGGCGGAGGTGCCTGCCGGGGCGAAGTCGGGGGAGAGTCACCAGCTGAACCCGACCTGCGGGGACGAGATTACGCTGCGTGCCGTGCTGGCCCCCGCCGGGGATTCCGCGGGAGGGCCCGACGGCGGTGCCTCCGTGGAGGGCATCAGCTGGGAGGGGCAGGGCTGTTCCATTTCGATGGCGTCGGCCTCGGTCCTGACCGATCTGGCCGCCGGCCTGCCCCGGGACGAGATTATGGACCTGGTGGACAACTTCCGCGAGGTGATGCGCTCCCGCGGCACCGTGGAGGCCGACGAAGAGGTGCTCGGCGACGCCGCAGCGTTCTCCGGTGTTTCCCGCTATCCGGCGCGGGTCAAGTGCGCCATGCTCGCCTGGGTTGCACTGGAGGAAGCGCTGCTCGCGGCCAACTAGGCGCACGTAATACCGGGCCGCAAACGAGTATCGGCCACCGTTCCGCGGAACCATGACGCGATCATATGTTCGAGTGCATGGACACACCTGCTCCCGCTAGGGAATGGCGCCGGAAGCGCTACCGCCGTACCCGCCGCGATTGGCTTACCTACCTCGGATTGGCCCTCTTAGTGGCGGTTACGGCCGTGGTCGTGGCAGCGGCTTTTGCCAGATGACAGCGAGCTAGGAACGAGCCCGGCCAAAGTGAGCCCGCCGCCGTGTTTCTTCGCGGGTCACAGCAGTCCGGCCCGTAAGCTTGCGGGATGGAAAAAACACCCAGCCTTGATCTGATCTGATGGGCCTCTTCGGGGGCAAACGTGCGGCCAAAGCCAAAGCCAAAGCCGCCGCTGAAGTGGATGCCTGGGTTGCAGGCGCAACCGCGGCCCTGCCCGGTGCTCAGGTTTCGGGGGACACCTGGACGGGCCCTTTCTTCATGCGCGGCCTGACAGCCAACACATACACGGTAAAGACCCTGGGCAGCCGCAGCCACTTGTCCACCGTCCTGATCAGGCTGTCGCCGCAGATCGATGCGCTGGGGCAAAACGACACCCTGAACCTGCAGGTCGCCGAGTCGCATGCGCCGGGCGCAGTGCATTCCCGCCTGACGGTCTCCGGGGAGAAGCGGGACCGGGAATGGCTGCAGTTTCTGGTGCGCGCCCACGATGCCCTGGTTACCCGCATGCCGGACCAGTCCGTCCTGCTGGGCGGGCTCAATGGCCGCTGCACCGTGCTGGACGTGGCCCGGGAGGATGCCCTGCCTACCGCGCGCCTGCTGATTTCCTGGTGGGAGGAACAGCAGATCGCCGAGGCCGGGAACTCACCGCTGTCCGGACTTTCGCTGGAGATCGGCGGCGTCTGCGACAACCCGGAAATCACCTACACGGTGGATCCGTCGGGTGCGTTCGACGTCGACGGCGTGGAACTGGAGCAGCCCGCGGAACCGCTGTCGGCAGCCGATCAACGGGAGCAAATCCGACTGGCGGTCACTGCCTGGAACGGAAGCCTGGACGATTTGGACACCGCGGCCGGGCTGGACCTGCCTCCCGGCTGTGCGATCGAGATCCAGTCGTTCGCACCCGAGTTTGAGCCGCGGCTCCTGGTTCTGGAACGGGACACCGGTACGTGGAGCAAGGAGGAAACCGCTCGAATCGGGGAAGCGCTCAGGTCGCGCAATCCGTCGTCGGCGGTTCAGACCCCGTAGGACGGACCGGCGGCCCCGGTCGAACGGTTCCCTCTTGAGGGGTTAGGCGGCCTGCGTGACGTCGTCGGTGGAGACCGGGCCGGCGTTCGTCAGGATGGCAGGCTGTGCTGCGGTCTCGAGCGGTGCTTTGGTGACGGCAGGTTCAGCGGGCTGGTTTTTGCGGCGGGCCACCCGAACGGTCACGATACCGCTGATCAGGCCCGCGAGACCGACGGCGGCCCAAATGATCATGCCGGTGCTGGCGAAAACGCTGATAAAAGGAAGTGCAGAGACTGATGCTGCTGAAAGCAAGAATTCCCCCAGGAATTGTGAGTCAAACGAGATCGCACCGCCTGAATTGTCGGCGTGCGTCATGATAATAGCAGTTTCGGGGCTGGTTGAACCCCCCTTTGTAAACAGACTTAAAAAAGTGCTGCAGGGAACGGGTTGTCCGGTCCCTGCAGCACTTTTGGCGTGCCCTTGGAAAAGACGTAGTGTTACGGGCGGCCCATGCCCTTGAAGTTCCAGCCGGCGTTCCGCCAGGCGGCCGGGTCCAGCACATTGCGGCCGTCAATAATGTTCTTGTCCGTCACCAGTGCACCGACGGTCTGCGGATCCAGTGCCCGGTATTCTTTCCATTCGGTCAGGAGCACCAAAACGTGGGCCTTTTCGATGGCGTTTTCCGTGATGGGGTCATAGCTGAGCTCCGGGAAACGTCCCTTGGCGTTCTGCAGTGCTTCAGGATCGGTCACGGTGACCGTGGCGCCCTGGAGCTGCATCTGGGCGGCCGCACTCAGCGCGGGGGAGTCCCGGACGTCGTCGCTGTCGGGCTTGAAGGCGGCCCCAAGGATGGTGACGCGCTTGCCCAGCAGCGAGCCACCACAGATGTCGCGGGTCATTTCGACAACGCGGGTCCGGCGGCGCATGTTGATGGCGTCCACCTCGCGCAGGAAGGTCAGAGCCTGATCGGCACCCAGCTCGCCGGCGCGTGCCATGAAAGCGCGGATGTCCTTGGGCAGGCAGCCGCCGCCGAAGCCGACTCCGGCATTGAGGAACTTCCGGCCGATGCGGTCGTCCATGCCAATGGCGTCGGCCAAAGCCGTGACATCAGCTCCTGCAGCGTCACAGACCTCAGCCATGGCATTGATGAAGCTGATCTTGGTGGCCAGGAAGGAGTTGGCAGCTGTCTTGACGAGTTCTGCGGTGGCGTAGTCAACCACCAGCCGCGGTGTGCCGGTGGAGAGGGGAGTGGTATAGACCTCGTCGAGAGCGGCGACGGCAGCCGTGCCGGCGTCTCCTGACGGAACTCCGTAGACAAAGCGGTCCGGGGTCAGGGTGTCCTGGACGGCGTGACCTTCGCGGAGGAATTCGGGATTCCAGACCAGAATGGCGTCAGCGGCGGTGTCCTGGAGATCGTCGGCGAGGCGGGCAGCGGTGCCAACCGGCACGGTGGACTTGCCGACGACGACGTTCCCTGGCTTCAGGTAAGGGGCCAGTGCCGCGAAGGCGGCATCAACGTACCGGAGGTCAGCCGCATACTCGCCCTTTCGCTGCGGGGTTCCAACGCAGACAAAATGGACATCGGCACCTGCCGCCTCAGCCATGTCGGTGCTGAAGCTCAAACGGCCGGACGCAATTGATTCGGTGAGGAGTTCCGGCAATCCCGGCTCAAAGAAGGGCGCCCGCCCCGCGGTCAATTCATTGATTTTGTCTTGGTCAACATCAATGCCGACCACGTCGTGTCCAAGCGTGGCCATTGAAGCCGCATGGACGGCTCCGAGATAGCCGCAGCCGACGACAGATATACGCACGTTTCCCCTTGAAATTCTAAAGCACAAAAATGACTGCAACCCTCGCGGATTAGGCAGTGGTTCGAGATGTTGTCGCCGGTGTTGCCGGCGCCGGCCCAGCTGAAGCTGTTGAGGCCCTAGACCACATGCGGGAGGGCGGGAACCGATTGGTTTCCGCCCTCCCGAGTAATTGCTAAAACTTGCTGTTAGGCATTCTTGCGGCGTGCAACTGCAACGGAAGCAACGCCGGCGCCGAGGGCCAGAACGCCTGCAGCTCCCCAGAGCAGCATTGCTGAGTCGGCTCCGGTATCAGCAAGGTCGCTACCTTCTGAACCGTCGTTGCCTGATCCGTCACCGGAACCGCTGCCGTCACCGGCGAATGCCGGGTCGACCGAAACGACTGCAGTAGTGACCTTCCCCGACTGGAGACCGGTGGCGGTCAGCGTGTAGGTGCCTGCCTCGCCCAGCGTGATATTCGTGCTGAAGTTGCCGCTGGCGTCAGCATTCGTGGTGAAGCTGTTGACTACTTCTGCCAGGACGATTACTCCGTTGAGACCGCTACCCGGAACTGTAACCGGGTCGTTGGAGTAGTCGACGGTCACGCCGATGGCTTCGCCGGGGGTGAAACCGGATCCGCCGAAGGCCACGGTGGCCCCGGGCGCAACCGTGGCGTCGCTGACGCCGCCGGGTGCGGGTGCCGGGTAGTTGTCGACGGCATTAGCGGCGCCGGCGCCGAAGAAGGCCAGCGACCCGGCCAAAACGAGTGCGGATGCGGTTTTTTTCATATGAGACTCCCCATGCAATTGATAAAAAAGACTGTTGTAGGTACTGAATGGTCTCGGTCCCCACAACAACACATGGAAACCAACCGAAATTCCAAAAAATCTAGAGTTCATCCTGGGGCTCTCCCCATCACTACCGGACATCATTCCACACTGAGAAACCAGTGGAAACGCTCTTCACGGTAACAGGTACTCGTGCTAGTTCCAAGCTCATTATGGTATGTAACCTGTGTTCGGTGACTTCAGTTGCAGCTGAAGCGATCGAATGGCCGGACCATTTCTAGAGGCGATTGGATTGTGGGCGTAACTTGAACTCGTGGGTCTGAACCCTGAACCACGTGAGAAAAAGTTATGTCGAGAACTGCAGTCTCGTTTGGGCCGACTTCCATTTGAACTGACCCGACTGGCCTCTGGCCGTGTTTTCCAGAACCAACGCTCACGGGTTCGCCGTTTACTGTTGCCGTCTCCACAAATGATTGAGCAGGGCCATACACAACGTAATTGGTGCGGATCCTGCCAGGGGCCACTCCAAAGGCGCCGTTTCCCGTGACGTATGCTGGAAGGGTAACCACATCTTTGTCTTGGACCATGTTGGTGACGGAAAGTCGAACTGTGTACTCGCCGTAATCTCCAGATTGACAGTGCTGCAGAAGTTCGATCGAGCGTCTGGCGTAGTAGTCCATTTTGGCACCGGTCCCATCATTGAAATAGGCACCAAAGGCGGCCCCGCCGTTCGCTGGACCTGTGACAGAACCATGGAGAGGGGTGGAAGCAACGATGCTCTGCTCGTTGGAATGACTGGACCATAGGCGCAGACGGCTCTCATCGCTGCTGATTACCAAGGCTTTGATCAGTCGGGCGCCGTCTCCTTCTCCGTCCGTGAATGCTGAGAATACGAGACTAGCCACCGCAGCGAAATAGGCATCCTGTATCTCTGGGTTCTCTATCTCACGGTAAACATTGGACAAAAGAGTGGGGATTACGTTGTCTTTTGTAAGCGACGAAGGAAGGCCCGTGTTTTGGATCATGTTCAGAACGCGGGTATCGGTCAGTTCTACCGGACCAGTGGCGTCCAATAAATGTGCCAACACCACTGGATCTAGGGCAAGTACGCCGTCTATAATTTGACCGGGGTGGCGATGTTCCCACATTTGTTTTGCGGTTTGAGCTGCAGTTGGAAAGTCCGGCGTCAAATTCACGTTCTGCATCTGCGTCCCGAGACGACCTGTATATATCGCTACTTGTTCGGCGTCGACATCGAGCATTGGATGAAACGCACCTAATGCGACAGCACTGGTTTGCTTACCGAGGCTGATCTGGCCGTTATCGGTGTGCAGAATGGCCAACGCTCCTGGGATTCCCCCTGTAGCTCGCGCTTCTGAGCTATTTTGAACCAGAACGAGATAATCCCGTGGTCCCTCTGAGCCAAGCATCGCAGGGAGGAGCTGCGCTGTGGAGGCCGCTGTGTCCAGGAGGGCGCTGAGATCCTTTAGCTGCTCTGTTGCCACACCTACTGGTGTTGCAAGTTCTGGAAGGAGACGGGACAGGTCGATGGAAGACATTCTTTGGTGCGACAGGCGTACCGTGGTCGCGGCGCTCGAAATATCGGGCGCCGCCTCCTGCAACTGCGTGAAATCAACTCGTCCGTCTGTGGGGGAGAGTGTTTGCCAATTAAGCGAGTCGTACCTGTCTAACAGGGGAGCTGCGGCTCGGATGGCAATATCATCGGCTGAGACTGCCACTTCACGTACAGCGTGGAAATTTGCCCCATAGACAGGGAGAACTGAAGCAGCTTTCCAGAGCGGTGCGCCAGTGGTCGTGCGAGCAGCCGACGTCCGTTCCTGCATCGCTTGGAAGGTCACCTTAGCTGCTTGGTGGTTTCCATCTTTCAGTTCTACGCTCAGTTGCGGCACCAAATCCACGGCGTCTTCAAGTTGGGTTCGGACAGAGGACACCTGGTGGGCTAACAGAACACCGAGAGCTAACGCCGCTATAGCCAATCCGAGCACTCCCAAGCTGATCCTGCCGACGTATCGGCGGCCTCGCTTGGAATAGCTGTTGTGGCTCTTGCCCGCTCCGGAGGCTCGGGTTGGCCTGTGGCCTTCGTCTGTGGGAGTCATTTCAAGCCTTCAGAAGCAGGGAGCGGAGCGGATGGCGATCTTAGTAAGCGCCGTGACGCGCGATCACAGCCCGGAATGTCTTGAGTAGAATCGCGATATCGCCGGCCACCGACCAGTTTTCGACGTAGTACAGATCAAGTCTGACGGTATCGTCCCACGAAAGTAGGGAACGACCGCTAACCTGCCACAGCCCGGTTAGGCCTGGGCGCACCATGAGTCGCCGATGCACATGGCTCTGGTAAAGCTCCACTTCGGACGGGAGTGGAGGGCGGGGGCCTACCAGGCTCATAGTACCGTTCAGGACATTGAATAACTGCGGCAATTCGTCCAGACTGAAGCGTCTCAAGAATTTTCCCGCCCGAGTTATACGCGGATCCGATCTTAACTTAAATAGGACGCCATTTCCCTCACTCTGCGATTGGAGTTCCTCCAATCTGGCTTCTGCGTCGACAACCATCGATCGAAATTTGTACATGTCAAACAGCTGACCTTCGGCCCCGACACGTGATTGTTTGAATATAACGGGGCCAGGGGAGTCCCCGCGCACAATAAGAGCAACAATGAGCATGACCGGAGATAGTAAAAGCAATAGTGCAACGGCGCCGAAGGAATCGAAGGCGCGCTTTATGAATCTCTGTCCGGCGCCTAGGTTCGGTGTAGAAACGTGAATGAGTGGAAGCCCTGCGACGGGTTGGGTGTGTATTCGTGGTCCCGCGATGTCGGTCAGTGCGGGGGCCATGATCATCTTCACTTTCATCTCGGCTAGAGCCCAACCCAATTCCCGGATGACTCTCGGCGGCAGTGGAACACCGCTTGAAAGTGCAACGGCGTTGGGCCGGACTTCGCGAATAGCTGCAGTGATTGCTTCCACGGTCGGGATGTGGCCCAGATTCGGCAGCTTCAGATTGGCGTTTACTGCAGTCCCAGGAGTAGCCTCTGGCACGTATGTAGCTACCGGCAGATAACCGGCCATCGGCTGGCTGAATAAGGCGCGAGCTAGATGTTCCACGCCATAGGCCCCGCCAATAATCAATACAGTTGAACTGCTGCCACCGGACTTCCGTTGAGTGCGTAAGTGGCTTCGGACAAGGGCGCGGGAGATAAGTAGTGACAACACTCCAGCGGGAAGCGCTAGTGCAACATAGCCACGTGCTATGTCTAACTGCAGTGCGTAGGAGACCGTCGCCACTAAGCCAAACAACCAAAAAGACGAGCTTAGAACGCGCTTGTATTCCTCGATTCCATAGCCCAAGAGCGTTGTGTCACGGCTTCCCGAAAACCCCAGCATGGCCCACCAAGCGGCAGAAAGAATTAAAGTTACAGCTATATAGCGCTCACCGTCTGTTGTGACTAGTTCGTAACCCCTGGTAGTTCCAAATCTAAGGATTAACGCGCCCGCCATGGCCCAGAGTACAACGACCCCATCTAGCCACGCTATTAGGCGAACGTAGTATCTACTCCAGTCTGCCACCAGAGATTCCTGCACTATTCCCCCATAGTTTAATTGTTAATGGTCCTAGTACTTCGTCTATTGGTTACTGTTAACTCCAAAATCAACTGGATTTCAATCAGAGTATGTTTTCGAACGTCCAGGTGACCTGAGATGCGCGCCGTCGAAGGGTTTATTATTACTCTGATTCCGAGTCCTGCGTCCCGATTTCGCCTTTGATTCGGCTTCGTACGAATAGTAGTTGTGCTCGTAGGCATCTGGTCCCTTGTTGGGGAGTCTGTTTGTGATTACACCCAGAAGGTTCGCCTGCACGAGCCTCAAGGCACCGAGAGACTTCTCGAGGTCCTGAACTTTGACCTTAGCTGCTCCGATGACCAGCACTACTCCTCCAACTCGCTGGGATAGCACTGTTGCATCCGTGACGGGAATTAGGGGGGGAGCATCGATGACGACGACATCGAATGTATCCTCAAGGCGACTGACGAGCGCAGACATTGCTTGAGAGCCTAATAATTCACTGGGATTAGGTGGGATTTGACCAGAAGTTAGAACATGGAGTTCGCCTTCCCCCCACGGCTGAAGTAGGTCTTCGACCCTAGCTCCTCCAACCAAAACCGTCGTTAGCCCCGCATTACCTTCCAGTCCCAAGTAACTGGCAACCATGGGGCGACGTAGGTCGGCATCGACCAGAGCAACACGTTGGCCCGCCTGAGCCATGGCGATAGCCAAATTGGTTGCGGTTGTGCTCTTTCCTTCGCCGGGCAATGAAGAGGTTACCAGCATGCTGTTAGATTTACTCTCCACACTGACAAACTGGAAGTTCGTCCTTATTTGACGAAACGATTCCGCACGTGCACTTTGAGGTGGAACTTGCGTTAGAAGGGGCTTTTTTTCAGCATCTTTGTCGTACGCGATGCCACCAAGCATTGGAACATCGGTTACCTGCAGAACGTCATCAATTCGACGGATTCTTGAATCGAGAATCAGCTTGAGGAGCGAAATGCCCATGCCGACCATAAGACCAACCACCAACCCGGCAGCTACAAATACTTTGATGTTTGGTCCGGACGGTGTTGTAGGTGCTGACGCTGGAGTAACTACGGAAAGTTTGACGGGTGAAGTCCCGGGCGCGTTCGCAGAACCCTCTAGATCGTCAACCGCATCAATGAGGCTAGATGTCATGGCCTGGGCAATAGCCGCGGCTTCAACTGGAGAACTACTTTTCGCCGAGAGCGTGATCAGGACGGTGTTCAGGTCGGCCGTCGCGGATACTTGCTCGGCCAACGAAAGGGGCGTGGCATCCAATCCAAGCTCGTCAATGACAGGCTGCAATACTAAAGGAGTACGTGCGGTTTCAACGTAAGATTGAACCCGAGCCTGGCTAAAAGTGTTTCCTTGCTGCAGTTCGGACACAGTGCCGGTATTTTGAATGGCAACAAAAAGCCGAGTGCTTGCCGTATAAGTTGGAGTGGTCAGAAGCGACGCGCAGGCAGCGGCTAAAACTCCAAATAGGATACTGGCGAGGATAAGGAGCCGATTTCGGTTTAGGACTTTTAGGACATCGCGGAAATCCAACTCGGACCCCTTCTAGTTATGACGTATATGAAAGAACCATAGTTTGAAAGCCTCGATTGCAGGAGACGTCGTGGCGACGTCTTTCGGTCCGAAACGTCGATCCTGATACCTGGTTCGTACTGCCTGATGCCTAACTGTACTGTCTGATAAGCCAGATCTGGAATCGAAGGCTGTACGGATTGAAGCAGGGCGGCTGAGGGCCATGGGATCGTGTAACCCCACGTGTTGTTCGAATAATTTGAAACGTCTCGTGCAATTGAAGAAGTAGAATCATTGAGGCTCATAGGTAGCCGGCGTGGAGTCACAGAGCGCCTTGGGCTCATCGCGAGAGGTGTGAAACTTTGGGCCAATCAGTGGAAGTTCGGCCTGAGGCCAGGTGCTGGCGTGATCCTACCGGCAAGCGGGGGGTGCTGGCTGGAAATCTCGGAAGCTGTACGAGCAGTTTCGTCGCTGAGCGCGTGCCCTGGATGAGAGCGTCCGCGGGCAACCGACACATATGACGCACGGCGCTTAGCTGAGCAGGATAGCCCAAGGCTGGTGCTGAATGACGACCAGAGCGCCACCCTTATGGTTTCTGAAAACCACTAGTCCGGCCGTCAGCCGTCGCAGCCTGTGTGGATACTCTTACTCGCAGAAGGCGTTACAATTCAATTGATCACCGGGGCGTCTCAGCTGTCTTTGGTGAAAGCAAAGCGCCCTTAGCTGGTGCAGGTCACGTCTCAAAACCTATGGCAAGGACAACGTTGGATCTCGAATCAATTAAAATCGCGCGGCTTATTGTTCACCAATTCGACGCAGCTCGTCCTTCGCCTGGTGGTATTGACACGTGCATCAGAGGCTTGTGCAAGTATGCCCCTGCCGACCAAAGGGTTGCAGTGGTGGGGGTGGACACCGGGGAAGGCCCTCCTGAGCGTGAGCTAGGTAGGTGGGAGACCTACACGTTCGGTGGACGCGAAATCCTATTCATGCCAGTAGTACGACTTGATCCCGGAGATCAGCGTCGAAAGATTCCACATTCACTTAGATTGATAGCGGGACTTCTTAGATTCCGTAAAAGAATGCCTCACGTGGTAGCGAATCAGGCCCATAGAATGGACGTCGGGCTATGTCTTCTACTCTTCTTTAAAGCACCCTTGATATACTTTATTCACACGCAGAAATCCGGTCTCACGGGCAAAACATCGGATTCATTATGGAGATACTCCGCTTGGTTGCATGAGGCGTTAGAGTCGTTCGTTGCCAGGCGGGCAGTGGATGTTCGTGTGTTCAACCCTGAGTATGCCCGGCAGGTCCTGAACTGGAACCCCCGTGCCCTCTTTTCACCCACGTGGTTCGATCCTGGTTTTCTTGAACCCGCTACTGTTCGGAGGGCTCAAATCTGTTGGGTTGGGCGCTTGGAAGTGCCCAAGGATCCAATTCTTGCAATTCATGCGTTCGCGGAGTTCTTGACACAGGCTGAGAACCAAGGCTACGAATTACATATGGTTGGCGCGGGTACCCAAGCCCCAAAAGTAAAGGCTCTAGTCGAAAGCCTGCCCATTCAAGTCCGTAGCAGGGTAAAACTCCGTGGGCGACTCTCTCAGAGTGAAACATCTAGGGTTATGGGGGAGAGCCGACTATTTCTGATGACTTCACACCCGGGGTACGAAGGATACCCCCGAGTACTCGTCGAAGCGTTGGCCTCCGGGCTGCCGTCTGTCGTCACAGAGGGATCTGACACTGGGAGCCTTATTGAGCCAGGCGTAAACGGATTTGTCACCTCGAGGTCTGCGTCGGACATGGCTGACAAGCTCTCCGCTGCTCTCCATCTGTCAACGGAGTCGTCGGTACAGACTGTGGCGCACCTTAGCGCTCCAGTTGTTGTCGAGGAACTCTTTGATAAGGACTCGGGTACTGGGTGCCAGATATGACCACAACCGGCGTACCGACCATAAGAGTCGTAGAAGGCGTAGCCTCGCTGGATGGACTAGATTTTTTCTCCGGAGACTTAGATGAGTTGAAGGAACGTGTTGGGGCTTTGCTCTCCTCTGGGGGAGTCCACCTGATAGTAACTACCAACACGGACCAGATAATAGACTTCGGCAAATCAAAGGGTCTTTCTGAGGCCTACAACCTAGCCTCGCTCAGGTTGGTTGATGGGAAGCCGCTGCAATCCCTAGTCCGAGCCTTGGGCGGCCGCAACACCGAGCGCATAACGGGTGCTGATCTACTTCCACAGGCAGCGGATTGGTCCCGAGAGGAGAAATGGCGGATTGCCATAATAGGGGGATCTGATTACGTTGGAGAGGGAGCGGCACGCAATTTGAGGACCCTCTACCCTGGAAGCCACGTCGAACATATTCCCTTTCCCCACACGAATAATGTTAAAAACGAGAACTCAGGCATCGTTAGAGAGCAACTACATTATTATCGTCCGGACATTTCGTTCGTCTGTCTCGGCTCTCCAAAACAGGAAGAGTGGGTCGTTGAAAACATGGACAACCTGCCCGACGGCATTTACGTTGGTGCGGGGGCGGCCGTTGATTTTGCAGCTGGTGCTAAAAGTCGAGCACCGCTATTGATGCAAAGGATGGGCTTGGAATGGACTTGGAGGCTTGTCCAAGAACCGCGCCGGTTATGGCGCAGGTATCTAGTGAAGGGCTCAGCGTTTTTCTTTGTAATTATTAAGTCGATGTGGGGGAAGCTAAAATGATCGCAGTAGTTACCGGAGTAGCTGGCTTTATTGGGAGCACGCTGGCTCGCGAACTCTTGGAGCGCGGGTACCAGGTGCGCGGGATAGATTCTATCAGTGATTATTATGACGCCGCTTTGAAGTACAGCAATTTAGAAAAGCTAAATCATCCTAACTTCGAGTTCGTCGAGGGAGATTTGAATTCCCTCGATATACAATCTCTGATTAGCGATGCCATTTATATTTTCCACCAAGCGGGACAACCAGGCGTCCGGAAATCCTGGGGCGATGATTTTGGAACATATATTGAAGCCAACATCGGCGCGACCCAGCGCCTCCTAGAGGCCTGCAAAGTCACGCCAACAGTTAAGAAACTAGTTTACGCATCGTCTTCCTCCGTCTACGGAGAAGCCGAGGGTTTTCCGACCACGGAGTATTCTGCGACGAAACCTAGAAGCCCGTACGGGGTAACAAAACTAGCAGCGGAACATCTCTGCTCCTTGTATGCATCAAATTTCGGTGTGCCCACCGTTTCGCTTAGGTATTTCACAGTTTATGGACCAGGACAGCGACCAGATATGGCCTTTACCCGCTTCGTCAGGGCAGCCGTGTTGGATGAAGAAATTGTCATCTATGGCGATGGTGAGCAGATCCGCGATTTCACTTATGTCTCGGACATCGTTGCTGCGAACATTATGGCTGCCGAAGGCGAACAAACGCCAGGAACTGTATACAACGTTGCTGGTGGTAGCAGCGTGTCCGTGCTGGAGGTCCTGACTATGCTTCGAGAAATCTCAGGTAAGGCTCTAAAAGTTCGCCATGAACAAGTAGTAGCCGGCGACGTGTTTAGGACCGGGGGTGCTACTTCTAAAATTCAGGAGGAGCTCGGGTGGTCGCCGAAAATCAGCCTCAGAGATGGTCTAGACTCGCACTATCAATGGGCTATGGCTAGCTTCAAGAATCTACCGCTTTCAGGTGACAGCAGCACAAGCGCACGCATGAACCAGGTCGTATAGCAGTGAAAGTGGCAGTACTCCTCAATCGTCTTTCGGGTGGGGGAGCAGAGCGTGTAGGGACGACATGGGCCGAGGGATTGCGCTCTCACGGGCATTCGGTCGACGTTGTTGTTACGCACGAGCCGCCGTCGGTCGACGTTCAGGACTGTGTTCGACTAGAAGCCGGTTCGTTCGGGCGCCGGATCTGGAAACTGCGAACGCTCATCAGGAGCCAAAAGTATGACGTTGTGGTCTCCCTTATGCCTCACTGGAATGTGCTCTCATTGTTAGCTGTCCTAGCTTCAGGTAAAAAAGTAAAGACAGTGATTAGCCTTCATTCTTTAGAAGCTGGCATGGTGAAAACGCATGGTCTGTCTTTTGTCGCTGAAACGTTGCTTGCCCGTTTTCTATATCGCGCGGCAGATGCTGTCATCGCCGTATCACATGCTGTCGGTGCAGAGGCGAAGTCAAAATACAATATTGAGCGTCAGAAGTTATGGGTCGTGCCTAATCCTGTCCTAGATTCGTTATCTGGGGTAGGCTCCGCGAGGAGGAGTACTAAGGACTCCCTCGCCCTCATTTATGCAGGCCGCCTTGTAGGGCAGAAAAAGCCAGAGACTTTGCTTTATTGCGCCGCAACGTTGATGAACGAGAGCAACATTCCAACCGTTCGGGTTGAGTTCTTTGGCGCTGGTCCTCTCGAGAAGAGCCTGCGGCTTGAGGCTGAGCGGTTAGGGGTACCAACCATTTTTCATGGATGGCGTGCAGACTGGAGCGCTTCGTGTCCGTCCGACGGGGTCCTTGTTCTACCCTCGATGGTTGAAGGTTTTGGGAATGTGTTGGTTGAGGCGGCCGCAATTGGACTGCCCTCAGTGTCGTCCTCAAGGGCACTCGGGGTCGCGGACGCGATTTTGCCCGGGGTCACCGGCGCCCTGGCTGCCGGAGATCACACCGCGGATTACTGTGACGCGATTCGTCAGGCTATTGCGGTTCCGCCATTCACCGTCTCACCATGGTTGGAGCGATTTACAGCAGAACATGCGGCCTCCATTGTCAACAGAATTATCGGGGAACTAGGTCTCAAAAGGACCAAGGCCGATGTCTAAGAGGGGCCGTGCGGGGCAGACGTTAGCCGCTGGCGTTTCTTTGGCGCCCGGGTTTGTTTTTCCTTTCGTTCTGGCTATTCAGCTGAGCACCGAGTCCAGCGATCTTTTTTTGTTGGCCTCATCGTTAATTGTTACGTTGGCCAGCGTGGTTGGAAGTGCTATTGAAGTAAATACAGTGGTGCAGATGGGCAGGGTCCTCTCCCGACAGCGGGAAATTAGCCATGCAGAGAGGCGCAGGTATCGCAAAAGGCAGCTTTTCTTTGCGGTGTGGGTCAGTGTGGGGCTTGGAGCAGTTTTAACGCTCGTCTATGGTGTGCGTGTTTACGCAAACGATCCCGGACTCTTCATTCTAGTCGCGTGTGTCTGCATGCTGGTACCGATTTTCGGTTCGTCAGCGAGTGTTCGGTCTGGAGAACTAATTGCTCGCGGAAACTCGATTGCGCCGGTCCTGCTCCAATCGTTCAGGACGGTTCCCCCGCTGTGCATCGTATTGTTGTTTCCAGGCGTACACCCTGTAGGGGTCGCCACAGCGTTGTGCTTTGGGGAGGTCTGCCGTGTTCTGCTCTTGGAAATGATATTGCGCAGAATGCCGACAGTGTCCGAAACATTTGAGCATGAGCGCCTAGTTCACGCTGGGACGGGAATTCAGGCGCTGTCCTCGGCGTCTACGCAGGCTGGTCCTGTGACCGATAGATTTCTACTGGGGCCGATTACCGGGTCAATCACCGCTTACGAAATCGCTGACAAAATTTTCTATGCGTGTTTTCAATTCGTAAATATGAGCATGGTCGTTACTAAGCTCCGAGTGTGGTCAGGTATCAGAAGCATGGATCCATACAAGGCTCGAATACTGATTCGTAGAGATATGCGGAACCTGAGCCTGACTTGTGCGGTAGTTGTGGGTAGCGGGGTTGGGGTGTTATGGGGAGCCAGCACTGCGGGCATTGTTCCTGATTCTTGGGCTGAAGGGGTCAAATGGGCTTGCATTGGACTATCGGCTTTTCCCTTTGCCATAGGAACGTTCGTTTGTTCTCGTTTTCTCGTTATAGCGGGAGGGCAGGCCCTAATGATGTGGTTGAGTATCATCGTCACGGTATCCAACATTGCAGTAAATTGGCTGCTAATTAGCATGATGGGGCCAATAGGTGTCCCATTGGGGACAGCATTGGTCCGCGTTGCTGCATTCGTTATTTACCTATTTGTCTGTCTCAAGGTTGTACCTCGTGTCTTTGCAACAGATCTTGGCATAGGCGAAAAGGCTAACTTGCCTGGGTCAACCTCGGCCCCGTTGGTCCTCTAGATGGTTCGTTCTTATACTTCCGCTGTAACTCAACAATCACATAAGTCAGATGATCCTGACCACGATGTCCTGGCCATCATCGAAATTGGTTGTTCTGCTGATGTCTGACTGTCTGCCACCAACAGCTGTGTCTGAGGGAGTATTTATACGCTGGGCTCCACGCCTCGTCTAACGAGTTCTGCTGCCAAGCGCTCAGAGAGAATATCGGCCCCTTCCTGATTAGGATGGGTGTTGTCCTCCAGCAGGTAGCTGAGGAACTCCTGATGAGGCATCAGATCAGCAGTATCGATGAATTGCAGGCCCAGTTCAGCACAGAGTTGAGCCTGTAATTTGACGTTGTCGTCAATGTCGCCGTTTTCCCACGGGTAAACGTTGGCAGGCCCCAGTACAAAGATTTCAGCAGATGGTTGCTGTCCGCGAATTTCTTCGACGACGTTTTTAAAGGATGCGGAAAATTCACTACGGGGCACGGCGAGATCTGCTAGGCCGCCTTCGAGAAGCACAAAACTTGCAGGGCGTTTGGTCACCAGAGGTTCCTTCAAAATCTGATCGACGTAGGACCCCGCCGGGGTGCCCAAGTTTGGGGGCCTCTCCGTGGCATACCCTGTGGCACCTATGCCCCTAATCCAAACATCGTAACCAAGATGGTTGGCCGTAGTTCTTGCTATGGCGCGGTGCTCGGGTGTGCCTGTCCACCCGTTGAAGTAGCTGTCGCCAAATATGATAGCCAGTGGGCGCTCTTTCGCTACTGGAGGTGACGCATAGTAGGAGGCAACCTTGTCTGAGGCGACTGGCGGAATCTATCGGTCATGTGCCATAGATGCGAAGCTCGCGGCACCTGCTATAAAGGCTAGGGCGCCAATGCTGGCTATGCTTGCTTTGACTAACCTTATTTTACGGTGCTTACTCAAAGCTCCCCCTACAATTTGAATGACGACGCTAATATTACCGTGAAACTCATTTGCGCGGTTTAGTGCGAGCGGTTGGAGTCCGTAGTATGCGTGCAGATCCGGTATTTCGTATAAGCAAAGTGCCCCCGGACATGTGAAGTAGTGGGCGTGGGGTTAGGGGTGATGATCATGGCAGGAGCCCGGGCCCGATTGGTGACTGCTGGCACGCCGCGCTGAACTCCATCGCCCTTAAGCTGCCTTGCTGTCAATGTTCCTGGTCCGGCTCGCTCGTGGTCTATCGGTCTTGATCTCGCAGGGAAACGATTCATGAGCTATCAGCATGGCCTGGGGCTCCACCCACGCGAACTTGGCACCGGTCCTCATATCGCATGCTGGGGAGTTTCGAGCCGGCTGGCCTGAGATACGGGTCATCCGTATCCATGTCTCGAACATTTCGTGTGTCGTTAAGGAAATAATTGCTGGGTAAACTAGGAGATGGCGTCAATCCGAACGTGACGTCAACCTGGTCTATTTGCCCAACACGAGGGCCGTAGGATTGCGGTTGATTGCTGGGACCAATTTGGGGGAACCTTGTCCACTTCATCACCTGCACCTCTCAACAGGAGCGGGCGCTTTGCTCATATCGATGCTATGCGAGCCTTCGGTGTCATGCTCGTCGTTGTCGCGCACGCTGGGTTGGGGCACATTATCCCCGGTGGCAGTGGCGTGACCATCTTCTTCTCAATTTCGGGCTTCATCATCATGTACCTGCTTCTTCGCGAGCGCGAAAAGACAGGGAGCTTCTCGGTCAGCCAGTTCTACTTGCGTCGTTGTATCAAGATTGTGCCGCCGCTGCTCGTGGCTGTAGTCATCCCTTCCCTCATCTTCTCGATGTTTGAAAAGCTTGATTGGGGCGCGTTTCTCGGGCAGGTCTTTTTCTTCTTTAACTGGTTCAAGATCGATGGTTCGCATGACGTGATGCCAGGCACAGATGTGGTGTGGAGCCTATCCATTGAAGAGCAGTTCTATATCTTATTCGCCTTGATGTGGCTAATTGCCGTCAGATCGCGATATTGGAGGGCACTTACCGCATCGGTTGCTCTGCTGTGCGTGCTTTGGTCCATGTCTTCGAGGATGATTCTGGCCACTGATCCGGACATGACTCATCGAATCTACTACGGATCTGACACACGCATTGAAGGTATCGCGTTGGGAGTTCTGGCGGCTATTGCGTACCATTCGTGGCAGCAACGTGGAGAGCGGCCTAACCGTGTCTCCAATGTGTTTGCAAACGACTGGTCGCTGGTGGCTGCCATCGTTATGTACGTGGTAAGCCTGCTCATCCGTGATGATTGGTTCCGCGATACGTTTAGGTTCACTCTTCAGAGCGCTGCGGCGTGCATCGTAATCGTCTACGGGTTAACCCCTGGGGTTGGGCCCATGCGCAAATACTTCTATCAAGTATCCCAGATGCGCATCGTCCAACTCATCGGCCTCGCTAGTTACAGCATTTACTTGGTGCACTTGTCGGTAGCCAACGCGATTCATGTTGTGTTTCAGTTGCCACCATTGGTCGAAGTTCCATTCACGGTTATGCTCGGCGTCATCGTCGGCATCGCCCTGTATAAGTGGATAGAGGTTCCCATTCACTCCGCTAGGGCAGCGAAAAATAACCAGCGCACTCTGGCCCGTTCCACTAGCGCATGAACGGACAGGAAACCCCCAGTATTAACCGGCTCTCAACGGCGCAAAAAGTTTTCGCTGGCCTGATTGCTCTCCTCATGTTGGGATCGCTAGGTAGTCTCGCTTTGGAAGGAGTTTGGATCGGGCTTGTCCTAGTTGTGGCGCTTGTAGGGGCGGTACTCCTTTTAGTTGGACCAATTCGGTGGCTCCCCGGTATTGCATTGTCTGTTTTTGCGCTTGTACCGCTTGCTTACACACCTTTGGTTAACCCGATTATCGGGCGCTATTTGACGCCAGTGGTCTTCATTCTTCTGATCTGGTTCTTGCGCACGATCGCCACGAGTGGACGGGGCGCATCCCCAAAACTCTGGCTCGCTGTTGGCGCTGCCCTGGGTTGCTGGGCGCTGTTAACCCTTCTCTGGAGTATCGACCCGCAGCGCACTTTGCTTTGGACTGCCAGTGTGTGCGTCGTGGCGGTACTGCCGGTATTTCTCAGCGGCCGTGGCGATACTGAGACTGCGGAGACGCTCTCCAAATGCTGGCTCTGGCTTGGGTTCATTCTTGGCACAATGGCCATTGTGGAAGGGATATCGCAGCAATCCTTCCTGGCCTCCCTCTATCAGGGCACGGAATCGGGTGGCATCGGAGTCTCACAGAATTGGAGCTCTATTCGGAGCACAACGACATTGGGTCACCCCTTGATGAACGCTACGTTTTTCGCTGCGTCCTCGGCTTACGCCCTCATGAACACTGCCCAAACCCGGTCCAGGTTTGCACTTCTCTCCGGCGCAACCGCTGCAGCAGGGCTAGTCTTTACGCTTTCTAGAAGCGGTGTGGCGGCCTTGGCTGTTGGCCTTGCTATCGGCACGCTGGCGGTACTCATTGCGGGGAAAATGACATTAGTGCGAAAGTGCATTTTCGTCTTTGTCACAGCCGTCGCTGCTGTGACCGTGGTCAGCTCACCCCTCGTCCAAGCCCGCTCGAACTCGGCTGAAGGCGCCTCCTCCGCCCATCTGCGCGGTGTGCTTTTGCAAGCGGGCCTAAGGATTGCGGAGCAAGACAATTTCGTCGGGTCCGGGGCTGGAACGTCGAACATTCGTTCCGCCCTGACTGGGATGACCCTACCTTTGGAGAACTCTTACGCTGGAGTAATCGTAAGCTCGGGCCTGGCTGGTTTGTTCCTCCTAATAGTGCTGTTCGTAGGGGCTATACTCGGTGCATTAAGACGGCGGCGGTTCGATGCAGCGGCAGGAATGGTGGCGTTTTGCGTGCAAATTGCCGGTTATCCTTTGGTTGATAACGTCCCGGTGGCTCTTTTAATATTTGGCTTACTCGCTTATCTGGGGTTCCACAGACTTCCCATCACGCGCCCGGACATACCAAAATACCGCTTGGAAGAATTCAGGGCCGTCGCCCGGACTGCAAAGTGAGCCAGTTCTATTAAAGGCTCGCAGGTGCGCGTGGCAGGGAATGGGGTGAGCCCGCCGAATACCAGCCGCATGGGCGAAGCCATTCTAAGGACCAGATCGGTTGACGCGTGGAGGCAATAAGCTCGTCGAGACAAACCGCTGCCGCAAATCGCCATTCTGGCTGATAACCAGCGGCCTTGTTGTGTAGATTTCAGGATGGGCGAACCGCACCTTTCCCCGGCGTCGACTGGGGTCGCGCAGCGAATTATTCAGGTAGCCTATGAACCTGATGAGCGCCCCAGCCCGGCTGGCATGTACACACAAAAAACCGTGCCGGACCCGAGTTCTGACTCGAAAGCAACCGTCCCTCCGTGGGCCTCCACAATCGACTTGGTGATCACCAGGCCGAGGCCCACGCCGGGAATGGCGGCCTTCTTCACCTGGCCGGTGCGGAAGAACTTGGTGAACACCTCCCGCTGGTCCTCGGCGCTCATGCCCATGCCGTTGTCCGTGACTTCCAGAACCACCGATCCAGGCTCAGCCCAGGCACGCACGGTGACGGCCCCGCCGTCGGGGGAATACTTGATCGCGTTGGAAAGCAGATTGTCCAACACCTGCAGGATCCGCCCGGGATCCACCCGCGCCGGCAGCGTGGCGGGGACGTCACTGCTGAGCTGCACCCCGGCTGCTTCAGCCCGCGGGCCGGCGGAAGCCAAGGCGGTCCGCACGAGTTCGGTCAGGTTCTCATCGGACTTGCTAAGGGACATCACCCCGGAAGCCGTGGTCAGCAGATCGGACACTAGCGTGAGCAGCCGCTCGGCATTGCGCTGGGCCACCAGCAGTCCGGTGCGAACCGGGCCTTCCAGGTTCTGTTCTTCTGCGTCGTCGAGCGCCAGGTCGAGGTAGCCGATGATAGAGGTCAGGGGAGTGCGCAGCTCATGCGAGACGCTGGAGACGAAGTCTTCCTTGGCGTTCAGCGCGTTGACCACGTCGGTCACGTCGCTGTAGGCCAAGACCGCGCCGGCGAACTTGCCGTTGTCCCGCAGCGCGCGGGCGCAGACGGCCAGCGCGCGCTGGCGTTTTCCTGTTCCTGCCCAGACGATCATGTCCGAGAAGGACTCCTCGCGCATTGCCCGCTGCGTGGGACGTTGCGCCAAGGTCAGCGGCGTTACCTGGTCCAGCCCGAAAATCAGGGCATCATCGCGGGGATCCGTGCTTCCGGCCAGGCCGGCCAGAGCATGATTGGTGCGCTGCCGGCTGTTCATCAAGATGGTCTTACCATCGGCGTCAAGCGCAGTCACGCCGACGTCGACCGTCTCCAGCACTCCGTTGAGCAGCTGGGAGCGTAGGCGGCTTTCCTGCAGGCTGCCCTGAAGGTTGTTTTCGGCTTCCATGAGGCGCTTGTGCTGGGCCACGGTGTCCTTTTCCACGATCGCCACGGTGGTAAAGATTGCCAGCATGATGAACGGAATCAGCAGCGGGCTGGCCAGATCCTTCGCGGAACCGGCCCCGTCGCTGATGGCCGGCGCCCACACAACCAGGAGTGTGCCGGCGAAACTGAGCAAGGCAGCCAGGCGGGTGGCCGCGCCGGACCAGGCCAGCCAGAAGACTGGAAACACGCACAGGAGACTAAGGCCGGTCACGGAGCTCCGGCCGCCGGTGTAGAGGAAGCCGATGACGGAGAAATCCACCAGCGGAATCACCCAATAGGCCGGGACGAACAACCGGTCCCAGGGCACGACGACGGATGCCAAGGTGGCGACGGCGAGCAGCAAAATTCCCAGCAGAAAGGTGCTTTCGGAGAAAGTTCCCGGACTGACCACGGCGACAATGGGCAGGGTAACCAGTACGGACAGCACCAGCGGCAGCTGGCTGGCGGCCACGCGGAGGCGGAGCGATAATTCATGGAATTCGTGCTGAATACCCAGCAGCGCCAGAGCTCTGCGCTCAAAATTGGACAAAAACGGACCCCCGGAATCCTCATGGCTATAGCAGCGATTATAGGGGGAGCCTGTAGTATCACTGCCTAGGGGAGCGGGTTATCAGAAGGTCTCGCAGGATGGAAAAATCACAGCCGTATGGAAACACAGCGCGTTGCAGTCATCATCGAGGACGACAAGGATATCCGCGATCTATTAAATGCGGTATTGCAGCAGTCCGGCTTTAAGGTTTTCACCAGTCCCAACGGGGCAGAGGGCGTGGAAGCGGTCCGCACGCACAATCCCACCGTGGTTACCCTGGACCTCGGCCTGCCGGACATTGACGGCTTTGAAGTGATCCGCCAGCTGCGCCTGTTCTCCGATGCCTACATCGTGATGCTGACCGCCCGCGCCGAAGAACTCGACACCCTCATGGGCCTGGAAGCCGGTGCCGATGACTACATCACCAAGCCGTTCCGCCCGCGTGAACTGCGCGCCCGGATCTCCGCGATGCTGCGCCGCCCCCGCGCCAGCGAGGAAACCGCAACAACAGCTCCCCAGCCCGCAGTGCCCGATGCTGCCGCCGCCTCCGCACCGTCGGCGACCCCGGCGGCTCCTGCCGCTCCTGTTGAAGTCGGCGCCAAAGAGGCCGGCCAATTCCTCCACAACGGCCTGAGCCTGGACTTCGGCACCCGGACCACCGAGGTGGACGGAGCGCCGGTCGAACTAACCCGCACCGAATTTGAACTGCTGCACGCTGTATTGGAAAGCGGTCGCCGCGTCCGCACCAAAACCGATCTGGTGCGCCGGCTGCGCGGCGATGAATACGATGCCGGCGGATTCATTAGCGAAGCCGACGAACGCACCGTCGAAGTACACGTGGGCAACGTCCGCCGTAAGCTCGGCGACGACTCCCGTTCCCCGCGCTGGCTGGAGACGGTCCGCGGCGTCGGCTACCGGCTGGCTCCGCCGCGCTAGCCCTCAAACGGGCATCTGGTCTGGCAACCCTTGCCGCCGGCACCGTGGCAGTGCTTAGCCCGGGGCAGCGGTTCCTGAAGGCTAGGAGGATAGATGCGCTGTACCAGGCAGTCTTGGTCCTAGCGCCGGCCGGCGACCCTCGAACCACTGCGCAGGAATCGGCGTGTTAACCTGAGTTGCCGAAAGAAAGCCGCCCAGAGGATAAGGCAGAGGAACCCCATGGGCAGCACGACAGGCCATCCCGGAGGGCTCCCGCGGAGGAGGGAGACGATGGGGGTCACGAGTATCGGCAAGGCGGTCAGCCCCAGGAAGGCCAGGGAGCCCGCCGCCGTAGCCCAGCCCCAGGCCCGTCCCCGCAGCAAGAGCACCCCTGACATCAGCACCGCCGGCAGGAAGAGTGCCAGATCCAAGACATGAACGGGACTGGTCGGCACATTCCAGCTCGAGGCGCTGGTTGAAGGGGAGCCCGCCATCAGGTCAGGAATGATCTCGCGCAACCACAGAAGAGTGAAGAACACGCTCGTTGCTATGAGCACCCACCCGGTCAACCGGCTGGGGATTCCGGCTCGGTGAGCGGCCTCGGGCACTGCGCTGGCCAGAGCGCCTGCCAGAGCGAAGGCTGAGAGGCCAAGAACAGCCACCCAAGCGAGGAACAGGGGTCCGAACTGGATCGAAAATGCGTAGATCGAGTAGTTGTAGACCGTGAACGCCAGGAAACCCATCAACGCTAACCACGACATAATCGATCCGCGCCGGGCCAGCACAGCGAGGATCACGAGCAACGGAGAGACCAGAAATGCGTTCACCACGTCCTGGGCAAGGGCTGCGTTAATGAGCTCATCCGTTTCCCGCCCGTAGACCGCGGCCGGCCGGAAGAGGCTCAGCAAACTGCCGGCGAAGGCGAGCAGGCCGGCTGAGACGGACAGCCACATCCATACCGGGGGCAACCTGTCGCCGGGAGCAGCAACCCGTGCCTCCAGCCGCGGAACGGATGGCTGCTTCACCGGCCGGCCCTCGCGTGTTCGAGAACAGTGTCAGCCCAAGCTGCAGCCCGTTCGTTTTCCCCGTGGAGGAGCGGCCCTTCGTGGCCATGGACCCGGAAGGTCTGCTGCCTGATCGACGTCTCGAAACCGAGGGAGCGCAGTTCGTGCTTCGCCGCCTTTGCGGCTGAACCGGGCATCCTTGGTTTATCCACGCGGGTGTCGAAGGCAGCTGCTGGAATGCCGGCGCTGGAGCGTTCCAACTGGCTGAGCCATTCCCGGATACCGCGCACCGGCTCGTGCGGAGCGGAGTGGGACTTCACGGCATCGGCACGGGTGGTTGGGCGCGTCATGGAAAACGCGTGTGTCGGACCGCCCACCACGAGGAGGTCATACCCCTCAGCTGAGGACGGTGCCGCATCCGAGTCCAGCACATCCACTTCGGCGCCGGCGGCAAGCCTGGCGGCGATGGTCCGCGCCACCGTCTCAGTATTGCCCCACAAGGATTCATAGACCACGAGTGCGCGCATTTTTACTCCGATGTGAGTTTCCCGCGGCAGAGCAGCGGGTTCTGTGGGTCTCATCTAAGCCGTGCAGGGTTCCCGCGGCAAGCACATCCTTCAGCTGACCCGTGCAGCGCAGCTGGCTGCGTTCACTCCAGGGACGAAGCAGCTCCGGCAATTTCCACATCCGCGGGGGCAGCTTCCGTTCCATCGGCCGACGGCGGCGGCTGCGCCGGCTGCGGAAGGCACACGGTAAAGGTGGAGCCTTCGCCGGGGGCGCTGACCAGGGAGATGGTTCCGCCGTGGGCCTCGATGATGTTCTTGGTGATGGCCAGGCCCAGGCCCGCCCCGGGAATTCCGGCCCGGCGCACGGCACCGGTGCGGAAGAACTTGGTGAACAGCTCCCGCTGGTCCTCCTCGCTCATGCCCATGCCGCAGTCCTGGACCTCCAGGAAGGCCAGGCCGGGCTCGGTCCAGGAACGCACGGTGACAGTGCCGCCGTCGGGCGAGTATTTGATCGCGTTGGAGAGCAGATTGTCCAGCACCTGCGCCAGCCGCCCGGGATCTCCGTGGACGGTGAGGCCCGGCGCGTACTCGGCGGTGAGCAGCACGCCGCCGGCGGCTGCCCGGGGAGAGGCCGAGCGGAGGCAGGCTTTGATCAGTTCCTCCCCGGACACCGGGCGGGGGTCCAAGGCCACGCTGCCCGAGGCCGCCGCCAGCAGGTCCGAGACCAGGCTCAGCAGGCGTTCGCTGTTGCGCTGGGCCACCTCCACGGCATGCGGAATGGTGCCGGTCAGGCCGGTGTCCTCCACCTCTTCCTGCGCCAGGTCCAGATACCCGATGATCGAGGTCAGGGGAGTGCGCAGCTCATGGGAGACGCTGGAAACAAAGTCATCCCGGGCCCGGAGCGCATCGGTCAGGGCGGTGACGTCGCTGAAGGCGATGACGGCGCCGTTGAAGCCGTGCTCGTTGCGCAGGATGCGCGCGGAGCAGGACAGCGCCATCAGGTCACCGGGCCGCCCGGCCCAGATCAGCACGTCCTGGAACGCCTCGCCCTTCATCGCCCGGCCGATGGGCCGCTCCGCCGCGGTCAGGGCGGTGGTGCGGTCCGCGCCGAAAAAGAGCAGGTCCTGTTCCTGGGTGTGTTTCATGCCGGCAGGCCGGATCCGCTCGTCGAGCATCCGCATCCGCTCGTTCTTGTGGACGGCGGACCCGTTGGGGCCCACCACCAGGACGCCGACGTCGATCGCGTTCAGCACGACGTCGAGCAGCTGGGACCGTTCGGTGCTCTGGGCCAGGGCGTCTTCCAGCAGCTGGTCCTTGCACGCCAGGGCAGCCTGCCGGGAATCCATGTCCTGCCGGATCACGGTCACGGTGATGGCAACCGCCAGGGTCACGAGCGGTCCCAGGATGGGTGCGGCCAGACGCTGTCCGGTGACGGGCTCGGCGGAGGCGAACACCGGAAGCCAGACGATGATCAGCGGGCAGATGAAGCTCAGCAGCTGGGCGCCGGCCGCCGATACGCGGGACCAGGCCAGCCAGAAGACCGGAAAAACGCAGAGCAGGTAGATGCCCATCGCCAGGCCAAATCCGCCGTGGTAGAGCAGGCCGATGGCGGCGAAATCCAGTATCGGCAGGATCCAGTAGGAGGGATACCAGAGCCGGTCCCAGGGAACGACGGCGGCGGTGACGGTGATCAGCACCAGCAGCACCAGTCCGGCCTGGAACTGCGGCCGGGCCAGGATTTCCGGCAGCAGGGTTGCGTAAATGATGCAGAGCAGGCTGACGGTGATCACCAGCGGTCCCTGGCTGACCCGTACGCGCTGCGCCAGGGTCAGGTCGTGGAAATCCTTGTCCATGCCCAGGAAGGTGCGGGTGCGCGTGCCGAGCCGTGACATGGTTGGTGAAACTCCCCCCTGATAAGCGAACTGCCTGCATCTCAGGGTACCCGCCGGTGCGGGGCGGCTTTGGCCGGTGCGGCTAATCCAGGGACGCCAGCAGGCAGGCCATGGTTTCCCGGCCGCAGGCCGCGAATACGGCGAGCATGGACGCCAGCTCTGCGGCGCCGGAGTGCGCCAGGCGCTGCTGGGCGCTGCGCGCCAGCTCGGCGAGGCGTTTGGCCCCGGCCATTTCGCTGGAGATCTTGATGCTGAGCACCACGTCCATCGCGGCGGCGTCGTCCGCTCCCGTCACCGCCCGGTGCAGGCGGTCATAGCGGGACTCCCACAGGGCGATGTAGTTGCCGACGAACTCGCGGCAGGACGCCGGACCGAGCTGGTCGGTCAGGTCCAGGAGCTGCTCGCGGGCAATCAAGTCCAGGCCGTGCTCGGCCGTGGCCATCATCGACAAGCCCCGGCTGCCCAAAGGGCGGAGCGGGAACAAGCGGATGCTATTGGAGCCATGGGGGGTCCTCCGCTCGGGTGGCCGCAGTGCTGCGCGGCGGGGCTGGGTGTTTCATAAGGCTGCTTGATGTCTCAAACAATGCCAGCGCTAGCTCAGGAACTGCCCCGGGGAAAACGCAAGATCGGGGCAAGATTCCCGGCGGGTCTTCCCTGACCCGCGAAATGGCAGTAACTGCGGCTCTGAGGGCTGGGAGCAGCACTTACTGCCACCTCGTTGGGGGTACGACGGCGGGGATCTGCTTCGGGGGAGTTACGACGGCGGGATGCGGCGGCTGCGCCAGGCGTAAACAAGGATGCAGCCCAGGGCGGCGCCGAGGGAATTGGCGGTCACGTCGTAAATCGTGGCGAAGCGGTTGGGCAGCAGCACGGCCTGCGCGGTTTCGATCAGGCAGGAGGCCGCGATCCCGCCGGCTGCAGCCAGCCAGATCCGCCGCTCGCTCAGCCAGGCGGCGCCGAGCAGCCCGAAGGGCACAAACATCAGGGCGTTGGCCAGGTTCTCCACAAAGGAGTAGTTGACCCAGCCGGGCACCCCCATGCCGTGCAGCCTGCGCAGGACAGCCTTGAGCGTGCCGGCCGAACCCTGGTCCACGGGTGAGGGCCAGAACACGACGAGTGCGAGCACCCCTATATAGAGGAGGAAGAGAGCAGCGAGGGTCCGGCGCTGCCGCACCCGCCGGGAAGGGCCCTGTGCGGGCTGCGGCGGTGGCGGAGGCGGGGACGTCACGGGTCGGGTGTCCGTCACCGGTGCTTGCGTTCCCAGGACAGCAGGGTGTCCACGGCCGGGGTGAGCTGGTGGACCATCTGCTGGTACACGTCCTCGCTGCGGCGGTAGGGGTCCACGACGTCGTCCTCTTCCGGACCGCCGGGGTGGGCGCTGCGCAGCCGCAGCGCCTTTGCGGTGGCGGCCTTCCAGCGTTCGGAGGCGCCGACGTCGCGCTGTCCCTCCACCAGCGGAAGCAGCCGGGCCAGCTCGCGCAGGGTAAAGGTGCGGCGCAGCAGGCCCGGGGCCAGCTCCACGATCTTGCTGCGGTGTGCGCGGCTCAGCGCGAGCACCAGGTCCTGGCCGGCGAGGATGTTGGTGTTGAGCTGGCGTGAGATGAAGTTGCTGGAGTCCGCGCCGAAGACGTGGATGAAGCCGGCCACGTGGGGTTCGATGGCCGAGCCCACCAGGGCGCCGGTGCCGGCGCTCGCCACGGTGAACTCTCCCGGAGCCATCTCGTCGAAGCCGGTCTGGAGCAGTCGCTCCGCCATGGGGGAGCGGCAGATGTTGCCGGTGCAGACGGTCAGGATGCGGAACGGGGTGTTGGTGCTCATGTCCTCGGGCTTCAGATCGTGCTGGTTTCGGGTCTTTGGTGCGGGTGCTGCTGGTGCTTTCGGCTCGCGAGCCGGGGTTTTACGGGTCTCAAGCGGCTCATTGCGCTGTTGTTGAGGTTACCTTGTGTGGCCCTTGAGCTTTGGCCAAACGTTGCAAGAACCCTGCGGGAAGGACGCGTTGTTTCTTGAGGACGGGGCGGCAAAGTAATACCCAGCGGCAAGGAAAACCTTCCTAGGCCGAAACGGTTACAAGCACAGCGAACAAGGGGAACACAATGAACAAGATGGCTAAAGGCGCACTGGCAACCGGCGTAGGCGTAGCACTGCTTCTCGGCGGCGGCGGAACCCTCGCCACCTGGAACGCGTCGCAGGCAGCCAACGCCGGCACGATTGCTTCCGGTGAATTGAAGATGACGGCCGGAACCGGAAACTGGGCCAGCAACATGACGGCCGGGCCCATCACAGTAGCGAGCTACAAAATGGTTCCCGGCGAGAAGCTGACCTACTCGCAGGATCTCGCTGTCACTCTGATCGGAGACCGGATCACCGCCAACCTCAAGACCACGGACGCCGTAGCGAAGGCCTTCGGCTCGGAGGCGAACATCACCATCGAGTACAGCACCAACAACGGCACCTCCTGGACGCCTGCTGCCAGCGGAGTGACCGCCATCCCGCTGCAGCTCAATGCCGGCACGCACACGGTCAAGGCCCGTATGGTCGTTGACTTCGCCAACCTCACCGCGGGAAACGCCACTGCCTCCATGGGCCAGCAGACAGCACTGAGCACCGTTGGCTTCAAGCTCGAGCAGAACGTGCCGACCGCAACCACCGCTACTCAGGCTCCGGCACCGGTCGCCCCGTAGTCCCAAGCACCATCTTGTTCTAACCCCCGGCTGTGCGCGGCGCGCACGCTTCGCGCACAGCCTGTTCCCCCCTGGAGACGAATCCGATGAAGAGCCTTCGAGCACTGAAAGCGGCCGGTTTGATCATCACGGCTGTGGTGCTCGGTCTCATGACGGTCCAGGGGAGCTACGCACTGTGGAACGCAGTTGTTCCGTCAAACGCCGGAACAGTCCAGTCTTCCAATTTCAGCATCCTGGTGAACGGCGTGGAGATGACTGCCCTGCAACAGCCGCTGGCGTTGAACCTCGCGGAGCTCAAGCCCGACGGCAGTTCCTACACCAGCGTCGGTGTCACCAACAACGTCAATGCCACCAGCGCCATGAAGGTAAAACCGATCATCCAGGTCGGGGCAGCAACCGCGGGCTTTGCACAGTACTTGACCGTTCAGACCACGGTGCCGCTGGCCGGCCAAACCTGCGAAACAGCCGCCTATGCGGGGATGCCGGACCTAGGCGTCATTGCTAAGAACACCAGCAAGACCATCTGTTTGAAGGCGACCCTGAAGCCGAACACCCCAACTTCGATTCTGGGGGGAACAACTACCGTTCCCGTCTCGCTCACCGTTAGCCAAATGCCAGCATGACCGGTTTCAACGATAGACAGCAAAGGACAGCCACTATGTCGCACGGACGCAGAAGAGCCGCGAAGCCAACTACAGCCTTCAGCATCGTTGGTACCGGTGTCAGTTACCTCGCTCTGTGCCTGGCTGCCATGGCTGCCTTGGCCCTGGTTATCGTGCCGATGCTTACCGGCTCCCAGACCTACAGTGTGCTCACCAGCTCGATGGCTCCCAAGTATGCTCCCGGTACCTTTCTCGTTGTAAAGCCCGTTCCCTTCGCGGAACTGGCCGTGGGCGACATCATCACCTACCAGATTGAGTCCGGCTCTCCCGCCGTTATCACCCACCGCATCACCTCGGTCGGCGCTGACCAGAGCGGCGAAACCGTCTTCACCACCAAGGGCGACAACAACAGCGTCGAAGACGAACTGCCGGTCCGCGAGATCCAGGTCAAGGGAAAGCTCTTCTACGCGGTCCCGTTTGTCGGCTTCATTGCCAACGGCCTGGGCAACTCCGACCGCGGTGCGATCGCCCAGTGGGGCGCCGTTGCACTGATGGGATACGGAGTGGTTACCCTGGTCCGCGGTGCCCTGGCCAAAAAGCGTAACGACGACGGGGCATCCCCTGAAGGCCCTGCCGGGCAGGGTTTCGGTACCGACGGCGACACGATCTTCCCCAGCTTCGGGTCACCGGCGGGGAGCGCCTTTGATCCACTGGACCACGACGATCCCATCCTGACGGACTGCGACGGCTGTGACCACGACCATTCCCGCGAGAACGTCTCAACCCACAGCCACCGCGTCGAGACCCGGAAGCACGCCACCGTCTCATGAACCGATCCCTAGCACCCACGGCGGGATGGAACCGGCGACTGATCGGCGCATCCGCCGTTGGTGCTGTTGCCGCAGCTGTTACCCTCGCCGGAGCACCAGCCGCTTTCGCATCCAACGGCTATCTGCAATTCAGCCTCGACGGCACCACGTTTGCACCGACGATAGCGGGTCCTGTCTTCAGGGATTCGCTCCAATACATTCCCGGCGCCGCAACCGGCACCACAGTCTGGATACGCAACAGCAGCGATGAACCGGCCCGGCTGTCCTCAGCCGCCGTAATGGTCCGGTCCGATCCTCAGTTGAACCGGCAGCTTGGCCTGACAGCCGGGCTGAAATCTGACCTGCCGGCTCGTTCTCCCCTGGGAGCACAGGGCAGCTGCACTGATGTGTCTGGTTTTTGGGACCTGAAGTCCGGCGAGGAACTTGAGTTGAGCCTGGTCGTGGACCTTTCCGCGGACGCGCCCAATGACACGATGAACCGGGCCGCGGAATTTGATGTTGTCTTTCTCCTGGAATCCGAAGACGCTGCTCCCCGTCCGGCATGTGACGCAGTGGCCGGTCCAAACCGGCCCATTGAACCCGGGGCAGTAACCGCCAACCCCGGTCCGGCCGAAACCGCCGCGGCGTCCTCACAGCTGGTGACGCTGTCCGGCATATCCGGTACACATCCGGTAGCAGGATCCAACAGCATTTTCCCGGCTGCACTTCCGGAGCGCCAGGCTGATGCGCGTTCCCCTCAGGCTGTGTCTCCTGTAGAGCAACAGGCCCCGGCTGCGATTGTTCCAGCGGGTTTCCAGAGCACCGTGGAACCGATCATCCGGTCGCTTTCCGGTACGCTCCTGATAGCAGTATCTGTACTCTTTGCGGCCGCAGTTGTATTTCGGGTAAGGGAAGGCCGGTATGAGTAAGAAGCAGCTGGGGGCTGCATCTGACAGCGAATCTGTCTCGGACGGTGGAGGCTGGTTCAGTCGTCTCCGTGCCCAGCCCGGCTTCCGCTCAGCGGCCATCGCGTTTGTGCTGACGGTGGTTCTCGGTCTCGGCGGGTCTGCTGCTTATGCCTACTGGAGCCTGAGAGTTGACGCGAACCTCATCGTGGCGACCGCACGTCCGGACCTCCCATCCGTAGCGGCGCCAATTTGCAACGACCGGTCCTTTTATACCCGTGTCAGCTGGACGGCACCGGCTGGAATGCCGGGCGATGCTGTCTACGTCCTCCGGATTTCAACGTCGAGAGACACAGTTGACTATGCGTTCCCAGCGCAGACCACTTACTTTGAGCCGGCCTCACTTCGAGTGAACGGCGAATCATTGAATTCTTGGATGGGACTGAGGACCGGTTCGGTTACAGTATCGACGGGGTTCCTGGCTCCCGGAGCATCCGCCCCCGGAGTTGTAGATGCGGGCACTCAGATTTTGTCCCCGTCCAAGGCCAGTCCCACCACCAGCCTGCGTTCCAACAGCAGCCTGATCTCCTGGTTTACCTGCTGACCGCAGTCAAGGGTTGCGAGTCCGGGTGCGTGTGATGCCTAGGCCCGCCCGCCGTCGTCGTCCTCGTAAACATCCGGAATCCCGTCCGCGTCCGCATCCCGGGTTTCCTCTTCCTCCACGGCGCGGTAGTGCCGGTTGCGGATCCGCAGCAGGATTGAGGCCAGCAGCGCGGCGATGACCGACGCCGCCAGGATGGCGACCTTCGCGTGGTCGTTGTGCTCGGTCCCCGGATCGAAGCTCAGGTCATTGACCAGCAGCGACACGGTGAAGCCGATGCCGGCCAGGACCCCGATCCCGAGCAGATCGATCCACTTCACGGTGACATCAAGCCGGGCACGGGTGGCGGCCGTGATAATCCAGGTGGTGGCCAGAATGCCCAGCGGCTTGCCGGCCACCAGCCCGGCCAGGATGCCGAGCGCCACCGGATCGGTCAGCGCCGAGCCCAGGCCGCTGATTCCGCCGATCGCAACGCCGGCGGAGAAGAACGCGAACACGGGCACCGCAAAGCCGGCGGAGATCGGCCGGAACCGGTGCTCGAAGATCTCCGCCAGGCCCGGTTTGCCCGGTTCCGGCTGCACGGGTTTGCCGTCGGGGCCGCGGCGCAGCACCGGAATGCAGAAGCCCAGCAGCACCCCGGCAACGGTGGCGTGCACTCCGGAGGCGTGCATCAGCGCCCAAACCGCCACCCCGACCGGCAGCAGGACCAGCCAGGCGGCCGCCGGATGGGTGGCGAAGATCCGCCGCTTGGACTGCGCCAGATACAGGAACAGGCCCAGCGGAACCAGCATGATGCCCAGATAGAGCAGATGCAGGTCTTCGGTGTAGAAGAACGCGATGATGGTGATGGCCAGCAGGTCATCCACCACGGCCAGGGTCAGCAGGAAGATCCGCAGCGCCGAGGGCAGGTGCGAGCTGATCACCGCCAGCACCGCCAGGGCAAACGCGATGTCGGTGGCGGTGGGAATCGCCCAGCCGCGCAGCCCGTCCGAGCCGGAGACCACATTGATCACGGCATAGATCACCGCCGGAACGACGACGCCGCCCGCCGCCGCGGCCACCGGCACAATTGCCTTGCTGAGCTGGCGCAGGTCCCCGGCGACAAACTCGCGTTTGAGCTCCAGTCCCACGAGGAAGAAGAAGACGGCGAGCAGGCCGTCAGCGGCCCACTCGCCGACACTGAGCTTCAGGTGCCAGGGTTCGTAGCCGAACTCGAAGTCGCGGATCGCGAAGTAGGAGCCCGACGCCGGGGAGTTGGCCCAGATCAGCGCCGCCACCGTGGCGACCAGCAGCAGGATCCCGCCGACCGTTTCCTTGCGCAGGATTGCTCCGATGCGCAGGACTTCCGGATAGCTGGCGCGGCCCAGAACGGTGCTGCCGGACGCTTTGGGCGGTACGTGCGCACCGCCGTCGGGCTGGTGCTGCTGATCCGGTGCCATGGGACTCCTCATGCAGAAAACGGGTTATCCGCATTCTGGCACCGCGGGGCGGGTTTTAGCCCGTGAGCCCCCGGAAACCGACAATGATGGCCACCAATCCAAAGATCATGGACGTGGTGACCTTCATCAGGTTCACGGTCAGGTACCGGGTGGGGGCGCCGTTCTCGTCGCGGGCCTTCGGGCTCTTGTAGGCCTCTATCAGGTACGGCGGCCAGACAATCAGGGACCAGAGGCCGCCGATGATCAGGATGACCGCAAGGGCGGTGGGAAGGACAATGCCGTTATCCACGGATCAGGCCTTGCGGCTTTCGATCCACTTGCCGGCCTGGCTGGCCTGGATGGTCAGGGCCTTGCCGATCATCGGCTCGGCCTGCTTGGCGATCTTGTCGCCCAGGAACGGGATGGAGGAGCTGACCTTGCCGTCCACGTCCACGCGGGTGCCTTCGGCCACGGCGACCAGGCGCTGCACGGCGTTGACCTTCAGCGGAACGCCGCCCACGGAGAGTTCGATGCTGGCCTCGCGGGAACCGTCGGCAGCCGGTGCGGCCCAGTTCTCCTTCTGCGTCACGGTCAGGGTGGCGCCGACAAACTTCTTGGCGATGTCCGGCAGCCGGTCGGTCGGCAGGGTGCGGACGGCGGTGAGGACAAACGCGCCGGCAGTGTTGCCGTCCACGGTCACCGAGACCAGGGAGCCGCCCACGTGCTCGCTGACGCTGCGCAGGAAGTCCTCGTTCGCGAACGTGTCCGTAACCGTGCGGACGTCGTGGGGCAGGGTGGTCGAGGCGTTCAGCGCCATGGGTCCTCCAGAGTAGGTATGCGGTCTTGCCGGCGGTCCGCGCGCAGGTGCGCACGGCTCTACCGGCCCAGAAACATCCTAATCTCCAGCGGTCCCCAGCTCCGAAACGCCGACGGCCTCGAGCTGCTGCAGAACGGGCGGCTGGGCTGGGCGGTTGCCTCCCGCCGTCGTCGTGCTGTCTCCCGCCGTCGACCGGTTACCGCTCCAGGCTGACGCAGGCCACGGCACGGTCGTCGTCGTCCGCCGTGTCCGGGCTCGCAGTCTCGTCGTCGTCGAGGGTGATCAACAGCGAACGTCCGATGCCGTCGTCGGGCAGGACCCACGGCACGGTGACGCTGGCGGTGGAGTTGCCGCCCTGATCCGTGGTGAAGTCCAGGCTCAGGTCATCCGACTCCTCGCTCCGGGTGTCTTCGTACTCCCGGCCGGCGTCCGCGGGGTCCGCGCCGCACAGGCTTTCATGCAGGGTGGCGGTGAACTCGGTGTTCGCCGCGAAGCCGCGCGCGATCATTTCCAGCGTGGTGTCCGCATCGGTTTCGGAGATGGTGATGGTGGTGTCCGCTTCATCGGGCACGGCCGAGGAGTCGTAGGAGCTGGCAATCGCGTTCTCGCACCACGGGCCGAAGGTGCCCTGGATGATGCCGCTGGCAATCGGGCTGGGGGTGGTGCTCCCGCAGCGGTCCGGGTTCTCCGTCACGCCCGGCACGCCCTGCGCCTCGCAGTTTTCCTGCTCCGCGCTGCCCGGCGACGCAGAGGCGCAGGCTGCCGACGTGTCCCGGCCGGAGGACTCCGGGCTGGCGGTTCCGCTCCGGTCCACCTCTTCGTTGTCGGCGGAGTACGAGCCGCCTCCGAATTCGTTGTCGTTGTTGCACCCGGTCAGGGCCAGGAGCGAGAGGACAAATGCTGTGGCCAGGAGAAGGGCTTTGCGTGCCATGGGCCAATCCTTACGTCGCGTGGAATCTGCTGCCGGGCCGATCGCCGTGCCTTTCCAGCGTGGCAGGGGCTCCGGCGAAAATCCATAAGCGGCCCGCGCATTAGGCCCTCCGGCCCGGTGAGCGGGGCTGAAACGCGGCAACCTAGCGGGCGGGACCGTCCACGTCACGCGTACGACGGCGGCCCGCCGGTTTTTTAGCCGACTGCGGACCGGCGCCCCCGCCTTCGCTTTTGACAGACGGATCCGTAACTTACCGTCTGCGGCACGGCGTCCCGGGAGGGGCCGGAACCCGGTGAACGCTGCTGCGCCGCCGGCACTGAAAATCACTCGCACCAATGAGGGGAAGCATGAAAACACGTATTCTCCGCGGAACTGCGCTCGCAGCCGCTGTTGTCCTCACCGCCGGAACCGCCGGGCCGGTGTTCGCCGAGTCCGGCGGAGTCCGCACCACGGTTCCGGATGGCACCGCCTCCACCACGGACAGCGGCGGTAAGGGGCGCCACCCGGGCAAGCCGGGTAAACCGGTCAAGCCCGTGAAGGACGAAAGCGCCAAGCTGCGTGCCGCCGTCACCCTCCACAACGTCTTTGACCATTTGGAAGGTCTGCAGGACGCCGCGGATGCCAACGGCGGCAACCGTGCGTCCGGGACGCCCGGTTATGAGGCGTCAGGGCAATACATCGAGGACCAGCTGCGCCGGGCCGGCTACAAGCCTGTGCGCCAGGACTTCTCCTACGACCAGTTTGTGGTGGCCAGCGAATCCCTGGAGCAGACCGCACCGACGCCCACGGTGTACACGGCCGGAACCGACTTCACCACCATGACGTACTCCGGCTCGGGGGATGTCACGGCCGCTGTTGCCCCGGTGGACCTCATCCTCAGCGGGGACCGGACGGTCAACACCTCGGGCTGCGAGGCTGAAGACTTCGCGGGTTTTGCCGCCGGCGACATTGCGCTGATCCAGCGCGGGACCTGCTCCTTTGAGATCAAGGCGCTCAACGCAGCAGCGGCAGGCGCATCCGGCGTCATCATCTTCAATATGGGCGATGCACCGGGGGCGGACCGCAGCGGGCTGCTCAACGGCACCCTGAGCGACGGGGTGGGCGAGGACGAGGTGTCAACCATTCCCGTTGTCGGCGCCACTACCGCTCTGGGGGAGGCGCTGGCCGGCAGTGAGGGATTGGAGCTGCGGCTCAACATTGACGCCGGAGTGCAGACCACCAACTCGTTCAACATTCTGGCCGACACGGCCCGCGGGAACGCGGACCGTACCGTCGTCGTCGGCGCGCATCTCGATTCCGTACCGGTGGGGTCGGGCATCAATGACAACGGCAGCGGCAGTGCGGCCGTCCTGGAAACCGCAATCCAGCTCGCCGAGACCACCAAGCGCCACCCGCTGCAGAACCGGGTCCGCTTTGCGTTCTGGGGCGGAGAGGAGGACGGGCTGCAGGGCTCCAACCACTACGTCTCGCAGCTCGATCAGGTCGGGCTGGACGGTACCTTGGCGAACCTGAACTTTGACATGTTGGGCTCGCCGAACCTGGTCCGTTTTGTGTACGACGGCGACGGCTCTGCGTTCCCGGACAGTACCGCTCCGCGGCCGGTGGGTTCGGACGAGATCGAGAGGATCTTCGAAGAATACTTTGCCGGACAGGAGCTGCCCTCGGCTCCCACCGAGTTCAGCGGACGCTCCGACTACTCGGCGTTCATCCTCAACGATATTCCGGCCGGCGGACTGTTCAGCGGTGCCGAAGACATCAAAACCGAGGAGGAAGCGGCACTGTTCGGCGGAACGGCGGGGGAAGCGTACGACCCCTGCTACCACCAGAAATGCGACGACCTCGGGAACATCAACCGCCGCGGACTGGACCAGATGTCCGACGCCGTGGCGCATGCCGTGCTGACCTTCGCCCGGACGGACGCGGATCTGCGCGGCGGCGGCGACGTTCGGTCGAAGCGGCTGGCACCGGCGGGCGTCGACCTGCAGTTCCGGGGCGACGAGGCGCTGAAGTAACCGTCGGGCGAAACGCGGGCAATGGGCGGGGGGGGGAACGTCGGCCTTGAGGCCGGAGGCGGAAGGCCGGGGGATTGGCCTTCCGCCTTCTGCTGTCTCCAGGCAGGGGGCCCTGTCCGTATCCCTGTCCGGCCCGAAGCCCTGCCCGCGTTGAGCAGCCCAGTCTTCCTGGCGCCAGCAGAAACCCGCAATGGCATAGAAACCCAAACCGGCAGCAGCAGCCACGTTGGTAACCCGCAGATCCGGCGCCACTCCGGCCGGGACCTCCGGGACCACCCCAGCCCCCGGTCAGCAGCAGCATCAGCCCGCAGCGGACGGGGCGTTTCCACCCCCGGCGCAGCGGGTAGTCTGGAAGAAAAGCCCCGGGGTTCCTAGTGAACTTCGGGTATTTGCGTTGCTTAGCCTCACCCACGTTGCAGCCGCACCCCGGCTGCACCGCCACAGCCAAGGAGAGCCCCTGCCCATGAGTCTGAACGGACTGCGCGCCGCACTGGCCGAAGACCCGTCCTACGCACGGGTGCGAACCCTCGCGTCGCGCACCCCCGACCGGCGCAGCGAAGACCTGCAGATCGGCGCCCCGCAGGGCATGCGGGCAGCGCTGCTGGCGGAAATGGTGGACGGGCTCGCGGCAGCGGCCGACGACGCCGGAACAGCCGGCGCCGACACCACACCGCCGGTGGTCCTTGCGATCACCGCGACGGGCCGCGAGGCCGAGGACCTGGCCGCAGCCCTGCGCTCCTACCTGCCGCTGGCCGGGATCGAGGAGTTTCCGTCCTGGGAGACCCTGCCGCATGAACGCCTCTCGCCGCGCTCGGACACCGTGGGTCGGCGCCTGTCGGTGCTGCGCCGGCTGGCCCATCCCGAGGGGCACCCGATCTCCGTGATCGTGGCCCCGGTCCGCGCCGTCGTGCAGCCGCTGGTGGCCGGGCTCGGAGACCTGCAGCCGGTCTCCCTGAAGGTGGGGGAGGAACGCCAGTTCGACGCCGTCGTCAAGCAGCTCTCCGAAGCCGCGTACGCGCGGGTGGACATGGTCTCGCACCGCGGCGAGTTTGCCGTGCGCGGCGGCATCCTGGACGTTTTTCCGCCCACCGAGGACCATCCGATCCGCATCGACTTCTTCGGCGACGAGGTGGACTCGATGCGCTGGTTCGCCGTCGCCGACCAGCGGACCCTGACCGGCCCGCACATCACGCATCCCACCGAGCTCTATGCACCGCCCTGCCGCGAAATCCTGATCACCCCCTCGGTGATGAGCCGCGCCGCGAAGCTGCAGAGCCAGATGCCCGCCGCCGCGGACATGCTCGAGAAGATCGCCGGCGGCATCGCCGTCGAAGGCATGGAGTCCCTGGCCCCGGTGCTGGTGGATGAAATGGTGCCGCTGATGGGCGAATTGCCCGCCGGATCGCTGTCCGTGGTGGTGGAGCCCGAGAAGGTCCGCGCCCGCGCGCACGACCTGGCCGCCACCAACGAGGAATTCCTCGCCGCCGCCTGGGCCACAGCGTCCGACGGCGGTGCGGCGCCGCTGGATCTGTCCGCCGGCATCAGCGCGGATCTGGAGGCTGCGAGCTTCCGGTCCCTGACGGACACCCGCTCCGCCGCCCTGGCAAACTCGGTGGGCTGGTGGTCCATCACCTCCTTCAATCCGGACGATGAGACCGTCCTGGACATCGACACCCTGACCATCAACGCCCGCGAACCCCGGGGATACCAGGGCGATGTTGCGGAAATGATGGAGTTCATCGGCTCCCGGGTGCGCGACGCGTGGCGCGTTGTGGTGGTCACCGAAGGCCCCGGCCCGGCCGCGCGCCTGGCCGAGCTGTTCAAGGACAATGACATTCCGGCGTCGCTCACCGACTCCGTGGACACCGAACCGGTGCCGGGCATCATCTCCATCACCACCGCCAGCGCCGGCCGCGGCTACGTCTTTGACGGACTCAAGACCGGGCTGCTGACCGAGGCTGACCTGCTGGGCCGGGCCAGCGCCTACTCCACCCGCGACATGCGCAAGATGCCCTCCAAGCGGCGCAACGCCGTCGACCCCCTGCAGCTGCACGAAGGCGACTTTGTGGTGCATGAGCAGCACGGCGTCGGCAGGTTTGTGGAGCTGATCCAGCGCGCGACCGGCGCCGGCGCCAGCAAAACCGTGCGCGAGTACATGGTGCTCGAATACGCCCCGGCCAAGCGCGGCGGCCCCGGCGACCGGCTGTTTGTGCCCACCGACCAGCTGGACCAGATCACCCGCTACGTCGGCGGGGAAACTCCGGTGCTGTCCAAGATGGGCGGCTCGGACTGGGCCAAGACCAAGTCCCGGGCCCGCAAGGCGGTCAAGGAGATCGCCGGTGAGCTGATCAGGCTGTACTCGGCGCGGATGGCGTCCAAGGGGCACGCCTTCGCGAAGGACACTCCGTGGCAGCGCGAGCTGGAGGAGGCGTTCCCGTATGTGGAAACCCCGGACCAGCTGACCACCATCAACGAGGTCAAGGCGGACATGGAGAAGGAAGTCCCGATGGACCGCCTGGTCTCCGGCGACGTCGGCTACGGCAAGACCGAAATTGCGGTGCGCGCCGCGTTCAAGGCCGTGCAGGACGGCAAGCAGGTGGCGGTGCTGGTGCCCACCACGCTGCTGGCCCAGCAGCACATGGAAACCTTCGGCGAACGCTTCTCCGGGTTCCCGGTCCGGGTGGAATCACTGTCCCGGTTCCAGACCTCCAAGCAGGCCAAGGAAACCATCGAGGGCGTGAAGAACGGCTCCGTGGACGTGGTCATCGGCACGCACCGGCTGCTTTCGCAGGAGGTCCAGTTCAAGGATCTGGGCCTGGTGATCGTCGATGAGGAGCAGCGGTTCGGCGTTGAGCACAAGGAAGCGCTGAAGAAGATGCGCACCAACGTGGACGTGCTGGCCATGAGTGCGACGCCGATTCCGCGCACCCTGGAAATGTCGCTGACCGGGATCCGGGAAACCTCCACGCTGGCCACCCCGCCGGAGGAGCGGCATCCCGTGCTCACCTACGTGGGCCCGTACACGGACCGGCAGGCCTCGGCCGCGATCCGCCGCGAACTGATGCGCGAAGGGCAGGTGTTCTTTGTGCACAACCGGGTTTCCTCGATTGACCGCACCGCCGCGCACCTGCAGGAGCTGGTCCCGGAGGCGCGCATCGCCGTCGCGCACGGGCAGATGAGCGAATCCAAGCTCGAGCAGATCATTGTGGACTTCTGGGAGAAGCGCTTTGACGTGCTGGTGTGCACCACGATCATCGAGACCGGGCTGGACATTTCCAACGCCAACACGCTGGTTGTGGACCGGGCGGACCACTTTGGCCTGTCCCAGCTGCACCAGCTGCGCGGGCGCGTGGGCCGCGGCCGGGAACGTGCCTACGCGTACTTCCTGTATCCGTCGGAGAAGCCGCTGGGCGAGGTGGCGTTGGAACGGCTCAAGGCCGTGGCCACGCACAACGAACTCGGCGCCGGCATGCAGCTGGCGATGAAGGACCTGGAGATCCGCGGTGCGGGCAACCTGCTCGGCGGGGAACAGTCCGGGCACATTGCCGGCGTCGGCTTTGACCTGTACATCCGGCTGGTCGGCGAGGCGGTGGCGGATTACCGCGGCGAGGCCGAGGAGAAGGCCGCCGAGATGAAGATCGAGCTGCCGGTCAACGCGCACCTGCCGCACGACTACGTGCCGGGGGAGCGGCTGCGGCTGGAGGCGTACCGCAAGCTGGCCTCCGCGGTCACCTACGAGGCGATCGACGAGGTGCTCGCGGAGCTGGTGGACCGCTACGGCGAGCCGCCGCAGGCCGTGAAGAACCTGATTGAGGTGGCCCGCTTCCGGGTCAACGCGCGCGAGGCCGGGCTCACCGACGTCGCGCTGCAGGGGAACTTCATCAAGTTCGCTCCCGCGGACCTGCCCGAATCGCGCACCATGCGCCTGCAGCGGATGTACCCCGGCGCGCAGGTGAAGCCGGCGCTGAACGCGGTGCTGGTGCCCAAGCCCAAAACCGCCCGGATTGGCGGGCGGGACCTGGTCGACGCCGAGATCCTGGCGTGGGCGCAGCAGGTTGTGGACGCGGTGTTCAAGGAATAGGGGATTGCCCCGCCGGGCGCCTGCTGGTTTAGCGGGCGCCCTGGGCGAGGCCGACGATGAGGACGGCCACGCACATCATTGCCGTGACGACCACGATTCCGTATCCGATGCGGCTGACGCGCTGCTGGCGGGCCCGGTCCTGGCGCCATTGCCGGCGCGTCATAGTGCTACTCATGAGTCGAATATAGAACGGGCCGGCACAGCGGTCTTAGCGTAATCGCTACGCGCCTTCTCCCCGGGGACTACTCGTTAAAGCACGCGTCCACGCAACCTGACGCGGTTGCGTGGACGAAAACCCTGCTGCGGTGCTGCTACTCGCTGGGTACGCGGCCCTCGGCCAGAACCTTGGCGGTGTCCGAGCGTCCCATCAGGAACGGAACAAAGTAGGCCAGGGTGGCCAGTGCCAGGCAGATGACCATCGGCCAGACGTTGTCCAGGGACAGCCAGGTCAGGGAGTAAAGCCCGACCAGGAAGATCGCCAGGAAGATGACAAAGGTGACGAGGTTGCTGACAAGGTGCCCTTCACCCGAGTGCGTGGGCTGCTTGGACCGTGTTCCTGCCATGGTGTTCTCCGTTTCAAAAAGTATTCAGTAGCCGGCGGATCAGTAGTCCGACGCGGCGTTCCCACCCTTAACAATAGCGATACCTGAGCTTGCACCGATACGCGTGGCTCCGGCGTCGATCATTGCTTGTGCGTCTTCGCGCGAGCGGACACCGCCCGAAGCCTTCACACCGAGGTCCGGGCCCACGGTCCGGCGCATCAGCGCGACGTCTTCCACGGTGGCGCCGCCACCGTTGAAACCGGTGGAGGTTTTGACGAAATCGGCGCCGGCTTCCACGGCGGCCTTGCAGGCGAGGACCTTCTGCTCGTCGGTGAGCAGGGAGGTTTCGATGATGACCTTCAGGATGCCGCCGCCGGTGTGGACTTCGTCGGCCACGGCTGCGATGTCGCGGACGAGGGCGTCGCGGTCTCCGCGGCGGGCAGCGGCGATGTCGATGACCATGTCGATTTCATCGGCGCCGTCCTGCAGGGCACCGCGGGCCTCCACGACCTTCACCTCGGTGGTGGTGGCTCCCAGCGGGAAGCCGATAACGGAGCAGGTGAGCACGCCGCTGTCCTTGAGGGCGTTGCGCACCGTGCCGACCCACAGCGGGTTCACGCAGACGGACTTGAAGCCGTATTCTGCGGCTTCGGCGCAGACTTTCAGGATGTCCTCGCGGCTGGCCTCGGGCTTAAGGAGCGTGTGGTCAATGTAGGACGCAATGGGTGTAGACATGCCCACTATCTTGCCACAGCGGGGGTTGCGGAGGGGCTGCCGGGCCTTAAAGGCGACAAGTACCCTTTGTGTTTTCAAATATGCCCGTGGGAATAGGTCGGATGGGATTGTTGGAGAATCCCACCCGACCACTTTGTGCGATCTAGCGCGGATTGGGCCAAACATTAACCAGCGGCTTCATGACCGGCGCGTTGTCGACCGCAGCTGCTGCCGGGGCGGCAACGCTGACTGCAGCCATGGACGCCGCAAGCAGCACCGTGATTCCGAATTTCTTCATGCCATACTCCTATGAATTGAATTACAACCGACAGCCAGAAGTATAGGGATAAAAACTCTCCCCGTATATCGTTCAAATTATTCTTGGTGGGGACCCGCCTCATCATTAGCCATGCTGGGCACCTAGTAGCAGGGTCATATTTGGGCATGGATGTTTCCAAAGGTAGTGTGAACCAGACCACTCTTGCGATGCGTGTTAGGAAGGGCCTCTCGCCTTGGACGACTCCCTTGATTACATGATCAACGAATACACGGCACGGCAGTTCTGGGAGCGCCGAGAGTACAAAGACGCCATGCGCCAAGCCTCCGCCGCAGCGGAGAAAGCATTGGGCAGGGGGGATAAATCCGCATATTGGCGCACTTCGGTCCTCATGGCGGAGTGTCAGCTTGAAATGGGGCTCATCCAGGATTTTGCTCTCAGTGCCAAGCAGCTGGCCGAAGACCCTTCAGTTCGCGAGGATCCGGCCATGGAGGCGAGGGCGAAGGCTCTGCACGCACGTGCATTACACGCCCTTGGTCTCGTTGGGGAAGCCGTTCGCGTCGCTCAGGAAGCGGCCGCGATTGAATTAGTGGATGAGAGCGATGACCGCAACCACTTCGATACCCATCATGCGCTGGTCGCTTCATTGGCTGAAAGCGGCGACTTGGAGGGAGCGTGGAAGGCAGCGCTTGCGATGGAAGGGCTTATTACGGCGACTACCCCACCGGAAGTCGCCGGGCAGGCATATTGGGCGATTGGAAACGTTGCTTTCTTGATGGAGGAGAGCGCGCTCGGGCTATATCACCACGAAATGGCAGCAGAGCGGCTTACTCCCAGCAACGATGTAAATCTTTGGGCGCTCTTCAACAAGGCATCTGCACATATGCGCATTCAAGCGGGTCTCGTGGACCCCTCTACCCTGGTCTGTATTGAACGGGCAGAGCTCGCGATTTCAGTCACAGGCGGGAGTCCCATCGATGAACTTGAGATTTCATTGGTGCGAGCTCACTGGCTGCTCCTGACGGACGAAGCTGCAGAGTCGGTTCTGCGAGTCAGGAATATCCTGAAGCAGCGCGACCTATTGCCTCCGCACACACTCGCGGAGACCGAGTACATTCTCGCGCTAGCCCTGTTTAAGCTCGGTGAGTATGACGAAGCCCTACAGGCTGCCAAGCATTGCGGAACGACTTTTACGGTCCTTGGAGCCGGTCGGAGGGCGCAGGAAGCTCACCAGCTCATTGACAATATTGAACGTATGATCGGATAATTTTTATGTTATGAGCGGCACATACGCGTTGGACGGCTTGAAGCGATAAAACATGCTGGGTAAAGCCTAAAGATGTTTGGATAATTCGGCACAAATAACGTGTTGTATGCGCGCTGTCACTGGGGGGAAGCATGACACAGCAGGGCTACACGGGTACGGACACGTCCAGTTCCAGAGAGCTAAAAATAGTGGGTTCGCCCGACACCGATGAGCTCCGGGAAGTAGTTCCAGTAACCGCGGCAGTCCACGTCTCCGTTGCCCCGGAAGGGCACATCCTTCTGGTCCTGCCGGCAGGGGCCGTTGTCAGCGGCTCGATGGCATCAGAAGCAGCCGAAAAGGTGGAAAAGCTGGCAGGAACCGGCAAGCTGCCGATGCTCCTGGTCCTGACCGGTGTTGAAGCCCTCACCCGAAGTGCACGTACGGTCTTCGGCAGTGCCGCTTCGCTGGAAGCGGTGGCTGTCCTCGGCGTCTCGCCCGTGGACCGTGTGATCGCCAACTTCCTGCTCGGCGGGAACACGCAGCCCTGCCCCACGCGCTACTTCTCCACGGAACCGGAAGCGCTGGAATGGCTGCAGAGAAAGTGCCCCGTTGCCTGACCAGGAACCGCCCGCGCGGCAGCCCCTTGCCGCGACCCCAGCAATGCCCGCAGTTCCCGAACCCCGCGACGACCGCCTGAGCCAGGTGGTCGAAGGCATCATCCGGATGGCGTCGGGAGACCTGAGCACCTACATTCCGACGTCGAAGGCCCGGGACCAGGTGGACGCCGTGATCACCGGCATCAACCTGCTCGCCGGGGAATTGAGCGAGGTCTACGCCGACTTCGAGGAACGGGTGGAAACCCGCACCCAGGAGCTGCGCGAAGCCCACGAACAGATGCAGCACATGGCCATGACGGATCCGCTCACCGGCGTCGGAAACCGGTCATCGCTTCGGGAATCGCTCGACGCCGCGGTGAGCGCCCGGAAGGACGGCGAGCCCGGACCGGCCGTGCTGATGATCGACCTGGACGGGTTCAAGGACATCAACGACAGCTTCGGCCACCACGCCGGTGACCTCGTCCTCATGGAAATTGCCATCCGGCTTGTTGCGGCGGCCGGCACCGAAAGCGACGTCGCGCGGCTGGGCGGCGACGAATTTGCGGTGCTGCTCCCCGCGTCAACGATGCAGCACGCGCGCACCGCCGCAGCCAGAATCATGGAAGCCCTGAAGCGCCGGATCAAACTCGATGACCTGGATGTCTGGCCGCGTGCCAGCGTCGGCATCCATCTGGCCGCGCCGAGGGAGGACGCCAACAGCATCCTGCTGCGCGCCGACACTGCGATGTATGCGGCGAAGGACGACGCCCAGCAGCGGATCAAGTTCTTTGAACCGGTCATGCTGTACAGCCGGCAGCTGCGCCGGGACATGGCAGGGGAGCTGCGCCACGCCGTCGAGCGCGGTGAACTGCAGCTGGCTTATCAGCCGGTCGTGGAGCTGGAAACGGGCCGGCTGCAGGGCGTGGAGGCGCTGGTGCGCTGGAATCATCCCGTCCGGGGGCTGATCATGCCGGACTCGTTCATTCCGCTGGCCGAAGAAACCGGGCTCATTGTCGGCATCGGCCGCTGGGTGCTCCGGGCGGCTCTTGAACAGCTGGTTGGCTGGCGGGATCTGGTGCCCGCGGGGGGGAACTTCCAGATGCGCGTGAACCTGGCGGCGTCCGAACTGCAGAGCATGGACCTGGTGGACTACGTGCGCCGGGCGCTGCGCGAAACCGGCCTGCCGGCGTCGTCGCTGGTCCTGGAAATCACCGAGAGTGCGTTCATCACCGGGGGAGAGGTGGAAACCTACTCGCTCAAGTCCCTGCAGGCGCTGGGGGTCGGGCTGGCCATCGACGATTTCGGCACCGGCTATTCCTCCATCAGCTACCTGCGCCGGCTGCCCGTCGACACGGTCAAGGTGGACCGGTCGCTGATTGCGGAGATCGACGACGACGACGGCCAGCTGCGGTTTGTGGACGCCGTGCACAACCTGATCCGGGCCGCCGGCATGGAAGCGGTGTTTGAGGGCATTGAAACCGCAGCCCAGGCCCGGCAGCTGCACAAGATGGGCTGCTGCAGCGGCCAGGGCTACTACTTCAGCCGGCCGCTGCCGCCCGCTCAGCTGACCGGGCTCCTGCGGGAGGGAAGCACCCTCCCGCAGGCCGCCGTCAGGCTAACGGGGTAGCGCCTACAGCCCCAGGGCTGCGTTTACGTCGGCGAGCACCGCATCAAGCTGTGCCCGGCCGGCTTTGCGGGCGGCGGGAAGATCGGCCGCGGACTCGACCGGAACAATGACCTCCAGGTAGCACTTGAGCTTGGGCTCGGTGCCGGAGGGGCGGATGATCACGCGGGTGTTGTCCCGGGTGACGTACTTCAGGCCGTCGGTGGGCGGCAGCTCGGCGCTGCCCAGGGACAGATCCACCGCGCTTTCCACCGGGGATCCGGCGAAGGACACCGGGGGCTCCACGCGCAGCTGCGCCATCATGGTGCCCAGCAGGCCCAGGTCGGAAACCCGGACGGAGAGCTGGTCCGTCAGATGCAGGCCGTGCTGCACCGCCAGGTCGTCGAGCTCGTCGAAGAGGGTCCGCCCGCCGGCCTTCAGCGCGGCAGCCATCTCGGCCACGAGCAGGCCCGCGGAAATGCCGTCCTTGTCCCGGACCAGCCCCGGCGCCACGCAGTAGCCCAGCGCTTCCTCGTATCCGTAGGTCAGGTGCGGCACGCGGGAGATCCACTTGAAGCCGGTGAGCGTCTCCACATGGGCAAAGCCGGCGGCCTCGGCAACACGGGCCAGCAGCCGGGAGGACACGATGGAGTTGGCGAACACGACGCCGGTGCGCGTCTTTTCGCCCCGGACCTTCCAGTGCCCGGAGGCAATCCGGCGGGTCAGGTGCCGGCCCAGCAGGGCACCGACTTCGTCCCCGCGCAGCATCCGCCACTGTCCGTCGGCGGGGTTCTTCGCGGCCACGGCCACGCGGTCCGCGTCGGGGTCATTGGCGATGACGAGATCGGCGTCGTGCTCGACGGCGGTCTCCAGCGCCAGGTCCAACGCACCGGGCTCCTCGGGGTTCGGGAAGGCGACGGTGGGGAAGTCCGGGTCCGGATCGGCCTGTGCAGCCACGGGAATGACCTTGCGGAAGCCGGCATCCTTCAACACCGACTTCATAGTGTCCCCGCCAACCCCGTGCAGGGAGGTCAGGACGATCTTCAGCTCCCGCTCCGGATAGCGGTCGCGGGCGACCAGCCGGTCCACGGCGCTGATGTAGTCGGCGACGATGGACTCGGACACATCGGTCCAGCCCTCCGGCGCGGTCTCAATGCTGGCCAGCGGCACCGCGTAGTTGATGCGGGAGGCAATTTCGGCGTCGTACGGAGCAACGATCTGCGCGCCCTTGCCCGGGCCCTTGACCGTGTGGCCGCCGAGGTACACCTTGTAGCCGTTGTCCGCGGCCGGATTGTGGCTGGCGGTGACCATGACGCCCGCATCGGTGTCCAGGGCACGGACCGCGTAGGCGAGCACCGGCGTCGGGAGCGTGCAGGGGAGCAGGAAGGTCTCAATGCCCGCGGCGCTGAACACGGCGGCGGTTTCCAGCGCGAAGGCGCGGGAGTTGTGCCGTGCGTCGTAGCCGATCACGGCGCTGGGGGTGTACCTGTCCCCGGAGGTGTCCTGCAGGAAGGAGGCGATGCCGGCGGCGGTGCGGCGCACCACCACGCGGTTCATGCGGCGCGGGCCGGCGCCGAGGGCGGCCCGCAGGCCGGCCGTGCCGAACTCCAGGGTGCCGGTGAACCGGTCCTCGAGCTCTTCGGCGGCAGCCGCGGCCGCGGATTCTTCGCCCTTCAGAGCAGTAATCAGCGATCGCAGTTCGGCCGCAGTGGCCGGATCGGGATCTTCGTCGGCCCAGGTCTGGGCAGCGGTCACGAGCTCATCAAGCTCAGTGGGATTCAACGTCATGGGGTGTACCTACGGATCGGGGACGAGGGGAGCGGCAGCTTGCTAGAGCTTGCCGATGATGTCAGCGAGCAGGCGGGAAATCCGCGGTCCTGCTGCAGCGCCGGATTCCAGGACCTCGGCGTGGCTGAGCGGCTCGGGGCTGATGCCCGCGGCGAGGTTGGTGACCAGCGAAATGCCGAAGACCTCCATGCCGGCGTGCCGGGCGGCGATGGCCTCCAGTGCGGTGGACATGCCCACCAGATCTGCTCCGATGGTCTTGGCGTAGCGGACTTCGGCCGGAGTCTCGTAATGCGGGCCGGTGAACTGGGCGTACACGCCTTCGTCCAGGGTCGGATCCACGGTGCGGGCGAGATCGCGCAGGCGGGAGGAGTACAGATCGGTCAGGTCCACGAAGGTGGCGCCTTCAAGCGGGGACGTGGCCGTCAGGTTGAGGTGGTCGCTGATCAGCACCGGGGTGCCGGGCTTCCAGTCCGGGTTCAGCCCGCCGCAGCCGTTGGTCAGGACCATGACCTTGGCGCCGGCAGCTGCGGCGGTGCGCACGCCGTGCACGACGGCGCGTACGCCCTTGCCTTCGTAGTAGTGGGTGCGGGCGCCCAGGACCAGGGCGCGCTTGCCCGACGGCGTCAGTACGGAGCGGATGGTGCCCACGTGGCCCTGCACGGCCGGAGCGGAGAAGCCCGGAATCTCGCTAGCATTCAGGGTGGCTGTGGTCTCGCCGATCAGGTCGGCGGCCTCACCCCAGCCGCTGCCGAGGACGAGGGCGATGTCGTGGTTAGGCACGCCGGTTTTCTCGGCAATGTACTTGGCGGCCTGCTGGGCTAGTTCAAAGGGATCGTTGCTCACTGATCAAACCTACCGCGAGATCGCCGGCTCTGCAGGAGCACCCCGGCTCCCGGCGCCCGCATCCCTTTGGTCCCGGGTTTGTCCCGGCGTTTGAGCGCCGGGCGGGGATGGGACAGAATGGACAACTGTGACGACCCAACTTGATTTTACTGCCCGAAAAATTGCTATCCTCGGCGGCGGCCCCGGCGGATACGAAGCCGCGATGGTGGCGGCCTCCCTTGGCGCCGATGTCACCGTAGTGGAGCGCGACGGGCTGGGCGGATCAGCCGTGCTGACCGACGTCGTTCCCTCCAAGACCCTGATCGCCACCGCGGACGTGATGACGCGCTTCGCTTCCGCCTCTTCGCTGGGCGTTGATTTCCGCGACAACGGCCAGCCCGCGGTCGCCGATTTGAAGATGGTCAACAACCGCCTCCTGGCCCTGGCCAAGGAGCAGTCCAACGACATCCGCCGCACGCTGGAGCGGGTGGGCGTGAAGGTCAAGATCGGCGAGGGCCGGCTGCTGGATAACAAGACCATTGAGGTTGTCACGGAAAACGGCACCGAAACCGTCGAAGCCGAGGCGCTGCTGATTTCGGTGGGAGCCCGGCCGCGCGAGCTCGAAACGTCGATGCCCGACGGCGAACGGATCTTCACCTGGAAGCAGATTTACAACCTGACCGAGGTTCCCGAGCACCTGATCGTTATCGGATCCGGTGTCACCGGCGCCGAATTCGCCTCCGCCTACAACGGCCTGGGCACCAAGGTCACGCTGATCTCCAGCCGCGACCGCGTGCTCCCCGGCGAGGATGCGGATGCCGCCGTCGTGCTGGAGGACGTGTTCCAGGCCCGCGGCATGACCGTGCTGAACCGCTCCCGCGCCGAAACCGTGAAGAACACCGGCGACGGCGTGGTGGTCACGCTCGAAGACGGCCGCGTGGTGGAGGGCAGCCACTGCCTGGTGGCCGTGGGCGCGATTCCCAACACCGCCGGCATCGGGCTGGAAGAGGCCGGCGTGGCGCTGGACGAGCGCGGGCAGATCAAGGTCGACGGCGTTTCCCGCACCACCGCCTCCAACGTGTACGCCGCCGGCGACTGCACCGGGGTGTTCAACCTGGCCTCGGTCGCCGCAATGCAGGGCCGGATCGCCATTGCGCACCTGATGGGCGACGGCGTGAAGCCGCTGAAGCTGAAGAACGTCGCCTCGAACATCTTCACCTCGCCCGAGATCGCCTCCGTGGGCGTGTCCGAGCAGGACATCGCCGACGGACGCTACCAGGGCGACGTCATCAAGCTCTCGCTGCACACGAACGCACGCGCCAAGATGATGGAGGTCAAGGAGGGCTTCGTGAAGATCATTTCGCGCAAGGGCTCCGGCACCGTGATCGGCGGCGTTGTGGTGGGGCCGCGTGCGTCGGAGCTGATCTTCCCGATCGCCATCGCCGTGACGCAGAAGCTGCACGTTGACGACCTGGCCAACACCTTCACGGTGTACCCGTCGCTGACCGGGTCCATTTCCGAAGCTGCCCGCCGCCTGCACGTGCACATGTAGGTTTCTCGAAGTTATCCGGCCCGCATCCGGGCGGAACGGCCGCGTCAGGCCGCGTTCCGTTCGGGTGCGGGCTTTTTTGTGCCCTTTTCGGACGGCTGTGCGCGGCTGTGCCCGTCTGCGTGCGTCGAGAGTACAGATAACGGGGTTATTCGGGCCTCCGGTCCATCCGCTGCGCGTCGAGAGTACAGATAACGGGGCTATTCCGGCCTCCGGTCCATCCGCTGCGCGTCGAGAGTACACATAACGGGGCTATTCCGGGGTGGGAAGCCCCTTATCTGTACTACGGACGAACGGGACCGGACGAATGGAACCCGGGAGAACGAACGGGACCTGACGAAAGGCGCCCGGGAGGACGGACGGGACCTGAACGAACGCCTCGCTGAACGACGTGCCTCGAATCGGCGTACCCGGCGCGGCACCCCCGCCCGGAAGGAGGAAAGGCACCCGACCCGCCCCGGCGTCGTCGGCCGCTGAGCGCGCGGAAGTGAGACAGGTGTCCACATGCTGGACAGCATGTCCGGATGGTGGAACGGCAGTCCTAACATTGTCGAGAACGTCACTCCCACCTTCCGAAAGACCCCAAATGTCTACTAAGAATCCCTCCGCGGAGCCGGCATCGGCGCCGGCCAAGGCCAATTCCAAAGGCCGGGTGATCATCGCCAGCCTCGTCGGAACGTCCATCGAGTTCTACGACTTCTACGTCTACGCCACCGCGGCCGTCCTCGTGTTCCCGCGGCTGTTCTTCCCGAACGCCGAAGGTGTCACGGCGCTGCTGAGTTCCTTCGCCGTGTTCGGCGTGGCGTTCATTGCCCGCCCGCTCGGCTCGATCGTCTTTGGGCACTTCGGGGACAAGGTTGGCCGCAAGGGGACCCTGGTGGCGTCACTGCTGACCATGGGTATCGCGACCTTCCTGATCGGCTGCCTGCCCACCGCCGTCGACGGCTGGACGGTTCTGGCCCCGGCGATGCTGGTGGTCCTGCGGTTCGCCCAGGGCCTGGCCCTCGGCGGGGAATGGTCCGGCGCGGCGCTGCTGGCCACGGAGAACGCTCCGGCGAACAAACGCGCCGTCTGGGGAACGTTCCCGCAGCTGGGCGCACCGATCGGATTCATCCTGGCCAACGGCCTGTTCCTGCTGCTCAGCTTCCAGCTGGACGCCGACCAGTTCGACTCGTGGGGCTGGCGCATTCCGTTCCTGGCCAGCGCCGTCATGGTGATCATCGGCCTGTACGTGCGGCTGAAGCTGGTGGAGACCCCGGCCTTCCAGAAGGTTGTCGATTCCGGTGAAGTCAGCAAACTGCCGCTGAGCCGTGCGTTCAAGTACAGCTGGCGCCAGATGATTGCCGGTACGTTCATCATGCTGGCCACCTACGTGCTGTTCTACCTGATGACCACCTTCACGCTCTCCTACGGCACCGCCGCCAAGAGCGAGGAAGCCGCACGCGCGGCCGCCGAAAAGGCAGGCAAGACCTTCGATCCGGAAACCTTCGCCGCAGGTCTGGGCTACGCCCGCAATGACTTCCTGATCATGCTGATCATCGGCGTGGTGTTCTTCGGAATCTTCACGCTCGTCTCCGGTCCGCTGGCCGAGAAGTTCGGCCGCCGCAAGACACTGCTGGTCGTGACCGCCGGCATCTTCCTCTTCGGCTTCACCTTCTCGCCGCTGTTCGACGGCGGAACCGTGGGCGTCATGGCCCTGCTGATCATCGGCTTCACGCTGATGGGCCTGACCTTCGGGCCGATGGGCGCCATGCTGCCGGAACTGTTCCCGACCAACGTGCGGTACACCGGCTCGGCCATTGCCTACAACTTCTCCTCGATCCTGGGCGCTGCCGTGGCTCCGTTCATCGCCGTGGCCCTGTGGCAGGCGGCCGACGGAAGCCCGTGGCTGGTGGGCGTCTACCTGTCCTCGATGGCGGTGCTGACGCTGATCGCGCTGTTCGTCACCAAGGACACCAAGGACGTCGACTACGCGAACCACTCGACGAACTAACGTCCCGCAACGCCAAAGCGGCCCGGCCCCGGATCTCGGGGCCGGGCCGCTTTCGCGTCCGCGGGGTTCTACCGGTGCGTTTGGCGCCTCCGCCTCCGCCTGCGCCGGGAGCTAGTCCAGGATCGAGGCGATGACGGCGCCGGCGGAAACCGTTGCGCCGGGCAGTGCGCTGAGCCCGGAGACGGTGCCGGACTTGTGCGCGGTGAGCGGCTGCTCCATCTTCATGGCTTCCAGTACGACGACGAGATCGCCCTCGGCGACCTGCGCACCCTCCTGCACGGCCACCTTGACGATGGTGCCCTGCATCGGGGATGTCAGGTCGTCACCGGTGGCTGCGGGGTTGGCGCCGCCGCGGGTGCGGGAGGACTTGCGGGCCTTCCCGGTGGCTCCGCCGCGGCCGGCTGACCCGTTGGTCCCGTTGCCGGCACCGCCCAGACCGGCCGGCAGCACGACGTCGAGCCGCTTGCCGCCCACCTCAACCGTGACGCGCTGGCGGCCGCCGTCGTCGTCGTGCCGTGAAGTCAGGTCGCCCGACCACGCCGGGAGATCGTTGATGAACTGCGTTTCAATCCAGCGGGTGTGGACCGTGAAGGGACCGGCCGCGGGGGCAAAATCGGGATGCGCGACGACCGCGGAATGGAACGGCAGCACCGTGGGCATGCCCGTGATTTCCATTTCGGCCAGGGCGCGGCGGGCGCGCTGCAGGGCCTGCTCACGCGTGGCGCCGGTGACGATCAGCTTGGCGAGCATCGAATCGAAGTTGCCGCCGACGGTCTCACCGGCCTCGATGCCGGAATCGACGCGCACGCCGGGGCCGGAGGGCAGCTTGAAGGTCTCCACGGTTCCCGGAGCGGGCATGAAGCTGCGGCCCGGATCCTCGCCGTTGATGCGGAACTCGAACGAGTGGCCGCGGACCTCGGGATCGCCGTAGCCGAGCTCTTCGCCGCGGGCCAGCCGGAACTGCTCGCGGACGAGGTCCAGGCCGGTGACTTCCTCGGACACGGGATGCTCCACTTGCAGGCGCGTGTTGACCTCGAGGAAGGAAATGGTGCCGTCGGTGCCGACCAGGAACTCGCAGGTGCCTGCGCCCTGGTAGCCGGCCTCGCGCAGGATGGCCTTGGAGGCGGTGTAGAGGCGCTCGTTCTGCTCGTCCGTGAGGAACGGGGCCGGAGCCTCCTCCACAAGCTTCTGGTTGCGGCGCTGCAGCGAGCAGTCACGGGTGGAGACGACGACGACGTTGCCGTGCGCATCTGCCAGGCACTGGGTCTCGACGTGGCGCGGGGCGTCCAGGAAGCGTTCGATGAAGCATTCTCCGCGGCCGAAGGCGGCTGTGGCCTCGCGGACGGCGGACTCGAACATTTCCGGGATTTCCGAGCGGGTGCGGGCAACCTTGATGCCGCGGCCGCCGCCGCCGAAGGCTGCCTTGATGGCCAGGGGAAGGCCGTGCGCATCGGCGAAGTCCAGGACTTCCTGCGCGTTCTTGACCGGGTCGGCGGTGCCGGGAACGAGGGGTGCGCCGACCTTGGCCGCGATGTGGCGGGCCTGCACCTTGTCGCCGAGCTGGGAAATCGCGTGCGGGGAGGGGCCGATCCAGACCAGGCCCGCGTCAATGACGCGCTGGGCAAACTCGGCGTTCTCGGAGAGGAAGCCGTAGCCGGGATGGATGGCATCGGCGCCGGACTTGCGGGCGGCGTCGAGGATCTTGCCCATATCCAGGTAGGACTCCGCCGCCGTGCTGCCTTGCAGGGAGTACGCCTCGTCGGCGAGGCGGACATGCAGGGCGTCGCGGTCCGGATCGGCGTAGACGGCAACCGAGGCCAGGCCCTCGTCGCGCGCTGCCCGGATGACACGGACTGCGATTTCGCCGCGGTTGGCGATCAGGACTTTGGTGATGGAACGGGACTGCTGCGTGTGCTGCGGGTCGCCGGCGGGCGCGGGGTTGAACTGGCTCATTGAATGCACTGGCTCCTTTTGATCTGTTCGGAGCCTAGCGCGATTTTGTGGTCTCCGGCCATAATGCGTGCTGTTTGTGCGTGGGACGGGGCGTTTCATTGTGGGGACCCTACAACGCAGGCGTGCTTCGTGACGGTCTGTGCCGGCGGGGTTCGGGCCTCCCGGCGGCGCACTATTCCTGCACAGCGGGATGGCGGCGGCCGGTTATGCCCAGTAGGACCCGCCAATGTGCCGAAAGCCCGATGGCGAATGATTTATGGAAGCATGAGACTGCCACGGCCCCTCCCTGATGCTCTGCGCGGACAGCCCTTTACCCTGGTCGAAGCGAAAGCGCTGGGGGTGGGGATCGAGCGGCTTCGTGCTTCCGATCTCCGCGTTCCCAGCCGCTCCATCCGGGTCCCCCGCGGTGAACTCCGGGATCTCGCAGACAGCTGCAGACCGTACCTTGAGCTGGTGCCGGGTGCAGTCATCAGCCATGTCACAGCGGCGCGGCTGCACGGGCTGGCGCTGCCTCGGCGGTTCGCGGACGAGCCGGTGCTGCATCTGAGCCGTCGGCCGGGACAAGGAATGCCGCGAAGGCGCAATGTGGTGGGTCATCGCCTTGACCTGGCCCCTCGGGAGCAGAGTGTGCTGCGGGGCCTGCCTGTGACCGGAATAGCCCGAACCTGGTTGGACCTTGCCGGCATGCTGTCGCAGGAGGAACTCATTGTGATGGGAGACCAGATCGTGAGCGCCCACCGGCGCAGCTTTGGTCCGCCACGCATGGCGCTCGTCCCCTTGGAAGAACTGAAGAGATACCTTGCCGGCAAGGATCGCGTCGCCCATATCAGGAAGTGCCGCTCTGCTTTGGACCGCGTTCGCGTAGGCGTGGACTCGCCGCCCGAGACGGTGCTGCGGCTGATGCTGTCGGCCGATCCGGAGTTGCCCGAGTTCATACCGAACGTGCCCCTGTGCGATGACACGGGGGAGGCACGGATATGGTCGGACCTCGGATGCGGGGAATTCCGGACCTGCCTGGAGTACGACGGCGCTCACCACCTCACCCCGGAACAGCAGGCACGCGACCATTACCGGGACCTGAAGACGGCCGAGCTCGGCTGGACGCAGGTGAAAATCAGCAAAACGGATCTCGCTCAGGGTCGACGCAGTGTCCAGGCAAAGGTACGCCGTGGTCTGGCGCTGGCAGGGTGGGGTCGTTCATAACGACCATAACGGCGGCAGCTCATGCTCATCCGTAGTACAGATAACGGGCTTCCCGAGTCGGGATAGGCCCGTTATCTGTACTACCGACGACGGTGCCGGTCGGGATAGGCCCGTTATCTGTACTACCGACGACGGCGGCGGTCGGGATAGGCCCGTTATCTGTACTACCGACGACGACGGCGGCGGGTCCGGGAACGCCGCTGTGCCACAGGGGGAGCTACAGGTCCCAGAGGTCCGTGATCTTCACGCCGGCACTGGCGAGGAGCTCGCGGAGCATCGACACGGACAGCCCGACCACGGCGTGCGGATCGCCGTCGACCTTTTCAATGAAGGCGCCGCCCAGGGAATCGATCGTGAAGGAGCCGGCCACCTGCAGCGGCTCACCGGTGGCGACGTAGGCGTCGATTTCCTCGTCGGTCAGCTTCGCGAAGTGGACGGACGCGGAACTCACACCGCCGAGGGTCGCGCCGGAGCCGTCCTCGTCGGTGTCGCGGCAATCCACGAGCCAGTGCCCGGTGTGCAGCACTCCCACGTTGCCGCTCATCCGGCGGATCCGCTCACGCGCGACGTCGGCCTCCCAGGGCTTGCCGTGCGCTTCGCCCTGGAACTCAAAGACCGAGTCGCAGCCGACGACGAGCGAACCGTCAGCCTCGGGCAGCGCAGCAACGGCTTCGGCCTTGGCCCGGGCCAGCAGCAGGGCGGTGTCGTGCGGGTCAGTCAGGCCGTAGCGGGCGGTCACGGCGTCCTCGTCGACGTCGGACACGAGCACGGAGTGGGCAATTCCCGCGTTGGTCAGAAGCTTGGTGCGGGCGGGGGAGGCGGAAGCAAGGATCAGGTTCAGGTCAGTCACCCCTCCAGCCTAGTCCGCAGGCGGAGTGCGGCCGGAATGGGAGGACCGGAACGGGATGGCCGGCGCCGGGCTGTGGGCCGGAATGGGCGGGCCGGAACGGGAAGGCCGGCGCCGGGGGAAGGCCGGAACGGGAAGGCCGGCGCCGGCGGGAAGGCCGGAACGGAAACGCCGGCGCCGTGAGGGCCTAACGGCAAGGGCGGAGACGCGGAAGGCCGCCCCGGATATCCGGAGCGGCCTTCGCAGGTGATGCAGTGGAAGCGGTCAGCGCTTGTCGGACGACGACGGCGCCGGGCTGGTTGCGCACGCGCCACCGCCCGCTCCGGGCAGGTTGAGTCCTGCAGCCGACGTTCCGTCCGCAGTGGCGGTGGTCGTTCCGTCAGTGGCAGCACCGGCAGCAGCACCAGCCGAAGCACCGGCCGGAACTAGCTCCGGGGCCTCAACCTCGGTGGAGTCGTCGGCGAACGGATCGCCGTTGCGCTTGGCGTTGTACATGTCCAGGTCCAGCAGGCCGTTGCGCTTGGCGACGATCGCCGGGACCACGGTCTGTCCGGCCACGTTGACCGCGGTGCGGCCCATGTCCAGGATCGGGTCGATGGCGAGCAGCAGACCCACGCCGGCCAGCGGCAGGCCCAGGGTGGAGAGCGTCAGGGTCAGCATGACGACGGCGCCGGTGGTTCCTGCGGTTGCGGCCGAACCCAGCACCGAAACCAGGGCGATCAGCAGGTACTCGGTGAAGCCCAGATCGATGCCGAAGAACTGCGCCACGAAGATCGCGGAGACCGCCGGGTAGATCGAGGCGCAGCCGTCCATCTTAGTGGTGGCGCCCAGCGGAACAGCGAAGGAGGCGTAGGCGCGGGAGACGCCGAGGTTGCGCTCGGTGACCCGCTGGGTCAGCGGCAGCGTTCCCACCGAGGAGCGGGAGACGAAGGCCAGCTGGATGGCGGGCCAGGCGCCGGAGAACCACTGGCGGACGGACAGGCCGTGTGCCTTGATCAGTACCGGGTAGACAACAAACAGGACCAGGAACAGACCGATGTAGATGGTCACGGCAAACATGCCCAGCGACCCGATGGTGTCCCAGCCGTAGGTGGCCACCGCGGTGCCGATCAGGCCGATGGTGCCGACCGGGGCGAGGCGGATGATCCACCACAGAACCTTCTGGATCACGGCCAGAGCCGACGCATTCAGGGCCAGGAACGGTTCAGCGGGCTTGCCCACCTTCAGGGCGGCAATGCCGACGGCGATGGCAATGACGAGGATCTGCAGCACATTGAAGCTGATGCTGGTGCTGACGTCACCGCTCTCCGCAACCTTGGAGCTGGCGCCCAGGCCCAGGAAGTTCCCCGGCACCAGGCCGGTGAGGAATCCGACCCAGCTGCCCTGGCTGCCGGTGAACTCCTTCTCAGGAACGTTTGAGGTGTTGCCCGGCTGCAGAATGACGCCGAGCAGGATGCCGATGACCACACTGATCAGCGCCGTGATGGCGAACCAGAGCAGGGTCTGCCACGCCAGCCGTGCGGCGTTGGAGACGGCGCGCAGGTTGGCAATGGAGCTCACGACGGCGGTGAAGATCAGGGGTACGACGGCGGCCTTCAGCAGCGAGACGTAGCTCGTGCCGATGGTGTCCAGTGTGGTGGTCAGCCAGTTGGGCTCGCCGTCGCCGACGGTGCCCATGCTCTTGGCCAATAGGCCCAGCAGCAGGCCCGCCACGAGGGCGGCAATGATCTGCGGTCCGAAGGCGGTGGCCCACCGGGGCAGCCTGCGGCCGGCGGAAGTCTTGGGGGAGGAAGTCTGTGTGGTCACGCTGAAAATAGTAGCCGCGGATCATTACCAGACAAGATTGCCCATTGCGAAATGTTACGCCGCAGCCGTTTCCCGTTCCGCGCCGGATAAAGGCAAAACCCCCGGAATGTGGCGGACTACGCCGCATTCCGGGAGTTATTCCCGGCATGCCTGTGAGCAATGTCGCTCCGGGCGGGCGTTGTTACTCGCCGAGCAGCGCCCGCCGCAGGGTGTCCAGCCCGACGGAGCCCAGGGCCAGGGCGCGGGTGTGGAAGTCCTTCTGGTCGAAGTCCGCTCCCTCGCGGCTGCGGACCTCGTCCCGGATCTGCTCCCAGAGGCGCTGGCCCAGCTTGTACGCCGGCGCCTGCCCGGGCCAGCCCAGGTAGCGGGTGAACTCGAAGTTCAGCTGGCCCTCGGAGATGGCGATGTTCTGCCGCAGGAATTCGTAGCCCTTTTCGGCGGTCCAAGTGCCGGAGCCCCAGCGCTCGGGGACGTCCAGTTCCAGGTGGACCCCGATGTCGAAGACCACGCGGGCGGCCCGCATGCGCTGGGCGTCGAGCATGCCCATCTTGTCGCCGGGATCGCTGAGGTAGCCCAGCTCGTCCATCAGCCGCTCGGCGTACAGGGCCCAGCCCTCGCCGTGGCCGGAAACCCAGCAGATGTTGCGGCGCCAGTTGTTCAGCAGCCCGCGGGCTGCCGTCGCCGTCGCGATCTGCAGGTGGTGGCCCGGAACGCCCTCGTGGTAGACGGTGGTGGTTTCCTTCCACGTGGTGAAGGTGTCCTCGCCGGCGGGAACGGACCACCACATGCGGCCCGGGCGGGAGAAGTCGTCGCTGGGGCCGGTGTAGTAGATGCCGCCTTCCTGCGTGGGGGCAATCATGCACTCGATCTGCCGCATCGGCCCGTTGATCTCAAAGTGGGTTCCGGCCAGGTCGGCGACGGCGCGGTCCGCCAGGCCCTGCATCCAGGCCTGCAGCTCGGCGGTGCCGTGCAGCTGGCGTTCCGGATCCTCGTCCAGCAGGCGCATGGCCTCCTCAACCGTCGCACCGGGCTTGATCTGCTCGGCAACAGCCTCCTGCTCGGCGATGATGCGGTCCAGTTCCTCCACGCCCCACTGGTAGGTCTCCTCCAGGTCCACGGCGGATCCGAGGAAGCGGCGGGACATCAGGGCGTAGCGCTCCCGGCCCACGGCATCCTTTTCGGGTGCGACGGGAAGCAGCTCGGTTTCCAGGAAGGACGCCAGTCCGCGGTAGGCGGCGCGGGCGGAGTCGGCGCCGGCCCGCAGCTCGGCCATGAGGCCCTCCGGGAGGGATCCGCCGTCGGGCAGTGCGGCGTTGGAGGCATAGTCGTCAAAGAAGCCGCCGTCTTCGGCGTACTTGGCGGTCTGCTCCATGACAATCTGCACCTGGCGGCTGGCGGGCAGCAGCCCGCGCTCCTTGCCGCCCCGCAGCGAGGTCATGTAGCCGGAGACGGCGTCGGCGACGTTCTGCAGCCGGCCGCAGATGTTCTGCCAGTCCTCCACCGTGGCGGTGGGCATCAGGTCAAAGATCGAGCGGATTTCCTGCGCCGGCGAGGCAATGTTGTTCAGGTTCGACAGGTTCCAGCCGGATTCGTGGATTTCCAGTTCAAGGCCCAGGCGCTCGTGCATGGCATCGAGGGTGACGCGGTCGACGTCGTCGGACGGCTGCAGGCCGTCGAGGCGTTCCAGCGTCTCCCGGATGGCTTCGGCGCCGGATTCCAGGCCCGCGGGGGAGTAGTCGGCGTACTCGGTTTCATGCCCGGGGATGCCCAGGGATGTGGCGAGGGACGGATCCAGCTGCAGCAGAGTCTCGGTGAAGGCATCGGCAACGGCGTCGATGGCGGTCGGCTGGCGGTACTGCGCGCCGGAGAAGGACAGGGGATCTGATGAAGGAGTCTGTTGGGTCACAGGTGAAGCCTAACGCCAACTTTGCGTTCACCAATTTTTTCCAGCGGGCAGGCGTAACGTGCGCCGCCGCCGCGGGCCGGCGGAGGCCCGGGCCGGCTCAGCGGAAGCTGCGCCGCCAGGAACCGGGTCCGGGCTTGGGTGCCAGGCTCAGCATCCGCCGCCGGTTCCAGATCCGGCGCGCGGACTCGGGCGTGGTGCGCGGGGCGTCGCCGTCGGTGCTCAGGCCCATGACGACGGCGGTGAGCGCCGCGAGCTCCTCGGCCGACGGATTGCCGCCCAGGACGGAGAACAGCGGCGGCTGGGGCGCGGCCGGTTCCGGCGCCCGGTCCCAGGGATCCGGCAGTTCCCAGGCCGTCACAGCGGGATGTTCCCGTGCTTCTTGGCGGGCAGGGCGGCACGCTTGTCACGCAGCGCCCGCAGCCCGCGGATCAGCTGCAGCCGGGTTTCCGAGGGGGCGACGACGGCGTCCACGTAGCCGAGCTCGGCGGCCTGGTAGGGGTTGAGCAGCTCTTCCTCGTACTGAGCGATGTAGTCCGCGCGTGCCTGCTCAACGCTTTCACCGGCGTCGGCCGCTGCCTTGAGCTGGCCGCGGTAGAGGATGTTCACCGCGCCCTGGGCTCCCATGACCCCGATCTGCGCGGTGGGCCAGGCCAGGTTCAGGTCCGCGCCGAGCTTCTTGGAGCCCATCACGATGTAGGCGCCGCCGTACGCCTTGCGGGTGATGACGGTGAGCTTGGGAACGGTGGCCTCAGCGTACGCGTAAAGCAGCTTCGCGCCGCGCCGGATGATGCCGTTGAACTCCTGGTCCGTGCCCGGCAGGAAGCCCGGAACATCCACGAAGGTCAGGATGGGGACGTTGAAGGCGTCGCAGTTGCGGACAAAGCGGGCTGCCTTTTCGGAGGCGGCAATGTCCAGGGTGCCGGCGAACTGCATCGGCTGGTTGGCGACGACGCCCACGGTGTGGCCCTCAACGCGGCCGTAGCCGATCATGACGTTCGGCGCGTAGAGGGACTGCATCTCGAGGAAGTGGCCGTCGTCGAGCACCTGCTCGATCACCGTGCGCATGTCGTACGGCTGGTTAGCGGAGTCCGGAATCAGCTCATCGAGGGCGAGGTCGCCGTCGTTCAGTTCCATGTCCTGTGAGAAGGCGGCCAGCGGCGCTTCGGCGAGGTTGTTTGAGGGCAGGAAGTCCAGCAGCTCGCGGACAAACTCGATGGCGTCCTCTTCGTCGGAAGCCAGATACGTGGAGGTGCCGGTGTTGGCGTTGTGCTGCCGCGCGCCGCCGAGGGTTTCCATGTCCACGTCCTCGCCGGTCACGGTCTTGATGACGTCGGGTCCGGTGATGAACATGTGGCTGGTTTTGTCCACCATGACCACATAGTCGGTGAGCGCGGGGGAGTAGGCGGCGCCGCCGGCGGACGGGCCCATGATCAGCGAAATCTGGGGGACGACGCCGGAGGCATGGACGTTGTTGCGGAAGATGTCGGCGAACATGGCCAGCGAGGCCACGCCCTCCTGGATGCGGGCGCCGCCGCCGTCGAGGATGCCGACGACGGGGCAGCCGTTGCGCAGGGCGTGTTCCTGGACCTTGACGATCTTTTCGCCGTTGACCTGGCTCAGCGAGCCGCCGTACACGGTGAAGTCCTGGCTGTAGACGGCGATCGGGCGGCCGTCCACGGTGGCGTAGCCCGAGACCAGGCCGTCACCCAGCGGCTTCTTTTTTTCCATGCCGAAGGCGGTGGAGCGGTGGACCGCCAGGGCGTCGAGCTCGACGAAGGATCCGGCATCAACCAGCATCTCGATGCGCTCGCGGGCGGTGTGCTTGCCGCGGGCATGCTGCTTATCGACGGCTGCCTGGCCGGAGGGCATTTCAGCCTGCGCCTGGCGGCGGCGGTACTCAGCGATCTTGCCGGCTGTTGTCTGCAGATCAAGGTCCTGGTCGATGCTCATCTGGTCTCCGGAGTGCTGAGTGGATGGGGCGGTCACAGCGCGTTAAGTAGGAATTGCACAAAGCGCACGGCAATTAGTCCAGTCTAGTGAGGCCCCGCGCCGGGTCCCGGTGTAGGGATCCTACAATTTCGCGCTGCTGCTCTTGGCCGCCGAGGGTGCCGGTACCGGTTCGGCAGGCGTTTCCGGCGCCCCTTAGGGTGCCGCTGCAGTTCCCTCTCCGGGCTCCTGCAAGCAGTGTTTTCCCCGTGCTCGCGGGCGATGTTCCGTCGGCTGTGTGAAGGAAGTCCCGCGTAACAGTGACGGTGCCGTGAAAGGATTCTTCCGGCCTGCAGCGGGTGCGGGTCCCTGTTCCGGTGAGGAGTCTCTGCGCGTGTTTGATACGGACTTTTGGCTGGTGGTCCAAACTGCTGCGCTGGTCACGGCCGGCTTCGGCGTCTGGATCCTGGCGCGTGCCTGCTGGGACTACGCCGGGCTGCCTTCCGTCCAGGACGCGTACCTGCAGGCGGTTGAGGAGCGGCTGCAGGAGCTGGATCCGGTGCGGCCGGTCCCCGCTTTCGGGCTACGGGCGGTGCTGGCCCGCGGCAGTGCGTCACGGGGCAGTGTGTCACGGGGCAGCTCCGGCGGCGTGCCGTCGCTGGAGACCGGAACGCCGCCGCTGAAGTCCGGCAGTGCGCCGTCGGGCCCTAGCGTGCCGCCGCTGGAGACCGACGCGCCGCCGCTGAAGTCCGGCCGTGCGCCGTCAGGCCCGGACGCGCCGTCGCGCCCTCTCGGCCGGAGGGACGCGGACTATCTTCGCCGGACCCGGCGAGCCCTGCGGTCCCGCCCCTCGCCGGCGGAGCGTGCCGCCTCGCAGCAGGCACTGCTGCGGCTGTTGAATCGGCCTGAACTGGAGACCGCCGAGCGGCACGCCGCCGACCACGCGGCCTCCGCCCTCGTGGCGGCTGTCGCCGCTGCCGGCACGGTGGGAGAGCTCGCCGGAACCCGGAAGATGCTGCGTGCCTCCGCCGGCCGGTTGCTGCGCCGTGAAATTCCGCGGCGTTTTGTGGCGGCCTTCCTGCCCGGAATGGCCCGGTATCTGGATTTCGTCGGCCGCGGCAGCTCCCTCGGCCTGGCATCCGGTGTCCTGCTGGCGGGCGGCCTGGCTGGCAATGCCGACCTGGTGGGTGCCCTGACCTCGGTGTGCGGCGTGGCCGGGGCGGTCATTTTTACGCTGACCGTGATCCGCTGCGAGTCCCGGTCCTGGCCCGCCGGCGAATCCGGCCTGTGGCTTCGGGCCGCGCGCCGTTATCCGCAGGCCTTCTTTCTGCTGCGGCTGGCACTGACCACCGCTGCGGTGCTGCTTGGCGTGCATCTGGTGCGGACGTAGCCCGGCCGAAACACGATGTTACTGGTCAGTAACATAAGCGGCGGACATGTATTAGCCTGTTCCCATGACTTCTCTCACTCCTGTTGCCCAGACCCGTTCCCTTGCCGGCCGCACCATCCTGATGTCCGGCGGCAGCCGCGGCATCGGTCTGGCCATCGCTCTGCGCGCAGCCGCCGACGGCGCGAACATCGCCATCATGGCCAAGACCGCCGAGCCCCACCCGAAGCTGCAGGGCACGGTCTACACCGCGGCCGAGCAGCTGGAGGCAGCCGGCGGCAAGGCCCTGCCGATCATCGGGGATGTGCGGAACGACGACGACGTCGCCCGCGCCGTCGCCGAAACGGTGGAGCGCTTCGGGGGCATCGACATCGTCGTCAACAACGCCTCCGCCATCGACCTGCGGAACACTGACGACGTCACCATGAAGAGCTACGACCTGATGGCCGACATCAACGTCCGCGGCACCTTCATGCTCTCCAAGTTCTCCCTCGACGCCCTGCGCCGCTCGGAAAACCCGCACATCCTCACGCTGTCCCCGCCGCTGAATCTGGATCCGAAGTGGGCAGGCTCCTACCTGGCCTACACGATGGCCAAGTACGGCATGTCAATGACCACGCTGGGCCTGGCGGAAGAACTGAAGAACGACGGCGTCGCGGTGAACTCGCTCTGGCCCGTCACCGCGATCGACACCGCCGCCATCCGCAACCTCGGCGGCGAAACCATGGCCGCCGCCTCGCGCAGCGCCGACATCATGGCCGACGCGGCGCACGCCGTCCTCACCCGCTCCAGCCGCGAGGCCACGGGCAACTTCTACACGGACGAGCAGGTCCTCCGCGAAGAAGGCATCACCGACTTCCGCCCCTATTCCCTCGGCGCGCCCGAAGACAAGCTCATGCAGGACTTCTTTCTCTAAGGACCGGGGAAGGCCCGGCCGGCCAGGAGACGCCGGGCCGGCCAGGAGACGCCGGGCCGGCCGGATGCCACGGCTGACAATTCCAGCCGTGGCACGGCCGGGAGACGGCGGTGCCGGGCCGCGCCCACCGGTGGCCGGGACCGGCAGGCGGGAATGTCCGGCACCCCGCGTAAGATCGGAAGCATGCATTTGCGTTACTCCAGCATGGAAAGACCAGGGCTTGACCAGGAGCGTCTCCGGACCGCGCTCGTGGCGCCGCAGGGACCCCTGCCCCGGCTGGATGTCGTGGCCGAAACCGGCTCCACCAACACGGACCTCGCCGACGAGGCGCGGCTCCGCCCCGCGGACGTGCCGGACCTGTCGGTCCTGACAGCAGAGATGCAGACCGCCGGCAAGGGACGGCTGGGCCGGACCTGGATTGCCCCGCCGCGCTCGTCGCTGTTTGTCAGTGTCCTGCTCCGTCCGGTGAACGCCGCCGGAAGGCCGCTGCCCACCCAGTCCTACGGCTGGCTTTCCCTGCTGGCTGCGCTGGCACTGTCCGAGTCGGTGGCCCGCCGCACCGGCGTTGAGGCCCGCTTGAAGTGGCCCAACGACGTCATGGTGGACGGGCGCAAGCTGGCCGGGGTCCTGGCGCAGCTGGTGATGGATTCCAGCGGCGCGCCTCCCGCCGTCGTCGTCGGCGCAGGCATGAATGTCTCGCTGACCGACGAGGACCTGCCCGTCCCCACGGCCACCTCGCTGCTGATGGAGTACGCCTCCACCACCGACCGCAACATTCTTCTCGAGGATTATCTGCGCGAACTGACCGGTAAATACCGGGAGTTCTGCGCCGTCGACGGCGACGCCTCGGCGGCGTGGGCGGACGGGACGTCGCTGCTGGAAAAAATTACGTCACGGATGGTCACCCTGGGCCAGGAGGTTCGGGCGGAACTGCCCGGCGGAAAAACGCTGACCGGGCGTGCCGTCGCCCTGGATGCTTACGGATCGCTGGTCCTGGTTGACGAACTCGGCGATCGGCATGCGGTCGTGGCCGGCGACGTGGTGCACCTGCGCGCCGTGCAGGCGTGAGCGTCCGGCTGAACCTGGCGCCGGGGGAGCGCATCATTGTGGCCAGCCGCCCGCACGCCCGCCAGCTGGTGTGGCCCGTTGTCCTGGCTGTCCTCGTGTGTGCCGCCGCCGGTTTTGTCTACGGGTATCTGGACCGCGACTCGCTGCCCGGGCAGGTTGCCGACTGGCACGCGTACCTGCAGGCCTCCGTCGTCGCCGTTGCCGCGGTGCTGCTGGCCCGGTTCAGCCTGCCGCCGGTGCTGCGCTGGGCCTTTGCGCGGTATATCGTGACGAACCGCCGGCTCATTCACCGCCAGGGCGTGCTGCGCCGGAGGGAACGCGAGCTGGCGCTGGCCTCGGTCTTTCAGCTGGAGGCGTGGCAGACCGTGACGGACCGGATGCAGCGTTCCGGGACGCTGGCGGTGGACGTCGGCTATGACCGGGTGGTCCACTACGAACACGTTCCCGAGGTCCACAAGTTCAAAGCCATAGTGCTGGCCGCCATAGGGGAGCTGCCACTGACGGCCATGTTTGATGGTGTAGATATGGAAGGAGATGGGGATTACGACTACGAAGGGAGGGGAGATGAGTGAGGAAGGCCGCGACGCCGAACCGGTAGCGGACCCTGAGCCCATGACCCTGTCCATGCCCGCCGTTTCTCCTCGGGCCCGGCCCTCCGCCGGCGGGTCCTCCGACAACGGGTCCGGGAACGGATCCGACAAGGCCGGGCGGTCGCCCGGCGAGGCGGGCACTTCCGGTGCAGCGTCCTCAGGCGCAGCCTCGACGGCAATCGACCGGGAGGACGTGCGCAGGCTCGAAGCGCAGCTGATCGGCGGCCCGCGAACGCTTAAGCGGCGCGAGGCAGCCGCCGAGGCGGGCGTGTCGCTGCTCTCGGCCCGCAAGCTCTGGCGGGCGATGGGCTTCCCCAACCTCGACGACGACGCCGTGTTCTTCACCGAGCAGGACCGGGAGGCCCTGACCACGGTGATTGAACTGGTCCGCGACGAGCAGCTCACCGAGGAAGCGGCAATCTCGATCATGCGCTCCATCGGCCAGATGACCGACCGCATGGTGGTTTGGCAGGTCGAAGCGCTGGTGGAAGAGATGGTGGTCCAGCGCGGAATTCCCGACGCCGAAGCCCGCAAGGCGCTGGTGGCAGCCCTTCCGGCGCTGATCGAGCCCCTGGAAAAGACGCTGGTCTACGCCTGGAAGCGGCAGATGAACTCTGCGGTGCAGCGTCTGGCGCTGCGGGCCGAAGCCGGGCTGGCCAGCCATGACGGCTCCGCCTCGGATGACAATCCGCTGCCGCTGGCACGCGCCGTCGGCTTTGCCGACCTGGTCTCCTACACCTCCCTGTCGCGCCAGATGAATGAGAAGACCCTGGCCCATATGGTCCAGCGCTTCGAGCACAAGTGCGCCGAGATCATTTCGGTGGGCGGCGGCCGGCTGGTCAAGACCATTGGCGACGAAGTGCTCTTCAACGCGGAGACGCCCGAGGCCGGAGCGGAGATTTCACTGGCGCTGGCCAAGGCGTTTACGGAAGATGACCTGCTGCCGGCGGCACGCGTGTCCCTGGTCTGGGGGCGGGTGCTCTCGCGGCTGGGTGACATTTACGGACCGACCGTGAACCTGGCCTCGCGGCTGACGTCGCTCGCCGAACCCGGCACCGTCCTGACTGACGCCTCAACGGCCGCTGCACTGCGGAACAACGACAGGTTTGTGCTCATTCCGCACCAGCCGCGCAACGTGCGTGGATTCGGTGAAATCCACCCGGTGACCCTTGCCCGTGGCACCGGTCCGGGCCTGATCCTCGACTGACCGCCTCTGTCCCGCTGCCGGACGAGGGCAGCGGCACAGAGGCTTGCCAGCCTGTCTTCGGCGGAGGCCCAGCGCATTCCGCTAGGGTAAGCAGGAGAAATGCGTAATATGTGTCACTACTGTGGACCACCACAGCGGGCAGCTTCCGGATAGGGCGTGAATGAACTCCGACGAAACGACATCCCCGGTCTTGGACATCCGGGCAGTCTTTGGGTACGCCTCCGACCGCGGCCTGCGACGGGACCAGAACGAGGATTCGCTGATTGCCGCGGACCCCGTCTTCGCCGTCGCGGACGGCATGGGAGGCCATGAAGCCGGTGAAGTGGCCAGCAGCATCTGCGTCCGCACGCTGGGCGAGGCGCCGTTCATCGGCGAGCATCTGCCCGACGTCGGAGCCTCCGATCTTCAGCTGCTGCTCCGTGAAGCCGACGCCGGCATCAGGGAAGCGACCGGGGGACGCGCCGGGACCACCCTTACCGGGGCCGTCCTCGTCCGCGACGACTCGGGCAGGCCGTGCTGGCTGGTCTTCAACGTGGGGGACTCCCGGACGTACCGCCTGACCGGCGGGGGACTGGAGCAGATCACCGTGGACCACAGCGAGGTCCAGGAACTGGTGGACATGGGCCAGATTACGCCCGATGAAGCACTGATCCATCCCCGCCGCCACGTAGTGACGCGGGCCCTGGGAACGGGCAACGACACCGAGGCCGACTACTGGCTGATTCCGGTGGAGCCCGGCGACCGCCTGCTGGTGTGCTCGGACGGGCTGACCGGAGAGGTCAGCGACGCGCAGCTGCAGCAGATCCTGTCCTCCGTCACCAATCCCCAGGATGCCTGCGCGTCCATGGTGGACGCAGCCCTGCGCTCCGGAGGCCGCGACAACATCACCGTCCTGGTAGTCGACGTCGAGGGTTCCCTCGAACACAGTGTGCCGGCCGCCGCGGCCCTTCCCGGCGCAGCGGATCCCCAACCTGCCCCGGGAAACGCCGACTCGTGACCGGTGTGCCTGCGGGTCCGGCCGGCACCGCTCTGCCGGGCCGCTAGGGAGCGACGGCATGGCGGCCAATCCCCACGTGGTGAACGCTACGGCCCGGCAACGCCTTGGCGCCAAGCTCATTGACGCTGCCCCCGTCCTGCTGACGGCGGTGCTGGTGTTCGGCGGCGTGCCGGGGCCGGCGGCCGGAGAGAACCGCGGTTTCGCTTTCACCTCCGTTGCCGTCATGGCGGCTGCAGCCTACGGCGTCTGGCTCTGGCTCTGGGAAGCCCGCACCGGCAAGACCCCCGGCAACTTGGCTGCGGGTATTCGCACTACTGACGAAGCCGGGCACGCCCCGGGGCTGCTGGGAACCTTCCTGCGCGGAATGCTGCTGATCCTGCCAGCGGTAACCGTGGCCGGCCCGCTGGTGGTGGTGATCTCCAACATCTGGGATTCCAACGGTCAACGCCAGGGATGGCATGACAAGGCCGCGCACACGCTTTCCGTAGACGTCCGGGCCGGGCGGAACCCGCTGACGACCGGCGGGTTGCTGCCCTTCCCCGGCGCAGCCGGCACTGCCCGTGCCGCCGGCGGGTCCGGGGCGTCCGGGGCGTCCGGAGCGTCCGGAGCAGCTGGTCCCGGCTGGCTTCCCCCGGCCGCCGGATAGGCTTACGTCATCCCGCACCGGCCGGCATGAGCGCTTTGCCGGCCCGGCCAGGTGCCGGCGTCACCCCGCACCGGTCAGGACACGGCTCTCGTCATCGTTGTGGAACAGCTGGAGCACCTGGACCGGTTTACCCGGCTGGATCAGCTGAGCCCGCCCCGGCGGCAGCGTTCGGGCTCTGATGCCGTTAATCAGCGTCCCCTCGGCACGGTCGCCGGAAAGAATCAGGGCGGCGCTGCCGGAATCGCGCAGCGAGGTGAAGAACGCCTCGTACATGCCCCGGCTGGCCCCGCGCACTCTCCGGGACAGGACTGCATGCAGCCCAATTTCCGGTGCCAGCGGCAGGAACGGGGTCAACCGGCTCAGCGGCGATGATCCGCCGGCGGTCAGGACGTCGTAGTCGTCAATCACGAGCACGATGCGCGGCAGCCCGGCCAGCTCCTCCGGAGCCGCAGTGCTGCGTTTTTGCAGTTCCCCGGCGACGGCGGCGGCGAGCTGGTCAGCCAGTGCGGCACTGGTGGCGTAGCCGCCCAGGGACTCGGCCGGGACTTCGCCGGTGAGGCTGCGGCGCGGGTCGAAGACGGCGAAGACAATTCCGTCGGGAAGGTGCTGATCCAAAAGCCGGCGGATCACCGAGCGCATAACGTTGGTCTTGCCGGCGCCGTCGTCGCCCATGACCAGCAGATGCCGTTCCCTGCCGTGAAGGTCCAGGATTTCCGTTCCCAGGTCGGTCTCCCTCAGGCCCAGCGGAACCGAGGCCTCAGCCTCGGGGGTGGGCGCGGCGCCGGCGGAGACAACGGCGGGCAGAACCCTGACCTGCATCGCCCGTTCCAGGGTTGATGCCGCCACTGCCGTAACCAGTTCCCGCAGACCTTCAGTGGCGGATCCGCCGTCGGGGTCCGAGTCCAGCCGCGGCAGCGCAAAGTGCCCCTGCAGTTTGCGGTCCATCAGGGCCCGGCCGGGGCTGTCCGTGCTCACCGCCTCCGCAAGCTTCCGGCCGTGGGCGGACTCGCCGGGATCGGCGAGCCGGAGCTCAATCCGGTTGCCGAAGAAACTTTGCTGGGAGATCCGGATCTCGTTCATCCGCGAGCAGGTGGCGATCACATGGATGCCGTAGCCGGCGCCGCGGCTGATCAGGCCGTGAACAGCCTTTTCAATGTCCTCGAATTCATCGCTGAGCTGTCCGTATCCATCCAGGACCAGCACGATGTCGGCGCTGGGCAGCTCGGGGATTTCCCCGGCCAGGCACCGCCGGCGCAGGGTCGGCAGCGAATCCACCTGGTATTTTTCGAACACATGCTCGCGGTGGGCGAGCATGGCCAGGAGTTCATCCACGGTCCGCCGAACCACTTCCCGGTTGGTGCGCACCGCCACGCCGCCCACGTGCGGCAGCCCTTCCAGCGGCAGCAGGCTGCTGCCGAGCAGGTCAATGGCGTAGATGCCCACCTCGGCCGGGCTGTGCGTCAGCGACAGTGCGGCCACAATGGTGCGCAGGGCGGTGCTCTTGCCGGTCTGCGGCCCGCCGACGATGGCCGCATTGCCGCCGTTGGAGGCAAGATCCAGCTCCCAGATTCCCTGCCACTGCTTGGCCGGGTCATCCAGCAGGCCCACCGGGACCCGCAGCGACCCGCCGCTGGCCAGTCTCAGCCCCTTGTCATCGGAGAATCCGCCGGCAGCCCGGTCCAGCGAAATGCCGCGGGGCAGGGGAGGGAGCCAGATGGGGGCAACAGCCCGCGGGAACGCGGACAGAGTGTTCATGAGCGCGGAGAGGACGGTAGGCCCCGTGGTGCGTTTGGAGGACGGCGTCGACGACGGCGCAGCCGCGGCACCGCCGCCACCGGCACCGCCCCTGCCGGCCTGGTCACCCGCCGGCGCCGCCAGGGACGCCGCGTAACGCGGAACCGGCAGGACCGGCGGCTGGCCGTCCTTTCCGGCAGGCCCCTCGTCCTGCTGTGCGGACTCGAGCGGACCGGACACATACCCCGCCTTGAACCGGGTATAGGTGGTGGTGTCCACCTTCAAGTAGCCGAACCCGGGAACGGGCGGCAAATGAAAGGCATCGGGGGTGTCCAGAACCGTCCGGGATTCCGCTTCGGAGAGGGTGCGCAGTCCTATCCGGTAGCTGAGGTAGGCGTCCAGGCCGCGCAGCTTTCCACCTTCGATCCGCTGGCTGGAGAGCAGCAGGTGAACCCCGATGGAACGTCCGATGCGGCCGATGGAGAGGAAGAGCTCGATGAAATCCGGGCGGGCTGTGAGCAGTTCGCCGAACTCGTCGATGATCACCACCAGGTGCGGCAGGGGCGCCAGTTCCCGGCCGCTGGCCTTCAGCTCCTGCCGGTGCAGCTGGTAGTCCGTGATGTTGGCGAGGTTGCCGGCCGCCTTGAGGACTTCCTGGCGCCGCTGAATTTCCCCTGCGAGGCTCGCATAGACGCGCTCGATCAGGCTGACGTCGTCGGACAGGTTGGTGATGACGCCGGCTACCTGCGGCGCGCCGGCAAACGGCGCGAAAGTGGCGCCGCCCTTGTAATCCACCAGCACCATGGCCAGGACCTCGGGGGAATGGGTGGCCAGCAGCCCCACCACCATGCTGCGCAGCATCTCGGATTTGCCTGACCCGGTGGCACCCACGCACAGGCCGTGCGGTCCGTGGCCGAACTGTGCCGACTCCTTCAGATCCAGCAGCGCCGGGCGGCCGCGGTCGTCCGGCCCCAAGGGCACCCGCAGGAAATCAACCTCGCCGCGGGGCTTCCACAGCCGCCGGATGTCCGCCTCGTCCAGATTGGCAGACAGGCCCAGCATTTCCAGGAAGCCCTGGGCGTTCTCGGACGTGTCGTGTTCCAGCGAGTCCGGGGACAGGCGCAGCGGTGCCAGCTCCCGTGCGAGGGCCTCCGCCAGCGGTACCGGAAGCGTGTCCAGGGTTCCGCGTTCGACGGTGGGATTCACCGGATCCTCGCGGTAGTTTTCCAGCATGAAGGTCCCGCCGGGTGCCTCGCTGATCCGCACCGCCACCTCGCCCGGTTCCTGCTGCCGGTCGGCGACGAGGAAGAGCGTTGTGATGCCCAGGGAAGCAGCGGAGGCCTGCTGGTCCGGCAGCTGCAGCTCCGCCGGAAGCATGCCGTACGAGTCGCTGACCACCAGCAGCCGTGGAAGCGAGGTGCCGACGCCGCCGCGCAGGAAGTTCTTGCGGGATTCAGCGGCCAGGGAGGAGCGGTTGTGCAGGTCCTCGGAGAGCACGTCAACCAGCGCACCGGCTGAGGGGGCGAGCCGCCGGACCGGGCCCGTTGCGTGGGCGGTTTTCTGATCCGCCAGGTGCGGCAGCCACGTGGCCCATTCCCATTCGTCCCGCCGTTCCTCCGGCAGGAGCAGCGCCAGATGAAGGTCTTCGGGCGAGTGGAACGCGGCGCCTTCGGTGAGCAGGAGCCGGGCCACCGAGGTCACGAAGCCGCGCGAGCCCACCACCGAAACGTTGCCGGCGCAGTCCAGCGGTACGGTGAGCGGCAGCTCCGGACTGGATTCGTACCGCCGCTTGAGGATTTCCAGCTCGGTGGTCATGAAGGTATCCGTTTGGGCGAGCGCCGATCCGGCATTCATGATGTTGACGTCACGGTTGCGGCGCGAACCGGTTCCGATCCGCACGTGCAGGAAGTCTTCATTGGAGCGGCGCCGCTCCCAGATCCGGCGCGGGTCGCGGAGGATGTCAAAAAGGGCGTCCGGGGGCGGACTGGCGGCCCGCGCGATCGCAAGGGCCGCCAGCTCATCGGCCCGGAGGGTGGCCCGTGAGCGTTCCAGATACTCCAGATAGTTTTCCCGCTGTTCCCGGCGCTGCTTTCCCTGCCGGCCGCGCTGGCTCAGCATCATGATGACCGAGGCGATGATCGTGACGATCATCATCAGGGCACCCACGGCTGCCAGCGGAGACCCGCGAAAAAGCATCATGACGGTCATCGAGACCCCCGCTCCGAGCAGGGGGACCAGGGACATCATGTTCAGGCCGCTTTTGCCCCCTTCGATCGGCGGCGGGGCATCAAGGGTGAATGCATCGATGGTTCGCGCCGGGGCGGTGGTGCGTGCGGGACGGTGCAGGATTTTTGTGCTCACGGGTACACGTTTCGTCGTGCTGGCTGCTCCCCGGGGCGCCGGCTTCCCGGGGTGGGGGCGGCTGCGGAAAGAACCCGGGAAGCCACTGCCACGGCCTCGAGCCGGGTGCGGCGGGAGAGCAGGGAAGGATTGACTTCGACACCTGCTGCCAGGTGCCGGTCGTGACCCAGATGGACCGTCTCCACGCCGGCCCGGAGCAGGCGTCCGGCTTCCCGCGACGCCCTGAGCACGCCGCCGGCGGGTTGGGCCACGAGCACCAGCAGCGGCACGCCGGAGAGTCCGGGAGAGTGCCGCCAGGCTTCGGAGTACTCGAGGGCGTCTTCCAATCCGGCCACGCTGGCCGGTGTTACGAAGACCGCCAAATGGGAGTTCGCCACCGCCCACAGCACCGCCGGGTCCGTGAGCCCCGGGCCGCAGTCGAAAAGGGTGATGGGGCAGTAGCGGGAGATGACCCGGGACATCCGGGAGGCGCCGTCGGGCACGTCCTGAGCGGTCTCTTCACCGGCTGCACCGGGCCCCGGCGGTGCAGCAGCGCCGTCCGGAGTCCAAGCTGGCGGGACCAGCGGACCTGCGGGAGTCCAGGTCCCGGCGGAAGGGTGCGGGACGCCGTCTGCAGGGCGCTCCAAGGTTCGGCGCCGGCCGGTGACGAGCAGGTTTGCCGGCTCCGCGGCCGTCAGGAGGGCGGCGAGTCCGCGCAGCGAGTCCGGAGTACCCGTCCGCAGCCGGGCGGCTGCCGTTTCCAGCGGCGGCGCGTGGGGGACTCCGAGTCGCAGCCCCAGCGTTCCGGCTCCGGGAGCCAGATCGACGGCGGCAACGGTGTCCGTGCGCATGGCCGCGTAGATGCGTGCCAGCAACGCTGACACGGTGGTCTTGCCTGCCCCGCCGCGTGTGCCCACCACGGCGATGCGGCGCCCCGTCGTGACGGGCAGCTGGGTTCCCGCGGCTGCTTCCGCCAACCGCTGCGGATAGTCATCGCCGCGGAACAAATCCGCGGAGCCTGCGAGGACCCGGTGCAGGGCGGATTCCGCGGGCCGGGTCCGCAGCACCCTCCGCATCCGCTGGGCAGCGGATTCGAAGCCGTCAACCGAACTGCGGACCGGGTCGCCGTACGGTTCCGGCTGGGACGGGGACATCTTGGTGCCCTGCATCAGAAGCTCCCCAGGAGCTGGCCGAACACACCGAAGAGCCCCACAGCCAACGGCACCGACGCCAGGATCGCAGCGGACTCCACCCGCTTGGCCAGGAGACGGAAACGGGCCTGCGTGTGATCCGGGAACGTCGTTGTCAGCGCAACGGCGGCACCCGCGGCGGTTCCCAGAACGGCCAAACCCACAGCCCAGGCCTGGTCCGGGAGGAAGCACAGCGCAGCCAGCGTGGCGGCTGCCAGCCCGACGGCGGCAGCCAGGTACAGGGCAACGCGCTGCGGCGCCAGCGGAAAGGAACGGGTCCGCAGGAACAGGGCCAGTGTCAGGGCCAGCAGCAGGGGGAGTGTCCAGTGCTGGCGGCTGGTATCAGTGCCGAGCAGCCACAGGCCGGGAGCCAGGGAGAGCGCCATAACGACAGTGCCCAGCGTCAGGGTGCTGTGGGCTGCTGCCACGGCTTCGACGGCGTCGGTACGGGCAATAGGACCGCCCTTGGCCCGTTGATCATCCAGGGTGGCCAGTCCGGAGGAGGCAAGGGCCAATTTGGGCAGCAGCCCCAGAAGCAGTGCACTCGCCAGGGCTGCGAGGGCTCCGGTCCGTACGGAATCCCCGGCAAGGGCACCGGCGGCAGTCCACAGTCCGGCCCCCAGGGCCAGTATGGCCGCACCGCTGAACCAGGCGCGGGGCCGGGCGGCGCCGGCCCCCAGCGAGGCGAGCGTCAGTACGGACAATCCGGCCAGTGCCAGTGCGGCAGATGGAAGGCGTTCCTGAACACCGCCATACAGGTGGAGGACTCCGCCCAGCCCGGTGAGCCAGCCTGCCGCAAGCAACGCGGAGCCGGCGGCGGTGCGGCGCGGCGGACGGTTTGCCGCTGATCCTGCGGCCAGCCCGAGCAGGGACAGCACAAGCAGCATCCACCAGGCTGATTCCGGTGCCAGCGAGGCGAGCAGGATTTCCGCGCCGGCCCAAATTCCGGCTGCCGTAAAGGTGCCTGCCGTGAGGTCCCGCCAGCGGTGGTTCCACCGGCCCGATACCGCTCCCGTTTCGCTGACCACCAGATCATTGACGTCGTAGACGACGGCGGCCGGAGGAGCTTCCGAGGCGTTGCAGAGCAGCAGGGACGACCCGTCCAGGACCCGGGCCTGCTCCAGGGAAGCTTCTGCGTTGAGCTCGGTGCCGTCGGGCGCCACCAGGACCTTCGCCGCAACCGCGTCGGCCGGCGGGTCGCCCAGCAGGTTCAGCACCTGCGGAAGGAGCAGGCCGACGGGCTGGTTGGAGGGCAGGAGCAGGTCAACGTGCCTGCGGGAGCCGACGAGAGTGACACGGGTGAAGGCATGCGCCATGGCTTTCAGGCCCCTGTCCAGGAGTACGGCTGGTGTGCCTGTTGTTCCTGTTTGGCACGGTTTTCAGCGAGAAGGTTGCTGACGAAGGAGTATCCGACGCAGACGGAGGCGATGACCGCGGCGGCTGCCACGCTGAGGATGAACAAGCGGAGGCTGTCCATCCAGCGGCGCTCATCGGGGTTTTCCCCGAAGAGCAGGGCAGTGAGCAGCCGGTGCCGGCGCACGGTGACGGACTCGATGAGCTGGTTGTCGTAGTCGCTGGCCATTGAGGTCCCCTCGCCCTTTGGACACGTTGCGTACATCCTTGCACCGGGGGCGTTTTCCCGCTGCCGGAATTCGCGGTCTGGGGATAACTTCGGAAATCCGGTCAGCGACGCGCGGAGGTGCAGGCGTTGTGCAATGCAGCGGCCGGTGCTAGTTCTTGATGCACCAGTCCGCACCGAAGGAGATGCCATGAGTTCCAACCCTGACACCGAAGAACGCACGCTGAGCGATTGGAGCAGGCGCCTGACCCAGGCACTGCAGATTTTGGACTTGGAAGTGGATCACAAGATGCTCGTGGAACTGGCTGAACAGTCGTCCAAATCTGTGGGCGCCAATGCCGGCCTGATCAGCACGTTTGTGGTGGGGTACGCCGCCGGGCTCTCCAAGACCAGCGGCCGGAAGGCCGCCGGCGAGGCGGTCCAGAGCGCAGCCGACACGGCCTTCCAGCTGGCGGCCACCGGTCTGGAGGGACCGGATCAGCCGGGCTGGAAGGACTCCGCCCAGTAGCTCGCATCGCGGTGGGGCATCGCCCCGCAGGCAGGCAAACAGCTGCCCCGCAGGCGGAGGCCGGCGGGGCAGCTGTCGGATTTTTCGGATGATGCAGAGGTCGTGCAGGGCCGTGCAGCCGAGGCTTCGCCGGGCTTTAGCCAGCCGGTCCTAGGCAGGGGTCCGGGTCTTGAAATCCTCGGACTGCTCCGCAGCAGGGTCCAGGTTGGGCTCCACGCGCACGAGCACCGTTTTCGACACGGGCGTGTTGCTGCCCTCGGCTACATGGTCCATGGGCACCAGGACGTTCGCCTCAGGGTAATAGGCCGCCACGCAGCCTTTGGGTGTGGGGTAGGAGACAACGCGGAATTTCCGCAGGACCCGCACTGCGTTGTCGTGGTGCACGCCGTGGATGTCCACGTACTGCCCGTCCTTTAGGCCCAGCTCTTCAATATCGGCGGCATTCATGAACAGCACATGGCGTCCGCCGCGGATGCCCCGGTACCGGTCGTTGTGTCCGTAAATGGTGGTGTTCCACTGGTCGTGGGAGCGCAGCGTCTGCAGGATGAGGGTCCCTTCAGGGCGTTCGACGGCTTCCAAGTCGTTCACCGTCAGCACGGCCTTGCCGGTCGGCGTGTGGAAGGTGCGCGAGTCCCGCGGTCCGTTGGGCAGCACAAACCCTCCCTCGTGCCGGATCCTCTCGTTGTAGTTGTCGCACCCCTCAACCACCCGGCCGATATGTTCCCGGATCAGGTCGTAGTTTTTCTCAAAACCCGCCCAGTCGGCGTCGATCCTGTCCCCGACGATCAAAGCGCCGAGCCGGGACACGATCGCGGGTTCGGAGAGCAGGTTGTCGGACACAGGCTTCAGGTTTCCGCGCGAGGGATGAACGGCGCACACCGTGTCCTCCACCGACACGAACTGCGGCCCGCTTTCCTGGACGTCCAGCTCCGTCCGGCCCTTCGTCGGCAGAATCAGGGCCTCCTGCCCGGTAATGAGATGGGAGCGGTTGAGCTTGATGGAAATCTGGACCGTCATATCGGTCTTCTGCATCGCGCTTTCAGCGAACTGCGTATCCGAGATTGCCGAGATGAGGTTTCCGCCCAGGGCGACGAACACTTTGACGCGTCCGTCCTGCATCCGGTAGAAGGTTTCGACGGCGTCAGCGCCGTGGTCCCGCGGCGGATCGAAATTGAATTCCTTTCCGAGCGCGTCCAGGAAGGCCGGCGGCATCTGCTCCCAGATGCCCATTGTGCGGTCGCCCTGGACGTTGCTGTGCCCGCGGATCGGAGCGGCGCCGGCCCCCGGCTTCCCGATGTTCCCGCGCAGCAGCAGCAGGTTGATCATTTCCTTGATTGTGGGCACGGCTTTTTTCTGCTGCGTAATGCCCATGGCCCAGGTGATGATGACCTTGTCGGCCTTGAGGTACCGTTCGGCCAGCTCATTTATCTCTTCGATGGGCAGCCCGGTGGCTTCAACTACGGTGGCGTCATCCAAATGGGCCAGATGCTGCTTGAGGTCTTCGAGGCCTTCGCAGTGCTTTTCCAGGAAGTCGTGGTCCAGAACGGTGCCCGGGTTCCGTTCCTCGGCTTCGAGAACCCGTTTGGAGATCGCCTGCAGCAGGGCCATGTCGCCGCCGAGGCGGATCTGCAGGAACTGGTCGGCGAGCTCGGTGCCCTTGCCGGCAACGCCGCGGACCTTCTGCGGGTTCTTGTACCGCCGCAGGCCGGCTTCGGGCAGCGGGTTGACGGCAACGATGCTGCCGCCGTTGCGCTTGCAGCCTTCGAGGGCCGTCAGCATGCGCGGATGGTTGGTGCCGGGGTTCTGTCCCATCAGAATGATGAGGTCCGCCTTGCCGAAATCGTCGTACGTGACGGTGGCCTTGCCGATCCCAATGGTCTGGCCCATGGCCCACCCCGAGGATTCGTGGCACATGTTGGAGCAGTCCGGCAGGTTGTTGGTGCCGAAACCGCGGACTACGAGCTGGTACAGGAAAGCGGCCTCATTCGAGGTGCGGCCGCTGGTGTAGAAGGCGGCCTCGTGCGGGGACTCGAGGCTGTTGAGCTTGTCCGCCACAATCCGGAAGGCCTCGTCCCAGCTGACGGGACGGTAATGGTCTTCTCCGGCCGGTTTGTAGACCGGCTCGGTAAGGCGGCCCTGCATGCCCAGCCAGTATTCGGTGCGTTCGCGGAGGTCACTGATGCTGTGCTCGGCCCAGAAGTCCGAGGATATGACCACCGGCGTGGCTTCCCACGTGACGGCCTTAACGCCCTCTTCGCAGTATTCGAATTTGCTGCGGTGGTTCGGATCCGGCCAGGCGCAGCTGGGGCAGTCGAAGCCGTCCTTCTGGTTCATTTTGAACGTGGCTTCGAGCGTCCGCTTCACGCCCATGTGCTGAAGTGCCGGCTTCAGCGAGTTGTAGACCCCCGGCACGCCCGCCGCCCAGGATTTGGGGGACGTGACCTGTATGTCCTTCTCGTCCACGTTTTCAACGCGGGGTTCCTTCCGTGCCACCATGCACTTCCCTTCACCATCCGCCGTCGGCAGCCTCAGGTCCCGGAGCATCCCGGACCGGCCCGCCACTTCCGTAGGAATAGGCCTAGCAGGTGCCGCACCCCATAGCAAGGTTTTCGCCGCGCGCGGCGAAAGGCCGGCCCGCTCCGGACACTGTTCCAGACCCGGTGGCAGGCGGCTCCGCCGCCGTCCAGACCCGCAGTTATCCACAGGCCCGACTCCCCGCATGGTGTTTCCCGGAGCGTCCGCGTTGGATATAGCCATCGGCAGGCCAAGGGGATCCGCAGGGAAGCCTGGTTTAGTGCCGGAGACCAAACCGGACGAGGGCGCTCAGGCGCTGAAGGTGGGCAGTGATGAAATTTGATATGGGTTCGCAGACACTGGGGACACTGACGCAGCAGACGGGGGCCTCCAACCAGGATCTCGGTCAGCTGGTGCGGGCGCTGGTTGAGGCGGTGGCTCCCCTGGAAGGCAAGTTCAACGGTTCGGGCCGGGTGAAGTTCGACGAGTTCAAGGCCCGCACCGACGAGGTGGCCAATGAGCTGAACGGGTCCCTGGCAGCCATTTTGATGGGACAGTCCGAGATGGACAGGTCTTTCCACACAGGTGATCAGGAAAGCGCTGACAATGCCCAGCAGCAGCAGGGCGCCGCAAGCTTTGACGCTGCCCGCTTCGGTTCCTCGCGCTGAGCGCACTGCTTTCGCAAAGTTCTTCTCCTCGTTCCGCCCTAACTGATTTCCCGACTGATTTTGAAAGGTTAGCCATGTCCCAGGATCGTTTGAGTTATGACACCGACACCTCCTCCGCTGTGCAGGGGGATATCCAGTCCATTGTGGGCAGGCTCGAATCGCTTATCGGCGAGCGGGAGAAAGCAGTGAATTCCGCCATGTCGGATTTTCAGGCCGACGGCGTCTCCGAGGACTACCAGGCCGTGGAGAACCGCTTTCGGAACGCGGCCAATGAAACCAGGAACATCATTGCCCTTGTGAAGCAAACCCTGAACCTGAATGACCAGACGGCGTCCAGCGCCGGCTCCCGCGCCAGAGGCGCAGTCCAGAACATCGGCTAGCGACCGGACACAGACGTCAACGGCGTCGGCTGAACCCGGCGCCGTTGATTCTTTCGAAAACCCATTTGCCCGGGCACTGCGACGGAAACGGCGGAGACGGCGGAGACGGAGTGTAGGAACTGCCCGAGGCCGCTGGCGCCCGACGCCGTCCGTTTCGTATAACTCCCGCTCACGGACGCTATGGGGCAAGATTGGATAGGTGAGCACAGCCAAGACATCTCCTGAACCCACGGACACCGAAGCCGCCGTCGAATCGGTCAGCACCGACACCCCGCCCGCGGAAGACCTGCGCGAGGAATACCAGGCGCTCGCCGAGCAGGTGCGCCGCTACCGCTTCGCGTATTACAACGAAGACGCGCCCCTGGTTTCGGACGCCGAATTTGACCGGCTCTACCGCCGCCTGGAAGAGATTGAGGCGCTGCACCCGGAACTGGTCACCAATGACTCACCCACGCAGGAGGTGGGCGGAGAAGTATCGGCGGCCTTCGCCCCGGTGGAACACCTGCAGCGGATGTACAGCCTCGAGGATGTCTTCTCCCTGGACGAGCTGGACGCCTGGGTACGCAAGGCCGAGTCCTCCGTGGCCAACATTGCTCCCGGCGCAAAGATTAAGTGGCTCACGGAACTCAAGATCGACGGACTGGCGGTGAACCTGCTCTACCGCAACGGTGAACTGGTCCGGGCCGCCACCCGCGGCGACGGCACCACGGGGGAGGACATCACCCACAACGTACTGACCATCGCCTCGATCCCGCGCACCCTCAAGGGCGAAGACCTCCCGGCGGAAATGGAGATCCGCGGGGAGGTCTTCATCCCCTCCAAGGAATTCGCGCATCTCAACGAAACCATGGTGGCAGCCGGCAAGGCGCCCTTCGCCAACCCGCGCAACGCCGCCGCCGGCTCCCTGCGGCAGAAGGATCCCGAAGTCACCGCCCGCCGCCCGCTGAGCATGTACGTACACGGCATCGGCGCCCGCGAAGGGCTCAACGTGGCCAGCCAGTCCGAAACCTACGAACTGCTGAAACAGTGGGGACTGCCGACGTCGCCCTATTACAAGGTGCTGGACACCTATGAGGAAGTGCTGAAGTACATTGCCGACAACGGCGAGCACCGGCACGACCTCTCGCACGAAATCGACGGCATCGTGGTCAAGGTGGACGACTTTGGCCTGCAGCGCGCACTAGGCAACACGTCCCGCGTCCCGCGCTGGTCCGTGGCCTACAAGTACCCGCCCGAGGAAGTGAACACCAAGCTGCTGGACATCCGCGTCAACGTGGGCCGCACCGGCCGCGTTACGCCCTACGGGATGATGACGCCGGTGCTGGTCTCCGGTTCCACGGTGGAGATGGCCACGCTGCACAACCAGGACGTGGTGAAGGCCAAGGGCGTGAAGATCGGTGACACCGTAGTGCTGCGCAAGGCCGGCGACGTGATCCCCGAAATTGTGGGCCCCGTCGTCGCACTCCGCGACGGCAGCGAACGCGACTTCGTAATGCCGACCCACTGTCCCTCCTGCGGCACGGAACTGAAGCCGGCCAAGGAAGGGGACGTGGACATCCGCTGCCCCAACGCCAAGTCCTGCCCCTCGCAGCTGCGCGAACGGGTCTTCCACCTGGCCGGCCGCGGCGCCTTCGACATCGAGGCGCTCGGGTGGGAGGCGGCAATTGCGCTGACGCAGCCCGCAGAGCCGGAAACCCCGCCGCTGACCAGCGAAGCCGGCCTGTTCGACCTGAAGATCGAAGACCTGGCGGACGTGCGGATCCAACGGCCCAAACGGGTCAAGGGCGTGGTGGACGGCACCGAACTCGTGCCGTACTTCTACACCAAGGGCACGGCCAAGAAACCCTCGGAGCCCAGCGCCACCACGCGCAAACTGTTCACCGAACTCGAGAAGGCCAAAACCCAGCCGCTGTGGCGGGTTCTGGTGGCGCTGTCCATCCGTCATGTGGGCCCGACGGCGGCGCGCGCCCTCGCCGGCGCCTTCGGTTCCATGGATGCCATCCGGGCCGCGACGGAAGAGCAGCTGGCGCACGTCGACGGCGTCGGCCCGACCATCGCTGCCGCACTGAAGGAATGGTTCGCCGAGGACTGGCACCGCGAGATTGTGGATGCCTGGGCCGCGGCCGGGGTGCGGATGGCCGATGAGCGCGACGAATCCATGCCGCGGACTCTGGAAGGACTGACCGTCGTCGTCACCGGCACCCTGCCGAACTTCAGCCGCGACGAGGCCAAGGAAGCGATCCTGACCCGCGGCGGCAAGGCTTCCGGCTCGGTCTCCAAGAAGACCGACTACGTGGTGGCCGGTGAGAATGCCGGCACCAAGCTGGACAAGGCCGAGCAGCTGGGTGTGCGCGTGATTGACGAAGACGGTTTCCGCGCACTGTTGGCCGGCCGGCTGGAAGAGGACCAGGCATGACCCCGCTTCCGGACCCCGTTGCGGTACCCGCTGCCGATCCGCTGGAACTGCTCGACGTTGCCCGCGAGGCGGCTGCCGCCGGGGCAGCGGTGCTGGCGCGGCGCACCTTCGAGGGGCTGAACGCGGTCAACAAGAGTGCCGACGGTGACTGGGTGACCGAGTTCGACACAGCGGCCGAGCAGGCAGTCAGGGAAGTCATCACCCGCCGCCGGCCGCAGGACACGATCACCGGCGAGGAGTTGGAGGACAGCGTGCCGGTCCACGCGTCCGGCATCCGCTGGTCCATCGATCCGCTGGACGGCACCACCAACTTCATCCGCAACATCGTCTACTACGCCACGTCGGTCGCGGCGGTGAACGACGACGGCGAGTGGCTGGCCGGCGTCGTGCATGCACCGGCGCTGGTGCCGTCTACTCGGCGGCCCGCGGCCACGGGGCCTGGCTGGCCGAGCACGGGAACGTCCGCCAGCTGACCGGCCCCGATCCGGAGCGGGTCGGAAAGCTGCTGGGCACCGGGTTCTCTTATGACGCCGGCGTGCGTTCCGAGCAGTACGCGGCTCTGGCCCGGCTGGCCGGGGAATTCGCCGACGTGCGGCGGCTGGGGTCTGCGGCCCTGGACCTGTGCATGGTGGCGGACGGCAGCCTGGACGCCTACATTGAGCGCGGCCTCAACGAATATGACTATGCCGCGGGTGCCCTGATTGCCGAGGAAGCCGGTGTGCCGGTGCAGCGGCCGCCGCAGCCGGCCGACGACGCGGAGCGGCTCGACGCCGTCACGACGGCCGGAGCTGCGCTGCTGGGCTAGGTGTGGAGGGGCGGTTCTGCCACGGCACTTCCGCCGGCCCGGGATGCACGCCATTCATCGGCCAGGAGCGCGTAGCGGAGGTCATCCAGCCAGCGCCCCGAACGGTGGAGGGACCCTTGACGGAACCGCCCCTCACGCCGCATCCCCGCTTTTTCCATGACCCGCCAGGAAGCGGTGTTGTCGGCGAAACACTCCGCCACCACCCGGCGCAGGCCCAGGTCCTCGAAGCAGACGCGCACTAGTGCAGCTACGGCTTCGCTCGCGTACCCCCGCCCGGCGAACTCCGGTGCAATGACGTAGCCGATCTCGGCCTGCGTGCCGCGCGCCAACTCCTCTACCTCCTGCTGCGCCCACGCGTCCTGGCGGGCAAGATATAGGTCACCGACCAGGGCTCCGGCCTGTTCCACGACAAAGGTGGCCGCCAAATGCTCCGGCTGCCGGAGCCGCTCCACGAAGACGTCCACGTCCGTGGGCTGGGCTGTCATCCATTGAGCGACCTCGGGCTTCCGCCGGTATTCAAACATGCGCGGCAGGTCTTCGGCTTCGGCGGGACGGATGGCGAGGCGGGGCGTGATGACGGGCCAGCGGGGGCCGGTGGGATTCGCGGTCATGGCACCATCATGGCCTATCCGGTTCCCCGGACGTGCCTGGCGGTCCGGGCACTCGTCTACCGCCCGGCGGCGACGATGATCTCTCGGCTCGTCGCTTCCACAAAGGGGCCGCCCTGCCAGTCTCCATACCAGTCCGCGGAGCTGAAGCCCGCCTGCTCCAGCAACTGCTCCAGCAGGTCCGCCGGGGCGAACTTCAGGGTGCTGCGGCTGGCAAATTCGGCGCCGTCGGCCAGGAAACGGGTCCGGTCCTCGAAGGTGACCAGGACGCCGTCGGGCATCTCCCGGACGGAGATCAGTTCCCATTCAACTTCCAGCGTCCCGGCCGAGGATTCCTGCACTTCCGGTCCGGCAGCGGCGCTGTCCCACCCCAGCCAGGCCTTGGCTGCGGGGTTGCGGGTTTCGAAGTAGAAGGTGCCGCCGGGGGCGAGCCGGGACCGGACCGCCTGCAGCGTTTCCAGGATCTCGGCCCGGGTGAGCAGGCACTGAAACGCGTGGCCGGTCATGACGGCGGCATCAAAGGGACCTTCGGGCAGATCCGCGGCGGTGCCGGGCAGCCACGTCACCAGCTCGGCGCCGTCGCGCGTCTGAGCTGCATCCAGCATCCCCTCCGCGGGATCAATGCCGGTCACGGTGTGCCCGGCCTGCGCCAGCCGGACGGCGAAGCTGCCGGTGCCGCAGCCCACGTCGGCCACGCGCAGCGGCTTGTCCCTGATGAGGCCGGCGTAGAAGTCGGTGTCCCAGCTGCCGGAGTTGTCCTCGTCGTAGAGCGCCACCAGGCGCGGCTCGTTGTAATGCGCGTCGACCATGCTGTTCCCCCTGTGCGGCCGCCGGACAGCACCAGACGGCCTTTGTCTTGGTTCCCGTCATGCTAGCCGACCCCGGCTGGAACCAGTGGAGGGGCGTGGACAGGGCAGCGATTAAGCCCTGAGTAAAGCGGGCTTCCGGCGCCGGGTGTTTGAGCAGGTGAGCACGGATAATTGATGGCACCTGCCACTCATGGACCGGAGGAATTTCATGACCCGTAAAGTTACCGCTGCTCCCCGCAAAGCCCCGGCTGCGGCAGGTACGCGCGCCCCGGCTCCGCCGCACACCACCCCGGCTGATCTGGACACCGCGCACTTCGCCCAGTTGCTGGATGAACGCATCGCCGAAGCCCGGGAAAAAATCGACGCCGTCCTCGCAGACATCCGCGAAGTAACTCTCGCCGCCAAGGACACCCCCGCCGACGACGAACATGACCCGGAGGGGTCCACCGTCTCGGTGGAGCGGAACAACGAAATGGCGCTGCTGGCGGCGGCCGAATCCTCGCTCATCGAACTCCTGGACGCCCGCGTCCGCCTGGACAAGGGTATCTACGGAGTGTGTGAGAACTGCGGCAATCCCATCCCCGCCGAGCGCCTGGAGATACGGCCCGAAGCCCGGTTCTGCGTCTCCTGCGCCGCCGCTGCCCGACGGCGGTAGGCCGCGCGCCCGGCGTCTTTCCCGGCGTCGGGCGCTGGGGGACACCGGCGTCGGCCGCCCGACGTCGTCCCGACGTCGTCCCGACGTCGTCCCGACGTCTTTCCCGGGGGAGCCGCCGATGTTGCCGGTCGGCAGGGGAAGCCTCCGGCCGGTTGGCATCCTGCCACCGTGTCCGGGGTCACCGGCGGTGCCCGACCCGGGTTTGGTGAGGCTAGAATCTACGTTGGAAATCAAGACCCCACGTAAGGATTCGTAACACGCATGAGCATCACCGTCCGGCAGGCCACCGAGGCAGACTTTGACGACATCCGCCGGATCACCCGTGATGCGTATCTGAGCGCCGGGTTCATCGAAGCAGACAACCCCTACGTCAAGGAACTTGAAAATGTAGAGGACCGTGCGGCCAACGCACTGGTCTGGGTTGCCGAGCTGGACGGCAAGGTGGCCGCTTCGACTGCGATCACTTTCGCCGGTCAGCCGTACACCGACATCGCAATCGAAGGCGAGCTGGAGTTCCGCATGCTCGCGGTGGACCCCCAGCTGCAGCGCGGCGGCGTTGGCCGGGCTTTGGTCGCGGCCGTCATTGAGTACGCGCGCAGCCTCGACGGAATCCACACCGTCAGCCTGACCAGCATGACGCCGATGACCAATGCGCATGCCCTGTACAAGTCCATGGGCTTCAAGCGCGTCCCCGAGCGTGACTGGTACGTGCCGAACGAGGACATCATCCTCTGGGTCTTCTGCCTGGAGCTCTAGGGCCTCAAGCCACCCGAGTGGCCTTGGCGGTCTGTCCGCGGGCGGGGTGTGTTGAGCGGGCTGTCCTTGAGCGGGCTGTCCTGGAGCGGCCTGCCCTGGGAAGGTGGCGGTCTCCTGGTTCAGCTTGCGCTCCCGGAGCGGGGATCCGTACGGGTTGGCCGCGGTTGGATGCTGCCGCGGGGCACTCCGGGTCATCCGTAGTACAGATCCGGGGGTTTTCGCTCGATCTAAAGCCCCGGATCTGTACTATCGACGAGGGCACCAGCCCCGGACAGCCGCCGTTCCCGTCGATGCGGCCCGGCCCGGCTCAGTTCCACCCCCGGGACCGGCGGAAACACGGAAAACCGCCCCAGCAAACGCCGTAGACTGGAACGGATACCTTTTTATCCGTAAAAGACGCATGGGAGACTCATGTCTGAGATCAATCGTGAGGCTGTGGCGCACCTGGCGCATCTGGCCCACATTGAGATGACCGAGGACGAACTGGCCAAAATGGCCGGCGAACTGGATGTCATTGTTGATTCGATCAAATCCGTAAGCGAAGTTGCCGGCGAGGACATCCCGGCCACCTCCCACCCGATCCCGCTGACCAACGTGTTCCGCGAGGATGTCGTGGGGCAGACGCTGACCAATGAAGAAGCGCTCTCCGGTGCACCCGATAATGCCGCCGGCCGCTTCAAGGTCCCTGCCATCCTGGATGAGGAGTAAAGACTTCCATGAATGAACTGATTACGTCGAGCGCTGCCGTCCTGGCGGAGAAGCTCGCTTCCGGCGAGGTATCCGCCGTCGAAGTTACGCAGGCCCACCTGGACCGCATCTCCGAGGTCGACGGCGCCGTCAATGCCTTCCTCCACGTCAACACCGACGAAGCCCTGCAGGTAGCGGCCGACGTCGACAATGCCCGCGCAGCCGGCGAAACCCTGCACACCCTCGCCGGCGTGCCGATCGCCATCAAGGACCTCATCGTCACCAAGGGCCAGCCCACCACGGCCGGCTCCAAGATGCTTGAGGGCTGGATGAGCCCGTACGACGCCACGGTGATCTCCAAGATCCGCGCCGCTCGCATGCCGATGCTCGGCAAGACCAACCTGGACGAATTCGCGATGGGCTCCTCCACGGAGCACTCCGCGTTTGGCCCCACCCGCAACCCGTGGGACCTGGACCGCATTCCCGGCGGCTCCGGCGGCGGTTCGGCCGCTGCCGTGGCTGCCTTCGAAGCACCGCTGGCTCTGGGCACGGACACCGGCGGCTCCATCCGCCAGCCCGCCGCCGTCACCGGTTCGGTTGGCGTGAAGCCCACCTACGGCGGAGTTTCCCGCTACGGCGCCATCGCCATGGCCTCCTCGCTGGACCAGATTGGCCCGGTGTCCCGCACCGTGCTGGACGCGGCGCTGCTGCAGGAAGTTATCGGCGGACACGATCCCCGCGACTCCACCTCGCTGCCCGACCCCGTGGGCAATCTCGTGGAAGCTGCCCGCAACGGCAACGTGGCCGGCATGCGCATCGGCGTCATCAAGGAACTGCAGGGCGAAGGCTACGAAGCCGGCGTCCTGGCCCGTTTCCAGGAGTCCCTTGAACTCCTCAAGGACGCAGGAGCGGAAATCGTTGAGGTTTCCTGCCCCAACTTCAAGTACGCCCTGGGCGCCTACTACCTGATCATGCCGTCCGAGGCCTCCTCGAACCTGGCCAAGTACGACGGCGTCCGCTACGGCCTGCGTGCCCTGCCCGCCGACGGTCCCATGACCATCGAACGCGTCATGGGTGCCACCCGCGCCGCCGGATTCGGCGAAGAGGTCAAGCGCCGCATCATCCTGGGCACCTACGCTCTGTCCGCCGGGTACTACGACGCCTACTACGGTTCGGCCCAGAAGGTGCGCACGCTGATCCAGCGCGACTTCAACGCCGCCTTTGCACAGGCCGATGTCCTGATCTCCCCGACCTCGCCCAACACGGCGTTCAAGCTCGGCGAGAAGCTCGACGATCCGCTGGCGATGTACCTGAACGACGTCGCGACCATCCCGGCGAACCTGGCCGGCGTACCGGGCATCTCGATCCCCGGCGGCCTGGCCGACGGACTGCCCGTGGGCATCCAGTTCCTGGCCCCGGTCCGCGAGGATGCCCGCCTGTACCGCGCCGGCGCGGCCCTGGAAGGCCTGCTGGAACAGAAGTGGGGCGGCCCGCTGCTGGCCTCTGCACCCGTACTCGGAGGAGTGAAGTAATGTCTGTGCACATCCAGGACGAAACCCTGTCCTTCGAAGAGGCCATGGAGAAGTACGATCCGGTGCTCGGGTTTGAGGTCCACGTGGAGCTCAACACCAACACCAAGATGTTCTCCGATGCGCCCAACGTTTTCGGCGACGAGCCGAACACCAACGTCACCCCGGTCTGCCTGGGCATGCCCGGCGTGCTGCCGGTGGTCAACAAGACCGCCGTGGAGTACTCGATCCTGATCGGCCTCGCGCTGAACTGCAAGATCGCGCCGTCGTGCACCTTTGCCCGGAAGCAGTACTTCTACCCGGACACGCCCAAGAACTTCCAGACCTCGCAGTACGAAGATCCGATTGCGTACGACGGCTACCTGGACATCGAACTCGAAGACGGCACCGTGTTCCGCGTTGAGATCGAGCGCGCCCACATGGAAGAGGACGCCGGCAAGCTGACCCACATGGGCGGCGCCACCGGACGCATCCAGGGCGCCGACTTCTCGCTGGTGGACTACAACCGTTCCGGCGTTCCGCTGGTCGAGATTGTCACCAAGCCGATCGAGGGCGCCGGATCCCGCGCACCCGAGCTGGCCAAGGCCTACGTGGCCGCGGTCCGCGAGATCGTGAAGAACCTCGGGGTCTCCGACGCCAAGATGGAACGCGGCAACGTGCGCTGCGACGCCAACGTTTCCCTGCGCCCGTACGGCCAGGAAAAGTTCGGCACGCGCTCGGAAACGAAGAACGTGAACTCGCTGCGCGCCGTCGAACGCGCCGTCCGCTACGAAATCCAGCGCCACGCCGCGGTGCTGGAATCGGGCAACTCGATCGTGCAGGAAACCCGGCACTGGCACGAGGACACGCGCTCGACGACGTCGGGCCGGCCCAAGTCCGACGCCGACGACTACCGCTACTTCCCGGAGCCCGACCTCGTTCCCGTGGTTACCTCCAAGGAATGGATCGAAGAGCTGCGCTCCCGCCTGCCCGAGCCGCCGGCCGAGCGCCGCAAGCGCCTGCAGGCCGACTGGGGCTACTCCGACGCGGAGTTCCGCGACGTGGTCAACGCCGGAGTCATGGACTCCATCGAAGAAACCATTGCCGCCGGCGCCTCCGCACAGGTGGCCCGCAAGTGGTGGATGGGCGAAGTTTCGCGCCGCGCCAAGGAAGCCGAAGTGGAGCCGACCGAGGTTGGCGTCACGCCCGAGCTGATTGTTGACCTGGACCGCCTGATCCAGGCCGGCAAGATCAATGACAAGCTGGCCCGCCAGGTCCTCGACGGCGTCCTCGCCGGCGAAGGCACCCCCGAGGAAGTCATCGAGGCGCGCGGCCTGGCCGTGGTGTCCGACGACGGCCCGCTGCTCGAAGCCATCGACGCCGCACTGGCAGCCCAGCCCGATGTGGCGGACAAGATCCGCGGCGGCAAGGTCCAGGCTGTGGGCGCCATTGTTGGCGGCGTCATGAAGGCCACCCGCGGACAGGCCGACGCCGGCCGCGTGCGCGAGCTGATCCTCGAACGCCTCGGCGTGCAGGGCTGATACTGCCTGCCGCACTACAACACTGAACGACGCTGAACCACTCCGCAGGCCCCGGGTTTCCCGGGGCCTGCGGTGGTTAAGCGTCCCGCAGCGGCACATTCGATGCCGCAGGGCGCGGGCTGGCGGTAGGGTTCAGGCATGGCCACTCATCCTGCTGCAGAAATATTCGTGGATGCTGACCTGGTGCGGCACCTGCTGCGCGAGCAGCATCCGTCAGTGGCGGAGCAGCCGCTGCACCCTGTGGCCAACGGCTGGGACAACTACATCTTCCGCCTCGGCGCCGATTACGCCGTGCGCCTGCCCCGGCGCCTGGCCGCAGCCCAGCTGACCGCCAACGAGCAGGCCTGGCTGCCCGGCCTCACCGCGGACCTGGCAGTAGGCACGTCCGCGCCGCTGTTTGCAGGCGCACCGTCCGACGCGTTTCCCTGGCCCTGGAGCGTTACGCGCTGGTTCTCCGGGACCGAGGTTTCCCTGCAGCCGCGGGACCGCAACGTTTCTCTGGCCGCCCCGCTGGCCCGGTTCCTGAATACCTTTCACCGGCCGGCCCCCGCCGGCTATCCTCTCAACCCGGTTCGGGGCGTTCCCCTCGCCAGCCGCAATGATGCCGTTCTCAGCCGCCTCGACAGCGGCATGGTGCCGCACGCCGCCCGGGTCCGCGAGCTGTGGGAGACCGGACTCGCCCTTCCGGCGTGGACAGGCCCGGCCCTGTGGCTGCACGGTGACCTGCATCCCGCCAACCTCGTGGGCAGTGCGGACGGGGGGCTGGAAGCCGTTATTGACTTCGGCGATCTGACCGCGGGCGATCCGGCCACCGACCTCGCTGCCGCATGGCTGGTCTTCGACCGGAACGGCCGCCGTATCTTCCGTGAGGCGCTGGGAAGCCGGTACGACGCCGATCCGCATGTCTGGGGGAGGGCGCAGGGCTGGGCCGTGTGCGTGGCCTCGGCACTGCTCGCCAATTCCGATGACCATCCGGGGATGTACCTCATGGGTTCGGAAACCCTGATGGAAATACTGACCGACGCCGGGGGAGGAATGTGAGGCACCGAATGGACAGCGGCAGTGCGGATGCAGAGGAAACTGTGGATATGGGCGAGACCGTGGACGTAGACATACTGGTGGTCGGCGGCGGAATCGCCGGGCTGTCCCTCGGCTCGGCACTGGCCGGCCGGACGGGGGTGCTGGTGGTTGAGGCCGAGCAGACACTGGGCTACCACACCTCCTCGCGGTCAGCCCGGCAGCTGATTCCCAGTTACGGCCCGGAGGTGGTCCAGGACCTGACCCTCCGGACGCTGGCACTGATCCGGGCTTTGGAAGTCCACCTTCCGGAGCCGGTGCTCACCCCGCGCAGCTTCCTTCTGGTGGGCGGGGAGGAAAGCGTCCGCGACCGTGCCAGCGGGCACATGCATCCGATCACGGCCGCTGAAGTGCAGGCACTGGCCCCGGAGCTGAAGCCCGGACAGTTTGCAGCCGCCGGGCTGGACACCACCTCCGTGGCCTGCAACACCGACGCCCTGATGGAGTACCACCGCCGGCGGATCCTGGACCGCGGCGGACAGATCCTCACCGGGCATCCCGTGGCCGGCGCGGTTTACGAAACCGGCGGCGACGGCGGCAGCTGGGTCACCACTGCAGGAGCCCGGCGCATCCGCTCACGTGTGGTGGTCAACGCCGCAGGAGCGTGGGCCGACCAGCTCGCCGCCCTGTACGGAGCCAGGCCACGCGGCCTGCAGCCGTACCGGCGGACGGCCGCCGTCGTCGTCGTCGACCAGCCGCTGGCAGCCGGGGCGCCCATGGTGGCCGATGCGGGAGATTCCTTCTATTACCGTCCGGAAGGGGAGCAGGTGCTGATCTCGCCGTCGGAAAGCGTTGCGAGTGATCCCATGGATGCCCGGCCGCGGCAGGAAGACGTGGCGGCACTCATCGGCCGCATTAATTCCGCCACGACGCTGGGCATCACCGAGGTGGTGAGGAGCTGGACGGGGCTGCGCACCGAAGCCGCCGACGGCCTGCCGGTGGTGGGGTACGACGACGCCGTGCCGGGCCTGTTCTGGCTGGCGGGGCAGGGCGGTTACGGCTTTCAAACCTCCTCCGGAATTGCCGAACTTGCGGCATCCCTGCTGCTGGGGGAAAGGCCTGAAACACCGGCGGTGCAGGCACTGAATCCCGGCCGCCCGGGGCTGTGACCAAGATCTCACCTCTGCTGCGTAACGAATTGGCTGAGGGGGGCGCGTATGGTCTTTTTTCCGGCCTCCGGTGCCTAAAGTTGAAGGACAAAGCCGAGCAGGCTTCCTCCTCTTTTTGATCCACCTTTTTTGCTTGAAAGGTCTGTCCCAGTGCCAGATATATTGCCGTCACAGTTGGTTGGCGTGCAGCATCGTCCGCTCTACGTAAAAGTTCGAACCGCTATTACCGTCATTTCCAGCGTGTGGCTGATCATGGCAATAACGGGGATCGGTTTCTTTTCCGGCGGGACAACTTCTATGATCCTGGCCCTGGTGCTGATTTACGGGACGGGCGCCGCACTGATCGCGGTCATCGCGGCCGTTTACCGTGTGGTCAAGAATTCGGCCATCAAGCGGACCGAGACGTCGCCGGAGGACGCGGCAGCCGCGGTCTTCATTGATACAACCCGCTCCGCTACCGAAGAGCTGCTTGCAGCCCTGCGCCCGCCTGCAGCCACCGGCCGCCCGCAGTACTCTCCCGCCAGCCCGCGGACTGTTCGTCCTGCCGCACCGGCTCCTGCCGCCGAAACCACGGCACAGCCCGCCGCTGCCAAGGCCGCAGTGCGGGAGCAGCCCGTTCAGCCGGCTCAGAAAAAGCAGGCTGTTCAGAAGCTGGCCCAGGAAAAGCAGGGGGCATCGGCATCGAAGCAGAAGCCTGCTCAGGCCAAGCCGGTCTCCAAATCCGCGCCCAAGTCGGCACCGGGCAAAACGGTCGCCAACAGGTCGGCAGCGGCGAAGCCCGGCGCGGGCAAGAATGCACCGGCGAAAACCGGTTCGGGGAAGTCGGGATCCAAATCCGCACCGGGGGCAAAATCGTCACCGAAGTCGTCCCAGGTGAAAAGCACGCAGGCAAAAGGCACGGCCCAGGCAAAAGGCCGGACCACCAACAACAATGGATCGAAAACATCCTCCGCCAAACGGAGCGGCAGTTCTGCGGACCGTACGTCCGGGAAGAAGCAGCCGGGCGTCAAGGAGAGTTCCGCCGGACCCGTCGGCCCGGCGGACATGGCCTGCAGCGCACCGTCCAAGCTTCCGCGTCCTTCGCTGGTGCTGGCCTCCAGCAACGCGCTGCCGCAGCCGCGGGAGCACCATGTTCCGGACAGCCGCCTGCGTGCGTCCTGACCTGTAGTAATACCCCGCGGCGGCGTTCAGGGAGTTGCCAGCTTTCCTACAGTCTCCGCCCAGCAGGGGCCACTATCGTAGGAGATACCTCATAAGGGTGCGAGTGATGAATGGATAGAGTAGTGACCTATCCGGCGCCGGCAGACTAGGGTTGTTTCCCCCAACCAACCCATAGTCTGCCGGCGTTTTTCTTTGCCCGGTTCCGCTCACGTTCCCTGGGCCACCGGCCCCTTGCCTGGGCCACCGGCTCTTACCTCGGACCGCGTTCCTTCTGCAGGATGACTTCGACCTCCACCGGGAGGAAGCCGAGTTGGGCGTTGATGGAGCGCATCCAGGTGTTGGTGTCATCGCTGCTCGTTCGGACTTTCTCCACGGCGGCGGTTTCCTTGGCCTGCTTCAGGCAGGCACGTTTGACCGCTGCTCCCAGACCTCGGCCACGGTGTCCGCCAAGGACGAGTGTCCCCTCAATCTGTGCCGGGCGTTCGGCATCGGATCCGGCGAGCAAACAGGTCCAGGCGGCCACGTTTCCCGTGCAGTCCACTGCCAGGGTTTCAAAAACTGTGTACCCCTGGGCCGTCCAGAGGGCCATTTCGGCCGCATATTCCGCCGGTGACACGGGAGTTTCATTCCACGCCAGGTCGCCGTTGGGGGCCTCGGCATCCACCAGGCCCTTAATCTGTCCCACCTGTGTGCGGTACCGCTCCGGAACACCGTTGACGTAGGTGCAGATGTCATAGCCGGCCGGTGCCTTTGACGCCACCGGGGCTGTGAGCAGATCCAGTTCCACCACGGTTTCGGTTGTTGCGGCCGCGTAGCCCATCGGCTCCGAGAAGCGCCGGGTCAGCGCGTCTATGGCGGCCGGTTCCGGACGGTAGGCGCTGGCGACGAACCTCTTAGCGGTGGGCGGACTGGCGGCCTCAGCTGCGCGTGCCAGGGCCGAGCCGACGCCTGCGTTTTGGTATTTTGGCTCCACCCAGACGAAGATCCAGGTCGTGTCCGCAGCATCATCTGCGGTCATCCCTGCGGCGAAGCCAAGCAACACTGTCCCGTCCCAGGCCCCGAGCAAAGTGTTGGTCCATCCGTTACCGGAGCGCCACCCCAGTATCCGGGCGTCCTCGCCAAGCGGTCTCCACCCGGGCCGGACGCGTTGGTTGGCTGCGCATTCAATGGCATAGGCAGCAGACATAACGCGGTCGTTGCCGACATCCAGGGGATGAATTTCCATGGGCTCACCCTACGACTTCCCGGGCACATGTTCCCGTACGGCTCGAGATGCCGCGTCCTCCTCCATAAGTGAAAAGCACCGCTGCGTCTAGGCGATGCCGCTGTGCTGCCCGGCGGGATCGAGGATGCTCAGGGCCCGGTAGATGGTGGTATGGATAGGCACCGGCACGTTGTACTGGGCGGCGATGCGGACCAGGGCACCGTTCTGTTCCTCAAGCTCGGAGGGGCGCCCTGCGATGAGGTCACGCTGCATGGACGCGGTGCTCTCGGGCGCGAAGGCGTCGTACTGGTCCATGGTTGAGCGGACATCGTCATCCGTGAGTGCTGCACCGGCGGCCGTGGCGACGGCGGCTACTTCGCGCATGGCGTCCCGGACCAGTGCCCGGGTGGGCGGATGGCTGCGGGTTTCCCCGACGCTCTTGCGGCACAGCGCTCCCACGCCTCCGTAGGACGTGATGAGCATGAATTTCCGCCACAGGTCAGAGCTGATGTCCCCGGAAATCCGGGTCCTGATGCCGGCTGAGGACAGTGCGTCCGCGAGGGCCTGCACCCGCGGCGCAGGTGCGCCGTCGAGTTCGCCGAGGACGGCGGGCTGCCCGCCAACGTGGTGGACATGTCCCGGTTCAACGAGGTACGAGATGATCATGCACAAACCGCCCAGTGCATGCCCGGGGCCGGCGGCGGCCGTGATCTGCCCGGCGGCGGTGACCCCGTTCTGCAGGGGGAGCACCGGGGTGGCGGGGCCGAGGAGGGGCAACGCAGTTTTCATGACATCGCGGACGTGGCCGGCTTTGCAGGCGAGGATGACAGCGTCGCATTCCCCAATCGCCGCAGCATCCGTTGCGGCGCCGGCAACGGGGACCAGCTCGTCGCGTCCGTCGCCGCCGGTGACCCGTATCCCTTGCTTCCTCAGCGGCTCAAGGTGGCGGGGAGTGACAAGGAGGTGGACGTCCTGTCCTGCGGCGGACAGGGCTGCGGCAAAGTAGGCGCCGACGCCGCCGGCACCGATGATCCCGATCTTCATGGCTGCTGCCTTCCTGCTGCGGCCACCCGGTAGGGGTTGACCACCACTTGGACATCATCTTCGTAGAGGGCTTCCCCCGGGTCACGGGAACGGGATTCCTCCCAATCGATTCCGTAGCGGTCCAGAAGGCCGAGGTAGCCGGGTATTCGGGCCAGCAGGTGCCCGGCCGTCGTTTTGAACCAAGCCTGGGCACAGGGGTTTATTCCGCGGTCGTAAACGGCGGGATCAACAGTGTTCGGATCCGGGTAGGCGGCGTCATACCAGGCGTTGGCAGCGGCCCACCACCGGTAATCCTCATCCTTCAGCAGCCCCTCCCGGGCCAGCCCGTTGGCCAAGCCGAAGATGCCCACTCGAACTCCGCGCCGGTTGGGATTCCGTGCCTGGTACCTGACAAATTCCTGATCTGCGTCCACACCCCGAATCCTCGCATCCCCGCGGCTGCTAGGCCTCGGGGCGCGCTGGTGCCCTACCCGGTGGTGAAGTCGGGAAACTCGCCCGTGGCATCGGAGAAGGCCTCCTCGATGCCGCGGACGGTGCCGGGCGCGGCGGGGGACCCGAGCCACTCCCGCAGCCCGTCAACCGCAGGCTGCGGCCCTTCGGCCACCACGTGCACCGACCCGTCCGGACTGTTGGACACCACCCCCGTGAGTCCTAGCCGCATGGCCTGCTGCAGTGTCCGGTAGCGGAACCCCACCGCCTGCACCTCCCCGGTGATCCGGGCAGTTAGGCGGCGGGCCGGGAGCGAACCTGAATCCGAAGGCATCATCAGGCCAGAGTAGCGGCCTGCCCGGCACGGCGTCAGCAGCAGCTGTGCGGCCCCAACCTCCGGGAAGAGGATCTTTAGCAGGCGACGGCGCCAGGCCGAACGGCGCCAAGCCGAACGGGCCGGGCGGCCGGGCTTAGAGCAGCGGTCCGCCCAGCACGGCGCCGGCAGCAGCCAGCAGGGAACCGTCGGCCACCAGCAGCCGTGCAGCCTCGATCTCCGGCGCCAGGTACCGGTCCGGACCCGGTCCGGGAACGACGGCGCGCAGGGCAGCCCGCACCGCCGTGACCGCAGGGGCGCTGCGGGCACTGTCCAGGCCGCCGTCGCGCATGTCCAGTGCACGCGCGGACGTGAGCAGTTCGATCGCCAGGACCCGGGCCAGGCCGTCGATGGACCGGCGCAGCTTCAGGCCGGCGGCCCAGCCCATAGAAACGTGGTCCTCCTGCATGGCCGAGGACGGAATCGAATCCACCGACGCCGGCACGGCCAGCCGCTTGAGCTCGGACACGATTCCGGCCTGCGTGTACTGGGCAATCATGTGGCCGGAGTCCACGCCCGGATCGAACGCCAGGAAGGCGTTGAGACCGTGGCTGCGGTTGCGGTCCAGGAAACGGTCGGTGCGACGTTCGCTCATGGACGCGACGTCGGCGACGGCGATAGCCAGGAAATCCAGCACGTAGCCCACGGGTGCACCGTGGAAGTTGCCGTTTGACTCCAGCCGGCCGTCAAGGGTCACCACCGGGTTGTCGATGGCCGAGGCGCGCTCACAGTCCGCAACGTTTTCCGCGTGCAAAAGCGTGGACCGGGCGGCGCCGTGGACCTGCGGTGCGCAGCGCAGCGAGTAGGCGTCCTGGACCCGGGTGAACCCGCCGGTTTTCTGCTCTTCGATCAGCGCCGATCCGGCCAGCACGGCACGGATGTTCGCTGCGGATTCGCCCTGCCCGGGCTGCGGCCGCAGGGCCTGCAGATCCGCCGCAAACACTGCGTCGCTGCCAAGCAGTCCCTCCACGCTCATTGCCGCGGCAAGGTCGGCGGTGGCCAGCAGCCGGCGCAGGTCGGCGTTGGCGAGCGTGAGCATGCCCAGCATTCCGTCGGTGCCGTTGATCAGGGCCAGGCCCTCCTTCTCCTGCAGTTCCACGGCCTCCAGCCCGGCGGCGGCCAGGGCTGCCGCCGCGGGGACCAGTGCGCCGTCGGCGTTGCGCACTTCGCCTTCACCCATCAGGGCCAGGGCACAGTGCGAGAGGGGAGCCAGATCGCCGGAGCAGCCCAGCGAGCCGTACTCGCCGACGACGGGCGTGATGCCGGCGTTGAGGAGCCCGGCATAGGCCAGGGCGACGGCGGGCCGGACGCCGGTGCGGCCGGTGGCCAGGGTGGCGAGCCGGTTCAGCATCAGGGCGCGGATCACTTCGCGGTCCACCTCGGCTCCCGACGACGCCGCGTGGCTGCGGATGAGCGAACGCTGCAGCTGCCGGCGCTGTTCCGGAACGATCTGCTTGACGGCCAGCGCGCCGAAGCCGGTGGACACCCCGTAGTGCGGTTTGTCGTCGGCCGCGAGTTCCTCGATGACCCCGCGGGAGGACTCCATCGCGGTCAGGGCGGAGGGGGACAGCGCCACAGCGGCGCCGTGCCGGGCGACGGCGACGATCTCTTCCGCGGTCAGCGGACCGACCCCCAGGTCAACTGCCGTACCGGCCATTTCAGTAGTCTTCATTTCTCCCCGTCATCGCGGAGATCCCTCTCCGAACCTGTTGCTGTCCTGCAGCGGCAATAATCCGCCGAGACTTCCATCTGAGCATCCAAACAGCGCCGAGCCTACTCTCTTTGCTGATTCCGTTTCTGGGATACCAGACAGTGCCCTAGGATCTGGGCATGCCAGCCTCCTATTCCCGCATCCAGGTTCCGGCCGCCGCGCAGGTCCTGTCGATTCTGCGCTACCTCGGAAGGCAGGCGGGGCCGGTCAGCGCCACCGCCGTCGCCCGGGACCTGTCACTGCCCCGCTCCACCACCTACCACCTGCTTGCGGCCCTGGTGGCGGACGGCTTCGCCGTGCACCTGCCGGAGGAACGCAAGTATGCGCTGGGAGCAACGGCGCATGAGCTCGGCACCGGGTACGCCCGTCAGGCGCCGCTGCAGCGCATTGCGCGTTTTCCGCTGCGCCAGCTGGTGGCGCGGACCCGGCTGACCGCGCACCTGACGGTCCTGCAGGGCACCGATGTGATCTATGTGATCGAGGAGCGTGCACCGAAGCAGCAGCCGCTGGTGACTGACGCCGGTGTCCGGCTTCCGGCCCACCGCACCGCCAGCGGACGGGCCATGCTCGCGCGCATGACCGAGGTCCAGCTGCGGGCGCTGTACCCCGAGCCCGAGTCCGTCCGCTCCGGCCGCGGGGCCGGGCCCGGTCTGCCCACCCTGCTGGAACAGGTGCGGGGCCTGGGCTATGCGTGGGAGGAGAACGAAGTCACCGACGGTTTTTCCTCCCTGGCGGCGGCGGTCCTGGACCGGTCCGGACGCGCGGTAGCCAGTGTCACGGTGACTGCGCCGAATGCGGTGCCGGGCGGGTCGGCAACGGGTCCGGCGGGCCGGAAGATCGGCGAATTCGCTGATCAGTGGCTTCCGGAAATGGTTCGCTGTGCCGCTGAAATCTCCCGCAGGCTGGGCGCTCAGCCGGTACCGGGCGCGTAAACAGCGACGCAAAGCCGGACCAAGCGGGCGGCACCGCCCCTCTGCCCCGACTACCCCTATCGGCCCTGAATACGGGGCCTGCGGCACAGGACCTGTCTGGGATGCCAGACAGTGTGATGGAGTTCACTCGCGGGAAACATGCCGCGGCTACGGTCGGAACATGGCTACTACCTCCGATCCTTCCCGCAGCATCCGGGCCGCCCGCGGCACCTCCCTGACGGCTAAAAGCTGGCAGACCGAAGCACCCCTGCGCATGCTTATGAACAACCTGGACCCCGAAGTGGCCGAGCGCCCCGAGGATCTGGTGGTCTACGGCGGCACCGGCCGGGCGGCCCGCAGCTGGGAGGCCTACGATGCGATCACCCGGACCCTGGCCACGCTGGAGGACGACGAAACCCTGCTGGTCCAGTCTGGCAAACCCGTGGGCGTGTTCCGCACCAACGAGTGGGCGCCGCGGGTCCTGCTGGCCAACTCCAATCTGGTGGGGGACTGGGCCACCTGGCCGGAGTTCCGGCGGCTGGAGGCCGAGGGGCTGATGATGTACGGACAGATGACAGCCGGTTCCTGGATTTACATCGGCACCCAGGGCATCCTGCAGGGCACCTATGAGACCTTCGGGGCCGTGGCACGGAAACTGTTCGACGACGAAAACGCCACCCTGGCCGGCACCCTCACCCTGACCGGCGGCTGCGGCGGCATGGGCGGGGCACAGCCGCTGGCCGTGACCCTGAACGGGGGAGCGGTTCTCATTGTCGACGTCGACGAGACCCGGCTGCGCCGCCGCGCCGGCAAGCGCTACCTCCATGAGGTGGAAACCGATCTGGATGCCGCCGTCGCCAAGGTGATGGCGGCCAAGGCCGAGAAGCGCGCACTCTCGGTGGGCCTGGTGGGCAACGCCGCAGAGGTGTTCGAGGAACTGCTGCGCCGGCAGACGGCCGGGGAAATCACCGTGGACATCGTCACCGACCAGACCTCGGCCCACGATCCGCTGAGCTACCTGCCGGCCGGGATTCCCGTGGACCGGTGGAAGGCCGAAGCCGCAGCCGACCCCGAGGGCTTCACCAAGAAAGCCCGCGAATCCATGGCCCGCCAGGTGGCGGCCATGGTCGGCTTCCAGGACGCCGGGGCCGAGGTCTTCGACTACGGCAACTCCATCCGCGACGAGGCACGGCAGGGCGGATTCGACCGGGCCTTTGAGTTCCCGGGCTTTGTTCCCGCCTACATCCGTCCGCTGTTCTGCGAGGGGATGGGCCCGTTCCGCTGGGTGGCGCTCTCCGGGGACCCGCAGGACATTGCCGTCACCGACGCCGCAATGAAAGAGCTGTTTCCGGACAACGCCCGCCTGCACCGATGGCTGGACGCCGCCGCGGAGCACGTTGAGTTTGAAGGGCTGCCGGCACGGATCTGCTGGCTGGGCTACGGCGACCGGGCCAAAGCCGGTCTGCTGTTCAACCGGCTCGTGGCTGAGGGCAGGGTCAGCGCCCCGATCGTCATCGGCCGCGACCACCTGGACTCCGGCTCCGTTGCCTCGCCCTACCGCGAAACCGAGGCCATGGCGGACGGCTCCGACGCCGTTGCCGACTGGCCGCTGCTCAACGCGATGCTGAACACCGCCTCCGGGGCCACCTGGGTCTCGATCCACCACGGCGGCGGCGTGGGCATTGGCCGTTCCATCCATGCCGGACAGGTGTCGGTGGCCGACGGAACCGAGCTGGCGGCCCGCAAGCTGGAGCGGCTGCTGACCAATGACCCGGGCACCGGTGTGATCCGCCACGCCGACGCCGGCTACCGGCGGGCCTCCGACGTCGCCGCCGAGCGCGGCATCCGCATTCCGATGGAAGAGTAAGGATCCCGATGGAACCGTCCCACCACAGTCCCGGCACCGCAGCAGGTCCCTCCGCAGCAGGCTCCGCCACGACCGAGGCCTCAGGAAGGCAGACCGGCGCCTGGCGGTTCTTCGTGTACAGCGGCATCGGCATCTTCATGTTCTTCATTCCGATCACCCTCGGGGGCAGGAACACCATTCCGCTGGACCACCTGGTCACCTGGATCACCGGCGGGCTGGGCGGCGCCACCCGGTATGTGGCTCTGGCCCTGATTCTGGCCGGTACCGTGTATCCGTTCGCGAGCGGGAGGTGGCGGGAATCTCCGCTGAAGCGGACCTTCGCGCTGCTGAACATCATTGGACTCATCGCCGGGGCCATGCTGGTTTTCGGCGTCGGCCCGCAGTGGTTCTTCGACCCCGACCTCGGACCGTTCCTGTACGACAAGCTGGTCATCCCGGTGGGGTTCATTGTTCCGATCGGAGCCATCTTTCTGGCCCTGCTGGTGGGTTACGGACTGATGGAGTTTGTCGGTGTCCTGGTTCAGCCGATCATGCGTCCCGTCTGGCGCACGCCGGGACGCTCGGCGGTTGACGCCGTCGCCTCCTTCGTGGGCAGCTACTCCCTGGGCCTGCTGATCACCGACCGGGTCTACCAGAGCGGACGCTACACGGCGCGCGAAGCATCGATCATTGCCACGGGCTTCTCCACCGTGTCCGTCACCTTCATGCTGATCGTCGCGAAAACCCTGGACATCATGCACCTGTGGCTGCCGTACTTTTTCCTCACCTTCGCCGTCACCTTCCTGGTTACGGCCATCACGGTGCGCATTCCGCCGCTCAGCCGGATTCCGGATGACTACTACCCCGGTGTGACGCCCCAGCCGGAAGCTAAGGTCACCGGCAACCGCGGCGCGGCGGCGTGGAACGAGGCGCGGGCGGCCCTGCAAACAGCGCCGCGGCTGGGCCGGAACATCGTGCACAATGTCCGTGACGGCGTGCTCATGTCCATGGCCATCCTGCCCTCGATCATGTCCGTGGGCCTGATCGGGCTGCTGCTGGCCCGTTTCACCCCGGTGTTCGACTGGCTTGGATACCTCTTCTACCCCCTCACTCTGGTGCTGCAGCTGCCGGATCCAATGCTGGCGGCCAAGGCCTCCGCCGTCGGCATTGCCGAGATGTTCCTGCCGGCCACCGTGGTCGCCGGGCACGAGTCCGAGGTGCTCCGGCTGGTCATCGCCGTGGTGTGCGTTTCGGCGATCATCTTCTTCTCCGCACTGGTGCCGTGCGTCCTGGCCACCCGGATTCCGATCAAGGTGTGGCATCTGCTGGTTATCTGGGCCGAGCGGGTGGCACTGAGCCTGATCATTACGACGCCGGTGGCGTTCCTGCTGGTGGGAACATAGACATGGTGAACACAACAAGCGTCAACACCCTCATGGCCGCCCTGACTGACACCGGACGCGACAGCCGCCGGGGCGGCTACTCCCGCCCGGTGTACTCCGCCGCCGAACTGGAGCTGCGCGAGTGGTTCGCAGCGGAGGCCGCCCGCCGCGGCCTGGCCGTGGAGACGGACCGCAACGGGATCCTCTGGGCCTGGTGGGACCTGCCCGGCAGCGGGACCGGCACCGGGCCGTCCGCACCGGAACGCCGGGGCGCCCTGGTGACCGGTTCCCATCTGGATTCCGTTCCCGGCGGCGGCGCCTTCGACGGTCCGCTGGGTGTGGCGAGCGCTCTCGCCGCCGTGGACATCCTGCAGGCCCGGGAAAACGACGGGACCCTGCTCCGGAACCGGGCGCTCGCCGTCGCGGTGTTCCCGGAAGAGGAAGGTTCGCGCTTTGGTGTTGCCTGCCTCGGCTCCCGCCTGCTGGCCGGTGCGATCGACCCGCGCAAGGCCCTGTCCCTGCGCGATGCGGACGGCAACACCTTCGCCGACGTCTCCCGGGCCAACGGCCTTGACCCTGATCTGATGGGACGCGACGACGCCGCACTGGGCCTCATCGGGGACTTCGTGGAACTGCACGTGGAGCAGGGCCGAGGGCTGAACACCGAAGAGTTCACCGACTCCGCCGGACGCGGGCCCGCCGTCGCGGTGGGCGGTTCCGTCCTGGGCCACGGCCGGTGGCGCTTCACGATCTCGGGGCAGGGCAACCACGCCGGCACCACCCTGATGGCGGACAGATCCGACCCCATGGTCGCTGCGGCGCAGCTGATCGTGGCCGTGCGCCAGACCGCCGCCGCGCAGGCCGGGGCCCGTGCCACCGTGGGCCGGCTGGAGCCGGTGCCCGGCGGCACCAACGTCATTGCTTCGCGGGTGGACCTCTGGCTGGACGTGCGGCATCCGGACGACGCCGTCACGGCTGCCCTGGTCGAGAAAATCCACGGCCAGGCCCAGAAGATCGCCGCGTTTGAAGGCTGCAGCGTGCAGCTGACCGAGGAGTCACTCTCCGGCACGGTCCACTTCGACCCGGCGCTGCAGCGTTCCCTGGAACAGTCAGCAACCCGCACCGTTCCGGATGCGCCGGTCCTCGCCACCGGAGCCGGGCACGACGCCGGAGTGCTGGCGGCCCGCGTGCCCACCGGCATGCTGTTTGTCCGCAACCCCTCTGGCATCAGCCACTCCCCGGAGGAATACGTGGAGGACTGGGATGCCGATACGGGCGTCCTGGCCCTGGCGGACGTGCTGCAGGACCTGCTGTGACCCGCGCGTTCTGGTGTGAGCAGGGCTGGGTGAACGGAGAGGTGGCGGACGGCGTCCGGCTGGAGGTCGACGACGCCGGGCTGGTCACCCGGTCGGAAACCGGAGTGCCGGCCCGGGACGGCGACTCCCGGCTGTCCGGCGTGACCTTTCCGGCGGCGTCGAACGCGCATTCCCACGCCTTCCACCGCGTCCTGCGCGGCCGCACGCACGACGGCGGCGGCACCTTCTGGACCTGGCGCGAGCAAATGTACGAGGCAGCCGGTGCCCTGACGCCGGAGCTGTATGAGCAGCTCGCCACCGCCGTGTTCGCCGAAATGGTGGTCACAGGATTCACGTCCGTCGCAGAGTTCCACTACGTCCACCACCGGCCGGACGGCAGCGCCTACGGCGGGGAGGACCCGGGCGAGCATGCCATGGAACGGGCGCTGGCCCGCGCCGCCGTATCGGCCGGCATCCGGCTGACCCTGCTGGACACCTGCTACCTGGCCGGCGGGTTCGGGGTTCCGCTGAATGACCGGCAGCAGCGCTTCGGAGACCGCGACGCCCGGGGCTGGCTGGACCGGCTGGCTTCGCTGCGGAAGACCGTCGCCGGGGAGTTCGATCCGGCACAGGTGAGCGTGGGGGCGGCACTGCACTCGGTGCGCGGCGTCCCGGAAGCTGACCTGCAGGTCATCGCGGCCGGCCTGCCGGCGGATCTTCCACTGCACATCCACCTCTCCGAACAGCCCGCCGAGAACGACGCCTGCGTACAGGCCACCGGCCTGACCCCTACGATGCTGCTGCACAAACACGGGCTGCTGACCCGGCGGCTCTCCGCCGTGCACGCCACCCACCTGAGCGGTGAAGACATCGCGGCCCTGGGCGAAGCCGGCGCCACCGTGGTCATGTGCCCCACCACCGAGGCGGACCTGGCCGACGGGATCGGCCCCGCAGCCCGGCTGCAGGCAGCGGGTGCCCGGATTGCGCTGGGAACCGACCAGCACGCCGTCGTCGATCCCTTCCTGGAAATGCGGGCACTGGAGCACGGCGAGCGGCTTTCCTCGGGGGAGCGCGGCCGCTTCACGCCCGCCGACCTGCACGCCGCAGCGTCCGACGCCGGAGCCCGCGCCCAGGGGCGCACGCGCACCGGGTTGGAAGCCGGCGCCGTGTGCGACCTGATGTGCGTGGATCCGGCGAGCATCCGCACCGCCGGGTCCCGTCCCGGGCAGCTGGCCCTGTCGGCCACCGCAGCAGACGTGCATACCGTCGTCGTCGGTGGCCGTGTCCTGTCCCGCAGCGGCCGGCACGCAACCCTCGGCGATCCGGCTGCCCTGCTGGCCGCCGCCGTCGCCGCGGTTGACGCCGCCCGCACCACCGACCCGGAAGGAATTCCGCAACCATGAGTACGGCAACACCCCAGACCGCTTCCACGCTGATCACCAACATCGGCGAACTTTCCACCCAGGACTACACCGATGGGGCGGCGGCTTCCGTCCTTCACCGTGCAGCGGTGCTGTTCGAAGGCGAGCGGATCAGCTGGATCGGCGCCGCCGCCGACGCTCCGTCCGCCGATGCGGTGGTTGACGCCGGCGGCCGGGCCGGGCTGCCGGGCTGGGTGGATTCACACACGCACCTGGTGTTCGCTGGGGACCGCAGCGCCGAGTTCGAGGCCCGGATGACCGGGCAGTCCTACGCCGCCGGCGGGATTGCCGTCACCACGGAGGCTACGCGGGGGGCCTCGGACTATGACCTGACCCGGCTGCTGCTGGCGCGCGTTGCCGAAGCAGCCGCGGGCGGAACCACCTACCTGGAAACCAAGACCGGATACGGGCTGAACCTAGAGGAGGAGCGGCGGCATGCGCGCATCGCCTCCGGTGTGGCCGACCAGGTGACGTTCCTGGGCGCGCACCTGGTGCCCAACGGCGTGGACGCCGACCAGTACACCGACCTGGTCTGCACCGACATGCTCGACGCCGTCCTGCCGTACGTGCAGTGGGCGGACGTCTTCTGTGAAAAGGGTGCCTTCACCGAGGACCAGTCCCGCCGCGTGCTGGCTGCCTGCCGGAAGGCCGGGCTCGGACTGCGGGTGCACGGAAACCAGCTGGGCCCCGGTGCCGGCGTGCAGCTGGCCGTGGAATTCGGGGCAGCCAGCGTGGACCACGTGAACTACCTGTCCGACGACGACGTCGCCGCGCTCGCCGGCACCTGGTCCGGCTGGGACGGGGGCGGGACGCCGGGCACCGTGGCGACCTGCCTGCCCGCCTGCGACCTCTCCACCCGGGCGCCGCTGGCCGACGCCCGCCGGCTGCTTGACGCCGGTGTGCCGGTGGCACTGGCCTCGAACTGCAACCCCGGGACGTCCTACACCAGCTCGATGAACTTCTGCGTGGCGACTGCCGTGCTGCAGATGGGCCTGACCGTCCAGGAAGCCCTCCGTGCGGCAACCTACGGCGGAGCGCTCGCCCTGCGTGTCCACACCGGCACGGACCGGGACGGACAGCGGGCGGTGGGCTCGCTCGCCGTCGGGCACCGGGCGGATCTGCAGCTGCTCAACGCGCCCTCGGCCGCGCACCTGGCCTACCGGCCGGGCATGCCGCTGACCGGCAGTGTCTGGCGCTCCGGTGTGCAGGTGCGCTGACGCCGGATGAGGCCCCGCCCTTGCCCCCGGTACCCGGGCAGGATTGAGATGTGTTTCCCGGCGGGCTCAAGCTCAACCTGCGGCTTCTGCGCGAACGGCGGTTCGAGAAAACCGGCATGGCCAAGGTCACCTGCGAAACGGTCCGCTCCTGACCCGGCACAATAGGACCATGCCCGCCGCCTTCCCCTCCGCCCCCGCCGAAACCCTGGATCCGCGGGCCCGGAAGATGCTCGTTTTTGAAATCCTGATTGTCCTGGGACTGTCGCTGGGCAGATCAGGGGTGTACGCCGTCGTCGAGCTCCTGGAAAAGGCGGCGGAGGGCCAGCTCGCCGGGCAGACGACCACACTGAACCCGGTCCTGGACGAGAACCCGGTGTTCGACCTGGTGTACCAGCTGCTGGGAATCTTCTTCTCCCTGCTGCCGGTGGCGCTGGTGCTGTTCCTGCTGACCGAACCGGGCAAGAGCGTGTTCCGGCGCCTCGGCTTCACCTTCGCCAAACCGGTGCGCGACTTTGCGCTGGGTTTCGGGCTGGCGGCAGTCATCGGCGTCGGGACCCTGGGCGTATACGCCGCGGGGCGTGCGCTGGGCATCACCACCGCTCTGGTGCCCGCGGCCCTGGACACCTACTGGTGGACGCTTCCGGTGCTGATCCTGTCCGCCCTGCGGCACGCCGTGCTCGAGGAAGTCATTGTGGTGGGGTATCTCTTTATCCGGCTGCGGCAGCTGGGCTGGAGCACCCCGGCCATCATCCTCACCAGTGCGCTGATCCGTGCCAGCTACCACCTGTACCAGGGGATCGGGCCCGGGATCGGAAACTTCCTGATGGGGCTGCTCTTCGGCTACGCCTACACCAAGACGAAGCGCGTGATGCCGCTGGTGATCGCGCACGCCCTCGTGGATATTGCCGGTTTTGTCGGGTTTGCGCTGTTCGGTCCGGCGATCGGCATCGGCGACTGACCCGGGCCCGTGCCTGGCTGAGTCAGTGCCTGACTCAGTGCCTGAGGGCAGCTGCCACGGCCTGCCGCCGAGGCCCGTGCGCCCGGGCACGCTAGGATCTCCGGATGAATGAATCCGCGCTGACCCTCGACCTAGTCTCCCCGTGACACTGACAACTCCCTGGGGAGCGGACCTGGATCCGGATGCCGTCCTGCAGGAGTACCCCCGCCCGCAGCTGGTCCGCGACAGCTACCTCAACCTCAACGGCTACTGGCAGTACGCCATCACCTCCGCGCGCCGGGAGGCGCCGCCCGCCGACGGCGAGTGGGACGGGCAGATCCTGGTGCCGTTTTCCCCCGAGGCTGCGCTCTCCGGCGTGAACCGCCAGCTCCAGCCGCAGCAGCTCCTCTGGTACCGGCGCAGCCTCCGCCTGCCCGAGGGCTTCGCCGGCGAACGGGTGCTGCTGCACTTCGGTGCGGTGGACCAGAGCTGCACGGTCACCGTCAACGGGGTTGAGGTGGGAGGGCACGACGGCGGATACCTCCCGTTCTCGCTGGACGTCACCGATGCGCTCGCCGCCGGGACCCGTGACGCCGCGGGCGCCGGTTCCTCCGCGGCCGCCGCCGCCGCCGTGGACGCTGGAGACGCCGCCGCGGCCGCCGGAACCGAACACGAGATCATCGTCCGGGTCCGCGACATCAGCGACACCGGCTACGCCAGCCGGGGCAAGCAGATGCTGGACCGCGGCGGCATCTGGTATACGGCACAGTCCGGGATCTGGCAGACGGTCTGGCTGGAATCGGTGCCGCGAGTCAGCATTTCCCGGCTGGACCTGGTGCCGGATCTCGACTCCGTTTCCGTCACCGTGCACGTGGACGGCTGCACCCCGCGTGGGGGCGGCGCGGCAGGGACATCTACAGGCCCGGACCTGCAGGCAGTGATCACCGTGTCCGCCGGGGGTCGCACTGTGGCGGACGCCGTCGTCGTGCCCGGTGCTGCCACCCGCATTCCGGTGCCGAATCCGCGTCTGTGGACGCCGGAAGATCCTTTTCTGTATGACGTTTCCGTGACGCTGGTTGCCGACGGCGGTGCTGGGGACGCTGGCGCCGGTGAGGAACTGGACAGCATCAGCAGCTACACCGGACTGCGGACTTTCGGGGTCGGACCGGACAATGCCGGCCATACCCGGCTGCTGCTCAACGGCCGCCCCTACTTCCACGCCGGGCTGCTCGATCAGGGGTACTGGCCGGACGGGCTGTACACGGCACCGTCGGATGAGGCGCTGGCCTACGACATTCAGGCTGCGAAAGACCTCGGTTTCACCATGCTGCGCAAACACATCAAGATCGAGCCGCTGCGCTGGTACTACCACTGCGACCGTCTCGGCATGCTGGTCTGGCAGGACCTGGTCAACGGCGGCCGGTCATACCGGCACGCGGTCGTGACTGCGCCTGCGGTTGGCGTACCGCACCGCGACGATAGTGACTATGCCGCCTTCGGACGCTCCGACGAGCAGGGCCGGGACGATTTCCGCGGCGAGCTGCGCTCAACGGTCGAGCTGCTGCGCAACTGCACCTCGATTGCCGTGTGGGTGCCGTTCAACGAGGGTTGGGGCCAGTTCGACGCGAATGCGGCAACGCAGCTGTTGCGCGAACTCGACCCCACCCGGACCATCGACCACGCCAGCGGCTGGCATGACCAGGGCGGGGGAGACCTCAAGAGCGTGCACGTTTATTTTGTGCCGTTCAAGCTGCGGAAGGGGTGGCTCCGGGACGGCCGCGCCGTCGTGCTTTCCGAATACGGCGGGTACAGCCTGCGCGTGCCGGGCCACACCTTCAATGAGAAGGAGTTCGGGTACCGGCGCTTCAAGACCCCCGAGGCCCTGCGGCAGGCGTATAAAAAGCTGCACCGGCGGCAGATCGAACCGGCCGTGGCGCAGGGGCTGGCCGCCACGGTCTATACCCAGCTCACGGATGTGGAGGACGAGGTGAACGGGCTGCTCACCTACGACCGGCGGGTGGTGAAGATCGACGCCGGGACGGTGCGGGACCTCAACGCCGGGCTCATCCGGGCGGCGGCCGGCGCTGTTCTGCCGACGTTTCGGGACTGATCGGTATTCCCCTCCGCTTTGACACCATTGCTCCGCTGCGCAGCGGAGGGATTGTCACAAAGCGGAGGGTTTCTCACAAAGCGGAGGGAATCAGCGGCGGCCAGGTCGGGGCAGCCCGGCCCGGACCAGACGCTGCACCAAACCCTCCGGGTGCTGGGGCGGCCGGGTGATGTCATTCCAGGACCAGCGGACAAATCCGACGCCGGTGGCCCGAATGGCGTCTTCCCGGCGTTTCTCCCGCAGGAGGGTATCCCACGACGGTGCGATGCTTCCTTTGCCGCTTCCGTATTTCACCGCACCGTCGAACTCCCCGACGAGCCTGTGCCCGGGCCAGTAAAAGTCAGTGCGGAACCGCCCTGCCGCAGTGTGGAATTCATGCTGGAGCTCAGGCTCCGGAAAACCCTGCCGGTACAGCACGGCCCGGGAGTAGGACTCACCGGCTGACTCGGAGAGGGCCTGCGCGAAGTCGATAACCCGCCGCGCCCGGAGTTGTTTGGGACGGCCGGGCAAATGCTCCGCCAGCTCGCGAAGGTGTTCCTTCCCCAGGCCGGGAAGACCACGAACGGGATCCGGGCGAAGAACATGATCCATGGCAGGGACTGCACGCTCGAAGTCCAGATAGGCAGCCATGTCCAGGACCGTATGCGCACGGGAAGTTACGGGGAGCCCGTCCCACGCGGTGACCGGTTCCAGCAGCCGGCGCTCGGCCCAGCGGAGATCCCCGCGGCGTCGGCCATGGGTGGGATGAACGGCCAGCAGCAGTACTTCGGCTGACTTCCCAATGACAGGCAGTCCCCAGATGATTGCGGCGGATTGTTGAATGAGGATGCGCTGCCCCGGCACCTGGGCGACAGCGGCCCGGATTCGTGCCCGCTCCCGTTCCCAGGGAGACAGAATCCGCCAGTCCTCCGCCTGCATGTACACACCAGGGCGGAGACGGACGAGTTTGCCCGATCGGCAGCTCAGCGCCAGGGAACGCCGGTCCGTACCATTGGTTTCGGCGTCGGCTGAGTAAATGAATGCCGGGTCCATGCCTCAAGGCTGGACGGGTTGCGGACCGCCCGCCAGCGCAAGAGGCCCGGTTGTGGACAGCCCTCCGGTTTGGGGAATCCCTGCCACTGCGCAGCGGAGGGATCCGGACAAACCGGAGGGATCCGGACAAACCGGAGGGATCCGGACAAAGCGGAGGGATCCGGACAAACCGGAGGGGTCAGGACAAACCGGAGGGGTCCGGACAAACCGGAGCGGCGCAGCCTAAATCTCGACCAGGCCGTTCGCCGTATTGAACGTGACGGACATGATACCGGGGGTTCCCTTCGGGGAAATCCATGTGACGCCCACATTTTCCAGCGGCTCTTCAACCGGCGTGCCCAGCCACCGGGTGACCCGCTCGGCGGATCCGGCAATGGTCAGCGAATTCAGCTTCACGGCACCGGGCATGCCGGGCAGGGCAGCGGAGGGATGCAGCGGCTCAGTGCCCTCGTCCCAGCGCAGCATGTAGGGCACCTGGGGGTCGGCGATGAGGCCGTTGATGCCGATCTGGCGCCAGGTCAGTTCCTGGCCGTCGGGAAACTTGCGGTTGCCCGGGACCGACTCGCGGCCTAGGCGCTCTTCAAACGGAGACAGATCGTCCACTGCAACGCACCAGCCCATCCAGCCGCCGCCGCATTCGGAGCGCTGCCGCACAGCCTGTCCGAAAGGAGCTTTGTCTGATGCCGGGTGGCTCAGGGCCTCCACCACCTCGACATACTGGTGGTTAGCCAGAGGAAGAATCATGTTGCGGGTGCCGAAACGGGGGTGGACGCCACCCTTGACGAAGTCCGCTCCCAGAGCGGAAGCAATCCTCTCGGTCGTGGCCAAAAGACCGTCGGATTCACAGGCATAAGATACATGGTCCAAGCGCATGCGGCCCATAATTGCACGTTGTGACCGACCTCTCGACCAAGGTAACCCTAACTGCGTGTACTTACTTTTTCTGCCCGCGGATCGGGTGCTTTTCCGCCGCTGAACACGGCCCGGGAATCCCTGCTCTTGAGGGCAGGGCCGCTGGCAAAAAATCTACGATGTGCTTATTGATGACCTGCCCCTGGCGAACGTCGTCGTCCAGTGCCCCAGCACGGTAAGCCGTACTGCCCGCTCAGCAGCGCCGCTGCAACGCAGGGAAATGAACCGTCACAGAGGTTGCGGGGTTCGGGGTTATCCGTTTTCATTGGGGGAATAGGTCATGAGTGCCAGCAGATAGCCCCGGCTTGCTGGCCGGCAACCCTCCAACCGCGGTGGGGTGCCCCGGGTGAAGACCTGGCTGTACGTCAATCGGGCGTACGGCAAGCGCGGGTCACACGTGGCTGCCGGCTCTTTCCCGGCTAGAAGTCTCGATGCGGCCCCTGGTCAATAGGGAGCAATGCCATGTCAGGAAACTGGTCCTTCGAAACCCGTCAGATCCATGTGGGACAGGAGCCCGACGCCGTCACCGGTGCCCGTGCGCTGCCGATCTACCAGACGACGTCGTTCGTCTTTCCCAGTGCCGAAGCGGCAGCCAACCGGTTTGCCCTGGCTGAGCTCGCGCCGATCTACACACGAATCGGCAACCCCACCCAGGAAGCGGTGGAAAACCGGATCGCGTCCCTTGAAGGCGGACTCGGTGCGCTGCTGCTCGCCTCGGGCCAGGCCGCGGAGACCTTCGCAATCCTGAACGTTGCCGAAGCCGGCGACCACATCGTCGCCAGCCCCAGCCTGTACGGCGGCACCTACAACCTCTTCAAGCACACCCTGAAGAAGTTCGGCATCGAGACCACCTTTGTGCAGGACCCGGACAACCTCGACCAGTGGCGCAGCGCCGTGCAGCCCAACACCAAGGCGTTCTTCGGCGAAGTGGTCTCCAACCCGCGCCAGGACGTCCTGGACATCGAAGGCATCAGCGTCGTCGCGCATGAGGCCGGCGTCCCGCTGATCGTGGACAACACCCTGTCCACCCCGTACCTGATCCGGCCCATTGAATGGGGAGCGGACATTGTGGTGCATTCGGCCACGAAATACCTGGGCGGCCACGGGACCTCGATTGCCGGTGTCATTGTCGATTCGGGCAACTTCGACTTCGGCGCGGATCCGGAGAAGTTCCCCGGGTTCAACACCCCGGACGAGAGCTACAACGGCCTGGTATACGCCAGGGACCTGGGCGCCGACGGCGTCCTGGGCGCCAACCTCGCCTACATCCTCAAGGCCCGGGTGCAGCTGCTCCGCGACCTCGGCTCGGCCGTCTCACCGTTCAACGCGTTCCTCATCGCCCAGGGGCTGGAGACGCTGAGCCTGCGGGTGGAGCGGCACGTGGCCAACGCCGTCGCGGTTGCCAACTGGCTCGAAGCGCACGACGACGTCATCTCGGTCGCCTACGCGGGCCTTGAGTCCAGCCCGTGGTTTGAGCGCGGTCGCAAGTACGGGCCGCGCGGCACCGGTGCCATTGTCTCCTTCGACATCACCGGCGGCATCGAGGCGGGGAAGCGCTTCGTGGATGCGCTGGAGCTGCACTCCCATGTGGCGAATGTGGGCGACGTCCGTTCCCTGGTGATCCATCCGGCGTCGACCACGCACAGCCAGCTGGGGGCCGAAGCCCAGCTCGCCGCGGGGGTCAGCCCCGGCCTGGTGCGGCTGTCCGTCGGCATCGAGCACATTGACGACATCATTGCCGACCTCGACGCCGGCTTCCGGGCCGCCAAGGGAGCGTAGCGATTCGCGTGACCCTGCCGTCCACGGTGCCGCAGCACCCCGCCCCCGCCCGGGACGGGGTGCTGCGCCATGCTCACATCGGCGGCCTGGATTTGGAAACCGGCGGGCACCTGCCGCAGGTGACACTCGCTTATGAGACGTGGGGCAGGCTCAACGCCGATGCGTCCAACGCCGTCCTGGTGGCCCATGCCCTGACCGGCAGCACACATGTTGCCCGCGGGGACACCGGGGAAGACGGATGGTGGGACGCGCTGGTGGGTCCGGGGAAATCCGTGGACACCAACCGATTCTTTGTGGTGGCCGTCAACATGCTCGGCGGCTGTTACGGCTCCACCGGACCGTCCTCGCCCGATCCGCAGGGCCTGCCCTGGGGATCGCGCTTCCCGTTTGTCACCATCCGGGACTCCGTCCGCGCCGAAGCCCGGCTCGCGGACCAGCTGGGCATCCGGTCCTGGCACACGGTGCTGGGCGGATCGCTGGGCGGGGCGCGGGCCCTGGAATGGGCCGTTACCGAACCGGACCGGGTGCGGCGCTGCGCCGTCATTGCCTGCACGGCAGCCAGCTCGGCCGAGCAGATCGCCTTTGGACAGGCGCAGCTTGAGGCCATCCGGCTGGACCCGCGCTTCAGCGGCGGCGACTACTACAACGGCCCGACGCCGACTGCCGGCCTGGGCCTGGCCCGCCGGATAGCGCACATCACCTACCGTTCGGAGCCGGAGCTGGAGTACCGGTTTGGGCACCAGCCGCAGACGCAGGAGGACCCGCTGGGTTCCGCCCTGCCGGCCGAACGGGGCCGGTACGCGGTGGAGAGTTACCTGGACCACCAGGCCCGCAAGCTGGTGGAACGGTTCGATGCCAACAGCTACTTGGTGCTGACCGAAGCGCTGATGAGCCACAACGTCGCCCGCGGCCGCGGCTCCCTGGAACAGGCGCTGGCCGGGGTTACGGCGGAGTTCTTTGTTGCCGCCGTGGACTCGGACCGGCTCTACTTCCCGGAGCAGTCCGAGGTCCTGGCGGCCGCACTGCCCGGCAGCGTGGAGGTGCACACCATCACGGCGCCCATTGGCCACGACGGGTTCCTTACCGACGTCGAGCAGATCGGTGTTCCGCTCAGGAAGCGGTTCTTCGGATCAGCGTGAGCGCGCCGGAGCCGCACGGGTGCTCTTGCCAAGGCGGTCCGGCCGTGGAAGAACAATGACATGGGTGATTCAATTCGGGTTGCGGCGCAGGCCCAGTGCCCGCCGGCGGAACTCTGGCATGCACTGGTGGACAACCGGGCCGCGTGGTGGCCCGGCATGGATTTCACCCCCAGTCCCGGGTCGCCGCTGAGCGAGCGGGCGGCGCAGGGTCCGGCCGACGACGGCGGTGAGCAGCGCGCCACGGGCACCGTGCTCGCCGTGGCCCGCGACAGGCTTTTGTCCTTCCGCTGGACCAAACCCGGCTGGAACGCCCACACGGTGGTGAGCTTCCTGCTGGACGCGGTTCCGGGCCCGGACGCCGAAACCGATTACACCGACGTCGTCATCACCGAAAGCGGCCTGGGCACCCTGGCGGACGGGGACGAGGTGGCGCGCACCCACTCCGGCGCCTGGGCGGACCATTTGGCGACGCTCATTCAGCTGGCGGAAAAGGGTTCGCGGGGCTGACTGCTCCTGAATGATGCGGTGTTAGTCTTGCCGCCATGACACCGCACCGACAAGCCGGCAGGCTAGCCGGCGGAGCTCCGGCAGAGCCCGGGCAGAGCTCCGGCAGAGCTCCGGCATAGCCGGGCAGAACCCGGCCGCTTAGTCGGCCGAACCCGGGGGCATGCCCGGACCGCCGAATATCGGCCCGGCGAGGGGACGCTTGGCGGCAATGCCGTCGCCGGAGGAGCGGTGCCGCACCCGGCGCACCACCCACGGCATGAAGTATTCGCGGGCCCACGTCAGGTCCTCGGTGCGTGCAGTGCGCCAGCTCTTGGCCGGCAGCGGCTTGGGTTCCAGCGGTTCCAGGGTGTGCGGGACGGCGAGGGTGTCCAGCACCATGGCGGCAATGGTGTGGTGGCCCAGGGGCGAAAAGTGCAGCCGGTCCGGCGCCCACATCTCACGGGCGCTCAGCTCCCGCAGCGCCCACATGTCAGCGATGACGATGTCGTGGCGGGCGGCAATGGTGCGCAGGTTCTCGTTGTAAACGGCCACGCGGCCCCGGACACTGCCCAGCACCGGGGTGGTCCCCAAGTCGGGGCCGGTAAAGAGCACCACCGTGGCGCCGCTTCCCGCCAGCCGCGCGATCGCGGCGTCCATTTTTTCGGCCAGCTTGTCCGGGTCGCCGCCGGGACGGATGACGTCATTCCCGCCGGCGCAGATGGTCACCAGGTCCGGCTTCAGGTCCAGTGCGGGCTGCAGCTGTTCGCTGATGATCTGGTCCAGGAGCCGTCCCCGGATGGCGAGGTTGGCATAGGCGAAACCGTCCCGCTCGCGGGCCAGTTCCTCCGCCACTCTGTCCGCCCAGCCGCGGTGGCCGCCGGGGCTGTCCGGATTCGGGTCACCGATTCCTTCGGTGAAGGAATCGCCCATGGCGACATAGCGGGTCCAGGGATGCACCTGATGCTCTTCGACGGCGGCTTCAGCGGCGGAATCGGCGACGGCGGCCGCTTCGGCGGCGGAGGCCGATGAGGGTAAAGAGCTGTCCTGGGGCATCGAGGGAGAAGTCACCGCTCCATCCTGCCAAGGAGGGGCCGGGCTACGCGACCGTAGGTTCAGGAACCGGCCGTGCCAAAATGAATATCATGCCTACAACCGCTCCCTGGAATCCCACTGTCCTCTGGTCCAAGCCCGAAGCCGAGCGTGCCGGAACGCCGCTGCTGGTCCTCTTCCACGGTTACCTCGCCAACGAGGAAGACCTGATGGGGCTGGCGGACTACCTGCCCTCCGAGTTCACCGTCGCGTCGGTGCGTGCGCCGCAGGCCCAGGGCCCCGGCTACACCTGGTTTCCGCTGATGAACGAACCGCAGTTCTCCGTGCAGAGCGTTGTCGACGCCGTGAGTGATGTCTCGGACTGGCTGGACGGGGTCAGTGGACAGCACAGCAGCGTCTCGCTGCTCGGTTTCTCGATGGGAATGGCCGTGGCGAGCACCCTGCTGCGGCACCGGCCCGCGGACTTCGCCGCCGTCGTCGGGCTTTCAGGTTTTGTGGTGCCCGCGGACGGTAACCCGTTCTTCAGGGACGAGGAGCTTCCGGCCGGCCGGGTGCCGTTCTTCTGGGGCCGGGACCAGGCCGATCCGGTGATCGATGCGCCGCGCATCGAGTTCACCCACGCCTGGCTCAATGAGCACACGGCTCTAACCAAGATCCTGTATTCGAACATGGGGCACGGCATCAACATGCAGGAACTGGGACACGTGAAGGAGTTCCTCACCCACGTGGTGCTCAAGGGCTGAGGCGCGCGTCCCTGCGGGCCGGCCCCCAAGAGGGGCCGGCCCGGCTGAGTGTGAGGGCTAGTCCTCTTTAACGATGCGAATCGCTTCGCCGTTGACGGAGACGACGTCGCCCGGGTGCAGCTGCCGGCCGCGGCGCTCCTCAATGGCGTCGTTGACCTTGACCAGGCCGTCTTCGATCAGTTGCTTGGCCTGGATGCCGTCTTCGGCCAGGCTGGCCAGCTTCAGCAGCTGGCCCAGGCGGATCATGTCGTCGCGGATGGGAAGGTCTTGGGGGTCACTGGAACTCATACCTCCATTCTGCCCGACAACACCCGTCACCAATTCCGGAACGGGTGCGGGCCTGCCGTAGGGTTGGTTCGTGCCAAACCCCGTGCGATTTAATCCCCTGATCGGTCTGCCCCTCGCCATCGTGGCCGGGGCGGCCATGCCCGTGCAGTCCCGTGTCAACGGAGCACTCGGGACACGGCTCGACGACGGCCTGGCCGCGGCGCTGGTCAGCTTCTCGGTGGGCCTGGTGGTGATGATCCTGATTTCGGTCCTGCTGCCGCGCGGCCGTGCCGGTGCCGCCCAGCTGCTGCCGGCGCTGCGGGAACGACGCTTTCCCCGCTATTACGTGCTGGCCGGAGCCATCGGCGGCTACTTTGTGCTGTCCCAAACCCTGACCGTCGCCGTCCTGGGGGTTGCCGTGTTCACGGTTGCCGCCGTCGCCGGCCAGACGCTGACCGGCCTGGTGGTGGACCGCCTGGGCATTGGTCCGGCGGGCAAAAAGGCGCTCACCGTGATGCGGGTGGTGGGCGCCGTACTGACCATCGCCGCCGTCGCCTGGGCCGTCAGCCCCAAGCTGGCCGGGACATCCGAAGCGTCCGACCTGCTGCTTCCGGTGCTGCTGCCGCTGACGGCCGGCATGCTGATGAGCTTCCAGCAGGCCATGAACGGAACCACCGGCATGCACTACGGCACTCCGATCACCGCCACGCTGGTCAACTTCATCGCCGGAACCGCTGTGCTTGGCCTGATGTGGCTGGTGAAGGTGGCCGTCTCCGGCGTCGGCCAGCCGCTGCCGGGGGAGTGGTACCTGTATCTGGGCGGACCGACGGGGTGCGTCTTCATCGGACTGAGCGCGCTGCTGGTGCGCAGCCTGGGCGTGCTGCTGACGAGCCTGGGCATGATCGGCGGCCAGCTCATCGGCTCGCTGCTGCTGGACATCTTCCTTCCCGCGCCGGGCAGTGTTGTGGTGGCAGCCACCGTGCTGGGAACTCTGCTGACTCTGGCGGCCATCGTCCTGGCGACGCTGCCGTGGAACATGCCCGGGGTGCTCCGCCGCCGCTGAGCCGGCCGGCCCGCCGATCCCGTCCGGGCTGCCAGCGGGACCTGCCGGGCCGTGCCCGTCAGTCCAACTGCGCCGGTCCCGTCGGCCGGTAGCAGTGTTTGGGCTCCCTCGCCTTAAGCTGGTAGTTGTAGCTTTTGCCCTCCGCAAGTCCCTCACCGTGCAACCTGCCGGTGAACACTGCGGGCGGGACCACGAGCGGACCGCACCCAGCGGCCCTGTAAACACGAAAGAACGGCGGTACCATTCCATGGCTTCGACCAAATCCAAACTGGATCCGATCATCTCCCTCGCCAAGCGCCGGGGGTTCGTCTTCCAGTCGGGTGAGATTTACGGCGGGTCCCGGTCCGCATGGGATTACGGACCCCTGGGTGTCGAGCTCAAGGAAAACATCAAGAAGCAGTGGTGGCAGCACATGGTCCGCGGCCGCGACGACGTCGTCGGGCTGGATTCCGCCGTCATCCTGCCCCGCCAGGTCTGGGAAGCCTCAGGCCACGTGGAGGTCTTCTCCGACCCCCTGGTGGAGTGCCTGAGCTGCCACAAGCGCTACCGCGCCGACCACCTCGAAGAGGCCTACGAGGAAAAGAAGGGCCACGCACCGGAAAACGGCCTGGCCGACATTGCCTGCGTAAACTGCGGCACCAAGGGCCAGTGGACCGAGCCGCAGGAATTCTCCGGCCTGCTCAAGACCTTCCTGGGTCCGGTCGCCAACGAAGAGGGCATGCACTACCTGCGTCCGGAAACCGCGCAGGGCATCTTCGTGAACTTCAACAACGTGCTGACCACTTCGCGCAAGAAGCCCCCGTTCGGCATCGGCCAGATCGGCAAGAGCTTCCGCAACGAAATCACCCCGGGCAACTTCATCTTCCGCACGCGCGAGTTCGAGCAGATGGAAATGGAGTTCTTCGTCGAGCCGGGCACGGATGAGGAATGGCACAAGTACTGGATCGAGAACCGGTTCAACTGGTACACCCAGCTGGGTATCGACCCGGAGAACCTGCGCCTGTTTGAACACCCGAAGGAAAAGCTGAGCCACTACTCCAAGGGCACCACCGACGTCGAATACCGCTTCGGCTTCGCCGGCTCCGAGTGGGGCGAGCTGGAAGGCATCGCCAACCGCACCGACTTTGACCTGGGCACGCACTCCAAGCACTCCGGCACCGACCTGAGCTACTTCAACCAGGCCACCAACGAGCGCTTCACTCCGTACGTGATTGAGCCCGCCGCCGGCCTGACCCGTTCCTTCATGGCGTTCCTGGTGGATTCCTACACCGAGGACGAGGCCCCCAACGCCAAGGGCGGCGTCGACAAGCGCACCGTCCTGAAACTGGATCCGCGCCTGGCCCCGGTGAAGGCCGCCGTGCTGCCGCTGAGCCGCAACGAGGACCTGTCCCCGAAGGCCAAGGACCTCGCCGCGCAGCTGCGCCGGAACTGGAACATCGACTTCGACGACGCCGGTGCCATTGGCCGCCGGTACCGCCGTCAGGACGAAATCGGCACCCCGTTCTGCATCACCGTGGACTTCGACACCCTCGAAGACCAGGCCGTCACCGTGCGCGAGCGTGACTCGATGGCCCAGGAGCGGGTGAGCCTGGACAAGGTTGAGGGCTACCTCGCGGAACGGCTGATCGGCGCGTAATGGCCTTGACGTTCCGCGAATGGCGCGAAGATGACGACCTGGCCCTGAACCAGCTCTGGGGCGATCCGGAAACGGTGCAGTCCGGGCAGTTCCGGGCAGTCCTGCGGCCCTCGTCCAACGAGCCCTGGAGCCGCTGCATCGTGGCCGAAGACGACGGTATTCCGGTAGCCGCCGGCGTCGTTTACGAGACCTCGCTGCATCCGGACCGGCTGTGGGTTTATGTGGAAGTGGCCCGGGAGAACCGGCGTGCCGGCCTCGGGTCCACCCTGCTGGCGATGCTGCGCCGCGAAGCCGAAGCAGCGCCGTCGGGCGTAACGAAGCTGCGCGCGAAGGTGGAGCCGGGAACCTCCGGCGCTGCCTTCGCGGAGGCGGCCGGCTTCTCCCGCATCCAGCGTTCCCGCGTTGTTGTGGTGGAGCCGGGGCGGATTAGCCTGCCGGTCTTCCAGGACGACGCCGGGCCTCAGCTGGACGAAGCCGCCACCGGATCGGTGGAACTCACCCAGGCCGTGGTGGCGTTCTACAACGCCGTGCACGGGTGGGACCGGTCGGAGATGACGCTGGGGCGGGCGCAGCAGATGCTGCTCAACGACGCCACCGGTGCCGCCGGAGCCGTGGTCCTGCGCGATGCGCCCAAGGCACAGGGCGGCAAGATCGCTGCCTTTGCCGTGAGCTACACGCAGAACCGCACGGACGAGCCGGCCGATGTGTTCCTGGGCTACGACCCGTCGCTGGAACAGTCGGAGCAGGAGGCCGCGCTCGAATCGCTGCTGGCCCTGCTGACCTACCAGTACCCGATCCAGCTGGAGGTGGACGAGTCCATGAAGCCCGTGGCCCGGATCATCCAGGCCCTGCTGGAAAAGGGTGCCGCCCGCGAAGTCGGGCCGGCAACGGAGATCGTCAGCACGTAACCGGCGGTACTGCGGGTGCCGGGCTTTCGGGGCGGCCGCGGTTATCGCTGCAACGACGACGACGGCGGGTGCGGGTTCCTTCGGGGGCCGGCGCCCGCCGTCGTTGTGTTTGCGGCCGGCCGGGCTGCGGAGCGGAGGCGGCCCGTCCGTAGTACAGATAACGGGCCTATCCCGGCCTGAGAAGCCCGTTATCTGTACTCCCGACGACTGACGAGATTCGCCGAGACGGCTCGTAGTTGGGACAATGATGCCGACCGTGTTTCCTGCGTCCGTACCACCGGGCCGCAGCACCGCGCCTACGCCAAAGGATCCCATGGGACACAGCCATTCCCCGCACTCCGATGAGCCTCCGTCCCCGGTTGCTCTGGCCGCCCGGCGGCGGGCCAACCTGCTGCTGACCTTCATCCTGGTGCCGCTGGGGCTGCTGGCCCTGGTGGCGATGCTGCTGATGTGGCCCTCGGGGGACCGCAGCTCCGTCACCGTTGCCGACCCGTATGCCACCGCCGACGGCGTCACCTTCGACACCGGCAAGGTCCAGCGGGTCAGCCGGGAGGACTGCCCGTCCTCGGCCGCGCTCGTCGAGGCCGGCGGCACCGCCCAGGAATGCCTCGTCGCGTACACGGTTCCCGACGCCGGGGGGACCACCATCCAGGTGGAAGTTCCGCCGGAGGTGGCCAAGGGCGATGTCATCGAAGCCGGCGACAGCATCCGCTACCTGAACCTGGAAGCCGTAATGCAGGGCGGTGGAGGTGCTCCGCCGTACGTCTTCGTGGACTTCGTCCGTACCATTCCGATGGCGGCACTGACCGTGCTCTACGCGGGAGTGGTCATCGCCGTCGCGCGCTGGCGCGGTCTGCGCGCACTGGTGGGGCTGGCCGGAGCCTATGCCGTCCTGGCCGGGTTCATCCTGCCCGGACTGGTGGAAGGGCAGCCGCCGCTGCTGCTCGGGCTGGTCGGGTCCAGCGTGATCATGTTCGGGGTGCTGTATTTTGCCCACGGATTTACGGCCCGGACCTCCACGGCGCTGCTGGGGACGCTGTTCGGGCTCTCGATCACGGCCTGTCTGGCGGCGTGGGCAACCGACGCCGCGCACCTGGTGGGGGTCGACGACGAAAACGCGTACACGCTCATCAACTCGTCGGAGAGTATTTCGGTGTCCGGCATCATTCTGTGCGGGCTGATCATCTCGGGCCTGGGGGTGCTCAACGACGTCACCATCACCCAGTCCTCCGCGGTGTGGGAAATGTATGAGCTGGCTCCCGGCGCCAGTGCCAAGCGGCTCTTCTCCGGAGCGATGCGGGTTGGCCGGGACCACATCGCCTCCACCGTTTACACCATCGCCTTTGCCTACGCCGGGGCCGCCCTGCCGGTGCTCATCCTGGTCTCGCTGTACGACCGGCCGTTTATGGACAGTCTTACCGGCGGGGAGCTGGCCGAGGAAGTAATCCGCACGCTGGTTGGTTCCGTCGGCCTGGTGCTGGCGATTCCCGTGACGACGGCGATCGCCGTGCTGGTGGTCAAAGCGGTCGGGATCAAGGGCGTGCCCCGGACTGCAGTGTCCGATGATTCCTTGCAGCCGGCACTCGAGCCCGCGGCGGTTGTTGCGGGAACGGTCGGGGACGGAACGGTCGGGGACGGAACGGCCGGCACTGGAACGGCTGGGGACGGAACGGCCGGCGGCACCGCTGACGCTCCGGTCACCCGCCGCTCGCTGCGCAACCGCCCGTAACCGCCCGTAACCGCGCCGCCGTCGTCGTCGTCCGTTTTCGCGACGACGACGGCTCGACCCGCGGGGACTTAAGGAGCTGCCGGGGCAGGCGCGGGGATCACCGGCGGTTCGAAGGTGAACGTCATCCCCAGCAGCCACACCAGCAGCAGGACCACCGGCAGATGGATGATGAACTGCAGGAACGTGAAGCCCACCAGATCGCGCGCCCGCAGTTTCAGCACCGCCAGCAGGGGCAGCATGAAGAACGGGTTGATCAGGTTCGGCAGGGCCTCGGCCACGTTGTAGATCTGCACCGTCCAGCCGAGGTTCATTTCCACATCGGTGGCCGACTGCATCACGTACGGCGCCTCAACCAGCCACTTGCCGCCGCCCGAGGGAACAAAGAGTCCCAGAATGATGGTGTAGACGGCAATGACGACGGCGAAGGCCCCGCCGGCACCGATGCTGGTGAAGAATCCGGCGAGATGCTCGGACAGGGTTGTTCCGCCTGCCCCTTCGGCCTTGGTCAGGATGGCGGCCATGGCGGCATAGAGCGGGAACTGGACGAGGATGCCGGCGGTGGCAGGCACCGCCTTCGTCACTGCCTGCAGGAAGTTCCGCGGCGTGCGGTGCAGCACCAGGCCCAGGATCAGGAACACGAGCAGGTATCCGTTGAGGCTGGAGATCACGCTCAGGAAAGGCTTGGTCACAAATTGTGAAACCAGCCAGCCGGCGGTCAGCAGCCCCATCAGCGCGGGCAGGATCGGGCTGTACTCCAGCCATTCTCCGGGGCGTTCGCGCTGGGAGGCGGGTTCCGGGGTGTCATCGAGGTCGACGCCGAGCTCCTGTGCCGTGCGGACCGCCTCACCCTTGGGGGCTGAAAAATGGGCGATCACCGTGGTCAGCGCAATCAGGATGACGCAGGTCAGCAGGGACTGCCACGTGAAGATGGTCTTGCCGAAGTCGAGGACGCCGGTCACTTCCAACAGTGCCGGAGGCAGGGAGGCCGCCGTGGCCTGCAGCTGCGCCGCAGAGGAGGACAGCCCGAGGGCCCAGACGGCGCCCAGACCCATGAAGGCGGCCGCACCGAGCGCGCGGTAGTCCACGCGCAGATCCGTCCGCCGGGCAATGGCCCGTGCCAGCAGCCCGCCGAACACGATGCTCAGGCCCCAGTTCAGGAAGGACACGGACATGGACAGGAACGCCACGAAGCTCACGGCCGTGGTGGCGCTCTGCGGAACACGGGCCAGCCGGGCGATCAGCTTCGCGACCGGGGGAGAGGTGGCCACCACGTAGCCCGTCAGCACCACCATGGACATTTGCAGCGTAAAGGCGGTCAGGTCCCAGAACCCGTTGCCGAACGAGTCCGCCACTGCCTGCGGCGAGGACCCGTTGAACAGGGCGGCCAGGGCTATGAGGACAACTCCGCCCAGGGCAAAGATGTAGGCATCCGGAAACCATTTCTCGGTCCAGCGGGCCAGGGTCTGGGCAACTCTGGCCAGGCCCTTCTCGGAACCCGCAGAGCGGGTGGTAGCGGTAGACATGAAGAGATCCTCATTCCTAGGTTGCGGCGGTGAAACCAGGGGGTGCGCTCGTGAAAGGCCGCACTGTGATGCGGGCCACCTGAACGCTAGGGGCAGCGGTTCCGCCCTGTCAATCAATGCCGTCCCGGCCGGTCGAGCTGCCGGACGGTCAAGTCCGGTGCCTTTCGCCCGCAACCGATTCCGCTGGATCTGCCCTTCCCGGAGATCGGTAGTACAGATAACGGGCTTATCGGAGATCGGTAGTACAGGTAACGGGCCTATCCCGTCCGGATGAGCCCGGTATCTGTACTACGGGAGGGCCATGGAACCCCGGCAGGCAGGATTTGCACCGGCTTGAGAGAATGGGGGTGTGACTGTTTCATCCCCAGAACTCAAGCTCGAGCTGCCCCCGCTGCAGCTCGGTCCCATCACCGTGGATACGCCGGTAATCCTGGCTCCCATGGCCGGCATTACCAACAAGGCCTTCCGCCGCCTCTGCCGTGAATACGGCGGCGGCCTGTACGTGACGGAAATGGTCACCTCCCGCGCCCTCGTGGAGCGCTCGCCGGAATCGCTGCGCATCATTGAGCACGACGACGACGAAAAGGTCCGCTCCGTCCAGCTGTACGGCGTTGACCCCGTGACCGTCGGCGCCGCCATCCGCATCCTCGTCGAGGAAGACCGCGCCGACCACATTGACCTGAACTTCGGCTGCCCCGTCCCCAAGGTCACCCGCAAGGGTGGCGGCTCGGCCCTGCCCTGGAAGCTGGACCTGTTCAAGGCCATCGTGCAGACCGCGGTAAAGGAAGCCTCCAAGGGCAACGTCCCGCTGACCATCAAGATGCGCAAGGGCATCGACGAGGATCATCTGACCTTCCTCGACGCCGGCCGCATCGCCCGCGACTCCGGTGTCGCCGCCGTCGCCCTGCACGGCCGCACCGCCTCCCAGTTCTACTCCGGCAAGGCCGACTGGTCCGCCATCGCCGAATTGCGTGAAGCACTGCCGGACATCCCCGTCCTCGGCAACGGTGACATCTGGTCCGCCGAGGACGCCATTGCCATGGTGCGCGAGACAGGCGTCGACGGCGTCGTCATCGGCCGCGGCTGCCAGGGCCGGCCCTGGCTCTTCGGCGACCTGCAGGCAGCCTTCGAAGGCAGCGACCTGCGGCACCGCCCGGGCCTGAAGGAAGTCTCCGAGAGCGTCTACCGGCACGCCGAACTGCTGGTGGAAACCTTCGGCGGCGAAATGATGGCCCTGCGAGACATCCGCAAGCACATGGCCTGGTATTTCAAGGGCTACGTTGTCGGCGGGGACCTCCGCGCCCAGTTGGCCACCGTGCCCACGCTCGAAGTGCTCCGTGAGCTCCTGGACCAGCTGGACCCCGACGCCCCGTACCCCGGCGTCGACGCCGAAGGGCCCCGCGGGCGTGCCGGATCACCGAAAAAGACCGCACTGCCGGAAAACTGGTTGGAATCGCGGGAGCTCAATGCCGCACAGAAGTCCGTCATTTCCGCAGCCGAACTCAACATCTCAGGTGGCTAAACACCCATGACCTTTCCGCAGGCTTTCCAAACCGCAGGCTATACCGACGTTGACCTTGCACGATGGGTCACCGAGCCTGCCAAGAACACCAACCGGACCCAGTTCGGCCGGGACCGCGCCCGCGTGCTGCATTCCTCGGCGCTGCGCCGGCTGGGCGCCAAAACGCAGGTCGTGGCTCCGGACACCGACGACTTTGTCCGGACCCGCCTGACGCACTCCCTGGAAGTGGCCCAGGTGGGCCGCGAACTGGGCAATGCGCTGGGCTGCGACCCCGACGTCGTCGACGCCGCCTGCCTTTCGCACGACCTGGGACACCCGCCGTTCGGGCACAACGGCGAAACCGCGCTGAACGACATTGCGCACGCCATCGGCGGTTTCGAGGGCAACGCCCAGACCCTGCGGCTGCTGACCCGGCTCGAGCCCAAGATCATAGCGCCAGACGGCGGCCCGGCCGGCCTGAACCTGACCCGCGCCTCCCTCGACGCCGCCACCAAGTACCCCTGGCCGATCACCGAAGCACCGCTGGTCAACGGGCACCGCACCACCAAGTTCGGTGTCTATGAGGATGATCTGCCGGTGTTCACCTGGCTGCGCGACGGCGCCCCCGCCGGCCGCTCCTGCCTCGAGGCCCAGGTCATGGACCTTGCCGATGACATTTCCTACTCCGTGCACGACGTCGAAGACGCCATTGTGGCCGGCCACGTCCAGCTCAAGTGGCTGGACAACCCGGACCAGCGCGCGCGCGTGGTCGGCTACACGCAGCAGTGGTACCTGCCCGGCACCGACGGTGCGGCCATCGAAGCGGCCCTGAAGCGGCTGGAGTCCGATCCGGTCTGGGTCCGCGAATCTGACGGCAGCCGCAAGGCGATGGCGGCGCTCAAGGACATGACCAGCCAGCTGATCGGCCGGTTCTGCAACAGCGCCCTCGAAGCCACCCGCGGCATTTACGGCACCGATCCGCTCACGCGGTACCACGCGGAAATGGTCATCCCGGAGGAAACCCGCCTCGAGATTGCGGTGATGAAGGGCCTGGCCACCACCTTTGTGATGACCACCGACCAGCGCCAGCCCCTCTATGAACGGCAGCGCGAAATCCTCACCGCCCTGGTGGCGCAACTGTCGGCCACGGGGGACCGGCACCTGGAGCCGATGTTCGCCGCTGACTGGCGCGAGGCGGACGACGACGGCGCACGGCTGCGCGTGGTGGTGGACCAGGTGGCGTCCCTCACTGACGGATCGGCTTTGGCTCTGCACGAACGGCTGGTCGGACCGGTTCCGGCGCTCTGGTAAACGGATTTTCCGGCCTCCGCGCGGCCGGACGGCCACGACGGGCCGGCCCGTGCTGCCGGACCGGTTAGGACAGGAAGAATAGACTGGGTGGCATGGTCGGTCTGATTAAACGCGAAGATATTGACGAAGTACGCTCCCGCACCGACATCAAGGCCGTGATTGACGGCTATGTGACGCTCAAGTCCGCCGGCATCGGCTCCTACAAGGGCCTGTGCCCGTTCCACGACGAGCGTTCACCGTCCTTCCACGTCCGCCCGCAGGTGGGGTCCTACCACTGCTTCGGCTGCGGCGAGAGCGGCGACGTCATCTCCTTCGTGCAGAAAATGGACCACGGAACCTTCTCCGAGACGGTGGAGAAGCTCGCCGCCCGGCTCGGTTACGAGCTGCACTACGAGGACGGCGGCACCGGCCCCCGCCGTGAAGACGTGGGCAAGCGCCAGCGCCTCCTGGATGCCCATAAGATCGCCGCGGAGTTCTTCGTGGCCCAGCTGCGCACCCCAGGTGCCCAGGCTGCCCGGGATTTCCTGCAGGAGCGCGGCTTCGACCCGGCGGCAGCACACCACTTCGGCGTCGGCTATGCCCCGCAGGGCTGGGACTCGCTGCTCAAGCACCTCACCGACAAGGGCTTCACCCGCGAGGAACTGGCCGGCACCGGCATGTTCTCCACCGGCTCCGACGCCTCCCGTTTCTACGACCGTTTCCGCGGCCGGCTGATCTGGCCCATCCGCGACCTGACCGGCGCCGTCATCGGTTTCGGTGCGCGCAAACTGTACGAGGATGATCAGGGTCCCAAATACCTGAACACCCCGGAGACCGCGCTCTACAAGAAGTCCCAGGTGCTGTACGGCATTGACCTGGCCAAGCGTTCCATCGCCAAGGACCGGCAGATCGTCGTCGTCGAGGGCTACACCGACGTGATGGCCTGCCACCTGGCCGGGATCACCACCGCCGTCGCAACCTGCGGCACCGCCTTCGGCGAGGACCACATCAAGATTGCCCGCCGGCTGCTCTCCGACGACGGCACCGGGGGAGAGGTCATCTTCACCTTCGACGGCGACGCCGCCGGCCAGAAAGCTGCCCTGCGTGCGTTTGACCTGGACCAGCGTTTTACGGCCCAGACCTACGTGGCGGTTGACCCCGAGGGCATGGATCCCTGTGACATCCGGCAGAAGCACGGCGACTCCGCCGTTGCCGAGCTGATCCGCTCCCGCCGTCCCCTGTTTGAGTTCTCGATCCGTTCCACGCTGCGCAAGTTCGATCTGAACACGGTGGAAGGACGGGTGCAGGCACTGCGCGCCGCGGCGCCCGTGGTGGCCGAAATCCGTGATCCCGCCATGCGCCCGGCCTACGCCCGCGAGCTTGCCGGCTGGCTGGGGACCGACGTCGACGACGTCACCCGGGCCGTTGCGGGAGCTGCCAAGCGGCTGCGCGAGGGCGGCTCGCACGGCAAGGGCCAGCACAACACCTCAGGGCACGACGACGGCCGCGGCTCCCAGCGCGACGCACGGGGCGCCCAGCACCGTGACGCCCGTGAGGGCCGGGGTCCCCAGCAGGGCCAGCACACCGGGTACCAGCAGCAGGTGCCGGAACCCACGCTGGAGCCGCCGGCGTTCTCCCGGCCGGATCCGCGGGACCCGGCCGCACGCATGGAGCGCCAGGCTCTGGAAGTTGCGCTGCAGCAGCCGGGACTGCTGGACGAGGGGCAGTGGGAGCGCTTCAAAGCTGCCCGCTTTTCGGTTCCCGCGTATTTGGCGGTGCACAACGCCATCATTGCCGCAGGCCAGGCCGGTACCGCTCCGGCGCAGTGGGTGGAGCAGGTCCGCCAGGAGCTTCCCGACACGCTGCGCGACTTTGTCAGCGAGCTGGCGGTGACGCCGCTGCATGCGCGCGACGACGACGCCCTGCAGCGCTACTGCCGGGACATCCTGAACCGGCTGTTCGAACTGCAGGTGACCCATCTGAAGGCGGAAAAGCTCGGTCAGCTGCAGCGGCTGGACCCCACTGCGGACCCTGCTCTGTTCCAGCAGCTGAACCGGGACCTGATGGAACTGGAAATGCAGCGCCGGGCTCTCCGCGGCGACCAGTAGGCGGCCCCGCGGGGAAGCCTGCATCGGTGCCAGGGCGCCGATTTCGCTTCCCCGCGAAACCTCTGTAGAGTAGGACACGCGCTTTCCTCCGTAGCTCAATTGGCAGAGCATTCGACTGTTAATCGAAGGGTTACTGGTTCAAGTCCAGTCGGAGGAGCAAGTAAATGAGGCCCTGACCGGGTATACCGGTCAGGGCCTCATTGTTTGTCAGTTACCGCCTGGCCGCAGAACGCAGCGTGTCCCGCACAGCGTAGTAGGCCGGTTTCCGGGTGAAGTTCTCGTCCATCACTGTCGCTTCACCTTCTCCGGCGAAAAAGACCGGAACCCAGGAGTATTTGTCGGTAAAGCCCCAGATGGTGAAGGACCTGCAGCCGTCGACGGCGAGGCAGGCCTCGAGGGCACGCTGGTAGTAGTCTGCCTGCTTCTCCAGCTGGGCCGCCGTGGGCTCCGTGCCGGCAGCGACGTCCATGCGCACATCCATCTCGGTAACCGCCGTCTCCAGCCCCAGGTCGTCGAAGCGCTGCAGGTTGGCCTGGAGGTTGGAGGGGAAACCGTAACGGGTGCTCAGATGGCCCTGCACGGCGAAGCCGTCCACCGGCACCCCCTGAGCCTGAAGCCGCGGAATGAGTTCCAGATAGGCGTTGCTCTTCGCATTGATGTCCTCGACTCCGAAGTCGTTGAAGAACAGCTTGGCCGACGGATCGGCTTCATGCGCCCAGCGGAAGGCGTCGGCGATAATGTCCGGACCCAGCTCGCGGATCCAGATGTTGTCAGCTGTGCGCAGGGTTCCGTCGTCGTTGAAGATCTCGTTGGCAACGTCCCACTGCTGGATTTTTCCGGCGTACCGGCCCACCACCGTCTGAATATGGTCCTTGAGGATCGCACGCAGCTCGTCATCCGAGAAGTTCCCCTGCTCCAGCCACTGAGGGTTCTGACTGTGCCAGAACAAGGTATGGCCCCGCACCGCCTGCTTGTTCTTTTGCGCAAACCGGACAATCGCATCCATTTCGGCGAAGCGGTAGACGCCGGGCTCCGGATGAATGAATTCCCATTTTGCCTGGTTCTCGGGGGAGACAGAGCTGAATTCGGCCCCTAAAAGCTTGCGGTATTCCTTGTCGAAGGTAAAAGGATCCGGGTAGTCCTGGCTCTCATGGTGGCCGCCGCCTGCCACGGCGGAGCCAATTTTGAAGTCCTTCGGTGCTGCGCGGCGCAGGGTGTCCTGTTTCGATTGCCCGGGCGGGTGTTTTCCGTCCGGTTGGTGTGCCTGCGCCGGAGCCGCTTGCAGCAGCAGCGCCGAGGCCAGGACTGCTGCGAGGAGTAACTGCGGAACCTTCATGAGACTCTCCCTTGAGTAAAGGTATCCGGCCATCGGAACGGTCGTCCCACCGGCCTTGCAGCCCCGGGGATCCGCTGTGCGGAAAGGCCGGGACCAGACAAAGGCTAGGAACAGAGAGCAGGAGGGTCAAGGGTGCCGGGCGTCATTGGGGCAGGCAGGTGCACCGGTGCTCATTTCGGCCCGCAAAAGAGAGTCAGACCACACCGCAGCCGTGCACATGCACTCCAAAAACCCTGTATAGTAGAACTCGCGCTTTCCTCCGTAGCTCAATTGGCAGAGCATTCGACTGTTAATCGAAGGGTTACTGGTTCAAGTCCAGTCGGAGGAGCAAACAGGCTCCCCGGCCAGCTTAAAATGCTGGCCGGGGAGCCTTTTTTTGACCGGTTTGCGGTCCCAACCCCGCCGTTTTTGACCGGCTGCCCGGCCATGACCTGCGGCAGGCGGGCAGGGCTCCCCGGGCGTGATTTCCGTTACACTGAAAATCGGCACGCCACCGACGCCGGCCGGGCCCTTTCCCGGCATCTTCGGCAGGAGCTTCATCGTGACCGCACACGCACGCGACCGGCAGCGTCCCGTCAGCACGGAGGAAATCTTCGCCTCGCACGAGGGCGGAAAGCTCTCGGTTGATCCGCTGCTGCCTCTGGACAGCACCCGCGCCCTCTCCATCGCCTACACGCCCGGCGTCGCCCAAGTCAGCCGGGCCATCGCCGCCGATCCGGCCCTGGCACAAACCCACACCTGGGCCTCAAGGCTGGTTGTGGTGGTGAGTGACGGCACCGCCGTCCTGGGGCTGGGGGACATCGGTCCGGCCGCCGCGCTGCCGGTCATGGAAGGAAAGTCGGCCCTGTTCAAGGCCTTCGGCGGCCTGAATGCCATCCCGCTGGTCCTGAACACCACCAACACTGACGAGATCATCGAAACGCTGCTCCGGCTGCGCCCCAGCTACGGAGCCGTGAATCTCGAGGATGTTTCGGCACCCCGCTGCTTCGAACTGGAGCAGCGGCTCATCGAGGCACTGGACTGCCCCGTGATGCATGATGACCAGCATGGGACCGCCATCGTGGTCCTGGCCGCCCTGCGCAACGCCGCGCGGGTCACCGGCCGACCCCTGGAAGGACTCAAAGTGGTGATCTCGGGGGCCGGAGCCGCCGGTGTCGCCTGTGCCAACATCCTGCTGGAGGCCGGCATTTCCGACGTCGTGGTGCTCGACTCCCGCGGTGTTCTCGCAACGTCCCGGACAGATCTCAGCAGCGTCAAAACGGACCTGGCGGCGCGGACCAACCCGCGCGGCGTGTCCGGATCAGCAGCGGACGCACTGAGGGGCGCTGACGCCTTTATCGGGGTTTCCTCCGGCACGGTCGATGAAGCCATCCTGGCGAAGATGGCGCCGGATGCCATCATTTTTGCGCTCTCCAACCCCGATCCCGAAGTTCATCCCGACGTCGCCGCCCGCTACGCTGCGGTCGTAGCGACCGGCCGCAGCGATTTTCCGAACCAGATCAACAACGTGCTGGCCTTCCCGGGCGTGTTCCGCGGTGCCCTGGACAGTGGTGCCAAGCGAATCACTCCCGCCATGAAGGTCGCAGCTGCCGACGCCATCTCTGATCTGGTGGGCGGAGATCTTGCCGCTGACTTTATTGTTCCGAGTGCGCTGGACCCGAGAGTAGCTCCGGCAGTTGCGGCCGCGGTGGCGGATACCGTTAGCCGCTGACGCCGGCGGACACCGAGGCCGGCGGGCGCAGTGCACCGCGCCGGCCGGTGCGAACAGGCAGCAGGCTCCGGTCCCGAAAGGCGGCCGGAGCCTGCTGCTTCTTTCGTGCCCTCCCTGCCTGCTCCCGGCTTACGTGTTCCCTCCGCCGCACGTCATGCCTAGGGTTATGCGTAGGATTACTAGGTTTGGGGCGGAACTTTTTAACTAACGGACGAGAGACAGAGGAACCTTCCATGGGCGCGAGCCAGCCAAGGCCTAATCCGGGCGAATCAGAGAAGGTGGCCCATCCTTTCAAGGTGATTGCCGTCACTGTGGCGGCTGCGGTGGGCGGTCTGCTGTTCGGCTTTGACACCGCCGTCATCAACGGCGCGGTGGACGCCATCGGTGAAGAATTCACGCTCAGCCCCGGGGTGCTGGGGTTCACCGTCGCCATTACCCTGCTGGGATGCGCGGTCGGTGCCTGGTTTGCCGGGCAGCTCGCGGACCGGCTGGGCCGCAAGAAAGTCATGGTTGGCGCCGCTGTTCTCTTCGCCGCCAACTCCGTCGGTTCCGCCTACGCCTTCAGCGAGTGGGATCTGATGTGGTGGCGCCTCGTCGGTGGCCTCGCCATCGGCACCGCCTCCGTGATCGCCCCGGGCTACATTGCAGAAGTTGCCCCCAACAAATGGCGCGGCGCGCTGGGCTCCGTCCAGCAGCTGGCCATCACGCTGGGCATTTTCGCGGCGCTGCTCTCCGACGCGTTCCTGGCGAACTCCGCCGGAAGCGCGCTGGGTGAACTGTGGTGGGGACTGGCTGCCTGGCGCTGGATGCTCCTGGTGGGTGTGCTCCCGGCCATTGTCTACGGCGTACTCGCGCTGACCATTCCCGAGTCGCCGCAGTACCTGGTGCGCAAGGACCGCGACGAGGATGCAGCGAAGGTGCTCCGCAACGTGTCCGGCGTCGTCGACACAGACCTGAAGATCCGCCAGATCCGTGAGAGCTTCAACAGCAAGCAGCCCACCTTCAGGGACCTCCGCGGCCCGAAATTCGGCCTGCAGCCCATCCTCTGGGTGGGCATGGCCATTGCTGCCTTCCAGCAGCTGGTGGGTATCAACGCGATCTTCTACTACTCCACGACGCTGTGGAAATCGGTGGGATTCAGCGAAAGCGACTCGTTTACGACGTCGGTCATCACCTCGATCATCAACGTCGTCATGACTCTGGTGGCCATCGCGTTTGTTGACCGCATCGGCCGCCGGAAGCTGCTCATGATCGGTTCCGCCGGAATGTTCGTGGGCCTGCTGATGGCAACGGTTTCGTTCTCGCAGGCTGAAGGCATGGGCGACGACGTCGCGCTGCCCGGCATCTGGGGTCCGGTGGCCCTCGTGGGCGCCAACCTCTTTGTCATCTTCTTCGCCGCCACCTGGGGGCCGGTCATGTGGGTCACCCTCGGCGAGGTTTTCCCGAACAATATCCGCTCGCTGGCGCTGGGGCTCGGCGCGATGGTCAACTGGATCTTCAACTTCATTGTGACCCTCTCGTTCCCCTGGGTCAGCGACAACTTCGGCGTCTGGATTATGTACGCGATCTTCACGATCTTCTCTGTCCTGTCCTTCTGGTTCGTGAAGACCAAACTTCCCGAATTCTCCGGGCGCGCGCTGGAGGACCGGGAAGGCCTCGGTGCCCCGTAGGGTGAGGGGAAACCTGTTCACAGTGTGAAAGCTGAGGAGAATGGTAATTTTGGGTAATGGCAACGGCGAAGATTAATCAGGAGACGGAGGCAGGGCGCATGAATCGCTCCGCTAGCACACGAAGGACTGCAGGGAGTTCGTCATTGGTGGGCCTGGCGAAGGTGATGGCCCGCCTGACCCCGCGTCAGCTGAACGACGAATTCGCCCTCGCCACCGCCGAGATGAAGCAGAAGGGCATCAAGGCCGGAGTGGCTGCGGCCTTTATGGTCGTTGCGCTGCTTTTCGCCGCGGCCCTGGCGATTGCGCTGATCGTTGCCGCGATCCTCGGACTGGGCACGATCATGCCGGACTGGCTCGCCGCCCTGCTGGTGGCCCTGCTGTTCCTGGTGATTGCCGCCGTGGGAGCACTGATCGGCGTCAACAGGTTCAAGAAGACGCTGCCGCTGCTGCCCGAGGAAGCCCTCTACGGCCTGCGCTATGACCTTGGCGTCCTGAAGGAAGGCCGCAGCTTCGACCCGGCCACGCTGGAGAAGAAGCCGAAGGAGCCCAAGGACAAGGACAAGGAAAAGAAGAAGAAGGAACAGGCCGACGACGGGCCCGCCCAGGCGACGCCCGAAGAACTGCGTACCCGTGCCCGCCAGCGGCGCGAGCACATGGCGGCCGTCCGCGACGGCCTCGGTGAAAAGGTTGACGTCAAGGCGCAGATCCGCGAGCTCAAGGCACGCCGGGCCGCTCAGCAGCGCAGCTCCGGCACCTCCGACCAGGGCAGCGGGGCGTCTTCGGCCGACGACATCATGGCCCTGATCAAGGAGCGGTGGCAGCCGCTGACGGTCCTGGCGGCATCGCTGCTGGCCATGGCCATGATGATCCGCAGGCTTTCCGCCAAGTAGGTCCCGCCATCGCTGATAGGGGAAGTGGGCCGTGATCAGGTTGATCGGTGCAGGAACACGCCCGGGCCGCAAGATGACGGTCACGGACACTTTCTGGACCGTTCCCAACCTGATCACGGTCCTTCGCTTTCTGGGGGTACCGCTTTTCGTCGCCCTTATTGTGGACGAAAACTACGGGCCGGCTTTCATCACCCTCGTGGTGGTCGGCTCCACTGACTGGGTGGACGGGTACCTGGCCCGCCGGCTGAACCAGGTATCCCGCGTGGGCCAGTGGCTGGACCCCGTGGCGGACCGCCTGGCCCTGATTGTGGTGGCGGTGACCTTTGTGGTCCAGGGCATCGCACCCGCATGGCTGGTCCTGGCGATTGTGATTCCCGATGCCATCCTTATCATCAACGCCCTGGTGCTCTTCCGCGGCAGCCCCGACCTGCCGGTCAGCAACATCGGAAAAATCCGGACGGCGCTGCTGCTGCTGGGTGCCCCGCTCCTGCTGCTGCAGCGGGTTCCCGGTTTTGACTACGAGTGGCTGTCCACCACCGGAAACACCGTGCTGCTGCTGGGCTGCGCGGGCCACATCATTGCAGCGGTTGGGTACCTGCGGGCCTCGTGGCACAAGTACGCCCGGGAGCGCAGTGCGGCCGGGAACGGCTGATGGTTGGCGTAGCAATCGTCTGCGCCCTGGCCAGCGCCGTCTTCCTGGCCTTCGGTGCCCAGCGCCAGGGAAGCGCCGTCAGCGCCGACACGGGCGGGCTGGAACTCCATTCCTCCCAGCTGGTGCGGCTGCTGCGCAACCCCCGCTGGCTGCTGGGACTGCTTCTGCTGGGGGTGGGGATGGCGCTCAACGTCACCGCGCTCACCCTTGCTCCGCTGACCGTGGTGCAGCCCATCGGTTCCATTGCCCTGGTGATCACCACGGTGGTCAACTCCCGCGACCAGGGCCTGCGGATGAACCGCGTCACCATTGTCTCCATCGTGGCCTGCGTCCTCGGCAGCGCGCTTTTTGTCTCCCTCGCCGTCGGCGTCACCCGTGACCCGGGGGAGATCAAGCCGGCGCAGGAGCTGATCATCGTCCTAATTCTGGCAGTGGTTGTGGTGTTCTTCGGCACACTCAATGCGTTGTTTGGGCGCAGGATCGGGGCCATCGGGTTCATTGTCGGAGCCGGCGTCCTGTTCGGATTCGTGGCCGTCCTGACGAAGGTCATTACCGCTGACCTGCTCAACCCGAACGGCCGTTTCCTGCTGAACGTCCCCTGGTACACCGTCGTCGGCATTGCGGTAGCTGGCGGGCTGGGGGCCTGGTTCGTACAAAGCGCCTACTCCAGCGGACCGCCGGACCTAGTGATCGCCGGGCTCACTGTCATCGACCCGATGGTGGGCATTGCGATCGGCATCGGAGTCCTCCAGGAACTTCAGCCCGACGTGCCCGCAGTGGCGGCCGTTGCCATGGGCGTGGCAGCTTTGATTGCTATCGTGGGGGTGTTCGCGCTCTCCCGCTACCATCCGGATGTCATCCAGCGGCGGGCAGAGGCACGGCACCGGCAAAAGCAGGCCGCCGCGAAAACTGGAAAAGACCAAAAGAGGGGCTCCCTTTGACCGACGCAACGGCCGACAAACCGCTGACGATCCTCATTGCCTGTGACACCTATCCGCCGCACCTCAACGGCGCGGCACAGTTCGGCTACCGCCTCGCCAAGGGCATGAACGGACGGGGCCACAACGTGCACGTCCTGGCGCCTAACGACGTTGACGGCGGCAGCCGCTCCGATCTCGACGGCGACTGGCCGGTCCACCGCCTGCGGTCCCACGGCGTACCCACGCACGAGTACTGGCGCATCTGCCTGCCGTGGCAGATCAAGAAGGAGATCAGCCTCCTCTTCGACCGGGTCCAGCCGGACGTGGTGCACATCCAGTGCCACTACATGGTGGGGGAGTACACCCTCTACGAGGCGGAGAAGCGCGGGATCAGGGTCATCGCCACCAACCACTTCATGCCCGCGAACCTTGACCCCTTCCTGCCGTTTCCCCGCTGGTTCAAGGACATTGTGGCCAAGAATTCGTGGAAGGACATGGGTAAGGTCATGGGCCGCGCGGCCGTGGTCACCACGCCCACGCCGCTGGCGGCCAAGGCCATGCACGCCCACGCCTTCCTGCCGGATGTCCTGCCCCTGTCCAACGGCATCGACGCTTCGGTCTACGAACTGCAGCCGGGCGAGCCCGTCGAGCGGAACGAACATCCCACGGTTCTGTTTGTCGGGCGGCTGGCTGAGGAAAAGCACGTGGACGTGATGATCGACGCCGTGGCCAAGGCTCCCGCGCACCTGAACGTCCACGCCGAGATTGTGGGCGGCGGCGAGGTCAAGTCCAGCCTGCAGGCGCAGGTCAAGCGGCTGGGGCTGGAAGACCGCGTGGTTTTCCGCGGACTCGTGTCCGACGAGGAGCTGCGGCGGGCCTACCAGCGCGCCGATGTGTTCGTGATGCCGGGAACCGCCGAACTGCAGTCCCTGGTGACGCTCGAAGCCATGTCCGCCTCCACCCCGGTGCTCCTGGCCGATGCCATGGCGCTGCCGCACCTGGTGGATCCGGGCCGGAACGGGTACCTGTTCACCCCGGGCAACAGCGATGAGCTGAGCAAGCGGCTGACCGAGATCCTGGAGCTGGACCCTGAGGAGCGGGCCGCAATGGGCGCCCACAGCAGGTCCATGGTGGAGCGGCACAGCCTGGATGCCACCCTGTCCACATTCGAGGATTTGTACTACGGGCGGCCGGTGACCCAGGGGGCCATCTAGTTGCCTTCGGCAGGCCGGGGAGCCAATTGGCTCCCCGGCTGCGGCAGACACTAGGATGTTTCTATTGCCCTCGCGGGCAGCCAGGCCCTCAGGGGTCCTGGGGCTGTAGCTCAGCTGGTCAGAGCAGCGGACTCATAATCCGTGGGTCGTGGGTTCAAGCCCCACCAGCCCTACAAGATGCGTGATGAGCCGGAGTGTCGTTTCCGGATGCGTCGCAACACAGCTGGCACCCCGGTCTTCGGACCGGGGTGTTTTCTTTTGCCTTGCCTGGAGCCCTGCACGCCCGCGTCTTCCGTGCCCCCGCGGCCCGGCGCCGTCCGAGCCCGTGTTGTGGATCATATTACCGGTGGGTAACATAGGTGAGACCGGATTCACAGTCCCGGATCATCGATGATCAGCAACGAAGGATATTTCCATGGCAACTATCGACGTCGACAATCTTCCGTACGCGGACGGCGACTTCTACGCATTCGAGGACCTGCTCTCGGACAAAGAGCGGGACCGCCTCCACGAGGTCCGGGCATGGTTGAAGACCGAGGTCACGCCGTACGCCGCGGACTGGTGGAACGCGGGGGAGTTCCCGCACCACATGATTCCGAAGATTGCCGAACTGGATGTCATGAGCCCGGTGTACCGGCAGGGCCACTCCAACCTGTTTGCCGGCCTGTGCCACGCGGAGTTCACCCGCGCCGATACTTCGTTTGCCACTTTCCTGGGTGTCCATGACGGACTCTTCACCGGCTCCATTGAAGCGCTGGCATCCGAAGAGCAGAAGGCCGCCTGGCTGCCGGACATCTACTCCATGAAGAAGATCGGCGCGTTCGGTCTGACGGAACCGCTGGGCGGCTCGGATGTGGCCGGTGGAACCCGGACCACTGCACGCCGCGACGGCGATAACTGGATCCTCAACGGCGAGAAGCGCTGGATCGGCAACGCCACGTTCTCCGACTGGGTCGTTATCTACGCCCGCGACGTGGCGGACAACCAAGTGAAGGGCTTCCTGGTCGACACCAAGACCAAGGGCTACAGCGCCACCAAGATCGAAAACAAGATTGCCCTGCGCACCGTGCAGAACGCTGACATTGTCCTGGACAACGTGGTGGTCAGCGACGACTTCCACCTCAAAGGCGCCAACAGCTTCAAGGACACGAACAAGGTCCTCAAGGTCACCCGTCTGTCGGTCGCGTGGCAGGCAGTCGGCCAGCAGATGGCAGCCTTCGACGTCGCCCGCAAGTACGCCGTGGAACGCCACCAGTTCGGCAAGCCGCTGGCCTCCTTCCAGCTGATCCAGGAACAGCTGGTCCAGATGCTGGGCAACACGGTCAGTTCGCTGGGCATGATGGTCCGCCTGGCGCAGCTCGAAGATCTCGGCAAGGCCAAGGACGAGCAGTCCGCACTGGCCAAGGCCTTCACCACGGCCCGCATGCGCGAGACCGTGGCCATGGGCCGCAGCATCCTCGGCGGCAACGGAATCGTCACCGACTACGGCATGGCCAAGATCTTCGCCGACGCCGAAGCGATTTACTCTTACGAGGGCACCTACGAAATCAACACCCTCGTCACCGGCCGCGCCATCACCGGCGTGGCGGCATTCGTCTAGGAAACGTTCCGACCGCGCCCGGCAATAGCTGCCGGGCTGAAGAGCTGAAGACCCAGCGGTGGAAAAGTGCTGAAGACTCAGTGCTGAACAGTGCTCAACAGTGCTGAAGACACAGCGGTGGACAGGTATGGCCGGGCCCGGCGGGGCCGGCCATACCTGTTTTTCTGTCTTCTATGTCTCTGTCAGGGTCTTTTATGTTCTGTCAGGCCGACAATGGCTTTCGGGCCGACAATCTTCACTTCAGCGGCAACAGCACCGACGGCCTCCGGTCCGTAACGTACTTCAGCGGATTCACGTATTCCCGGTTGAGGCGAACACCCCAATGCAGGCAGGACGCGGCACAGTGGCCCGGAACCGCGGACGCCGGATCGGCAAGCGTGCCCAGCACCTCGCCTTCGGCCACCGAGTCGCCGGCCGATTTCTCCGCAAGCACAGGTTCAAAACTGGCAAGCAGACCGTCGCCCAGATCCACTGTGAGTACCGGGCGGTTCACCACCCAACCGGCGAAGGTCACGGTCCCGGCGGCCGGGCTGAATACCGGTGCTCCGGGCGGCGCAGCCAGATCCACGCCCCGGTGTCCGGCGAGCCACCGCTGCGGCGGAGCTTCAAAGGGGCGCACCAGGGCGGGCGCGGGGGAGAGCGGCCAGCTCCATTCCGGCTCATAACTGCTGACCGCCTGCGGTCCACTGCCGGCCCCTTGATCCCAGCCCGCGGCAGGAACCGTCACGGCAAGGAACAACCCCGCCAAAATTCCGGCCCAGGCCAGTGGTCTCAACCGGGATCGGCGCTGCGCGCTGAACATACGCGCCCTGAACATACGCGCCCTGAACATACGCGCCCTGAGCAGATGCAGCCTGGACGGATGTCCTCTAAACAGCCGTGCCCCGGACGGTTGTGCCTTGGACCGCCGTGCCTTGGACCGCCGTGCCTTGGACCGCCGTGTCTGGGACGGACGCGCCTGGGACGGACGCGCTCCGGACGGAAGCTGCGTCGTCGGAAGCAGTGTCGTCGGTCGATGGCGACGGACTCTGCACTGAGGGGAAAGGTCCATGCCAGTAGTCTGTGCCGGTTTCTTCCGGCCGCACCGCCCCTTTCACGGGCTGTGGATTACCTGAACCGGCGGGAGCCCGAAGCAGTGCCGGGGAGGACAAAAGCACTGCGTTGCTGGTGTATAGTTGACGAAGCAGTTTGCTGTGCCATGTTCCCTGCCCGCAGGGAGGGTGCCGCCTTGGTTTCACCGAAATCCGAGCGGCAACCGGTACTGAATTCTGACTACGCGTGCCCCAATTATCCCGGTCATTCCTGAGGAACGTCCGCGGGTGCCTTTCCATCGGTCCGGTAAGCCGGCAGGGAAGGCATGCTGAGATTTCAGCTGATGGGCACCAGGAGCTTCGCCCGCCCGGGCGTACAGCTATAAACCGTCAATTGGCAGCAGGACAACCGTGCTTCAGCACGCCTACTACTGCCGGAAGGAGTGACGACATGCCCGTCGTTACAATGCGCCAGCTGCTCGACAGCGGCGTCCACTTTGGACACCAGACCCGTCGCTGGAACCCGAAGATGAAGCGCTTCATCTTCACCGAGCGCAACGGCATCTACATCATCGACCTGCAGCAGTCGCTGTCCTACATCGACCGCGCCTACGAGTTCGTCAAGGCCACCGTTGCCCACGGCGGAACCGTACTGTTTGTCGGTACCAAGAAGCAGGCTCAGGAAGCCATCGCCGAGCAGGCCACCCGTGTTGGCCAGCCCTACGTGAACCAGCGCTGGCTCGGCGGTATGCTCACCAACTTCCAGACCGTTGCCAAGCGCATCCAGCGTCTGAAGGAACTCGAAGAAATCGACTTCGACGATGTTGCCGGTTCCGGCCACACCAAGAAGGAACTGCTGCTGCTGAAGCGCGAGCTCACCAAGCTGCAGACCAACCTCGGCGGCATCCGCAACCTGACCAAGGCTCCGTCCGTGGTCTGGATCGTGGACACCCAGAAGGAACACCTCGCCATCGACGAGGCCAAGAAGCTCAACATCCCCGTTGTGGCCATCCTGGACAGCAACTGCGATCCCGATGACGTCGACTTCCCGATCCCGGGCAACGACGACGCCATCCGCTCCGTCAACCTGCTGACCCGCGTTATCGCCGACGCCGTTGCTGAGGGCCTGATCGCCCGCCACAACAAGTCCGGCAACACGGAAGCACCGGCAGAGCCGCTTGCTGAGTGGGAGCGCGAACTCCTCGAAGGCGCAGCTGCCCCCGCCGCTGACGCTGCCCCCGCTGCTGACGCTGCACCGGCAGCGGAAGCTGCTCCGGCTGCCGAGGCTCCGGCCGAAGCTGCCGCCGAGGCACCCGCCGCGGACGCAACAGAGAAGTAAATAGAAGTTCCTGCAATCACCGCAGCCAACGCCGCGGTGATTTCGGGGTATCTGCTGGCGCGGCTGGCCGGAATTTTCCGGCCAGCCGCTCTGGCGGAAGCTCACCAAAACTTATAACGGGAGGACTGGAGTCCAAATGGCGAACTACACCGCTGCTGATATCAAGGCTCTGCGCGAGCGCACAGGCGCCGGCATGATGGATGTGAAGAAGGCTCTTGACGAGGCCAACGGCGACGCCGACAAGGCCATGGAGCTCATCCGCATCAAGGGTCTGAAGGGCGCCACCAAGCGCGAAGGCCGCTCCACCGCCGAGGGCCTGGTTGCTGCCAAGGTCATCGACGGCACCGTGGGTGTCATGATCGAACTCAACTGCGAGACCGACTTTGTTGCGAAGTCCGCCAAGTTCATTGAACTGGCCGACAAGGTTCTGGCCGCTGCCGTTGAGTCCGCTGCTGCCGACGCCGAAACGCTGCTGGCCTACAACGTGGACGGCAAGCCGCTGTCCGAGGTTGTTGTCGAAGAAGGCGCAATCCTGGGCGAAAAGGTTGTTGTCCGCCGCGTGGCACGCATCGAAGGCAAGGCCGTTGATGCTTACCTGCACAAGACCTCCAAGGACCTGCCTGCTCAGGTTGGCGTCCTGTTCGCCGTTGACGGTGACAGCGACGAAGCCAAGACCGCTGCGCACGACATCGCCGTGCACACCGCTGCTTACGCTCCCACGTACCTGACCCGGGAAGAAGTTCCGGCGGAGACCGTGGAGAACGAACGCCGCATCGCTGACGAGACGGCACGCGCCGAGGGCAAGCCCGAAGCCGCGCTGACCAAGATCGTTGAAGGCCGCCTGACCGGTTTCTTCAAGGAAATCGTCCTGCTGGACCAGCCGTTCGCCAAGGACGCCAAGAAGACCGTGGCAAAGGTGCTCGAAGAGGCCGGTACCACGCCGTCCGGCTTCGCCCGTTTCCGCGTAGGCGCCTAGCCCACAAGGCACTGGACCTGACGGACACGTCATCATGAACATTTGGGGTGGTCACCGAGGTGGCCACCCCTTTTGTCTGCCCAAAACAGATCTTTACCCTTTAAACCAAGCACGTACTATGCCCCGGGAGGCACAATGGCCCACGTCCTGAAAGAATCCGATCTGGCGCGTCGACGCGTACTGCTCAAGCTCTCCGGTGAAGTCTTCGGCGGCGGGAAGCTCGGAGTGGACCCGGACACGGTGCGCGCAGTGGCCAAGCAGATTGCCGCGACCGTTGGCGAGGTTGAGGTTGCCATTGTGGTGGGCGGCGGAAACTTCTTCCGCGGCGCCGAGCTTTCCCAGAGCGGCATGGACCGCTCCCGGGCGGATTACATGGGCATGCTCGGCACGGTCATGAACTGCCTTGCGCTGCAGGACTTCCTGGAACAGGCGGGCGTTGAGACCCGCGTCCAGAGCGCCATCACCATGGGCCAGGTGGCCGAGGCCTACATTCCCCGGCGCGCCATCCGCCACTTGGAAAAGGGCCGCGTGGTCATCTTCGGCGCCGGCGCCGGCCTGCCGTACTTCTCCACCGACACCGTGGCCGCCCAGCGCGCCCTTGAGGTGCACGCCGACGAGGTGCTCATGGCCAAGAGCGGCGTGGACGGCGTCTACACCGCAGACCCCAACAAGGACGCCACAGCGGTGCGCCTCGAGACGCTCACGTACGACGACGCCCTGCGCCGCGACATCCGCGTCATGGACCAGACGGCAATGACCATGTGCAAGGACAACGACCTGAACATGGTGGTCTTTGGCATGGAAGGCGAAGGAAACGTCACCCGCGCCATCCGCGGCGAGAAGATCGGCACCATCGTTTCCAACTAGCGTTACCGCTTCACCGCTTCACCATGTTGCCGTGGTTCCGGGCCCGCGCCTGCGGGCCTGGAACGACGGCTGCTGCTGCTGCAGCCTGCCGCTCCTGCGGGCCTGGAACGGCGGCGGTTGCTGCTGCAGCCTGCCGCGCCTGCGGGCCTGGAACGGCGGCGGTTGCTGCTGCAGCCTGCCGCGCCTGCGGCCCTGGAACGGCGGCAACGATATTCCCTCGGCCGCGGACGGCCTCCGGAATAATAATGCCGCCTTCCTCCAGGCCCTCCGGAGCGGGCGTGCACCCCACCTCCCGCGGACTGTGGGCCCATGCCCTTCGGACCAATCGTGCCAGCGGCCGCAGATCCGCTGACGCCGACGCCGGTGCCGGCCGGGGGTCCGGGTGGAGGGATTGGCAGGCCCGTGCAGGGAACCGCGGGGCTTTTGGCTTAGGATGAATAAGAGAGCCCAGCCACCGTCAGCGTGGACATTTTTTGCGTGTTAGGAGACACCATGATCGAAGAAACCCTGGCCGAGGCCACCGACAAAATGGACAAGGCGGTGGAAGTAGCCAAAGAGGACTTCTCGACCATCCGCACCGGCCGCGCCACCCCCGCCCTGTTCTCCAAGGTCCTGGTGGACTACTACGGCACCCCCACCCAGCTCCAGCAGCTCGCTTCGTTCGGTACGCCGGACGCACGCACCCTGCTGATCACCCCCTACGATGTTTCCGCCCTGCGGGCCATCGAGCGTGCCCTGAGCGACTCCGAGGTTGGGGCGAATCCGTCCAATGACGGCAAGGTCATCCGCGTGATCATGCCCGAACTGACGCAGGACCGCCGCAAGGAGTACGTCAAGATCGTCAAGACCAAGGGCGAGGACGCCAAGGTCTCGGTCCGCAACATCCGCCGCAAGGCGAAGGATGCCCTGGACCGCCTGGTCAAGGACGGCGAGATTGGCGAGGACGATGGAGCCCGCGCCGAAAAGGACCTCGACGCGCAGACCAAGGCCCACACCGAGGCCATTGACGATCTGCTCAAGCGCAAGGAAGCCGAGCTGCTAGAGGTCTGATGAGGAACGACCAGCCTCCCAGCAAGGCTGGCGGTGCGTCCCTTGAGACTGATCCGGCAGCAAAGGCCACGGACATGAGTGCCACAGACGGAGACGGCCCCGCCCGGAAGGCCACCACGCCGCCGTCCGGCGCCGGGGCGCCTGAAACACCGCAGGCCCCCGAATCCGCCGCGGCGGCTGGAGCCTCTGCGACGGCGGAAGCCTCGAAGAGCTCCGGAATCCCCGGGAAGCCCAAGGCATTGAAGCAGCCCAAGGCATTGAAGCAGCCCAAGACACGCAAGCAGCCCAAGGATCCCGCCAAGCCCTCAAAAGCGGGGCGGAACCTGCCCGCGGCCATCGCCGTCGGCGTGATCCTGCTGGGGTCCCTCCTAGCCGGCCTGCTGTTCTTCCCCTTCGCGATCGTCGCCATTGCCACGGTCTTTGCCGCCGTGGGCGTGTGGGAAGTCAGCCGGGCCCTGGAGGTGCGCGGAATCAAGGTTCCCATGGTTCCGGTCCTGGTCAGCACCGTGGCGCTGCCGTTTGCCGCGTACTTCGGGGGCAGCGAGTCCCTGGCCTTTGCCCTTGTGGCGTCGGTGGTGGCGATCCTGCTCTGGCGGGCCATCGATACCGCCGAGGATGCCGTCCGGAGCATTTTTGCCGGCATCTTCGTGGTGCTGTGGGTGCCGTTCCTGCTGAGCTTTGCGATGCTTCTGCTGGGCGAGCCCAAGGGCCAGATCGGCGTCGCCGTCCTGCTGCTCCTGGTGGTTGCGAACGATACCTTCGGATATATCGTCGGCGCAATTTTCGGCAAGCACCCGATGGCTCCGAAAATCAGCCCGAAGAAGTCCTGGGAGGGCTTCGCCGGCTCGGCAGCCGGTGCCACCATTATCGGAATTGTGGCGGCGATCTTCTTCCTGGACCAGCCGTGGTGGTTCGGTCTTGTTCTGGCCGTTGCGACGGTTGCCGCAGCAACGGCGGGGGACTTCTCGGAGTCCATGATCAAGCGCGAGCTCGGCGTGAAGGACATGTCCAACCTGCTGCCCGGACACGGCGGCATTATGGACCGGCTGGACTCGATCGTCTTTGCCTCTCCCGTGGTGTTCATGCTTTCGGTTTTGCTTTCGGGGGCTTAGCAGGAGAGGCGTCAGGCGGGGGAGCAGCAGTGCCCCGGCAACGCCTGACCGCCGCCCACCGGCGGCAACGTAGGATATTTACAGGTTTTCCAAACAGTCTCGTCACAGCGGCATGACCACAGAGGAACAGTTAAGACATGGACGAAGCGCGGCAGGCCAGCGCCCCTTTCGAGCGTGTGGGGCGTCGGGAATACGGCTACAACACGCGCCAGGTTGATGAGTTTCTGGCCAAGGCACGGAGTTACTACAACGACGAGAGCCCGTCCGCAAAACCCATTACCAGCCGCAACGTCCGCTCCATGGCGTTCGATCCGGCGAAGGCCGGCTACGAGCCCCAGGCCGTGGACGCGGCCCTGGACCGGCTGGAAGACGTTTTTGCGCAGCGTGAAAGAGACGAGCTGATTCAGGAGAAGGGCGAAGAAGCCTGGCTGCTGCAGATCGGCCGCACCTCGGCCGTCCTGCGGGCACGCCTGCACCGCAAGCCGGGCGAGCGGTTCCGCCGGCCCAGCAAGCGCAAGGTGCCCAGCTACAACGTTGAAGACGTGGACGCACTGTGCAATGAGCTGCTGGGGTACTTCGAGAATGACAAGCCGCTGAGCGTGGACGTGGTCCGGCGGGCGGTCTTCCGCGAAGCCAAGGGCGCCGACGGATACGAGGAAACCCAGGTGGACGCATTCCTGGACCGCGTTGTTGAACTCATGGCCTCGATCGACTAGTTCGCCGCAGGATCAGCAGCCCGGACCTGCCGCCGCCGCTCCGGGGTATGCAGCCGGGCAAGAATCTTGGCGGCACCGGCCGGGGCCAGATCCGGCCGCAGCCTTGAGACGGCAACGGTTACCGCGAAGGCAGCCGGCACGGACCACGCTGCCGGCTGTTCCAGCCACACGGGTGTAATCCGTCCCAGCGTGGCCAGCACTCCGCCGGCCACCATCGCGCCGCCGCACAGGACCGCGCCCGCGACCATCCCTGACACCGCTCCGCGGGCCGTGAGTCCGCGCCACCAAATGCCAAGCACCAGCAGCGGGCACAGGGTGGAGGCGGTAAAGGCGAACACCATCCCCACACTCCCGGCCAGCGCCTGTGAACTGGTCAGCAGCGCCAGCCCCAGGGGCACGACGGCGGCAAGCACCGCCGAGAGCCGGAACCCGCCCACGCTGCCGCGGAAGAACTGCTGGCTGACCACTCCGGCCAGCGAGACCACCAGCCCGCTGGTCGTGGATAGGAACGCCGCGAACGCCCCGGCCGTCACCAGCGCGGACAGCAGGTCGCCCAGCGCCCCGTCAAACACCCGCCCGGGCAGCAGCAGCACCGTGGAGTCGGCGCCGCCGGACGCGAGCTCGGGAGTGTAGATGCGGCCCAGCACGCCGTAGATGATCGGAAAGATATAAAACAGGGACAGCAGTCCCAGCACGATCAAGGTGGTGCGCCGGGCCGAGGGTCCGTCCGGATTGGTGTAGAAGCGCACCAGCACGTGCGGCAGGCCGAGGGTGCCGCAGAGCAGCGCAATGCTCAGCGAAATGTTCCGGTACAGGGAAGCGTTGGTCTCCGGGTTCAGTGCGGCAGCGAACACGGCACCGCCGTCCGTCCAGGGCAGCCCGTCGGAGGAGAGCCGGAACAGGACAAAGAGCACGGGCACGGCGATGGCGGCAAGCTTGAGCCAGTACTGGAACGCCTGCACAAAGGTAATGGACCGCATGCCGCCGGTTACCACACTCAGGCAGACCACCACCACCACCGCCACGGATCCCACCCAGCCGGGCAGGCCGGTGGTAATGCCGATGGTCAGCGCCGCCCCGTGCAGCTGCGGCACGATGTAGAGCCAGCCGACGGCGATCACCAGCAGGCTGGTGACCCGGCGGGCGGCCAGCGACTCCAGCCGAACCTGCGCAAAATCCGGAATGGTGTAGGCCCCCGAACGGCGCAGCGGCGCCGCCACGAAGAGCAGCAGCATCAGGTAACCGGCCGTGTAGCCGATCGGAAACCAGAGAGCGTCCACTCCGGACACCAGGATGAGCCCGGCCACGCCCAGGAAACTGGCGGCTGAGAGGTACTCGCCGCCGATCGCCGAGGCGTTCCACCAGGGCCGCACCGTCCTGGAGGCCACGTAGAAGTCCCCGGTGGTCCGCGAGATGCGCAGCCCGTACACGCCGATCAGCAGGGTGGCGGCAGTGACCGCGGCCAGGGCGGCATAGCCGGCGGCCGGGTTCACGCCGCCGCTCCGGTGCGCTCAGGCATCGTCGACCAGGTCCAGGAAACGCTTTTCATTGCGGGCGGCACTGCGCACGTACAGCGCTCCGCAGACAATAACGAGGGGATACACCCCTGCCCCCAGCAGGATCCAGGGCGCCGGGACGGTGAACAGCGTCAGGTCGGCGATGACCGGCAGGAACGCCAGGAGCACCGGAACGCCCAGCAGGATCAGGAGGAAGCCGCCGGCAACCACCAGCGCCAGGCGCAGCTGGGAACGGATCAGGGAGCCGATGAAGAGCTCGCCAACCTCGGTCTGCTCATCCAGCTCCCGGGACACCGTGTAGGAATCGGCGGAAGCCGGCGCGGTGCGCGGGGCGGTGACCCGGACACGCTCCGGCTGTTTGGAGGCGGAAGCTGAGGCGGCCGCGGCGGAAGAGTCCGGGGACGCCGGGCGCGGATCGGAACTCATCCGCGGGGCCGGACCCGGCTGGCGGAGAGCGTGCTGCGCACTCCGGGCAGATGCCGGCGGCTGACCGGAAGTTCCGCCGAGCCAACGCTGATGCTGGCGCGGCCGCCTGCCACGCGGACCTGCCGGATGTGGGAACGGGACACGAGATAGGAGCGGTGGATGCGGACAAAACCGGCCTCCGCCCACTGTTCCTCCAGATCCGTCAGCGGAACCCGGATCAGGTAGGACGCCTCGGCGGTGTGCAGGCGGGCGTAGTCGCCCTGCGCCTGCACATAGCGGATGTCGTCGCGGCGGATCAGCCGGGTGGTGCCGCCCTGGACCACGCTGACGACGTCGGCGCCGCCGTCGCTGCCGGCCGCTTCGGCGGCGAGGTCGCAGACGCGCCGGACCGATTCCGCCAGCCGTTCCGGACGGACGGGCTTGAGCAGGTAGTCCACGGCTGCCAGGTCAAACGCGGCAAGTGCCTGCTCCTCGTCCGCGGTCACGAAAACCACTGCCGGCGGGCGTTCGCGGTTGGAGAGAACACGGGCAATGTCCAGCCCGGACAGCGCCGGCATGTGGATATCCAGGAACACCGCGTCCACCGGGTTGCCTTCGATGGCCCGCAGCGCCTCCGCGCCGCTGGAGGCGCGGTGCACCTCGCCGACCCGGGAGTCCCGGCCCAGCAGGAACGCCAGCTCGTTAACGGCGGGCAGCTCATCGTCGACAACCACCACGGAGATCTGCCGCGGAGGCGGTTTTGCGGGTGCGGACATGTGAAACAGGTTACAAGACTTACGGGCGGTGGCCCGGCTGCGACTTGGGGATGTGCATGGTGATCAGGGTTCCGGCGCCCGGGGCGGTGTCAATCACCAGTCCGTGGTCGTCGCCATATACCTGGCGCAGCCGGACGTCGACGTTGCGCAGCCCCACATGGTCACCGTCCGCGTGACCGGCCAGCACGGCGCGCAGGTACTCGGGATCCATGCCCGTGCCGTTGTCCTCGACCGTGATGACGGCCTGCGCGCCGGCGTCGGCCGCCGTGATGGTGATGTGCCCCTCGCCGTCGGTGGCCTCCAGTCCGTGCCGCACCGAGTTCTCCACCAGCGGCTGCAGCGAAAGAAAAGGAATCACGGTGCCCAGGACTTCCGGGCCGATCTGCAGGCTGATTTTCAGGCGGTCCCCGAAGCGCGCCCGCTCCAGCAGCAGATACCGGTCGATGGCCTGCAGTTCCTCCGCCACCGTGGTGAAGTTGCCGCTGCGGCGGAAGGTGTAGCGGGTGAAATCGGCGAACTCGACCACCAGTTCCCGGGCACGCACCGGATCTGTGGTGATGTACGAGGCGATGGCGTTCAGGGAGTTGTAAATGAAATGCGGGCTGATCTGGGCCCGCAGCGCGCGCACCTCGGCCTCCATCAGCATGGTGCGGGAGGTATCCAGTTCAGCCAGTTCAACCTGTGCGGCAACCCAGGCGGCGACGTCGTTCACCGCGCGGACCAGGCCGGCACTGACCGTGGGGGTGAAGACGGCGAGGGTTCCCACCGTTTGGCGGTTTACCTGCAGCGGGCACACCAGCAGCTGCCGGCCGCCGTCGTCGTCGAGACCCAGCGAACGCAGGGAGGCGCCGCGGAAGACCTTGGTCCGGCCGCTTTCCAGCACGGTCCGCGAGGCGTCCAGCAGCCGGGCCCGGGAGCGGGGAGTGTCCGGCAGCGACCCCTCCCAGGCCAGGACGGCGGCGGCGTCGGCCAGCACCAGGGTGTCGCAGCCCAGCAGTGCGCGCAGATGGCGCCCGGCTTTGCTGGCGCCCGCGGGGGTGAGGCCGGCCCGGAGGTGGCGGGACGCGAGGCTGGCGGTGTGGAGGGCGGAGTAGACCGCCCGCTCCCGGTCGGAACCGAGGTCACGCTGCGACCGGCTCAGGCGGTGGCCGAGGGCGGCCACCAGCGCCACGGTCAGGACGGCGACGGCGCAGACCACGGCAATGTCGACGGCGGGACTGAACATTCCCCTACCCTAGCGGCCGGGAACGACGGCTCCTGCGGTGAACGGTTCCGGGCCGGCCCGCGGCGGCCCCGGGAACCGTTCACCGCAGGGGAATGACCGTTTGGCGAGGCACGGCCGCCGAAACTGGTGCGCCGGGCGGCACCCGTAGCAAAGTGATAGGGATCACAGTTTGTGCGCGTGTGGTGTCCGAAACCGGTTTGTCCGGGCTACGGCAGGCAGCGCCGTGCGGACATGCCCCAACTCAAGGAGGAGCGATGGCTAAAAATCATCCCCGAGGATCCGGTGCCCACGCCGCGCCGGTCGACTTCACGGAAGTCCAAAAGTCACCCGAACTGCAGGAGCTCCGCAAGCGCCAGCGCAGCTTCATTTTCCCGATGGCCGTGGTGTTCCTGCTGTGGTACTTCGCCTACGTCCTGCTGGCCGACTACGCCCACGACTTCATGTCCACCGAGGTCTGGGACAACATCAACATCGGGCTGATCCTGGGTCTGCTGCAGTTTGTCAGCACCTTCGGCATCACCATGTGGTACGTCAGCTACGCCAACCGCAGGATGGACCCCATCGCCGCCGACCTGCGCGAGAAACTTGAGGCCAAGGGCGTCAGCCGGCCGGAGGAGACCAAATGAACACCATCAACGTGACCGCGGAGGTGACCGCTGAGGCCGTGAAGGAAACCGGCTGGCTGAACATGCTCATCTTCGGCCTGTTTGTGGCCGTGACCCTCGTGGTGGTGCTGCGGGCAAGCCGGAACAACAAGACCGCGGCGGACTACTACGCCGCCGGCCGGTCCTTCACCGGACCGCAGAACGGAACGGCCATTGCCGGGGACTACCTTTCGGCTGCGTCCTTCCTGGGTATCGTCGGCGCCATCGCCATCAACGGCTACGACGGCTTCCTGTACTCCATCGGCTTCCTGGTCGCCTGGCTGGTGGCGCTGCTGCTGGTGGCGGAAATGCTGCGCAACACCGGCAAGTTCACCATGGCCGACGTGCTCTCCTTCCGGCTCAAGCAGCGCCCTGTGCGCATCGCCGCGGCCATCACCACCCTGGCCGTCTGCTTCTTCTACCTGCTGGCCCAGATGGCCGGCGCCGGCGGGCTTGTCTCCCTGCTGATGGGCATCGACGGACGGCTCGGCCAGTCGCTGGTCATCACCGTCGTCGGCGGCCTCATGATCATGTACGTACTGATCGGCGGGATGAAGGGCACCACCTGGGTCCAGATCATCAAGGCCTGCCTGCTCATTGCCGGCGCGGCCATCATGACCGTCTGGGTGCTGGCCAACAACGGGTTCAGCCTCTCCGAACTGCTGGGCAACGCCGTCGAGATGTCCGGCAACCCCGAGCTCCTGAACCCGGGCCTGCAGTACGGCAAGAGCGACACCACCCGCCTGGACTTCGTGTCCCTGGGCATGGCGCTGGTGCTGGGCACCGCGGCCCTGCCGCACGTGCTGATGCGCTTCTACACCGTGCCGACCGCCAAGGAAGCCCGCCGCTCCGTGGTCTGGGCCATCTGGCTGATCGGCCTGTTCTACCTGTTCACCCTGGTCCTGGGCTACGGCGCCGCTGCCATGATCCCGGCGGAGACAATCACCTCGGCTCCGGGCGGCGTGAACTCCGCGGCGCCGCTGCTGGCCTTCGCCCTGGGCGGGCCGGTCCTGCTGGGGCTGATCGCCGCTGTGGCCTTCGCGACCATCCTGGCCGTGGTGGCCGGACTGACCATCACCGCCGCCGCATCCTTCGCCCATGACATCTACGCGAACGTCATCCGCAAGGGCAAGGTGGACGCCGACGGCGAGGTCAAGGTGGCCCGCCGCACGGTAATCGTAATCGGCGTCGTCTCCATCCTCGGCGGCATCGGCGCACAGGGGCAGAACGTGGCCTTCCTGGTAGCACTGGCCTTCGCAGTAGCGGCGAGCGCCAACCTGCCGACCATCCTGTACTCGCTGTACTGGCGCCGCTTCAACACCCAGGGTGCCATCTGGAGCATGTACGGCGGCCTCGGTTCGGCGATCCTGCTGATCATCCTGTCCCCGGTCTTCTCCGGGGCCGAGACGTCCATGGTGTCGGGCTTCGATATCTCCATCTTCCCGCTGAACAACCCGGGCCTGGTCTCCATCCCGCTGGCGTTCTTCCTGGGCTGGCTGGGGACCGTGCTCGGCAAGGACGACGAGTCGCCGCAGAAGCAGGCGGAAATGGAAGTCCGTTCGCTCACCGGCGTCGGTGCGGAAAAGGCAGTGGACCACTAACCGCAGCCGCACCCACGGCCCTCCATGGGGGGGGCAAACGGAAGGGTTCCGCACTTCGGTGCGGGGCCCTTCCTGTGTTCGGGCCTGCGTTCGGGCCTGCGTCCCGGAAGCAAGGAATTTATCCGGCTGCGTTCGGGTCTGTCAGCTGCCGGCGTCGGCGCTGCTCCCGGGGCTCTCCCGCCCGAGCAGCGGAGCCACCCGGAAGGGGATGAGCTCGCCCATCGCCAGGTTGGTGTCGCAGCGCTCCACGCCGGGGATGGCGAGGATTGCCTTGTTGACGCGGAACAGATCTTCGGCGTCGGCGGCGACCACGCGCAGCAGGATGTCCGCGGTTCCGGTCAGGCCGTGGGCCTCCACCACCTCGGGCACCAGTGCGAGCTGCGCCGTGATTTCGGCGAGCTGCTGCTGCTGGACGTGCACATGCACAAAGGCCATCAGCGGGTAGCCCAGGGCCGCGGGGCTGATCCTGCGCTCGAAGGACAGGAACACCGACTTCTTCTCCAGCTGTGCCAGCCGGGCCTGCACGGTGTTGCGCGAAATGCCCAGAACGGCGGCCAGCGCCACCACGGTACGCCGCGGATCCTTCGCCAGGGCAAGCAGAAGCCGGGTGTCGGTGCTGTCCAGGGAAGGCATAGTGCGAAAGATTAGCACGGCCGGTTCTCCAATTGCAGGGCACAATGCTCAATGATTCGTGCTGTGGTTGTGCCGCCTGTTGAGTGTGAGTAGGGTCACAGGTATCCGGGCAACGGCGCTCGGGCATCGGTTCGGTCCCGCCATCCCTGGGGCCCAACACGGAAGGATGCGTACCGACGTGTCTCTGCATACTCCTGTTCGACCCCCTCACGACGCCGGCGCCACCGCTGCCGGCCCCTACGTCCAGCTGGTCCGTCCCGACGGTTCCCGGGTGGCATCGTCCTACGACCACTGGGTGGACGACGTCGACCCGGACCAGCTGCGCAGCCTCTACGAGGACATGGTGGTGATCCGCCGGATCGACACCGAGGCCACCGCGCTGCAGCGCCAGGGCCAGCTCGGACTGTGGCCGCCGCTGCTGGGCCAGGAAGCCGCGCAGATCGGCTCCGCCCGCACCCTGCGGCCCAGTGACTTTGTGTTCGGCAGCTACCGCGAGAACGGCGTGGCCTGGTGCCGCGGCGTCGATCCGGAATCCCTGATGCGGGTCTGGCGCGGCAACGCGGCTGCCGGCTGGGACCCGTACACGGTCAACATGGCGCCCACGCAGGTCATCATCGGCGCCCAGGCGCTGCACGCCGCCGGCTACGGCATGGGCGTCGTGGCCGACGGAACCGACGACGCCGTCATCACCTATTTCGGCGACGGCGCCACCAGCCAGGGCGACGTGAACGAGGCCATGGTCTTTGCCGCCAGCTTCCACACACCCGTCATTTTCTTCTGCTCGAACAACCAGTGGGCCATTTCAGAGCCCGTGGGCCTGCAGGCGCAGGTGCCGATCGCCAACCGGGCGCCGGGATTCGGCATTCCCTCCGTGCGGGTGGACGGCAACGACGTCCTCGCCGTCATGGCAGTGACCCGCGAAGCCCTGGACCGGGCCCGCAGCGGGGGAGGCCCCAGCTTCATCGAGGCCGTGACCTACCGGATGGGTCCGCACACCACCGCTGATGATCCCACCCGCTACCGCGACGCCGGCGAGCTGGAGGAATGGCGGGCCAAGGACCCGATCAGCCGGGTGGAAACCCTGCTGCGGTCCGAGGGCCTGTTCAGCGACGACTTCGCCGCAGCCGTGACCACCCGTGCCGACGCCGTGGCCGCGGAACTCCGCGCTTCCTGCATCGGGATGCCGCCGCCGCCGGCCCTGGACATATTTGCTCACGTGTATTCGGAGCCCAACTCCTGGCTGGAGAAGCAGCAGGAGGAGTACGCGCGGTACCTGGCCGTGTACGGCACGGAGGAGGACGAGCCGCACCCGGTCCAGGTGCACGGCACCGACCCGGTGGGCGTCGACGAAAAGGGGAGCAACGCATGAGCACCATGACCTTTGGCCGCGCCATCAACGCCGGGCTGCGTGCCGCCATGGACGCCGACCCCAAGGTTGTCCTGATGGGTGAGGACATCGGCACCCTCGGCGGTGTCTTCCGCATCACGGACGGGCTCAAGAAAGACTTCGGCGCCTCCCGGGTGATCGACACGCCGCTGGCCGAATCAGGGATCATGGGCACCGCCGTCGGGCTCGCGTTCCGCGGGTACCGCCCGGTGGTGGAGATCCAGTTCGACGGTTTCATTTATCCCGCGTTTGACCAGATCGTCTGCCAGGTCGCCAAGATGCACTACCGCACCCGCGGCGCGGTCAACATGCCGCTGACCATCCGGGTGCCGTTCGGCGGCGGCATCGGGTCACCGGAGCACCACTCGGAGTCCCCGGAAGCCTATTTCACCCACACCTCGGGGCTGCGCGTGGTGAGCGTGTCCAATCCCCAGGACGCCTACACAATGATTCAGCAGGCCATCGCCAGCAATGACCCCGTCCTGTACTTCGAACCCAAACGGCGCTACCACGTCAAGGGCGAGGTGCAGGAAACCCTGGACGGTGCGCTGCCGCTGGGACAGGCCCGCGTAGTCACCCAGGGAACGGACGTCACCCTCGTGACGTACGGGCCGCTGGTGATGACCGCCGTCGACGCCGCTGTCGCAGCATCCGACGAAGGCGTGTCCGTGGAAGTCATCGACCTGCGTTCGCTCTCGCCGGTGGACTTTGCCACCGTGGAAGCATCGGTGCGCAAGACCGGACGCCTGGTGATCACCCACGAAGCCGGCAAATCCGGCGGCGTCGGGGCGGAAATTTCCGCGTCCATCACGGAACGCTGTTTCGATTACCTGGAACACGCCCCCGTGCGGGTGACCGGCTTCGACGTCCCGTACCCGTCCTCCAAGCTCGAACACCACCACCTTCCGGACCTGGACCGGATGCTCGACGGCGTGGACCGCGCCCTGCGCCGCCCCAACTCCCTCAGCACCTCGCCGGCCGCGCACAGCGCTGCGGGAGCTGCACTGGAAGGAGCGGCCCTGTGATTCGGGAATTCCGCCTTCCGGACCTGGGCGAAGGGCTGACCGAGTCCGAGATTGTCAGCTGGCACGTGGCCGTGGGGGACAAGGTCACCCTCAACCAGGTCATCGCCGAGGTTGAAACGGCAAAGGCAGTGGTGGAACTGCCCTCGCCGTATGCAGGAACCGTGTCCCGGCTCCACGAAGCGGCCGGCTCCGTGGTGGAAGTCGGGGCGCCCATTGTGTCCTTCGACGTAGGCGGCGGCGCCGCCCCGGCCGGTCCGGACGGAACTGCGGCCCAGGGAACTGCATCGGACGGAACTGCAGCCCAGGGAACTGCGTCAGGCGTAGCGCCGGCCGGACCCCTGGGCGAACCCCTGAAGCGCACGCCCAACTTGGTGGGCTACGGAGCCGTCCCGGAGAAATCCGGGCGCCCGGCCCGGCGGCGCTGGCTCACGGGAGACCAGCCGCACGCACCGGCTGCCGGCTCCGCACCAGCTGAACCCGTTGTACCCGGTGCACCCGCCGCGGCCGCACCGCCCGCTCCGGCACCGGTTGCCCCTGCTCCGGCACCTCCCGTTCCGCCGGCTCCGGCTCCCGCTCCCGCGGACCCGCACCAGGAGAGAATCGCCGCGGCGGGGAACCGGTCCAAGGACCGACCGCGGTCAACACCGCCGGTCCGGAAACTGGCCCGGGACCTGGGCATCACCTTGGACCTTGTGGAGGGAACCGGTCCCGACGGGCTGATTGTCCGCTCAGACGTCACCGCGGCAGCGGAGGCGGCAGGACAGCCGACCCGCCAGGCGACGGAACAGGAACAGGCACCGGCGTCGTCGGGCCTGCCAGCCGCGCCGTCGAACGCCGCCGCGGACGGGCAGGGCGTCCGGGAGGAACGGATTCCGATCGCCGGAATGCGCAAGCACACGGCCGCTGCCATGGTGGCCAGTGCGTTTACCGCTCCGCATGTGACGGTGTTCCTGACCGTTGATGTCACGGAATCGACCGAACTGCTGGAGCGCCTGCGCCGGAAGCCTGCCTTCGAAGGCGTGAAGCTCACGCCGCTCACTCTGGCCGCCAAGGCCGCGTGCCTGGCCCTGAGCAAGCATCCGACGCTGAATTCCCGCTGGGATGAAGCGGCCAGGGAGATCATCCAGTACCACTACGTGAACCTGGGCATTGCCGCAGCCACTCCGCGGGGGCTGATGGTTCCCAATATCAAGGATGCCCAGACACTGGGGCTCCGCGACCTGGCCGAAGCGCTGGGATCCCTGACCCGGACCGCCCGTGCCGGAAAGACCACCCCGGCGGACCTGGCGGGCGGGACCTTCTCGATCTCCAACGTGGGGGTCTTCGGGGTTGATGCCGGAACGCCCATCCTGAATCCGGGTGAAGCGGCCATCCTGGCGCTGGGCGCTGTCCGGGAACAGCCGTGGGCCTTTGAAGGCGGAATTGCCCTGCGGAAGGTCATGACCCTGAGCCTGTCCTTCGACCACCGGCTGGTGGACGGCGAACAGGGTGCCCGGTTCCTCAGCGACGTGGGAGCGGTTCTGGCGGAACCGGCGATGGCGCTGGCCCTGATGTAACAGGTCAGGATTGCAGGAACGACGAAGCCCGCCGCCGGAAATCTCCGGCGGCGGGCTTCTCACATAGCGGCAGGGCCTGTTCGCGGCGGGTGCCTGGTCCGGGCAAGGCCCGGGAGCAGCCGGCAGTGCCTGTTAGGCCAGTTCGAGCTCGAGTTCGCGCACCACGGCACCGCGGGCATTGGCGAAGCCCTGCGTTTCGCCCACGACAGTGAAGCCGTATTTTTCCAGGATGGCGATGGAGCTGACGTTGTCGGCCACGGCGCGGGCACGAATCGGGCGTTCGGAGAATTCCTGCAGGAACTGCCCAACGGCGGCCGTGGTGATTCCCTGGCCCCAGCGGGCGGTGTCCACCCAGTAGCTGATCTCCGGGACGCCGCCTTCGCGGTAGGCCAGGATGCTGCCGACGACGTCGCCGTCGGCCACAATCGTGCGCACCGTGATGGTGGGGTCATTCAGGATGTTCTGCCAGTGGTGATCAAACACACCGCGGTCAGAGGGATTTTTAGCGGCAAACGCCGCCATATGGTTGGCGCTTGGATCCAGCTGATGGGAAAAGAATTCATCCAAATCGGCGGGAACTACGGCACGAAGCTCAATCACAGCAGGTCTTTCTGCTCGAGGGGTTTGGTTCAGACTACTAGGCATTCAGGGCGGCCCAGGCCATTGTTTCCAGCAGCGACCGCAGCCGCGCCATCTCCCGGGCCTTCATTTTTCCGTGCAGGGTATGGGACGTGGAGTTGATCAGTCCGAAGACCGCCTGCGCCCGGTGCCGCAGCAGCGGCAGGCCGCAGTCCGGATGCAGGGCGGACAGGGCATCAACCCACACCTCCACATACTGGCGCTGGAGCGAGCGCACCGCGCGTTCATCGTCCTCCGGCAGGCTGTTCAAATCGCGGTCGTGGACCCGGATCACATTGGCCTGGCGCAGGGCGAAGTCCACATGGAACTCCACCAGTCCGCGCAGCGCCGCGTCAGCGGTGGCCGACTCGGCGACCACGGCTTTTCCGCCGGCCAGCAGATCCTCGCTCACTCCGACGAGCAGAGCGGACAGCACGGCGGGCTTGCCGCTGAAATGCCGGTACACGGCAGGGCCGCTGACACCCGTAGCCGCTCCAAGTTCTTCAATCGACACACCGTTGTAGCCGCGTTCGGCGAAAAGGGCCGCCGCGGCGTCGAGCATCGCGGCCCGGCGGGAGGCCTTGGCCAGGCTTCGTCCGGTGGTGCGGGCGGCGGGCAGCGGCAGGTCCCTTCCGGGCGGGGCTGCTGGTGCGTCTTCTTTCGCTGCGTCCATGCCAACCTTTCCGGCAGTTTTTATTTCACGAGCAGCTTCCATTGTGGTGGACAGCTGAGTTAATAACCAATAACCTGATTTGAGTTAGTGGCCATTAACTGGCAGCTGGTCTTCCGGTAACCCCGTCGGCGGCAGCCCGTTGAGAGAGAGACGTCGATGGAGACCCTTGCAACCCGGCTGGACCCTGCATCACCGGACTACGCCCGCAACGCGTCCGTTCAAAGCCAGCTGGCCCAGGACCTGCGCAAGCGGCTCGCTGAGGCAGCACTGGGCGGGCCGGAACGGTCACGGGAACGGCACACCGCCCGGGGCAAGCTGCTGCCGCGCGACCGCGTGGACCGGCTGCTGGACGAGGGCAGCCCCTTCCTGGAGATCGCACCGCTGGCCGCCAACGGCATGTACGACGACGAGTGCCCCGGCGCCGGACTGATCGCGGGCATCGGCCTGGTTCAGGGCCGGCACGTGATGGTCCTGTCCAACGACGCCACCGTCAAAGGCGGCACCTACTATCCGATGACGGTCAAAAAGCACCTGCGGGCCCAGGAAATCGCGCTGGAGAACCGGCTGCCGTGTATCTACCTGGTGGATTCCGGCGGTGCGTTCCTGCCCCGGCAGGATGACGTCTTTCCGGACCGGGAGCATTTCGGGCGCATTTTTTTCAACCAGGCGCAGATGTCAGCCCGCAAGATTCCGCAGATCGCCGCGGTCCTGGGGTCCTGCACCGCCGGAGGCGCCTATGTTCCGGCCATGAGCGACGAAACCGTCATCGTGCGCAACCAGGGCACCATCTTCCTGGGCGGCCCGCCGCTGGTGAAGGCCGCCATCGGTGAAATCGTCACCGCTGAGGAACTCGGCGGCGGGGACCTGCACTCGCGGATCAGCGGAGTCACCGATCACCTGGCCGACAACGATGCGCATGCCCTGGAAATCGTGCGCAGCATCGTGGAGACCTTCCCGGCCCAGGAACCGGCCTGGGAAATCCTGCCGGGCCGGCCGCCGTCGCACTCCGGGGAGGAAATCTACGGCACCGTGCCCGCTGACCTGCAGACCCCGTACGACGTGCGCGAACTGATCGCCCGGCTGGTGGACGGCAGCGAGTTCTCCGAATTCAAGAAGGAGTACGGCGCCACCCTGGTCACCGGCTTCGCCCGGCTGCACGGCCACCGGGTGGGGATCGTAGCCAACAACGGCGTGCTGTTCTCCGAGTCCGCGCTCAAGGGCGCCCACTTTATCGAGCTCTGCGACCAGCGCGGCATCCCGCTGATCTTCCTGCAGAACATTTCCGGCTTCATGGTGGGCCGGGACTACGAGGCCGGCGGAATTGCCAAGAACGGCGCCAAGATGGTCACCGCCGTCGCCACCGCCCGGGTTCCCAAGCTGACCGTGGTGGTGGGCGGTTCCTTCGGGGCCGGCAACTATTCCATGTGCGGGCGGGCCTACAGCCCGCGCTTTCTGTGGATGTGGCCGGCTGCGCGGATCTCGGTGATGGGCGGGGCGCAGGCCTCCTCGGTCCTGGCCACCGTCAAGCGGGACCAGCTCGAATCCCGCGGCGAGCACTGGAGCACCGAGCACGAAGAAGCGTTCAAGGCACCCATCCGCGACACGTATGAAACCCAGGGCAGCCCGTACTATTCCACGGCCCGGCTGTGGGACGACGGCGTCATCGACCCGGCGGATACCCGCACCGTCCTGGGCCTGGCCCTGGACGTGTGCGCCAACGCCCCGCTGCCGGAGACCTCCTTCGGCCTGTTCCGGATGTGAGCGGATATGACCAACGCACTCTTTGACACCGTCCTGGTGGCCAACCGCGGCGAGATTGCCTGCCGCATCATCGCCACCCTGCGCCGGCTGGGCATACGCTCCGCGGCCGTCTACAGCGACGACGACGCCGGGGCCCGGCACGTGCGGGAGGCGGACATCGCCGTTCGGCTGGGTCCGGCCACCCCGCGGGAGAGCTACCTGAACGTGGACGCCGTCTTGGCCGCGTGCCGGGCCGCCGGAGCTTCAGCCGTGCATCCCGGCTACGGCTTCCTCAGCGAAAGCGCCGACTTTGCGCGGGCGCTGGAAGCGGAGGGAATTGTCTTCATTGGCCCCGGGGTGGGTGCCTTGGACGTCATGGGGGACAAGATCCGGTCCAAGAACCACGTCTCCTCGCACGGGGTCCCCGTGGTGCCGGGCATCGCCGAACCGGGCCTGAGCGACGAGCAGCTCATCGCAGCGGCGGCCAACGTGGGCTTCCCGCTGCTGATCAAGCCCTCCGCCGGGGGAGGCGGCAAGGGGATGCACGCCGTGCAGCGGGCGGAGGACCTGCCGGCGGTGCTGCCCACGGCCCGCCGCGTGGCGGCCTCCGCCTTCGGCGACGACACCCTGTTCCTGGAACGGCTGATCAGCGTGCCCCGGCACATCGAGGTGCAGATCCTGGCCGACACGCACGGAAACGTCATCCATCTGGGGGAGCGCGAGTGTTCCCTGCAGCGCCGCCACCAGAAGGTCATCGAGGAGGCGCCGTCCATGCTGCTGGACGAAGCCATCAGGGCGCGGATCGGCGAGGCTGCCTGCGACGCCGCGCGCTCCGTGGACTACACCGGGGCCGGAACCGTGGAGTTCCTTGTCTCCGACGCCTCGCCCGGAGAGTTCTTCTTCATGGAAATGAACACCCGGCTGCAGGTGGAGCATCCGGTAACGGAAATGGTCACCGGGCTGGATTTGGTGGAGGAACAAATCCGGATTGCCGCCGGCGAAAAGCTGCAGCTGGCCCAGGCGGACGTCCGGCTGACCGGCCACGCCGTGGAGGCACGGGTGTATGCCGAGAACCCGGCGCGGGACTTCCTGCCCACCTCCGGCCGCGTCCACACCCTGCACGAGCCTGCCGGGGAGGGCATCCGCGTGGATTCTTCCCTGCTGCAGGGCCTGGCCGTGTCCTCCAGCTACGACCCGATGCTGGCCAAGGTCATTGCCTGGGGCCCGGACCGGAACACGGCGCTGGACCGGCTGGACGCCGCCCTGGCTCAGACCCTCATCCTGGGCATTGGAACCAACACCGAGTACCTGCGCCTACTGATCAACGACCCCGACGTCCGGGCCGGACGGCTGGACACCACCATGATCGAGCGCAAGCTTCCCGGGCTGCAGTTCCGCAGCCCCTCCGAGGCGGAGCTCGCTGCGGCAGCACTGATGCAGGCCGCGGGCCTGGCCGGCCCGGCGGACTCCGGCCGGGCGAATTCCGGGAGCGGCGACCCCGGGAAGCGCAACACCGGGCAGTACAACGCCCGACAGGGAGCCCCTGACCCGGAGCCCTCGCCCTGGCACCGTGCCGACGGCTGGCGGGTGGGAGCCCGCCGCCCGCTCACCCTCACGTTCGCCGCCGTCGCCCCGGGAACAGACGACGACGTCGTCACCGTCCGCAGCAGCAAACAGGACACCACCGTCAGCGTGAACGGCGGACCCGAGCGGCGCGCTTCGCTGCTGCGGGACGGGGACCGCTCCCTGGTAACGCTGGACGGCGTCACGCACCCTGTCACCTTGGTGTCGGTTCCCGGGACGGGGAAGGCACCGGACACGGTTTGGGTTGCCGATGCCGGGTATGCCGCCGCACTTCGCAGACGGACCCGCGCCGAGCTGCTGGCCGCGGGCCGTGCGGCGGCCGGCCGTGCTGAAGGGGCCGCCGATCCGGTGCTGCGCTCGCCGATGCCCGGCACGGTCACGGCCGTGGCAGTCACCGACGGCGACCGGGTCACCGCGGGCCAGCCGCTGCTGAGCGTGGAAGCCATGAAGATGGAACACCAGCTCACCGCTCCGGCCTCCGGCGTAGTGTCCCTGAACCTGCAGCCCGGCGATCTGGTTAAAGCGGACCAGGTCCTGGCCGTGGTGACCCCGGAACCCGCCGACCACCCGGTCAGCCTCGAAGCAACCAACCCAGCAGCAGCAATTAACCCAGCAGCAGCCACCAACGACAACTGATGCAACGCCTTCCCAAAGGAGCAGGACATGCCGGACTTTGAACTGAGCGAGGACTACCAGGATCTGGTGAACATGGTCCGCGACTTCGCGGACACCGTAGTGGCCCCCGTGTCCGCGCAGCACGACGAGGAGCACAGCTTCCCGTACAAGGTGGTGGCACAGATGGGCGAGATGGGCCTGTTCGGCCTGCCGTTCCCGGAGGAATACGGCGGAATGGGCGGCGACTACTTTGCCCTCGCCCTGGCCCTGGAGCAGCTGGCCCGGGTGGACCAGTCGGTGGCCATCACCCTGGAGGCGGGGGTGTCCCTCGGCGCCATGCCCATCTATCGGTTCGGCACCGAGGAGCAGAAGCAGCAGTGGCTGCCGATGCTGGCCTCCGGCGAGGCGCTCGCCGGCTTCGGCCTGACCGAGTCCGAAGCCGGATCCGATGCCGGCGGCACCCGGACAAAGGCCTACCGGGACAACGGAGAATGGGTGATCAACGGAAGCAAGCAGTTCATCACCAACTCCGGCACCGACATCACGCGCCTGGTCACCGTCACCGCCGTCACCGGCACCACCGAAGTCCCGGATGGTGCCGGGGGCACCAGGGTCAAAAAGCAGATCTCCACGATTCTGGTCCCCGCCGGCACACCGGGGTTCACCGCTGAAAAGGCCTATAACAAGGTGGGCTGGAACGCCTCGGACACCCATCCGCTGACGCTGGAGAATGTGCGCGTCCCGGAAGCGAACCTGCTTGGCGCCGAGGGACGCGGTTATGCGAACTTCCTGCAGATCCTCGATGAAGGACGCATCGCCATCGCCGCCCTTGCCACGGGCGCAGCACAGGGCTGTGTGGAAGAGGCACTGCGGTACGCCAAGGAGCGGGAACAGTTTGGCGCGGCCATCGGCACCAACCAGGCCATTTCCTTCAAGATCGCCCGCATGCAGACCCGCGCCCACACCGCCCGGCTGGCGTACTACGACGCCGCGGCCCGGATGCTGGCCGGCAAGCCGTTCAAGACGCAGGCTGCCATGGCCAAGCTGGTGGCGGGCGAAGCGGCGATGGACAACGCCCGCGACGCCACGCAGATTTTCGGCGGCTACGGCTTCATCAACGAGTTCCGGGTGGCCCGCCACTACCGCGACTCCAAGATCCTCGAAGTGGGCGAGGGCACCACCGAAGTCCAGCTGATGCTGATTGCGCGCGAACTGGGGCTCTAGGATGGGCGGACCGTCCACTGCCGGCGCCACGGCGCCGCAGTCCGGCGGAATGTCAGCAGGTTGGTCAACGGAGACGAACGAACGGATGAATCGATGATTAACAAGGTGATACCGACGGCCGCCGCTGCGGTGGCCGACATCCCGGACGGGGCCTCCCTGGCAGTGGGCGGCTTCGGTCTGTGCGGCATCCCGGTGGCGCTGATTGATGCCCTGCACGATCAGGGCGCAGCGGACCTGGAAACGGTCAGCAACAACTGCGGCGTGGACGACTGGGGCCTGGGCCGGCTGCTGGCGGACCACCGCATCCGCCGGACGGTGAGCTCCTACGTGGGAGAGAACAAGGAATTTGCCCGCCAGTTCCTTGGCGGGGAGCTGGAAGTCATCCTCACCCCGCAGGGAACCTTGGCGGAAAAGCTGCGCGCGGGCGGCGCCGGCATTCCCGCTTTCTACACCACCGCAGGGGTGGGCACCCAGGTCAGCGAGGGCGGGCTGCCGCAGAAGTACGACGGCGACGGCGGGGTGCTGCAGGCCTCCGAGCCCAAGGAAGTGCGCACGTTCGGCGAGGCGGAGTACGTGCTGGAGGAATCCCTGACGCCGGACTTTGCGCTGGTCCATGCCTGGAAGGGAGACCGGCACGGAAACCTGGTGTTCTCCGCCACGGCAATGAACTTCAATCCGCTCTGCGCGATGGCCGGACGGATCACCATCGCCGAGGTGGAGGAGCTGGTGGAACCGGGCGAGTTGGACCCGGCCGCCGTGCACGTGCCGGGGATCTTTGTCCAGCGGGTGGTCCCGGTGGGGCCGGGGGAGAAACGCATCGAGAAGCGCACCGTCACGCCCTCCGGAAAGGACTCCTGACATGGCACTGACCCGGTATGAACTCGCCGCCCGCGTGGCCCGCGAACTGGAAAACGGACAATACGTCAACCTCGGCATCGGCATGCCCACCCTGATCCCGAACTACATTCCCGAGGGCGTGGAAGTGGTGCTGCACTCCGAAAACGGGGTGCTCGGCGTCGGCCCCTATCCCACCGAGGAGCAGCTGGACCCGGACCTGATCAACGCGGGGAAGGAAACCGTCACGGTGAACTCCGGCGCCTCGTTCTTCGACTCGGCGGCCTCCTTCGGGATGGTGCGCGGCGGCCATGTGGATGTGGCGGTGCTGGGTGCCATGGAAGTGGCAGCCAACGGCGACCTCGCGAACTGGATGATTCCCGGCAAGATGGTCAAGGGCATGGGCGGTGCCATGGACCTGGTGTTCGGCGCCAAGCGGCTGATCGTGATGATGGACCACATCGACCGCAACGGCAATCCCAAGATCGTGGCCGAGTGCTCCCTGCCGCTGACCGGGAGGGCCTGCGTGGACCTGATCGTCACCGACCTCGCCGTCATCGAGGTGGGGCCGGAGGGACTGGTCCTGCGCGAGACCGCCCCCGGGGTTACCGTCGAGCAAGTCCTGGCGGCCACCGGAGCGCCGCTGGAGGTTTCCCTTGACGTATGAGGAACCCGACGCCGGCACCGAAGAACGGGCGATGGCGCCCCGGGTGATAGAACAGCGGGGCCTCTGGTACGAGGAGTTTGAGCCCGGCGCCGTTTACCGGCACCGGCCCGGGCGCACCGTGACGGAGGCGGACAACGTCCTGTTCACCACCCTGACCATGAACACCCAGGGCCTGCACCTGGACGCCGCCTACAGCGAGGGGCAGCCCTTTGGGCAGCGGCTCGTGAACTCCATGTTCACCCTGGCCACCATGGTGGGCCAGTCGGTGGGGCAGCTGACGCAGGGGACCCTCGTGGCGCAGCTGGGGCTGGGGGAGATCAGCTTTCCGCACCCGCTCTTCCACGGCGACACCCTGTATACCGACACCGAAGTGGTGGATAAGAGACTCTCCTCCTCCCGGCCCGGGCAGGGGATTGTCACGCTGGCACACACCGGCCGGAACCAAAGCGGTGACGTTGTGGGGCGCTGCACGCGAACCGCCCTCGTGTGGACGCAGGCCGGCGGCGGGGGCAACGGTGCAGGGTAACGGTGGGGGAGAGCAGCCCGGATAGCCGGTAAGCCGGCCGGCGGCGGGAACGGCTGCCGCCGGAGGATAGATTGGACGGAAATACCCCGGATGTGAAGGAGAGACCCGCGTGACGACATTCCCCATGGGACCTGCCCTGCTGTTCTGCCCGGCGGACCGGCCGGAACGGTTTGCCAAGGCCGCCGACCGGGCTGACGCGGTGATCCTGGACCTGGAAGACGCCGTCGCCCCTGCAGACAAGGAAGCGGCTCGGCGGAACCTGATTGCCTCGGACCTGGATCCGGGCATGACCATCGTGCGGGTGAATCCGCTGGGGACCGAAGAGTTTGACAAGGATCTGGCCGCGGTGCGGCAGACGCCGTACCGGACCCTGATGCTGGCCAAAGCCGAAGACGCTCCGGCCATCGGTGCAGCGCTCGCGGACTTCGCCGTCGTCGCCCTCGTGGAAACCGCACTGGGCGTGGTCCGCGCCGCGGAAATCGCGCAGGTCCCCTGTGTGACCGCCCTGATGTGGGGTGCCGAGGATCTGGTGGCTTCACTCGGCGGCGAGTCCAGCCGCAGCCCGGACGGCAGCTACCGCGGGGTCGCGCAGCATGCCAGGGCCACGGTGCTGCTGGCAGCCGGAGCGTATCGCAAGGGCGCCGTCGACTCGATCTACGGCAACATCAAAGACACGGACGGGCTGGGAATCGAAGCACGCGACGCCGCCGCCTCCGGTTTCGCGGCCAAGGCCTGCATCCACCCCGGGCAGGTGGCAGCGGTGCGCGCCGCCTACGCGCCTTCCGAGGATGAAGTCGCCTACGCAGCCGACGTGCTGGCGGAAGCCGCCAACCACGGCGGCGTCTTCAACTTCCGCGGCGAAATGATCGACGGCCCGCTGCTGAAGCAGGCGCAGCAGACGCTGAGCCGCGCCGGTCGCTGAGGAAATACTCAATTTCACGCCGGTGTCCGGACAGCTGCACGGGTGCTGCGCTACCTTCATAAGATGCGCATAGTCATAGCAGGAGCCCATGGACAGATTGCCCGCGAACTGGGGCGGCTGCTGGCCGCCCACGGCCACGACGTCGCCGGCCTGATCCGCAACCCGGACCACGCAGCCGATGTGGAGGCCGACGGCGTCGCCCCGGTTGTCATCGACCTGGAAAACAGCACCAGCGACGACGTCATCCAGGTCCTGACCGGCGCCGATGCCGCCGTTTTTGCCGCCGGTGCCGGGCCGGGCAGCGGCGCGGCCCGCAAGGACAGCGTCGACCGCGGCGCTGCAGTCCTGCTCGCCGACGGGGCGGAGCAGGCCGGCGTGACCCGGTTTGTACAGATTTCCGCCTCCGGACTGGACTCCGTCCGGGGCGGCTCCCGGCCCGACGGCGTGGATGAGGTGATGTATGCCTACCTCGTGGCCAAGCTTGCCGCCGAAGAGGACCTCATCACCCGTGACCTGGACTGGACCATTTTGCGGCCCGGGCACCTGACCAATGACCAGGCCGTGGGACTGGTGGAGCTCGGTCCGGAGGAGGAGCCGGGCAGTATTCCCCGGCATGACGTTGCCGCCGTCCTCGCTGAGCTGATCAACACCGGACGCGGCAGCCGGCAGGCGCTCTCGGTGGTCTCCGGTTCCACCAGCATCCCGGATGCCGTGGAGGCGCTTCCCATTACGCTCTAGTTTCGGGCGCTGGACTCACCGGTAGTACAGATAACGGGGTCATTCGGGCGCCGTAGGCCCGTTATCTGTACTACGGATCTCCAAAGGGCAGATGTGATGGCTGCTGCAGCCCCGCGTCCCGGGTGCACAGGTTCCCACTGTCTGGTCACTCCCGGGGCTTGCGGGATCCCATTTGCCCCACCTGTCCCAGAGGGTGGGAACTAGTGCGCGGCGCGGGCGCCGAGCGTGCAGCAGCTATGCCGGCTTTCACCCGCACCCAGACCATCGAGTGCGCATCAATGCCGACTTTTGCCGCGGCCAGCCCTCCGGGAGACAGACCGCGACCTCCACACGTGCGCGATACTGGAACCATGCACCCTCTCGCATCTTCCGGTACCCCGTCCGCAGCAGCAGCCAACAAGCCCTTTGGCAGTACTGAGGGGGTTCCGCGCCGCGTGGTGCTCCTGGGGTCCACCGGATCCATCGGTACGCAGGCCATCGACGTGGCCGACCAGGCGCCGGACCGCTTCACCATTGTGGCCCTCTCCGCCGGCGGATCGAATCTGGACCTTCTTGCCCGGCAGGCGGTCCACACCCGTGCAGCGGCCGTCGGTGCAGCACTCGTCGACACCGCCACCCTCCAGCAGGCCATCCGGGATGCCGCCCGCACCGCCGGGGTCTCCGATTACGACCCGGAGCTCTTCACCGGACCGGATGCTTCGACGGCCATTGCCGCCTGGCCCGAAGCCGAAGTGGTCCTGAACGGCATCACCGGCTCCATCGGCCTTGAGCCCACGCTCGCGGCGCTGGCTGCCGGCCACCTGCTGGCCTTGGCCAACAAGGAATCCCTGATCGTGGGCGGCGAGCTGGTCAAGCGCGCAGCCGCCCCCGGGCAGCTGGTCCCCGTGGACTCCGAACATTCCGCCCTGGCCCAGGCCCTGCGCTCGGGCACGGAACAGGAAGTGGACCGCCTGATCGTGACGGCCTCCGGCGGGCCGTTCCGCGGGATGAGCCGCAGCGAACTGGAGAACGTGACCCCCGACCAGGCCCTAGCGCATCCCACCTGGAAAATGGGCCGGATGGTCACCACCAACTCCGCCTCCATGGTCAACAAGGCCCTGGAAGTCATCGAGGCGCACCTGCTGTTCGACGTGCCGCTGGAGAAGATCGACGTCGTCGTGCATCCGCAGTCCGTCGTGCACTCCATGGTCCAGTTCGTGGACGGCTCCACCATTGCCCAGGCCTCGCCGCCGGATATGCGCCTGCCGATTGCCCTGGGCATGGACTGGCCGCACCGGGTGCCCGGTGCCGCCCGTCCCTGTGACTGGTCCAAGGCGACCTCCTGGACCTTTGAACCGTTGGATGAGGAGGCTTTCCCCGCCGTCGCGCTGGCCAAGCGCACCGCCGCGGCCGGCGGAACCGGCATGGCCGTCTACAACGCCGCCAATGAGGAAGCCGTGGATGCGTTCCACGACGGTCTCATCGGATTCACAGACATCGTTGATACGATCGCCGCCGTACTGGCAGAACACACCGACACTGCGCCGCTGACCCTGGAATCGGTGCTGGCGGCGGAAGTGTGGGCCCGGGCCGCCGCGCGGAAACGCTGCGGACGCTGACCGTGCCAGGCCCCAGCCCGCTTGACCCGATTGATCCGAAGGAAATTCGTTGACCGTTCTCCTCTTCATCCTGGGCGTCCTGTTCGTGGCGGTGGGCATCGCCGTGTCCATTGCGCTGCACGAGGTGGGCCATCTGGTGCCAGCCAAGGCCTTCAAGGTGCGGGTGACCCAGTACATGATCGGGTTCGGCCCCACCGTTTTCTCACGCCGCCGCGGCGAGACGGAGTACGGCGTCAAGGCGCTGCCCCTGGGCGGTTACGTGTCCATGGTCGGGATGTACCCTCCGAACAAGGCCGACGACGCCGAAGGAACCGTCCGCAGCTCCAGCACCGGGATGTTCCAGCAGCTGGCGACCGATGCCCGAGCGGCGGCCGCTGAACAGCTCCAGCCCGGCGACGAGAACCGGGTGTTCTACAACCTGCCGATCTGGAAGCGCATCATCGTGATGCTCGGCGGTCCCTTCATGAACCTGCTGATCGGCGTGGTGCTGTTCGCGGTCCTGCTGATGGGGTTCGGCACCGCCCAGAGCACCACCACGCTTGCCGAGGTCAACCAGTGCGTGATCACGTCCGACCAGGCGGCGCAGGGGCAGACGGAATGCACGGACGTTGATCCGGCTGCTCCCGCCCACGAAGCCGGGCTGCTGCCGGGCGACACCATCACCGCATTCAACGGCAGCGCCGTCTCGTCCTGGGAGGACCTGTCCTCCCGGATCCGCGAGGCGGCCGGCCGGTCGGTGCCGATCACCTACGTCCGCGACGGCGCTGAGCAGGACACGGTCATCACCCCGCTGCTCACCGAACGTCCCGTAACCGATGAGGACGGCGCCCCCGCGGTGGACGGCGACGGAAATCCCGTGACGCAGGAAGTCGGCTTCATTGGCGTTGCCGCCTCCACCGAACTGGTCCGCCAGCCGGGCACCGAAGTCCTGCCGGCAGTGGGGGAGAACCTGCAGAACATCGCCGGCGTGGTCATCAACCTGCCGCAGCGTGTTGTCGACGTGGCGCAGGCGGCGTTCTCCTCGGAAGAGCGTGATCCCAACGGCCCCATCAGTGTGGTGGGCGTGGGCCGGATTGCCGGCGAGATCTCCTCGCTGGAGGACGTGCCGGTGGAAAGCCGGGTCGCTTCGCTGCTGGGGCTGGTGGCCAGCGTCAACCTGGCGCTCTTCGTCTTCAACCTGCTGCCGCTGCTGCCGCTCGACGGCGGCCACGTGGCGGGCGCTCTCTGGGAGGGGCTGCGGCGGCGCGTTGCCAAGCTCTTCAAGCGTCCGGATCCCGGACACTTCGACCTGGCCAAGATGCTGCCCGTAACCTACGTCGTGGCCATCCTGTTCATGGGCATGACCGCACTGCTGATCTACGCGGACATCGTGAAGCCCGTGAGCCTCTTCAACTGAGATTAACGGGCAAGTTGAAACCGAAAATGGTTGTGATTGCAATTACAACCGGATACGGTTTCAACATGAAACCCACTTTTCAGGTGCCGCACTCCTGATGTTCGTTCTGACCATCGATCAAAAGGGCAGCCGCAGCGGCCGGGACCGTGTTCCGGACCTTCTGGGACTGCTCAGCGGCCTGCCCATGGACCTTCCGTTCGAACGGTCGGTGGGTGATGAAGTCCAGGGCCTCACGGCTGACGCGGGCACGGCCGTGGATGCAGCGCTGCTGGCACTGCGGGACGGCCAGTGGTCGGTGGGAATCGGCGTGGGAGCGGTGGACACTCCGTTGCCGGCCAGCACGCGGGAAGCTTCCGGTTCCGCATTCGTCGCGGCCCGCGATGCGGTGGAGCGCGCCAAGAAGACGGGCGACCGGCCGCCGGTGGCAGTGAGCGGCCCCGCAGGAGCAGCCGAGGCCGAAGCGGTGCTTGTCCTGATCGGGCGGCTGATCCGGGACCGGACCCCCGAACAGTGGCGGATCCTGGAGCATGTTGAACCCGGAACCTGGGGTGCCCAGAGCGCCGCGGCCCGTAAGCTCGGGATCAGCCCGCAGTCAGTGGGCAAAACCATTGCCCGTGCCGGCTGGCAGGAGGAATGGGCAGCCCGCCCCGCCGCGGCCGCGCTGCTCGCTCGCGCCTGCGAAAAAAGTGCGGCCGGGGTCCGGGCTGACGGGGGAAAGGGAAACACCTGATGGAGTTTGTCTGGATAGTCCTGACCCTGGCGGCCGCAGCAGTGCTTGGCTGGCCGGTGACCGCCGCGGTGCTGCGCCTGGCCCGGGCCGTGGAAAACTCCGGACCTCCCTTTTCCGACGCCGACCCCGCAGCCGACCAGGATCTGGATGCCCAGCTCAGTGCAGGAGGCAGGGGCTCCGCCGGCACAGCGCCGCAACATAGCAAGCCGTCCCTGCGCACGCCTGCCGCATCCACAGCATCCACAGCATCCGCAGCAGCCGTCGCCCCGCAGCGCCGGAGCGCTCCCGCACCGGGATCGGTGCTCCGCGGCGGCCTGGTCATCGGAGTCCTTGAGCGTCTCGCCGTGGCCGCTTCCGTGCTGGCGTCCGAACCGGTGGCCATCGCGTATGTCGTGGCCATCAAGGGGCTGGGCCGCTACGCGGAGCTTAAAGACACACCGGCGGCCGCCGAGCGGTTTATTATCGGCACTCTGACCTCCATGTTGTGGGCTGTAGGGGTGGCTGCAGCCGCCCGCGCCTTCCTGCTCTGAGGCCGCGATCCCGTAGGCTTGAGCCCATGAGCATTTTTGCAGTTGAATACGTGTACGACGCCGATTCCGCCCCCCTCCGTGACGAGCACCGCCCCACCCACCGCGATTGGCTGGCCGGTTTGGTGGAACAGGGACGGCTGCTGGCGTCGGGACCGTTTACCGACGGCGCCGGTGCTTTGCTGATTTTCACTGCCGAGGACGACGTCGATCTCTCCAACCTGCTGATGCAGGATCCCTTTGCCGCCGTCGGCGCCATCTCGGGAATGAAAACCACCGAATGGACGCCTGTTATCGGTGCCTTCGCCGATCTTGTCTAAGCCCTGAACGATATCCGTACATCCCGCATCGGTGCGGGTGGATAATGGATTAGCGCATCCCGCAGTGCGCTTTAGCCGAATAACTGCCGATGAGGCACATGGAGGACGTTTTGACCTCGGTCAACCTTGGAATGCCAGCAGCACCGCCGCCCACCCTCGCGCCGCGGCGCAAGACCCGCCAGATCAAAGTGGGATCAGTGGGGGTCGGTTCCGATTTCCCCATCAGCGTCCAGTCCATGACGACCACGCCGACCACTGACATCAACGCCACCCTGCAGCAAATTGCAGAGCTGACGGCGTCCGGCTGTGACATTGTCCGGGTCGCCTGCCCCAGCGCCGACGACGCCGCGGCACTGCCCATCATCGCCAAGAAGTCGCAGATTCCGGTCATCGCGGACATCCACTTCCAGCCCAAGTACGTTTTCGCAGCGATTGAGGCCGGTTGTGCCGCAGTCCGCGTGAACCCGGGCAACATCCGGAAGTTCGATGACCAGATCAAGGAAATTGCCCAGGCGGCAAAGGACCACGGCACCTCGATCCGCATCGGCGTCAACGCCGGTTCGCTGGATCCGCGCCTCCTGGCCAAATACGGCAAGGCAACCCCCGAGGCACTGGTGGAATCCGCAGTCTGGGAAGCGTCCCTCTTCGAGGAACACGACTTCCACGACTTCAAGATCTCCGTCAAGCACAATGACCCGGTGGTCATGGTGCGGGCTTACGAGCTTCTCGCCGAACGCGGCGACTGGCCGCTGCACCTGGGCGTAACCGAAGCCGGTCCGGCGTTCCAGGGAACCATCAAGTCCGCCACCGCCTTCGGCGCCCTGCTGTCCAAGGGCATCGGTGACACCATCCGCGTGTCGCTCTCCGCTCCTCCGGTGGAGGAAATCAAGGTGGGCAACCAGATTCTGCAGTCGCTGAACCTGCGCCCGCGCAAGCTGGAAATCGTGTCCTGCCCGTCCTGCGGCCGCGCCCAGGTGGACGTGTACACTCTCGCAGAGCAGGTAACCGCCGGGCTGGAAGGCATGGAAGTTCCGCTCCGCGTTGCTGTCATGGGCTGTGTTGTCAACGGACCGGGCGAAGCCCGCGAAGCTGACCTCGGAGTGGCCTCCGGCAACGGCAAGGGCCAGATCTTTGTGAAGGGAGAAGTCATTAAGACTGTTCCCGAAGACCAGATCGTTGAGACCCTCATTGAAGAAGCTATGAAGATCGCAGAGAGTATGGGGGAGTCCGATGGCGAAAATGCTGGCACGGGTGGCCCCATGGTTACTGTCGGCTAAGACCGGAACCACCGACCGCGGCGGATCAGAGATCCGCGGCGGCGGCACCGGGATGCTGCGCATCCTGGACGAGGCAGACACCGCTGCGCTCTGGGCCCTGGCCGAGACCGATCCGGTTGCCAACATCTTCCTGCTCTCGCACCTTGAAACGACCCGCACCGCGGCGCCCACCCCGGCAGGCGGGCGGGTCGTAGGCGTGTTCGACGACGGGAAGCTCACCGCAGCCTGCTGGGCCGGTGTCAACGTGGTGCCGGTGGGAGTCACCTCCGACACGGGTCCCGAGATCGGCGCATATTTGGCCCGGTCCGGCCGCCGTTACTCGTCCATCTTTGGCCCCGCCGAGGCCGTCCTGTCCATCTGGTCCGAACTGCAGCACTCCAGCCCGCAGCCCTTCGATGTGCGCAGCGACCAGCCGCTGCTGCAGATGACCGGAGTTTCGCAGGTGCAGCCGGCCCCCGGCCTGCGTTACGCCCAGCCCTCGGAACTCGACGTCCTGCTTCCTGCCTGCGCTGCCATGTTCGAGGAGGAGGTGGGGTACTCGCCGGTGTCCGGCGGCAGCCACCACTACCGGCAGCGAGTGAAGTCCCTCATCGCGCGGCAGCAGTCGCTGGTGGATTTTGATGCCTCCGGCCGAGTGGTGTTCAAGGCAGAGCTGGGCACCGTCTCCAGCGGCGCCGTCCAAATTCAAGGTGTGTGGATGAATCCCGCCTACCGCGGCCGCGGATTGAGCGCGCCCTACATGTCCGCCGTGGTTGAGGCCGCCCGGCAGGTGGCGCCCGTAGTCAGCCTGTACGTCAATTCCTACAACGCACCCGCCCGTGCGACGTATGAAACCGTGGGGTTCGAACAGGTGGGGACTTTCGCCACCATCCTCTTCTAAGGGCTGCTCCTGTTCTGCGGCGGACTCCGGACCGACCGCATTTCGCATGACGCACATCACCTCAGTAGGATGCTCAGTGTGCTTTCGGTGACACGGAAGCCGATGGCAGCACCACTCTCCGCTTCCGGGCTTATACCGGCGAGCGGGACACAAAACTGGGGGAAATACTTATGAAAAAGTCCATGAAAGCCGGTGCCCTGCTTATCGCAGGCGTCTTTGCGCTCTCGGCCTGCGGCTCCGATGCTTCAGCGGAACCTGCTGCGGCAGATTCTTCCGAATCGGCCACATCAGCATCGCCGACGCCCACGCCCACTCTGGCGGTAGGCCAGGAGCAGTACACGGCGGACGAACTGGAGGCCGCTCTCACGGCCGTCAAGGCGGACCAGGGACTGACCGGGCAGATCGCCAACGATGCCACCGTGCGCCCCGAGCTGGAGGGGGTGGAGACCACCTTCGACAACATCGTCATTACGCCCGAAGAGTGCAGCGCCCTGGCAACGGCCAACCTCTCGGAGAAGATCGAGCGCTCCACGCTGGCCATCATGCAGCTCAGTGAAACGGATTCGCTGACGGTCATCAGTTACGAAGACGCATCGCTCATTGACGAGCAGGTCAAGAACAACGACCAGCAGATGGTCGACTGCACCGAATTCACGATGGAAACGGCCGGACAGGTCCTGACCGCCAGCGCCGAAGAGGTTGACTCCTCCACCGATGCCGTCACCACCCAGGCGTACAGCGTCGCCGTCAACGCGGAGGGCCAGGAAACAACCACCCTGCAGATCAGCGGCTTTTCGGGCACCACGAACATCACCGTCAGCATGAGCGATCCCGCTGACGCCGCGGGTGCCCAGGGTGCGGCCGAGGAACTCATCGACGCCGTGCTCGCCGAACTGGAGAAGTAACCCCATGAAAAAGTCGATGAAAGCCGGTGCGCTTCTCGTTGCCGGAATCTTCGCGCTCTCGGCCTGCGGAAGCTCCGATGACTCCGCCTCGGCGGATTCCCCGGCCTCGGACTCACCGTCGCCCGCACCCACCCTGGCGGTAGAGCAGGAACAGTACACGGCGGAAGAACTCGAAGCGGCGCTCACCGCTGTGAAAGCGGACCGGGGGCTGACGGGGGAAGTCTCCAACGACGCGGCCCTGCGCCCCGGTCTGTCGGAAAGCGGCGCAGCCCCCGGCGGGTTCAATGTTGCGCCCGAGCAGTGCATGGAAATCCTCGGATTCGCGAATTTCTTCGGGGACCTGGACAACGCCAACGTCGCCGGGCTGGGGGCCAGCGAGACGCAGCGGATCACGGTGGTCAGCCACGCCGACGCAGCCGCTCTGGACCAGCAGGTCGATGACAACAGCAAGCTGGTGGACGAATGTGCTGAGTTCGAGATGACCGGTGACGGCGAAGGTGAGGTTGCCAAGGGAACCGCCGAGCGCCTGGACGCCTCCACCGAGGCGCCGTCCACGCAGGCCTTCACCGTGACCATGGCCGCGGCGGGGGTGTCGTTCAGCGGAATGAAGGTGGCTGCCGCTTCCGGCACCACCAACGTCGTGATCACCGTCAGTGAGTCCGAGGACCCCAAGGCAGCCCTGGCCAGCGCCGAGGAAACCATCAACGCGGTGCTCGCCGAACTCGCTCAGTAACCAACAATCCCCACGGGCCCGGCGGCACAAGCCGGCGCCCGCGAACCCGAGCGAACCGGGGCCGGACCTGCACGGCAGGCCCGGCCCCGCCGTCGTCGTGCCGCCTGTCCGGCAGCGGCGGCGGCACGCGCTAGATTAGAGGGGAGCGTTATTTCCCTATTTCTCCCCAGCATGAATGCAGCCACGGGCTGCAGAAACGGATACCCAGCGTGGTCCTTCGACTCTCCACTCTTTTCCTGCGCACTTTGCGCGAAGACCCTTCCGACGCCGACGTCGCCAGCCACCGCCTGCTGGTGCGTGCCGGTTACATCCGCCGTGCCGCGCCGGGCATTTATTCCTGGCTGCCGCTGGGACTGCGGGTGCTCGGCAAGGTCGAAACCATTATCCGCGAGGAAATGGCCGCCATCGGCGCCCAGGAAGTCCACTTCCCGGCGCTGCTCCCGCGCGAACCGTATGAGGCCACCAACCGCTGGACCGAATACGGAGACAACCTCTTCCGCCTGCAGGACCGCAAGGGCAACGACTACCTGCTGGCCCCCACGCATGAGGAAATGTTTGCGCTGCTGGTCAAGGACCTGTACAGCTCGTACAAGGACCTGCCGGTCTCGCTGTTCCAGATCCAGAACAAGTACCGCGACGAAGCCCGGCCGCGCGCCGGCCTGCTCCGCGGCCGCGAATTCATCATGAAGGACTCCTACTCCTTCGACATCGACGACGAGGGGCTGGAGGCCAGCTACCAGGCGCACCGCGGCGCCTACCTGCGCATCTTCGAACGCCTGGGCCTGGAAATCGTTGTCGTGTCGGCAGTGTCCGGTGCCATGGGCGGCTCCAAGTCCGAGGAGTTCCTGCACCCGACGCCGGTTGGCGAGGATACCTACGTGCGTTCCGCCGGCGGGTACGCCGCCAACGTTGAAGCCGTCACCACAGTTCCTCCGGCCGAGATCGACTTCGCCGGCGCCCCCGCGGCGAAGGTCGTGGACACCCCGGACACGCCGACGATCGACACCCTGGTGGCAGACGTCAACGCCCGCTTCGCCCGGGAAACCGGCGAGTGGACTGCCGCCGACACCCTCAAGAACGTTGTCCTGGCCGTGACGCTGCCCACGGGCGAGCGCCGGATCGTCGTCGTCGGCGTTCCCGGTGACCGCGCCGTGGACCTCAAGCGCATCGAAGCGAACATCGCCGCGCACGTGGAGATCGGCGGCGAGCTCGAAGTCGATGCCGCCACCGACGAAGACATCAAGAAGCACCCCGGCCTGGTCAAGGGCTACATTGGCCCGGGACTGTCCGTGGACGAACCGGTCCTCGGCACCGAATCCGCCACCGGCCTGCTGTACCTGGTTGACCCGCGCGTGGTCTCGGGCACCAGCTGGATCACCGGCGCCAATGAGGCAGGCAAGCACGTGATCGGCCTCGTCGCCGGCCGCGACTTCACCTGGGACGGCGTCATCGAGGCCGTCGAGGTGAGCGAGGGAGACGAGGCGCCGGACGGATCCGGTCCGCTCGAAGCCGCCCGCGGCATCGAAATGGGCCACATCTTCCAGCTCGGCCGCAAGTACGCCGAAGCGCTGGGCGTGAAGGTGCTGGACAAGAACGGCAAGCTCGTCACCGTGACCATGGGCTCCTACGGCGTGGGTGTCACCCGTGCCGTCGCTGCCCTGGCCGAGTCCAACCACGACGACAAGGGCATTGTCTGGCCCCGCGCCGTCGCTCCGGCAGACGTCCATGTGGTGGCCACCGGCCGCGGCGAAGAGATTTTCGCAGCAGCCGCCCAGCTGTCCGAAGAGCTCGAAGCCGCCGGCCTGGAGGTCATTTACGACGACCGCCCCAAGGTGTCCCCGGGCGTGAAGTTCGGCGATGCCGAGCTCATTGGCGTGCCCACCATCCTGGTGGTCGGCCGCGGCCTGGCCGACGGCGTCGTGGAGATCAAGGACCGCGCCACCGGCGTTGCCGAAAACGTGCCGGTGGCTGAAGCGGTGGAGTACGTGCGCCGCGCAGCAGCGCAGTAGCACCAGGTGGTCTCCGGTCTCGAGGAGATTCAGCTCGCCACCATCCTTCTTGTGGTGGTGGCGGGCCTGGCGGCAGGCTGGGTGGACGCCGTCGTGGGCGGCGGGGGACTGCTGCAGCTGCCCGCCCTGCTGCTGATTCCGGGCATCACTCCCGTGCAGGCGCTGGCCACCAACAAGATGGGCTCCATCTTCGGCACCACCACCAGCGCCGTCACCTACTACCGCCGCGCCCATCCGGACCTGCGCACCGCCCTGCCCATGGCCGGCGTCGCGCTGGTGGGGAGCTTCGGGGGAGCGGTGCTCGCGGTGTCGCTGCCGTCCTCGGTGTTCAAGCCGATCATCGTGGTGGCGCTGATTGTCGTGGCAGTGTTCACGGCCACCAAACCCACCGTCGGTGAGCTCACCAAGCTGCGCCACCAGGGCCGCCGGCACTACGGAACAGCCGGAGCCATCGGCCTGGCGATCGGGTTCTATGACGGGCTGATCGGCCCCGGAACCGGGTCCTTCCTCATCATTTCCATGGTTACCTTCCTCGGCTATAACTTCCTCGCGGCCAGCGCCAAGGCGAAGATCGTGAACATGGCCACCAACCTCGGGGCACTGGCGTTTTTCCTGCCGAACGGTGCGCTGCTGTGGGGCATCGGCCTGATCCTGGGCCTGGCCAACATGGTGGGCGGCTACATCGGCGCCCGGATGGCGGTGAAGCAGGGCAGCAAGTTCATCCGCGTGGTGTTCCTGGTGGTGGTCGGCGCCCTGATCTGCAAGCTCGGCTACGACGTGTGGGTGGAGAACATCCGCGGCTGAGGCCGTCCCCTGCGCGGGCCGCGGGCTGGCTCCGCTCCCGGCGCTCCGCCCGGGTCAGTCCGCCAGCGCCGCAGCGACCCAGACCGAGCGTTCCAGGTCCTTGCGCTGCCCGTCGCGGGTGTAGTCCAGGCTGTTGGCCACCTCCCGCAGCACGCTCCACTGCCGGGCAACTTCAGGGTCCAGGCCGCCGGCGGCGCAGAGCCGGAGCAGCCGCTCGCGCAGCGCCGCCTTCGGCCGGGCCTGATCGAGCTCCTCCATCCGGTTCCAGAGCATGGGGGCAACGGCGAATTCCGGTTCCCCCACCATGGCCTGCGGGTCGATTGCCACGAAACCGTGCCCGTCCGCCGGACCTTCGCAGCGGTACAGGACGTTCTCGAAATGCAGGTCCGTGTGGACGAGGACGTCATTGCTGCTGCGCCGTCCCACCGCGCCGCGCGTCTGGCATACCTCCAGCGCAGCTTCCAGCAGGCGCCGCTCAATCGGCCGCCCCAAGTCCTCCCACTCGGCGGGAAGCTCGTCCGAGAGCTGCTCCGTCCGTTCCGCCAGCGAGGGAACTCCGGCCCAGGCGGGGGAGTCCGCCGCCGGCAGGGAGAGCTTCCGGACCAGTCCGCCCCACTCCTGCTCGGCGGTTTCCATGTCGGCGCCGTAGAGGCTTCGCCGGTGGTCCAGGCGTTCGAGCAGCAGCGTTCCGCTGTCGGAATCACTGGCATAGAGCCGCACCGCCCCGTGCCCCGCCCACAGGCTGAGCGCCGCCGGTTCGGTGAGGGCCTCATCATGCGGGTATGCCACCTTCAGCACCGCGGGGCCGTGCTCCGATGCGACCGGGAGGACGACGGAGCCGTGCCCGTGCCACGGCTCCCTTCCCTGCAGGTCCACGGACAGGTCCCAGCGCAGCAGGGCCGCCTCGATCAGCTGGGGAAGAGCAGCAAGCCAGTTCCGGCCCGCACGGGTGCGCGCATACCGCAGGCTCAGGGCATCGGGTATGGCAACGGAAACCGTCATGCGGGCACCGCGGACCGGGTCCGGCGGCCCGCGGGGATGCCGAAGGGCTCGGTTCGGCAGAGAACGGCTCGGCACTCAGCGGGCAGGGCGGTCCGGGCAGGCCCGGCAGGGTATCGGCACAATGGCATGGGTACAGGCTAGGCGGTGCCGGGGGTCCGCGGCAGCCCCGCCGGTTCGAGATCCAGCCCGGGCGCGGCCGGAACGGATCCTTCCTCTGCATAGAGTCCGGCGCTCAGCTCGGCCAGCCGCTCCACGGCCCAGGCGCGGACCGGCCCGGCGCCAAGGGCTGCCAGATCCGCGTAGACGCCCGGCAGGGAGGCTTCAAGGGAGTCGAGGGCATCGCCCGGATCCGCTGCGAACGACGGCGGCAGCGAGTAGGCCGGGGCACGCGTCAGTGCGGGCAGGCAGACCTCGGGCAGCAGGTGCACTCCCTCGGCTCCGGCCGCCAGATGATCTTCCCTGCGCTCCTCCAGCAGTGCCCGCTCACCGGCGCCGGCGGTGCGGGCCATCCCCACTTCGTAGGCGTATGCCGCCCCGAATTCCGCATCGACCGCTCCCTGCAGAGCCGCGGCGGCATCCGGAACGGAATCGCCGTCAGCCGTCCCGTCAGCCGTCCCGCCAGCCGTCCCCTCAGCCGCAGCGGACGGCGAGCCCGGGGACGCCGTCGCGCCCGACTCGCAGCGGCTTCCGCCGTCGGCCTGCGGGAGAGGCGTCCACGGTTCGGGAGCGTCCAGGCCGGCAGCCTCGGCGGCGCGCACAGCGAGCACCTGCTGGGCTGCTCCCGTGGCGGCAAGCAGACGGGCCGTCCCGGCATCTGCACGGAGGGCGGCGTCCAGGCTGGCGCGGGCGGAATCGGTCAGGGAGCGGACATAGGCGGCGGCTCGGGAATCGGTGTCGGCGTCGGACGCGGGAACCGCTCCGGAGGGGGCAGCGGGAAAGGGCGGAACGCCGCTGCGGAAACTGCCGGCGCGGGTGAGGAGGACGGACTGCTCGTCCAGGACGGCGGCCTGGCGGGACAGCTCGGCAGCCAGCGTTTCCGAGCTCTCAGCGTCAGCCAGCTCACCGGCCTGCCGGGTAAGTGCGAGGGCAGCGGCCCGCGCATCGGTCTGCGCAATTTCCGAGAAACTGGCGCTCCGGTCCTCACCGGACCCGTTTCCGGCGACCATCCCCAGGCTCAATACCACGGCGGCCAGGAGGAACAACAGAGTGGTACGCCTCACGCCGCCCAGGACCGCCATCGCCCGTCCGGCGCGGCCGGCCGCGGGCGTTCTGCGGGACGGGGGCTTTTTCACTACATCCGATGATGCCATGAACGGGCCCTCGTCTGCTGCGATGCCGATGGGACTCAGGAAAGTCGGTACGCTAGTAGGTACAACATCATCTAGTGGGAGGCACCTATGGCGGTTCGGCCCAGCCCCAAAAAAGACACGTCATCGGATTACCGCAAGAAGGCCATGCACGCAGAAATCGCCGCTGAAACCCAGCGGCTCAAGACTTTCCTTGCTCCCACGGTTGAACAGCAGCAGCTTTTCCTCGAGGACATTGAGATTAAGATGGCCGGTGCCAGCCGCACCGTGCACGTCATCGTGGACCTTCCCGAAGGCGAAGCCGGAGGCGTCAGCCTCGACCGGATCTCCGACGTCGCACACGCGCTTTCCGAAGCTATGGATTCCGACCCGCACGACGACGGGCGTCCCTACAGCCTGGAGGTTTCCTCGCCGGGTGTTTCACGCCCGCTGACGGAGCCGCGCCACTGGCGCCGCAACGTTGGGCGCATGGTCAACGTGAATGTCGTGACCGGCGACGACGTCAAAGGCCGCCTGGTGTCCGTTGAGGCGGACGGCATCACGCTCATACCGGAACTGCCGGTGAAAAAAGGCATGAAGCCGAAGCAGGGTGAGCAGATGACCCTGCCCTTCGGCAACATCCGCAAGGGACGCGTCGAAGTTGAATTCGCGCATATTGAAGACGTACCGCTGGACGGCATAGCCGACAGTGATGAAGAAACCACAGCTGAGGAGGCCTAGATGGATATTGATATGAGTGCGCTGAGGCTGCTGGAACGCGAACGGGAGATCCCCCTGGATCTGCTGGTTCCGACCATCGAGCAGGCGCTTTTGGTGGCTTACCACAAGACCGCCGGAGCACAGGACAAAGCCCGCGCAGAGGTGGACCGCAAGAACGGCCACGTGACCATCTGGGCCACCGAGGTGGACGACGACGGCGAGGCCGTGGGCGAGTTCGACGACACTCCCACCGGCTTCGGACGGATCGCCGCAAGCACGGCCCGCCAGATCATCCTGCAGCGGCTGCGCGACGTCGAGGACGACGCCATCGTGGGTGAATTCAAGGGCCGCGAAGGCGAGATTGTCTCCGGACAGATCCAGCAGGGCAACAACCCGCACATGATCCAGGTCAACCTGGGCGCCGTGGAGGCGCTGCTGCCTCCCACCGAGCAGGTCCCCGGCGAGAAGTACACCCACGGATCCCGGCTGCGCGCCTTTGTTGTCGATGTGCGCCGCGGCTTCAAGGGCCCGTCCATCACGCTGTCCCGGTCCCACCCGGGTCTGGTCCGGAAGCTCTTTGAGCTGGAAGTTCCCGAGATTGCCGACGGCAGCGTCGAAATCGTGGCGCTGGCCCGCGAGGCCGGGCACCGGACGAAGATCGCCGTAAAGGGCAACGTCTCCGGCATCAACGCCAAGGGCGCCTGCATCGGCGAGATGGGCTCCCGTGTCCGTGCCGTCATGACCGAACTTCACGACGAGAAGATCGACATTGTGGACTTCAGCGAGGATCCGGCAACGTTCATCGCCAACTCGCTGTCGCCGTCGCGCGTCAACTCCGTGACCATCACCGACGAAGACACCCGTTCCGCACGGGTTGTCGTTCCCGACTACCAGCTATCGCTGGCCATCGGCAAAGAGGGACAGAACGCCCGCCTGGCAGCCAAGCTGACCGGATGGCGGATCGATATTGTTTCCGACGCCAAGACGGCCTAACCGGCAGGTCTTCGGGTGGATGCGGCACAGCGGGAGAAACGCGTTAGAATGAATGAGGCCGGGTCGCCGTCCGCTTTCTTTTTGTCCCCTGCAGCCTCAGGCGCTGCAGCGCACGTTCCGCAGAGGACGTGCATCGGGTGCAGGAAAACGGATGACCAGGCTGTTCTGATGCGGCTGGTAGGTGTGGACGTGGACGGCAGGATTGCCGTTCAGGTCGACGAACACCGCCGCATGTCTGGCCGCGGTGCCTGGGTGCACCGCGGGGCAGCATGCTTTGCAGCAGCGCTTCGGCGACGTGCTTTCCACCGGGCCTTTCGGGGCCAGGCGGACACCACAGACGCGGAGGCTTGGTTCAAGGCTCTTGAGGATGCTCCGACCGGGAGCAGACTCGAAACCGTCCAACCTGAAAGCGGGTCAGAAATCTGATGGAAACCCGATGAGTACCCAGCGATGAGTACTTCTTTGTGCTCTGTGAAGGGCTCTGCTGTGACTGCAGTGGAAGCCCGCAGGAAATAGACGGTTCGTACCTGGCTCGGTGCGGACCGAGACAGGAGAAATGTGGCCAAGGTCCGCGTACACGAGCTCGCCAAAGAGCTCGGCATCACTTCGAAGGATGCAGTTGCAAAACTGCAGGAACTGGGCGAATTCGTCCGTTCCGCTTCCTCAACCATTGAGGCACCCGTAGTCAAGAAACTTCGCGGCGCCTTCCCGGCGTCCGATTCCAAGTCCGACGCCAAGTCCGACGCCAAGCCCGCCGCAAAGGCAGGCACGCCGGGCCCCCGCCCGGCTGCAGCTTCGGCTGCTCCCGCTGCACCGGCCCCGGCAGCACCCGCTGCAGCTGCTCCGGCAGCACCGGCCGCTCCGGCGCCCGCCGCAGAGAAGCCGGCAGCTCCGGCTGCCCCGGCACCCGCTGCAGAGAAGCCGGCAGCACCGGCGGCTGAAAAGCCGGCCGCCGCTCCGTCAGGCGTCAAGCCCGGCGCACGTCCGGCACCCAAGGCTCCCGAGGCCGAAAAGCCCGCTGCTCCCGCTGAAAGCGGCAGCCGCGGCAACGCGCCCCGTCCGGGCGCTCCGCGTCCCGGCGCCGGAAGCCCGCGCCCGGGCAACAACCCCTTTGCCCCTTCACAGGGCATGCCGCGCCCCCGCGGCCGCGGCGAAGGCGAACGCGGAGCAGGTGCACCGCGTCCGGGCAACAACCCGTTCGCTCCGTCCCAGGGCATGCCCCGTCCGGGCCGCCGTGACGAAAACACCGAGCGTCCCGCAGCAGCAGGCGCCGGCGGACCCCGTCCGGCAGCCGGCTCCGGCGGACCCCGACCGGGCGCTCCGCGTCCGGGTGCACCTCGTCCGGGCGCCCCGCGTCCGGCGTCGGCACGTCCCGCCGGTCCCGGCGGTCCCCGCCCGACTCCGGGCATGATGCCCAACCGCACCGAGCGTCCGGCAGCCCCGGCACGCGGCGGTGCCGGCGGCGGACCCCGCAGGGGTCCGGGCGGCGCACCGGGCGGAGCTCCCGGTGCAGGCGGCGGCGCACCCGTTGGCGGCGGCTTCGGCAAGGGCGGCCGCGGACGCGGCGGCACTGCCGGTGCTTTCGGTAAGGGCGGCGCAGGACGCGGCAAGCAGCGCAAGTCGAAGCGTGCAAAGCGGCAGGAACTGGAGCAGATGTCAGCTCCGTCGCTGGGCGGCGTTTCGGTGCCCCGCGGCGACGGCAACACTGTTGTCCGTCTGCGCCGCGGCGCGTCCATCACGGACTTCGCCGACAAGATTGAGGCCAACCCGGCAGCACTCGTGACCGTTCTGTTCCACCTCGGTGAAATGGCAACGGCCACGCAGTCCTTGGACGAAGAGACGTTCGGCGTCCTGGGTTCGGAACTGGGCTACAAGATCCAGGTTGTCTCGCCGGAAGACGAAGAGCGCGAACTGCTGAGCACGTTCGACATCGACTTCGACGCCGAGCTTGAAGCCGAAGGCGACGACCAGCTGGAGGCACGTCCTCCGGTAGTCACCATCATGGGTCACGTTGACCACGGTAAGACCCGCCTGCTGGATGCCATCCGCAACACCAAGGTTGTTGAAGGTGAAGCCGGCGGTATCACCCAGCACATCGGTGCTTACCAGATCCAGTTCGACCACGAGGGCACCACGCGTCCGATCACCTTCATTGACACCCCGGGCCACGAGGCGTTCACCGCCATGCGTGCACGTGGTGCCAAGGTGACCGACATCGCCGTCCTGGTTGTCGCAGCCGACGACGGCGTCATGCCGCAGACGATTGAAGCACTGAACCACGCCCAGGCAGCAGATGTGCCGATCGTGGTTGCAGTGAACAAGATCGACAAGGAAGGCGCCAACCCGGAGAAGGTCCGCGGTCAGCTGACCGAATACGGTTTGGTTCCCGAGGAATACGGTGGCGACACCATGTTCGTGGAGGTCTCTGCCCGCCAGAACCTCAACATTGACGCCCTGCTTGAGGCCGTGCTGCTCACCGCAGACGCTGCCCTGGACATGCGCGCCAACCCGAACAAGGACGCCCGCGGTATCGCGATTGAGGCGAACCTGGACAAGGGCCGCGGTGCAGTAGCAACCGTTCTGGTCCAGTCCGGAACGCTGAAGGTCGGCGACACGATCGTTGCCGGAACGGCTCACGGCCGCGTCCGTGCAATGTTCAACGAGAACGGCGAGACCGTCTCCGAGGCCGGACCTTCCCGTCCGGTCCAGGTGCTGGGTCTGTCCAACGTTCCCCGCGCCGGTGACACGTTCTTCGTGACCGACGACGAGCGCACCGCCCGCCAGATCGCTGAGAAGCGTGAAGCTGCGGACCGCAACGCCGCACTGGCCAAGCGCCGCAAGCGCATCAGCCTCGAGGACTTCGACCAGGCCGTTGCTGACGGCAAGGTTGACACCCTTAACCTCATCCTCAAGGGTGACGTTTCCGGTGCCGTGGAAGCCCTGGAAGACTCGCTGCTCAAGATCGACGTCGGCGAAGGCGTGCAGCTGCGCGTCATCCACCGCGGCGTCGGTGCCATCACGCAGAACGACGTCAACCTGGCGACGGTGGACAACGCCGTCATCATCGGCTTCAACGTCAAGCCGGCCGAGCGCGTTGCCGACCTGGCAGAGCGCGAAGGCGTCGACATGCGCTTCTACTCCGTCATCTACGCAGCAATCGATGACATTGAGCTCGCCCTCAAGGGCATGCTCAAGCCCGAGTACGAAGAGGTCCAGCTCGGCACCGCCGAGGTCCGCGAAGTCTTCCGTTCCTCCAAGTTCGGAAACATCGCCGGCTCGATCGTCCGCTCCGGTGTTATCCGGCGCAACACCAAGGCACGGGTCACCCGTGACGGCAAGGTCATCGGTGACAACCTCACCGTTGAGTCGCTCAAGCGGTTCAAGGACGACGCCACCGAGGTTCGCACGGACTTCGAATGTGGTATCGGCCTGGGCTCGTTCAACGACGTCAACGAAGGCGACATCATCGAGACCTTCGAAATGCGGGAGAAGCCGCGCGTCTAGCAGTACCTGAGGCGGGGCCGCCGGTTTCCGGCGGCCCCGTCCCCAGCGGGAGGGCCAACGCCGGAAGGTGGTTGGCCCCTTCGCTTCGGCGGGACGGCCGGTTTCGGTCCCCTGCCGGGGAGCGGTACCGAACCCGCCTGCCGCGCCCGCGCGTTGCAGGCGGCCCGGTGACCGTCCGCGGCCCGGCGCGGCCCGACGTCCGGCCCGTCCGCGCATGACACATGACGTACACGATTTGCTGGCCCGCGCCGCCGTCGTTGTACGATCCGAGAAATCTTAAAAAAGGAGAGGTAATGGCAGATCCAGCACGCGCTGCGAAGCTCGCTGACCGAATCAAGGTTGTAGTTGCCCAGGCGCTGGAACGGCGGATCAAGGATCCCCGGCTGGGGTTTGTGACCCTCACCGATGCCCGCGTTACCAATGACCTGCAGCACGCGACCCTGTACTACACGGTCTTTGGCGACGAGGTCCAGCAGGCAGAAACCAAGGCCGCCCTGGAGTCCGCGCGCGGAATCCTGCGCGCCGAGGTTGGCAAGAACATCACCGTGCGCCTGACGCCCACGCTGGAATTCGTTCCCGACGAAATTCCGGTAAACGCCAGCCACCTGGAGGAACTCATCCGCGCCGCCAAGAAGCGCGACGCGGAGCTCGAAGCCCTCAAGGAAGGCGCCACGTACGCCGGCGACGCCGACCCGTACCGCAAGGACGAGGACTTCGACGAAGACGACGAGGAAACACCGGCCGGCCCCGACAGCAAGTAGCGTCGGCCAGGCAAAGGAGAGGGGGCGGTCCCGGACGGGGACCGCCCCCTCTCCTTTTGTCGTAAGGTGCCGGTGCTGCAGGAGTTAGGCCGACGCCCGGGCCGGCAGGCGGCTCAGCCCGGCCACCAGGTCCGCGCTCCCGCCGCACAGGGCAATCCGGATCCAGCCTTCTCCGATGGAACCGAAGGCCGTCCCCGGTGCTACGGCAACCCCTTCCTCCGCCAGGAATTTCCGGGACCAGTCACGCACATTGCCCTCCGCTGCATGGGACAGGTCCGCCCAGAGGTAAAAGGCGCCCTGCGCCTTCAGGTACGGAATGCCTTTGGCATCCAGGACGGCCGACGCCGCATCCCGGTTGGTGCGGTAATGGGCGGCCGCTGCGCTGACGTAGTCCTGCGGACCGGTGAGCGCGGCCAGCGCCGCGTACTGCGAGGGCGACGCCACGCACGAGACGATCGACTCCATGACCGTGCTCATCCGGGTTTCCAGGCCTGCCGGGGTGATCAGGGCGCCGATGCGCAGCCCGGTCAAACCGTACGTCTTGGACAGCGTGAGGGAGACGATCACGCGCTCCCCGCCGTCGCCGTCGTATGCCAGCGGGCTCACATGCGGGACGTCGTAGGTGAACGCTTCGTAGCATTCATCGGAAATGATCCACAGGTCCCGGCGCCGCGCGAGCTCCACGAGGTCCCGGACCAGGTCGGTGCTGAAGACCGCACCCAGGGGATTGGAGGGCGAATTCAGGAGCAGCACCCGGGTGCGGTCGGTAATGAGCGCTTCAATGTCGGCGATGTGCGGCTGGAAATCGTGCTCGGGGTACAGCGGATATTCCACCGGCTCGGCGTGGAGCAGCCGCGCCGTCATCGCGAACGTCGGATAGCCGGGATTGGGAATCAGGATCTCGTCTCCGGCATCCAGAAGCATGCTCATGGCCAGATGCAGGCCCTGCTGCGCGCCGGCCGTGACGAAAGCCCTGCCGGGGGATACCTCAAGCCCGTTCTGCCGGCCGGTGCGCTCAGCGAAGGCGGCCCGCAGCGGGGCAATGCCGGCATTGGGGGTGTAGCCGGTTTCATCCCGGCCCAGCGTGGCCTGCGCGGCTTCCAGGATGTGAGGCGGGGTGGGAAAGCCCGGCTCGCCGATGCTGAGCACAATCGAGTTGGGCTGCGCCCACGCAGCCTGGGTGATCTCACGGATCTGGTTGGCAGCGGCATTCCGGACGTGCGGCGAGAGCTCAGGCATACCCGCATGCTATCGCCGTCCCGGCAGGAGTCGCGAACGCTGCCGGCGGAGCCGGAAACGGCGGGCCCGGAAACGGCGGAGCCGGAAACGGCGGGGCCCCGCAGGTTGGCAGGGGAGGAGGACCGGGGCGGAGAGCCGCGGGGAAGGCCGGCGTCAGGAACAGCGGGCCGGCGCCGCATATACTGAAAGGCGTGAATTCCGGGCAGGTCCGTTCAGGGCTGATTATTGTTGACAAGCCGCAGGGATGGACCAGCCACGATGTGGTTGGCCGCCTGCGGAAACTAGCGGGAACCCGAAAAGTGGGGCACGCGGGGACACTGGACCCGATGGCCACGGGAGTGCTGGTGGTCGGCATCAACAAAGCCACCCGGCTCCTGACCTACATTGTGGGCACGTCCAAGACCTACGAAGCCACCATCCGGCTCGGCCAGTCCACCGTCACCGACGACGCCGAGGGAGAGATCACGGCCGAGACCATCGCCGCGGCCGTGACGGATGAAGAGATCATGGCCGCGGTGGCAGAGCTGACCGGCGACATCCAGCAGGTTCCCAGCAGCGTCAGCGCCATCAAGGTCAACGGCGAACGGTCCTATGCGCGCGTACGCGCCGGGGGAGAGGTCAATCTCCCCGCCCGTCCCGTCACGGTCTCCCGCTTCGAGGTCCACGGCATCCGCCGGGAGGCCGGCGGCAAGCTGCGCGACATCGACGTCACCGTTGAATGCTCCTCCGGCACCTATATCCGTGCCCTGGCCCGGGACCTGGGAGCCGCACTCGGAGTGGGCGGGCACCTGACCGCGCTGCGGCGCACCTGCGTGGGCCCGTACAGCGTGGAGCAGGCGGCAACCCTGGAGCAGCTGGCCGAGAACCTCTCGGTTTTGGAGCTCGACGACGCCGCCCGGGCCCTGTTTCCGGTCCGTGAGCTCAGTGCCTCGGAGGCAACGGATCTTTCCCACGGACGCCGGGTCCCGCCGTCGGCCACGGGCGTCCCCGAAGCCGACGCCGGCGCCCCCGTCGCTGCGTTTGCCCCCGGCGGGACGCTGGTTGCCCTGCTTGAAAACCGCGGCCCCGCGGGAGCGGAGTTTCCTGCCGCCTATGCCAAGGCCCTGCTGGTCTTCGCACCGGGAAACGAGGCCTAGGTGGTTGTTGATCCGATGTTCATCGTGGGCACCATCGTGTGCCTGGTGTCGGTTGTGCTCTGCTTCGGGGCGGCCATCCTGAAGCACGGCCCCAATGACCTCACCATCCTCTCTGTCGCCGCCGTGGAGCTGTTCCTGCTGGTCTACGCAGTCTTCGGCGTGATCCGCCAGCTGGGCGGGGAAGGCGTGGCGGGCGAAGTCTGGGAGTTCTGGGGCTACCTCTTCACCGCCGTGCTGATTCCGGTCGGCGCCATCTGGTGGTCGCTGATGGACCGCAGCCGCTGGAGCAACCTGGTCCTTGGTGCCGTCGGCATCACCGTGTTTGTCATGTTGTTCCGTATGGAACAAATCTGGGACGGAGCACCCCTCGCATGAAAATGAACAACCCCGAACACAATTCCCCCGACGGGCCGGCAGCAGCCGAGCCTGCCGGCCGCAACGCCGGCCCCGGCAGGCTGCTGGTAGCCGTCTACGCGGTCTTCGCGCTGGCGGCCACGGCCCGTGCGGGCTTCCAGATTGCCACCAAGTTTGACCACGCCCCGGTGGCCTACCTGCTGTCGGCGTTTGCCGCCGTGGTCTACATTGTGGCCACAGTGGGGCTGGCACGGTCCGGGCCCGGAGCCTACAAGGTGTCCGTTGCCGCGGTCAGCATCGAGATGCTCGGTGTGCTGGCTGTCGGAGTCTTCGGGCTGGTCAGCCCGGGAGCCCTTCCCGATGACACCGTGTGGTCCGGCTTCGGATCCGGCTACGGCTACGTGCCGCTGCTGCTGCCGGCCCTGGGGCTGTGGTGGCTGTACCGGCACCGCGGCGCTGCCAAAGACTCCTGACCCCAAACCGCCGTCTGCGATGCGCCCACGGGCGTTGTGCTGCGTGAGACGATGGCAGAAGAAAGCATCACACACGGCAGGTTTTCGACTCCTTCAGGGGGAATCATGAGCAACCCGGCAGCAACACCCAGTGATCGCCACGGCGGATCCGGCCCGGCGCAGCCCGCCCAGCCCCCCACGGGACAGCCCTCTTCGCCGCCTGCGGATCAGACCTCCGCTTCGACCGGCGGGACCTCGGGACGGAAGCCCTCCGTCCCGGCGTCCGGGCAGAGCGTTCGGCCAACGGAAAAGCTGCAGATTCCGCCGGCCGGCAAGCGAACCGGCGGCGGTGACGGCCAGGGCGGGAAACAGCAGGCCAAGTCCAAGGCCAAGCCCTACAAGAGCAGCGATGACTGGGGTGTCTTCCGCGCCGTCGTCATTGGAGTGGGAATCCTGGTCGCCGCCGTCGGCATCTACTACCTCACCACCGGGACCGCCGGAGTTCCGGACACCGGAGGCGGAGAGGTCAACGCTTCCCTCGAGTCCCAGTTCCGGTTCTTCTCCGCCATGATGGTGGGCGTGGGTGCGGCGTTCATCGCCATTGCGGTGAAATTCCAGTGGGCCAACATGCTGTGGCTGGTCTGCCTCATGGTCTTCCTCGGCGGGATCGGCCGCGTGCTGTCCTGGGCCTTCAGCGGAACCCCGCACTACACCATGATCATCCTGATGATCCTGGAACTGGCCTTCCCGCCTGCCCTGCTGGTCTGGCACCGGTTCATTGCCAAGACCAGCGAGCTGAAGCGCGAATTCAGCGAGGGCTCCGCAGGCCGCGCGGACGGTGCAGCTGCAGGCGGCACGCAGGGCTGAGTCATTTCCGGCAGTATTTTCGGCAATAATGGTTAGGTCCGGTTTCCGCTCCGCGCTGTTGCCGGCCCCAACGCCGCGGCACCGCCGTGACCGAACCTGTCTTAAGGAGCCTGTGTGTACTACTGGAATGACCTGGCGGAGGTTCCTGCCGGCATCGGTCCGACAGTAGTCACGATCGGCAACTTCGACGGCGTTCACCTGGGGCACCAGCATGTGCTGGACCGCCTGGTGAAGGTGGCCCGCGAAAAGGACGCCGCCGCAGTGGCCATCTCCTTTGACCCCCATCCGGCCCAGGTGCACCGCCCCGAGGCGGCGCCGGAGCTCATCATGGGACCGCTGGACCGCCGCGAGGCCCTGGCCGCCACCGGCCTGGACGGGCTCCTCATGATGCACTACGACCTGCAGCTGGCGTCCCTGACGCCGGAGGAATTTGTCCGCCGGGTCTTTGTGGAGGGACTGCGCGTTTGCGCCGTCGTCATCGGGCATGACGTGCGCTTTGGCCGCGGCAATGCCGGTGACCTGGAGACGATGCGTGAACTGGGCAGCCGGCTGGGCTTTGAAGTGCAGGCCGTCGAGGACTTCGGCGCCCTGCCGGACGGCCCCGCCGCATCCGGGGGACGCCGCTGCTCCTCCACCTGGATCCGGGAAGCGCTGCGCAGCGGCGACGTGCGGACCGCGGCGCGCCTGCTCGGACGCACCCACCGGATGCGCGGCGAAGTGGTGCACGGCGCCGCCCGCGGCCGCGAACTGGGCTTCCCCACCGCCAACCTGGCACCCGAAGCAACCGGCCTGATCCCCGCCGACGGAATCTACGCCGGATGGCTCGTTGACGAATCCGGCACCCGCTGGCCCGCAGCCGTCTCCGTGGGATCCAACCCGACCTTCGACGGCGTCAGCCGCCAGGTTGAAGCACACGTGATCGACCGCCCGCACGAGAAGATCAGCGACTTTGACCTCTACGGTCAGCACGTAGTGGTGGAGTTCGTGGAACGGCTGCGCGGCATGGTCGCCTATACCGGCCCCGAAGCCCTGATCGAGCAGATGCGCCTGGACGTGGCGCGCACCAGGGACGTCCTTTCGACAGATCACGGCGCGGACAGGTAAACTGGGTTCAAATTCGGCTGCGGTCCGTGGCGGCTGAATTTCTTTGCGTCATCCGGGGTTTTCTCCGGCAGGCGCGGGGATTCCCGGCAGCGAAGTGCTGATTCGGGCCTCACGGCACAACTCTAGGAGAGTTACATTGGCACTTGACCCCGTAGTCAAGCAGGAAATCATCAAGGAATACGCTCGGGCCGAAGGCGACACCGGTTCGCCCGAGGTGCAGGTTGCTGTGCTTTCGCGCCGTATCCTCGACCTGACGGAACACCTGAAGATGCACAAGCATGACCACCACACCCGCCGCGGCCTGATGGCCCTGGTTGGTCGCCGTCGTCGTATGCTTTCGTACCTGAAAGAGACGGACATCACCCGCTACCGTGCGCTCATCGAGCGCCTCGGCCTGCGCAAGTAGTCTTTGGAGAGGGCGGCCCTGCGTTCTCGCGGGAGCCGCCCTTTTTCAGGCGGACATGGACACCGGCTTTGACCGGAAGCGCACCCGCCGTTGAATGATCCAGGCACTACGCAGCGCGGCACTCCGGCAGCAGCCGGGAGCCGCACCGCAGTACCGGCAGGACCAGTAACACAGCAGTACCAAGCAAAACATCAATAGGAGTCAGCCAGCATCGCAGCATTCGCGGTCCTCGGTAGTGGTCTCCGGGAGTTTGTGCCCGTGGACCTCGATCGAAGACCGGGTGTTGAACCGAACCGCCTCCGCGCGGTTACGCGTTTATTGGGACGATGCTGGATGCCTCCGCCAACGAAGAAACGGAGGTGACTCTCTATGGAGGGTCCCGAAATTCAGTTCGCAGAAGCCGTTATTGACAACGGCAAGTACGGCCAGCGCGTCATCCGCTTCGAAACCGGCCGTCTGGCCCAGCAGGCTGCAGGCGCAGCCACTGTCTACATCGACGATGACACCGTCCTGCTGTCGGCCACGTCCGCCGGCAAGTCCCCGCGTGAAGGCTTCGACTTCTTCCCGCTGACCGTGGACGTCGAGGAGCGCATGTACGCTGCCGGCCGCATCCCGGGCTCGTTCTTCCGCCGCGAAGGCCGCCCGTCCACCGAAGCCATCCTGGCCTGCCGCCTGATGGACCGCCCGCTGCGCCCCGCCTTCGTCAAGGGCCTGCGCAACGAGGTCCAGATTGTGGTCACCGTCCTGGCGATCAACCCCGACGTGCTCTACGACGTCGTGGCGATCAACGCTTCCTCCATGTCCACCCAGCTGAGCGGCCTGCCGTTCTCCGGCCCGATCGGCGGCGTCCGCGTTGCCCTGATCGACGGCCAGTGGGTTGCCTTCCCGAAGCACTCCGAACTGGAGCGCGCCGTGTTCTCCATGGTGGTTGCCGGCCGCATTGCCGGTGACGACGTCGCCATCATGATGGTTGAAGCCGAAGCCACCGACGCCGCCTGGAACCTCATCAAGGAAGAGGGCGCCACCGCCCCGACCGAAGAGGTTGTTGCAGAAGGCCTCGAAGCGGCCAAGCCGTTCATCAAGGCCCTGTGCGAGGCACAGGCGGACCTGGCAGCACGCGCCGCCAAGCCCACCGTCGAGTTCCCGATCTTCCTGGACTACCAGGACGACGTCTACGAAGCCGTGGAAGCCGCAGCCGCTGAAAAGCTGGCCAAGGTCTTCTCGATCGCTGACAAGCAGGAGCGCGACATCGCCGCCGACGAACTCAAGGACGAAGTTGTTGCTTCGCTCTCCGAGAAGTTCGAAGGCCGCGAGAAGGAAATCTCCGCAGCTTTCCGCTCGGTCACCAAGCAGGTTGTGCGCCAGCGCATCCTGAAGGACCAGATCCGCATCGACGGCCGCGGCCTGACGGATATCCGTCAGCTGACCGCCGAGGTTGAGGTTCTGCCCCGCGTGCACGGTTCAGCCATCTTCGAGCGCGGCGAAACCCAGATCCTGGGCGTCACCACGCTGAACATGCTGAAGATGGAACAGCAGATCGACTCGCTGTCGCCGGTAACGCGCAAGCGCTACATGCACAACTACAACTTCCCGCCGTACTCCACCGGTGAAACCGGCCGCGTGGGTTCGCCCAAGCGCCGCGAAATCGGCCACGGTGCCCTGGCAGAGCGCGCGCTCATGCCGGTGCTGCCGACGCGTGAAGAATTCCCGTACGCCATCCGCCAGGTCTCCGAAGCCCTGAGCTCCAACGGTTCCACCTCCATGGGTTCGGTCTGCGCCTCCACGCTGTCCATGCTCAACGCCGGTGTTCCGCTGCGCGCTCCGGTTGCCGGCATCGCCATGGGCCTGGTTTCCGACCAGGTTGACGGCGAAACCCGCTACGCCGCCCTGACCGATATCCTCGGTGCCGAAGATGCCTTCGGCGACATGGACTTCAAGGTTGCCGGTACCGCCGAGTTCGTCACGGCCATCCAGCTGGACACCAAGCTCGACGGCATCCCCGCTTCCGTGCTGGCAGCAGCGCTGAAGCAGGCCCGCGAGGCACGCCTGCACATCCTCGGTGTCATGGACGCCGCGATCGATACCCCGGACGAGCTTTCCGAGTTCGCGCCGCGGATCATCTCGGTGAAGATCCCCGTGGATAAGATCGGCGAGGTCATTGGCCCGAAGGGCAAGATGATCAACCAGATTCAGGAAGACACCGGCGCTGACATCTCCATTGAAGATGACGGCACGGTCCTGATCGGTGCAACCGACGGCGGTTCCGCCGAGGCTGCCCGCGCGGCGATCAACGCGATCGCCAACCCGCAGGTCCCCGAGATCGGCGAGCGTTACCTCGGTACGGTAGTAAAGACCACCACTTTCGGTGCCTTTGTTTCCCTGACCCCGGGCAAGGACGGCCTGCTGCACATCTCCGAGCTGCGCAAGCTCGCCGGCGGCAAGCGCGTTGACAACGTCGATGAGGTTGTCTCCGTGGGCCAGAAGATCCAGGTGGAAATCACCAAGATCGATGACCGCGGCAAGCTCTCCCTCTCCCCGGTTGTTGCTGAAGAAGCCGAAGGCGAAGCAGCAGAAACCGAGTCCGCAGAGTAAATGTCACATATTGCTGACGGAACCGTCCCCGACGCCGGACATGCTCCGGCGTCGGGGACGGTTGTCCGCCTTCCGCTGACCATTCTTCCCGGCGACCCGTCCCTCGTGATGGGAACTCCGGGAGGCGCCGTCGTGCGCCGTTCCGTCCTTCCGGGCGGAGTGCGCGTGCTGACCGAAGCGATGCCCGGCCAGCGGAGCGCGACCATCGGCTTTTGGGTTGGTGTCGGCTCGCGGGACGAAGCCGCGGGCCGGCACGGCTCCACACACTTCCTTGAGCACCTGCTGTTCAAGGGCACCACGCGCCGTTCCGCGCTGGACATCGCGCTGGCCTTTGACGAGGTCGGCGGGGAATCCAACGCAGCAACGGCCAAGGAAAGCACCTGCTACTACGCACGGGTGCTGGACACCGATCTGCCGATGGCCATCGACGTCATCACCGACATGATCACCTCCGCAGTCCTGGACCCGGAGGAGCTGGAACAGGAACGCGACGTCATCCTGGAAGAAATTGCCATGGATGCCGATGATCCCGCGGACCTGTGCCACGAGAAGTTCGCCGAAGCAGTCCTGGGCGACCACGCCCTGGGGCGTCCGATCGGCGGCACTCCCGAAGCGATCATGAGCGTGCCGCGCGAAGCGGTGCTGGAGCACTACCGCCGCTACTACCGGCCCACCGAACTGGTGGTCACCGCTGCCGGCGGGCTGGAGCACGACGAGGTCTGCGCCCTGGTGCTCGACGCTTTGAAGAAGGCCGGCTGGGACCTTTCCGAGGATGCTTCGCCCGCCCCGCGCCGCAGCACCGAGCCCGCGGTCATCACCGGCACCGCCGGAGTCCAGGTCATCAACCGGCCGGTGGAGCAGGCCAACGTGGTCATGGGCTGCCCGTCGCTGACGGCCACCGATGACCGCCGGTTCGCCATGAGCGTCCTGAACACCATCCTGGGCGGCGGCATGTCCTCGCGCCTGTTCCAGGAGATCCGCGAAAAGCGCGGACTGGTCTACTCCACGTATTCCTTCTCCGCGTCCTACGCCGATGCCGGTTACTTCGGCATGTACGCCGGCTGCTCACCGGCAAAAACCCGCCAGGTCATCGACCTGATGGGTTCGGAACTGGAGCGCCTGGCAGCCGACGGCGTGGACAAGGCCGAACTGAAGAAGGCCCGCGGGCAGATCGCCGGCGGCATGGTCATGGCGCTGGAAGACTCCAGCTCGCGCATGTCCCGTCTGGGCCGCGCGGAACTCGTCAGCGGGGAATTCATCGATATTGATGAGTCCCTGGCCCGCATCGGTGCCGTCACGGCCGAGGAAGTTCAGGCGCTGGCCGCCGAGCTGGCCGCCGCCCCGCGGACCATCACGATTGTGGGACCGTTCAAGTCTGCGGCGGAACTGGGCTTCTAACTTCCGATATTCACCTCCCGTCCCGCTCCGCGAGATGTCAGAAAGTGCGCTTCCCAGCCTTGGGAAGCGCACTTTCTGACATCTCGGGTGGTTTAACTCGGGTGGTTTAGGGGTGGGGAGGTTAGCCGCCGGCGAAGGGCGGGAGGATGTCCACTGTGTCGCCGGAATCCAGGGCCATCGACCGGTCGCGGGCCGCGTAGCCGTTGACCAGAAAGGTGCTGCGGGAGATTACGCTCTTGAGCGGGGGAGTGTCCGCCGGTGCCTTCGGGTGGCGGGCGCCCAGGAATTCCAGCAGGTCGTTCAGGGATGCACCGGCAGGTACGCCGCCGGGATAGTCGGCGGAGAGGATCTCCTCCTCCACCCCCGAGGCAGCCTTTGCGGCGCCAAAGTATCGAATCAGCATTCAGCCGCCTATCGCGCTCATGGTCCGGTCCGGCTGCACGTAGTCAGCGTCGCCCAGACCCGTATGGTCCATTCCGTGTGCCTTGGGTTTGCCCCACATGGCGTCCTGCCACCGGGCCGCCACCTCGGCGTCGCCGACTTCCGGCGAGCGCAGCAGCTGGCGCAGGTCGGTTTCCTCATGCGAAAACAGGCAGCTGCGCACGCTGCCCTCGGCCGTGATCCGGGTCCGCCGGCAGTCGGCGCAGAACGGTTCGGTGACCGAGGCGATGATGCCCACGGTTCCGGCCACGGTCCCGGGGGCGGTGCGGCGCCTGACTTCCCAGCGTTCGGCCGGAGCGCCGTCGCGCCCCCGCGGATCCGGGGTGAGGATGAAGTCGCGCTCCAGGCGGCTGCGGATTTCCGCGGCGGTAATCATGCCCTCCCGGGTCCAGCCGTGGTCCGCGTCCAGGGGCATCTGCTCGATGAAGCGCAGCTCGAAACCGCGGCTGACCGCCCATTCCAGAAGGTCGGGGGATTCGACGTCGTTGATCCCGCGCATCAGCACGGCGTTGATCTTGATGAGCCCCAGCCCCACCCGCGACGCTTCCTCGACGCCGGCCAGGACCCGGCCCAGGAACGGGCGGCGGGTCAGCTGGGCGAAGGTATCCGGATGCAGGGAGTCCAGGGAGACGTTGATCCGGCTCAGCCCGGCATCCTTGAGTGCCTGTGCCTTCTTGTCCAGCCCCAGTGCGTTGGTGGTCAGCGAAATCGGCAGCTCCGGATGGTTGGCGCGGATCCCGGCCACAATATCCACCAGGTCGGCCCGCACCAGCGGTTCGCCGCCGGTCAGCCGCAGTTCCCGGACGCCGAGCGTGTCCACGCCGATTCCCACCAGCCGGATAATCTCGGCGGCGGTCAGGACCTTGTCCTTGGCCAGCCAGTCCAGCCCCTCTGCAGGCATGCAGTAAGTGCAGCGCAGGTTGCACTTGTCCGTGAGCGAGAGCCGCATGTCGGTGGCGCGCCGGCCGTAGCGGTCCAGCAGGCCGTCGGCGGTCCGGACCCCGGCAGCCGCAGCCGCTCCGGCCGCTGCCCGCGGTTCGGCTGCGGGGGTTTCGACGGGCGCGCAGCCCGCCGCAGGGGCACCCGACGCGGGTGTGGTGGACGGTTCGCCGGTCAGCGGCGCGCCGATGGACGGCATTCCCAGCTGGATTCCCATGGGTCGAGGCTACGCCCTTTCGCGGTTAGGCTCTATCAATGCGTTTTATCCGTCGGCGTCAGCACATCATCGCTCTGTCCGCCGTCCTGCTTGCCGGAACCGCCGGCTGTTCCGGTCCTTCACCCGGAGGCTCCGCCGGGACGCCGGAAAGCCCTGTCGTTACCGTATTCGCAGCCGCATCGCTTACGGATGTGATGACGGCTATGAATGAAGCCTACGACGGCGGCGGCCGCCTGCGCACCAACCTCGGCTCCAGCGCCCAGCTCTCAGGCCAACTTCTCGCCGGTGCCCCGGCCGACGTCGTCATTGCCGCGGATCTGGAGGCGCTGGATGCGGTCCGGGCCGAGGGACTGATCGAGCGGGAGCAGGCGGTGGCCGGCAACACGACCGTCCTGGCACTGGCTCCGGGGAACCCCGCGGGCGTCACCTCGCTGTCCGACCTGTCCGATCTGTCCGGCGGGGCGGCCCGGACAGCCGTATGCGCGCCGTCGGTTCCCTGCGGCCGTTCCGCGGAGCGGGTCCTCGGTGCCGCGGGCGTGGAGCTGTCGGGTGAAAGCCGCGAGGACAGTGTGCGGTCGGTCCTGACCAAGGTGGCGAGCGGCCAGGCCGACGCCGGGCTGGTGTACCAAACCGATGCGCTCTCGGCTGCGAACCAAGGGGTGACGTATCTTGAAGTGAATGATCCCGAACCCAACCAGTACCCCGCGGCCCTGACCGCGGAGGGAGCAGAGCATGAGGCAGCTGTCCGATTCTACGAGTGGCTTGCAGGGGAGGAAGCCGCCGGCATCCTCCGCGACGCAGGCTTCCGGCCGCCCGGTGCCTGATGCGGTGAAAGCACGACGGCGGGGGACCGGCGGGCTGCCCCGCCGCTCCGCTGCCTCCCGGGCGGTCGGCATGACCCGCGGAGCCCGGGCCACCACTCCCGGGTGGCTGTGGATTCCGGCGTCCCTGGCGCTGCTGTTCTGCGCAGGGCCGGTGGCGGCGCTTCTGCTGAATGTTCCCTTCGCTTCCCTCGGGTCGCTGCTCAGCGCGCCCGAGGCCCGCACCGCCCTGCTCCTGTCCGTGACCACCTCCGTGGGGTCAACGCTCATCTGCGTGGTGCTTGGGCTGCCCCTGGCCGTGCTCTTCAGCAAGCTGGCCGGGCCGTGGATGCAGGTGCTGCGCGGGATCCTGCTGATACCGCTGGTTCTCTCTCCCGTTGTTTCGGGCATCGCCCTGCTCTACTTCTGGGGGCGGCAGGGGCTGGCCGGCCGGTTCCTGGAATCCGCCGGTCTGGGAGTGGGGTACTCGCCCGCCGCAGTGCTGATCGTCCAGGTATTTGTTTCCCTGCCTTTCTTTGTCGTGGCCTCCCTGAGCAGCCTGCGGGCTGTGGACCATGACCTGGAAATGGCTGCCGCCACCTCCGGCGCCGGTCCAACGGCGATCCTGCGCTACATCACCGTTCCGCTGGCCCTGCCCGGCATCATTGTGGGGGCGCTGCTGGCTTTCGCACGGTCGCTGGGTGAATACGGCGCCACCATCACGTTCGCCGGCAGCATCGAGGGCCGCACCCGGACCCTGCCGCTGCAGATCGAATTGAGCCTGAACTCCAACCAGCCTGAAATTGCGCTGGGAATCTGCCTGATCCTGATCTCGTTGTACCTGGTGCTGCTGGCAGTTGCCCGGCTGGGGGTTGGGCTGCTGGTGCCGCGCTGACTCCCGGCGCACCGGCAACACATCATGCAGCACCAACAGAAATGAGCCCCATGAACGGCACTGACCGGTTCCTTTCCCTGTGGTCGGCCGCGGCGGGACTGGCGGCGGCCGGGCTGGCCGTGGCCGCCGGGGAGCTCTCCGCAGCACTGCTGAGCCCGTCCCTGTCACCGGTGAGCGCGGTGGGATCGGTGGTCATCGACGCGATGCCGGCGCCGGTCAAGGACTGGGCGATCAGCCTGTTCGGCACCGCCGACAAAGCGGCGTTCCTCGTGGCCATGGCGGCCGTGATCGCGGTTTTCGCCGCCGCCGCCGGGATCCTGGAGCTGCGCCGGCCGCCGGCGGGCGCCGTCGTCGTGGCCTTGTTCGGAACTGCTGGGCTGGCTGCCGTACTGTCCCGCCCGCAGATAAGCGTGCTGTCCCTGCTGCCGCCGCTGCTGGCGGTGGCCGTGGGCGTTCCGGTGCTGCGGGCCTTCCTGGCCCGCATCCGCAGGTGGGGCGCCGCGGCCCCGGACGAAGCGGGTGCCCGGCGGCGGGACGTGCTGCTCGGGGTCGGCGGCGGAGCCGGCGTAGCCGTCGCGGCGGGCGCCCTGGCAGGCACCTCGCGGGCAGGGCAGATCACCACGGTTTCCCTGCGCGACGGCGTTGTCCTGCCCGCCCCGGTGACCCCTGCACCGCCCATCCCTGCCGGAGCGGAACTGGGCATCAGCGGACTGGACCCGGTGCTCACCCCCGCGGCCGAGTTCTACCGGATCGACACCGCGCTGAGCGTGCCGCTGGTCAACTCGGAGCAGTGGAGCCTGGCGGTGACGGGCATGGTGGACCGCGAGGTTGAAATCAGCTTCGCCGAACTGCTGGCCAAGCCCCTGCAGGAAAGCTACATGACGCTGGCCTGCGTCTCCAACGAGGTGGGCGGAAGCCTGATCGGCAACGCCAAATGGCTGGGCTGGCCGGTGCGGAACCTCCTGGCAGCCGCCGGAGTCCGGGAGGGCGCCGACATGGTGCTGTCCACCAGCCGCGACGGCTGGACGGCCTCCACCCCGCTCGAAGCACTGACCGATTCTCGTGACGCGTTGCTCGCCGTGGGAATGAACGGCGAGCCGCTGCCGCTGGAACACGGGTTTCCGGTGCGGCTGGTGGTGCCGGGGCTGTACGGCTATGTTTCGGCTACCAAGTGGGTCACCGAGCTGAAAGTGACCCGGTTCAGCGAGGAAACGGCCTACTGGACCGAGCGGGGCTGGACCGAACGAGGGCCCGTCAAGCTCTCCTCCCGCATCGACACCCCCTCCGACCGCGCGTCGGTGGAGCCCGGCGCCGTGACCGTTGCCGGCATGGCCTGGGCGCAGCACACCGGCATCCGCGGGGTGCAGGTAAGGGTCGACGACGGCCGTTGGCAGGATGCGGAGCTGGCCTCCGGCATCTCGGTGGACACCTGGGTGCAGTGGTCCGCGGTCCTGGACCTGGGCTCCGGGGACCACGTTGTCACCGTGCGCGCCGTGGACGCGGCCGGAGCAGAGCAGGACGGGGACGTGCGGCCCGTGGTCCCCGACGGCGCCACCGGCCTGCACACCATTCGCCTGGCCGTCAGGTGATCCCGCAGCAGGCCCGGCTCCCGGAACCGGTGCCTTCGGCTGTAGCACGGCCGCAGCCGAAGGGATGGGCTAGGCTCGGTTTGTGACGATCACCGCTCTGGAAGGCACTGTCAATTTCCGCGACACCGGCGGGCTGCCGCTGGCCGGAGGAGGCCGAAGCGCCCCCGGAGTCCTCTACCGGTCCGATGCCCTCAGCGGGCTGACTCCCCGCGGGCTGGCAAGCCTGGCCGAGTCGGAGATCGAGGTGATCATCGATCTGCGGACACCTGCCGAGCAGCGCATGGCAACGGACCGGCTGCCCGCGGCCCGCTCCTTCACCCGGGTGGACCTGCCGCTGTTTGAGGGCGCCTTCACCGGAGCCGCCCAGGAAGGGATGCAGCGCGCCCGCCAGTCCGGCGACCCGGAAGCCGCCGCCCGGGCGGTGCAGGCCGCCGTGGCACAGCTGCCGACGCTGGGCGGCCTTTACACCGGGATGCTGCAGGACGCCGGCACCGTGTTTGCCGAGACAGCCCGCCGGGTGGCGGGCACCGGGGAAGGTTCCGCGACGCTGGTGCACTGCACAGCGGGGAAGGACCGCACCGGCGTGGCAGTGGCGCTGATCCTAAGCGCCGTCGGCGTGGAACCGGAAGCGGTGGTGGCCGACTACCGGCAGAGCGAGGCCAACCTCGCGGGGGAGTGGTCCGACCGGATGCTCGGGATGATCAAGGACCTGGGCGTTCCCCTGACGGAGGACGTGGCGGCGTTGGTGACCGGCGCGCCTGCCGGTGCCATCACCCAGGCACTGGCGTGGGTGAGCGAAGAACACGGGGGTGCGGCGGAGTACCTGCGCTCCGGCGGCCTGACGGACGACGAGCTGGGCACGCTGCACCGGCGGCTGCGGAGCCGGCAGTGACGCGGACGGTGGAAGAACACCGGGACGCGGTGCTCCGGCTCCTGAAATCCGGCCTGGCTGCACCGGAGCGCTCCGAGACTTTGCAGCTGGCGGCGGCAGCAGGCAGGGTGCTGGCCGCGGACGTGCACGCACCGGGAAGTCTCCCTCCCTTCGACAATTCCCAGATGGACGGTTATGCGGTCCGTACGGCCGACCTCGGGTCCGCCCCGGGAAACGCCGTGCCGCTGCGCGTGAGTGAGCCGATTGCCGCAGGCATTGCTGCTCCCGCCCTGGCTCCGGGAGCTGCCGCTCCGATTATGACCGGTGCCATGCTGCCGGCCGGAGCCGACGCCGTCGTACCCATCGAACGTGCCGTGCCCAACGCGTTTTTTCCGGACCGGGACCGCCCCGGGGCCACGGTGAGCTTTCCCGCCGGTGCCGCCGCCGGAGACTTTATCCGCACTGCAGGCAGCGACATCCGCGCCGGGGCCCTGGCCCTGCCGGCCGGCACCCGCCTTGGCGCACTGCAGCTGGGCCTGCTGGCTGCGCTGGGCATACCCGCAGTGCCGGTCCGTGCCCGGTTCCGGGTGCTGCTGCTCAGCACCGGCGACGAGGTGGTGGAACCGGGGCAGGAACTGGCCCCCGGGCAGATCCATGACGCCAACTCCACGCTGCTCGCCGTCAGCCTGCAGGAGGCCGGTGCCGAGGTGGTTCGGACCCGCATCCTGGCGGACTCACCGGAACGCTTCCTGGCCCAGCTCCGCGAAGACCTGGCCCGCCACCGGGTCGATCTGGTGCTCACCTCCGGCGGTATCAGCATGGGGGCCTACGAAGTGGTCCGGCTGGCCCTGGCCGCCGAGGGCGTGCAGTTCCTTCCGGTTGCCATGCAGCCCGGCGGGCCGCAGGCAATCGGATCCCTTGACGGCGTTCCCTTTCTCGGTTTTCCCGGCAACCCGGTCAGCTCCGTGGTCTCCTTCGAGGTGTTCCTGCGTCCGGCGCTGGGCACCCTGACCGGTTCCCCCGCGCCCCGCCCGGAGCTGCCGGCGCTCCTGACCGGGCAAGCGAGCAGCCCCGCAGCCAAGCACCAGGTGCGGCGGGGCCGCTACACAGCCCCCGCCGAGCCGGGCACGGCGGGCCGGGTGGAGCTGATCGGCGGGCCGAGCTCACACCTGGTGCACGCCCTGGCTTCCTCCAACGCCCTGGTCCACATCCCCGCCGGGGTTCAGACGCTGCCCGCCGGCACGGAAGTGACAGTATGGCTGTTGAACTAACCGCATTGCTCAAAAGGAGTTCTTTCATGACCGGAGTTTTTTCATGACCGGCACCGACGGGCAGCAGCCCGGGCTCACCCACGTCCGTGAAGACGGCTCCGCGCACATGGTGGATGTCTCCGCCAAGACCGAAACCACGCGCGTCGCCACCGCCCAGGCACGGCTGCGGACCACCGCCGACGTCGTGAAGCTTCTCTCCGGGGGCGGCCTGCCCAAGGGGGACGCTTTGGCCGTCTCCCGTGTCGCCGGGATCATGGGGGCCAAGCAGACCTCCACCCTGATTCCGCTGTGCCACCCGCTGCCGCTGACCAAGGTAACCGTGGACTTTGAACCCGGGGACACCGACGTCGTCATCCTGGCCACCGTGAAAACCAAGGCAGTGACCGGTGTGGAGATGGAAGCCCTGACCGCGGCGTCCGTGGCTGCGCTGACCCTGTACGACATGATTAAAGCCGTGGACAAGCACGCGTCCATCACCGACATCCAGGTCCTCGCCAAATCCGGCGGCAAGAGCGGAGACTGGACACTGTGACTGAGAAGCCGCCGGCCCCGCACCAGCATCCCCGCCGTACTGCGGCCGTCCTGATTGCCTCCACCCGGGCAGCCCGGGGCGAGTACGAGGACGAGTGCGGGCCCTTGGCCTCGGACTGGCTCTACGCGCTGGGCTTCGACGTCGTGCTCGCCGAAGTGGTGCCCGACGGCGACGGCGTGGGGGAGTCGCTGCGCCGCATGCTCGCGCTTGAACCGGCGGTAATCCTCACCAGCGGCGGCACCGGGCTGAGTCCCGATGACTGCACGCCGGAGCAGACGCTGCCGCTGCTGGAACGTGAAGTTCCGGGAGTTATGGAAGCCCTGCGCGCAGACGGCCGCACCAAGACGCCGATGGCCGCCATCAGCCGCGGCCATGCGGGCACTGCAGGGCGGACGTTCGTCGTGAACCTTCCGGGTTCGCCCGGGGCGGTCGCGGACGGGCTCGCGGTGCTGGAACCGATAATTGGGCACATCTGCGGACAGCTGGAGGGACACCATGGACACTGAGCATGCAGGACCGGGCACAGGACCCGGCGGGGCCGCCTCCGTTGCCTCCGAAGTCGTGAATGCGACGGTCTCTGACCTGCCGCTGAACGCCGAGCACGCGCACAACGCGGCCTGGTCGCCGGAGTGCGGCGCGGTGGTCGGGTTCAGCGGGATTGTCCGCAACCACGACGGCGGCCGCGGTGTCGCCAGCCTCTCCTACAGCGCCCACCCCTCCGCCGAGCGGGTCATTGCCGACGTCGCGGCCGAGATTGCCGCAGCGCATGACGGCGTGCGGATCTGGGTCGGCCACCGCACCGGTCCGCTCGAGATCGGTGACGCCGCCCTGGTGGCCGCAGTGGGTGCTGCGCACCGCGGCGTCGCCTTCGCGGCCTGTTCCGAACTGGTGGACACGGTCAAGGCGCGGGTACCCATCTGGAAGGAACAGGGCTTCAGCGACGGGACGTCCGAGTGGGTGGGTGTCAGCGACGCCCCGCAGTGACCGGTAATCTGGGGGTATGACTGAGCAACTCGCCGTAGCGGTCCTCGGGGCCGGCGGCCGCATGGGATCCGAAGCCGTTAAAGCCGTCGAAGCGGCACCCGACCTGAAGCTGGTGGCCGCCCTCGGCCGCGGCGATTCGCTCGAAACACTTGTCTCCGCCGGTGCCCAATACGTGGTTGACCTGACCGTTCCCGACAGCAGTGAAGCAAACGTCCGCTTCGCCGTCGAGCACGGGATGCACGCCGTCGTCGGCACCACCGGATGGGACGCCGACCGGCTGGCCCGGCTCTCCGCCCTGCTGGAAGAACACCCCGGCACCGCGGTGCTGATCGCACCGAATTTTGCGCTGGGTTCGGTTCTGGCCTCGGCGTTTGCGGCGAAGGCCGCCCGGTATTTCGAGTCGGTGGAGGTTATTGAACTGCACCATCCGGACAAGATCGATGCGCCGTCGGGAACTGCCGTGCGCACCGCGCAGCTGATGGCCGAAGCCCGTGCGGAAGCGGGGGTGGCGCCCTCTCCGGACGCCACCGTCAAGGAAGTGCCCGGTGCCCGCGGCGCCGACATCGACGGCATCCGTGTCCACTCCGTCCGGCTGCGCGGGCTGGTGGCGCATCAGGAGGTGCTGCTGGGCGGCGCCGGCGAGCAGCTGACCATCCGCCACGATTCGTTTGACCGGGCATCCTTCATGCCCGGCGTCCTGCTGGGCCTGCGGGAAGCTGCTGCCCATCCGGGCCTGACCGTCGGACTCGACGGCTACCTCAACCTGAACGCCTAAGGAACACGTTGTCTTTTTTTACCGGGTTTTTCCGTAACAAGGCCAAGATCGGCGTCCTGCTGATCACCCTGCTGCTGGTGTTCTACATGGTGGTTGTGCTGCAGCGCGGCTGGACCCTGCTGTCCGCCGACGAACTCGGCGCGAAGGCCCTCGGAGCGGCGTACCTGGTGCTGCCGATTGTCGGGGCCTGGGCCCTGATCCGCGAGCTGCAGTTCGGCGGCCGGACGGAGAAGATGGCCCATATTCTCGCCGACGAAGGCGGACTGCCGGTGGACAACCTGCCGCGCACCCCCGCGGGCCGGATCATCCGGGACGCGGCCGACGCGGAGTTCCCCGCCTACCAGGCCGAGGTTGAAGCGGCGCCCCAGTCCTGGCGTGCCTGGTTCCGGCTCTCCTGCGCGTACGACGCCGCGGGGGACCGCAAGCGCGCCCGTGCCGCCATGCGCCGGGCCGGTAAGCTCTACTCCTCCTAGCCCCGAGATGGCAGCAGGTGTCCTTCTCAGCCCTGAGAAGGACACCTACTGCCATTTCGCAGGGGAGCAGCCCCTTATTTGCCGCTGAGGGACCCGTGCCGCGCCAGCTGCGAGGCTCCGTGGGTCACCGTCTCCAGCGGACCGCGTGATCCAAGCCGGGTGAAGGCGATGCCGATGCCGGCAGCCGCCACCGCAGAGATCCAGAACAGCCACACCGGCTCCGGCGGCACCGGCTGGGCATCGGTGACGGACATGATCCAGACATGCACGCTGTACAGCGTCAGCGTCATGGCTCCGGCAGCTGAGAGGGGCAGCAGCAGGTTCGGCCGTGCCCGGGTCAGCAGCAGGCATACCCCGACGACGGCGGCTGCGGTGCCCGCGGTATGCAGCAGATCCAGCGGGGTGCCCGAGTGCGGACCGCTCACCGCCAGCCACCACCATGACCCGGTCTGTTCCACTCCGGCGAGGTTGACCTCCATCATCCGGGCAAGGGGCCAGATGCGGCCGGAATTCGTTTCCAGCAGGGCCTCAAAGCCGCCCCGGTCCACCAGCAGGTAATAGCTCAGGAACTTCGCGCCGGCCGCAGCGGCAATACCGGCGGTCACCAGGCCAACCTGGACGGACACTTCGGAAAGCCGGAGCCGTCCGATCAGCAGCCCGATCAGCAGGTAACTCAGCCACTGCACCACCGGATAAAAGCCGGTGAAGAAGACATCCGCCAGCAGGGTTCCGGGTTGCAGGAAGGCCTCCCAGCTGACATTCGAGTCCAGTGTTGACGGCTCGACGGCCGAGTAGAGCCACGGGCGGACCAGATAGGCCAGGACCGGGGAGAGCAGCAGCCAGGCACCTGCCCACAATGCGAGCCGGGGCAACCGCATGCCCACAAAGGGCAGCGCCAGCAGGAACAGGACGCCGTAGTGGAACAGGATGATGGCAATGGAGGTGTCCAGCCCGCCGAGCGTCAGGCCGACCAGGGCGATAATCAGGGCCCGCACGGCGATGCCGCGCCGGTCCGCGGACAGTGCACGCCCGGACCGCGGCTGGCTGCCGCCGGTGAGCAGTGCCAGGCCGATCCCGGCCACCACCGCAAACAGTGCCGAAGAGCGCCCCGAGAGCACGAGGCCGGCCCAGGAGGGGTCTCCCGTCCGCTCGTCGTAAAGAGGGAATATATGGGTCGCCATCATGCCCAGAAGCGCTATGCCCCGGGCCGCATCGATGCCCGTAAGCCGCCGTCCGATCATGAACCGATCGTCTCACAGCACACGCCCGGGGCGCGCAGTGCCTTTCCGGCCCCCGGTGTGGCTCCCGCGTTGTCCCAACGGTGCAGGGAACGGGTAACGTTTTACCCATGGCTGATTCTGATATTCGTGCACTTCCGTTTGGAACCCTCGTCACCGCCATGGTGACACCGTTCACCGAGGACGGAGCCGTGGACTTCGACGCCACGGCAAAACTCGCCAACAAGCTCGTGGAAGACGGCTGCGACGGGCTGGTGGTTTCGGGAACCACGGGAGAAACCTCCACCCTGGAGGACAGCGAAAAGGAAGACCTGTTCCGGGTTGTGGCCGAAACCGTGGGCGGCCGCGCCAAGGTCATTGCCGGCACCGGGACCAACCACACCTCACACTCGGTGGAAATGGCCCGCCGCGCGCTCCGCGCCGGTGCCGACGCGCAGCTGGTCGTGACGCCGTATTACAACAAGCCGACTCAGGCCGGAGTCCTTGCGCACTTCGAAGCCGTCGCCGCCGCCACCGACCTGCCGATCATGATTTACGACATTCCGGGCCGCGCCGGCATTGCCATCTCCACGGACACCATGGTCCGCCTCGCCAACATTCCGGCCGTCACCGCCCTGAAGGACGCCAAGGCGGACTTCGCCGCGATCACTCAGGTGATCGCCAACACCACCCTTGACGTCTACGCCGGCGACGACGGCCTGACCCTGCCCTGGATGGCCGCCGGAGCCGTGGGCGTCGTCAGCGTTTCGGCCCACGTGGCCACGGCGCAATTCCGTGCGCTGGTGGATGCCGCGGCGGCGGGGGATTTCGCCACCGCCCGCCGGATCCACTTCGAACTGGACCCGGTGGTGCGCGCCGTCATGACCCATATTCCCGGGGCCGTCTCCGCCAAGCAGATCCTGAAGCTGCAGGGGACCATTCCCAGCGCCGCCGTCCGGCTGCCGCTGGTGGCGCCCGACGCCGTCGAAATGGAGACCGTCCTGACGGATCTGGCCGAGGCCGGATGGGACTTCTCCCGGACCCTTACGGAAGGCAAGGCCTAAAGCACCATGACTGAAACCGCAGTTCCCGCGCTCAGCACTCCGCCGGCCCTGGAGGAGGGCACCCTCCGGATCGTCCCCCTTGGCGGCCTCGGCGAGATCGGCCGCAACATGGCCGTGTTCGAAATCGACGGCAAACTGCTGATCGTGGACTGCGGTGTCCTCTTTCCGGAGGAAACCCAGCCGGGCGTGGACCTGATCCTGCCCGACTTCTCCTATATTGAGGACCGGCTCGACGACGTCGTGGGCGTAGTGCTCACGCACGGGCACGAAGACCACATTGGTGCGGTGCCGTACCTGCTGCGCCTGAAGAACGACATTCCCCTGATCGGCTCCCAGCTGACCCTGGCCCTGATCGAGGCCAAGCTGCAGGAACACCGGATCAAGCCGTTCACCTTTACCGTCACCGAGGGGCAGGTGGAACAGTTCGGGCCCTTCGAATGCGAGTTCGTGGCCGTGAACCACTCCATTCCGGACGCCCTGGCCGTGTTCATCCGGACCGCCGGCGGCACCGTGCTGCACACCGGGGACTTCAAGATGGACCAGCTTCCCCTCGACGGGCGGATCACGGATCTGCGGGCCTTCGCGCGGCTTGGCGAGGAGGGCGTGGACCTGTACATGGCCGACTCCACCAACGCCGACGTGCCCGGTTTCACCACCGCCGAGCGCGAAATCGGCCCCGTGCTGGAAACCCTCTTCGGCAAGGTGAAGAAGCGCATCATCGTGGCGTCCTTCTCCTCCCACATCCACCGCGTGCAGCAGGTGCTCGACGCCGCAGCGGCGCACAACCGCAAGGTGTGCTTCGTCGGCCGGTCGATGGTGCGCAACATGGCCATCGCAGAGAAGCTGGGATACCTGAATGTGCCCGCCGGGATCCTGGTGGACCTGAAAAACGTGGACGACATGCCCGATGACCGGCTGGTTCTGATGTCCACCGGTTCCCAGGGCGAGCCCATGGCCGCGCTCTCGCGCATGGCCAACGGCGACCACCGGATCCGCATCGGGCGGGGTGACACGGTGATCCTGGCCTCCTCGCTGATCCCGGGCAACGAAAACGCCGTTTTCCGGGTCATCAACGGCCTGATGAAGCTCGGCGCCGACGTCGTGCACAAGGGCAACGCCAAGATCCACGTCTCGGGCCACGCCTCCGCCGGGGAACTGCTCTACACCTACAACATCCTGCAGCCGAAAAACGCCATGCCCGTGCACGGCGAAACCCGGCACCTGATCGCCAACGGCAAGCTGGCCGAAGCCACCGGGGTCCCCGCGCAGAACGTGATCCTGGCCGACGACGGCACGGTGGTGGACCTGCGCGACGGCAAGGCCCGCGTGGTGGGTGCCGTGGAGTGCGGGTTTGTCTACGTGGACGGCTCCAGCGTCGGGGAGATCACCGACACCGACCTCAAGGACCGCGTCATCCTCGGCGAGGAAGGCTTCATCTCGGTCATCACCGTGGTCAACCGCAGCACGGGCACGATCGTTTCCGGTCCGGAAATCCATGCCCGCGGCTTCGCGGAAGACGACGCAGTGTTTGACGAAATCAAGCCCAAGATCAGCAAGGCGCTGGAGGAAGCGGTCACTTCCAACAAGGACCACACCACCTACCAGCTGCAGCAGGTGGTCCGCCGGGTTGTCGGCACCTGGGTCAACCGGCGCCTGCGCCGGCGTCCCATGATCGTCCCGGTGGTCCTCGAGGCCTAAGCCCCGCGGGCTCCGGCGCAGGCCGGGCAGGGGCGCAACAGGTATTCCCGGGGCCGGGCAGACCGCGTAAATCCGCGGCTTGCCCGGCCCCATCGGGTACCGTGGAGGCTATGGCCACTCGTACTTCCCCTGCCGCACGCGGCTCTGCTTCCGGCCGGAGCACCAGCCGGAACACCGGGGGCACCACAGGAAAATCCGCCGGCAAAACCCAGCCGCGGGGCAAGGCCACCGGCCGCTCCGGGGCAGGCGCAAAAGCGCAGGCCGACGCCGAGCAGGTGCCGCTGCCGCTGCGCGCCATCCAGGGGGCCTGGATGGGGATGGCCCGCCTGGCCGGCGCCGGAATCCGCAAGCTGGGCGCCGACGTCGTTCCCGACCGGGACGTCCGCCGCGACGGCACCGGCTTCTTCCTGATCCTCACCGCACTGGCCGTGGCCACGGTCGAGTGGTGGGCACTGCGCGGCCCGGTGGCGGACATCATCCATGCCGGCGCGGCCGGCACCTTCGGCTGGATGGCCGTCGTCGTTCCCTTCATGCTCCTGACCGGCGCCGTCCGGCTCTTCCGCTACCCCGAACGCCACCACGCCAACAGCCGCATCAGCATTGGCCTGGTCCTGGTCCTTTTCGCCGGTTCCGGCATCACGCACATAGTGGGCGGCTCGCCCGCACTCTCGGACGGCTTCGACCGGCTCTGGGCCTCCGGAGGCATTGTCGGCTTCCTGGTGGCCGGCCCGCTGTCCGCGGCGCTGACCACGTGGCCGGTGGCCATCCTGCTGGGGTTCCTGGTTTTCGTTGGCCTGCTCATCATCACGGCCACGCCGTTCCGTCACATCCCGCTGCGCCTGCGCGCCCTGTACGAACACCTGATGGGCCAGGACCTTGCCCCGGACGACCCCGAGGCGCACGACCAGAGCTACCTGTACGAGCGGGACCAGCGGGCCGCAAAGGCTGCCAAGACCCCGAAAAAGAAGTCGCGGATGTTCGGCCGCAATTCCGAAGCCGAGGACGATCTTCCCGCCGAAGGATTCGCCGGCGACGAGGCCTTCGAGCGTGCCGTCCTGGCCGACGAAGACGAGGAAGCCAGTGCCGCCGCCGCGGCGGCGGAACCGGCCATTCCGCCGGGCGTGCGCCGGCCCACCCGGTCCGAACTGGCAACCCAGAAGATCCGCCGCGCCCAGGGCCTGCCGGCCGGCGGGTTCGACGGCGCCGAGCCGCCCACCGAAGCCATCAGCATGGTTCCGGAAGCCGCCGCCGACCTGCCCGTCCCGGACGGACTGCCCCCGGTTCCCGCCGTGCCGCCGGTTCCGGCACGCACGGTCCGCAACCTCACCCCGGCCACGCCCATCCCGCAGCGCACCGAACAGCTGCAGCTCTCCGGCGACGTGACCTACACGCTGCCGCCCTCCGAGTTCCTGCCCGCCGGACCGCCGGCCAAGGAACGCTCCGAAGCCAACGACGCCGTCGTCGAGGCCCTGACCAACACGCTGGACCAGTTCAAGGTCGAAGCGCACGTCACCGGCTTCAGCCGCGGACCGACGGTCACACGCTACGAAATCGAGCTCTCACCGGGCACCAAGGTGGAGCGGGTCACCGCCCTGTCCAAGAACATTTCCTACGCCGTTGCGTCCTCGGACGTGCGCATCCTCTCGCCCATCCCGGGCAAGAGCGCCATCGGCATCGAAATCCCGAACGCGGACAAGGAAGTTGTTGCACTGGGAGACGTGCTGCGCTCCAACGCCGCCCGCAAGACCGAACATCCCATGGTCATGGGCGTGGGCAAGGACGTGGAGGGCGGCTTCGTGGTCGCCAACCTGGCCAAGATGCCCCACCTCCTGGTGGCCGGCGCCACCGGTGCCGGTAAGTCCTCGTTCGTAAACTCCATGATCACCTCCATCCTGATGCGCTCCACCCCGGATGAGGTACGCATGGTGATGGTGGACCCCAAGCGCGTGGAACTGACCGCGTATGAAGGGGTGCCGCACCTGATCACCCCGATCATCACCAACCCGAAGAAGGCCGCCGAGGCGCTGCAGTGGGTGGTCCGCGAAATGGACACCCGCTATGACGACCTGGCCAACTTCGGCTTCAAGCACATCGATGACTTCAACAAGGCCGTCAAGCTGGGCAAGGTCATTCCGCCGGCCGGCTCCAAGCGCGTTGTCCGGGCCTATCCGTACCTGCTGGTGATCGTCGATGAGCTCGCCGACCTGATGATGGTCGCGCCGCGCGACGTCGAAGACTCCATCGTTCGCATCACCCAGCTCGCCCGCGCTGCCGGCATCCACCTGGTCCTGGCTACGCAGCGTCCCTCCGTCGACGTCGTCACCGGCCTGATCAAGGCCAACGTGCCCTCGCGCATGGCGTTCGCAACCTCCTCGGTCACCGACTCACGCGTGGTCCTGGACCAGCCCGGTGCCGAAAAACTGCTGGGCCAGGGTGACGCACTGTTCCTGCCGATGGGCGCCAACAAGCCCATCCGCGTCCAGGGTGCCTGGGTGACTGAGTCGGAAATCCACCGCGTGGTGGAGCACGTCAAGGGCCAGCTCGGTGCCGTGTACCGCGACGACGTCACGGTCACCGCACCCAAGAAGCAGATCGAAGACGATATCGGCGACGACATGGACCTGCTGCTGCAGGCCACCGAACTTGTGGTCACCACGCAGTTCGGTTCCACGTCCATGCTCCAGCGCAAGCTGCGCGTCGGTTTCGCCAAGGCGGGCCGCCTGATGGACCTGCTGGAATCCCGCGGTGTCGTCGGGCCTTCCGAGGGCTCCAAGGCCCGCGACGTCATGGTGAAGCCGGACGATCTGGCCGCCACGCTGGCCGCGATCAGCGGGGGAGAGGCAGCCAACGGGCCCGGAGCTGCCGAGACGGCGGCGCTGGCCGAGAACGCCAACGTCAACCACGGCTTCGAGCCGGAGGGGCCGGTGGACCTTGTGGCCCAGGACCTGGAGAGCCGCAAGCAGTCCACCGAGTATTACGACCGCGATGCCGAGGGTGAGGAAGACGGTTCAGAGGACGCCTGGAATCTAACCGGGCGCTGATTCGGCGTTAGGCTGGAACAGTGAGCAACTCTTCTTCCGGGAATGTCCCCGTCCTGAACATCGCCAACGTGCTGACGGTCATCAGGATCCTGATGGTTCCGCTGTTTATCTGGCTGCTCCTGTCCGACGACGGGCGGGACGGACTGTACCGCTGGCTCGCGGTGGCGACTTTTGCAGTGGCCATCTACACTGACAAGCTCGACGGCGACCTGGCCCGCAGCCGCGGCCTGATCACCGACTTCGGCAAGATCGCCGATCCCATTGCGGACAAGCTGCTGATCGGGTCGGCACTGGTGATGCTGTCCGCGCTGGGCGAGCTGTGGTGGTGGGTAACCATCGTGATCCTGGTCCGCGAAATCGGCATTACCGTTCTCCGGTTCGTCGTGATCCGCTACGGCGTGATGGCAGCCTCCCGCGGCGGCAAGCTCAAGACGGTCGTTCAGACCCTGGCCATCTTCCTTCTGCTCCTGCCGCTGACCGCATGGCTGGGCGCCTGGGCCTGGTGGATCGGCGCAGTCGTTATGGCGGCCGCCGTCGTCATCACCGTGGTGACGGGGGTGGACTACATCATCCAGGCCGTGAAGCTGCGCCGCCGGGCCCTGCAGAATCCGGGCAGCCGGTGAGTTCGGCCGGCACCGCTGATGCGCCGGCAGTGGTAGCGGCCGCAGCCGCGGCGGGGCTTACGGTTGCTACCGCCGAGTCACTCACCGCCGGCCTGGTGGCTGCCGGACTGGGAGCCGTACCCGGAGCTTCCGCGGTGCTGCTCGGCGGTGTGGTCGCGTACGCCAACTTTGTGAAGAAAAAAGTCCTGGGGGTCGACGGCGACCTGCTGGCGACTGCGGGATCCGTCGACGCCGAGGTCGCCAAGCAGATGGCCGAGGGTGCACAGCGGGTCCTGGGGGCGGATATCGGTGTTGCGACCACAGGTGCTGCAGGCCCCGAACCGCATGACGGCAAGCCTGTGGGCTGCGTGTTTATCGCGGTGGCCGCTCCGGAGCGGACCACAGTCCGGGAATTTTTCTTTTCGGGGGACAGGGCAGCCATCCGAGGGCAGGCCTGCGACGAAGCACTGTCAATGCTTGCCCGGGTCCTTAGGGACAGACGTTAATAGGGCATCAGGAACGTGCGAACGGTGCCGGGAACAAAACCCGGCGGCGCTCAGTTGTTAGTATCAGGAACCGCCAAGGTTTCCGAACTACGATCTTTAGATAGCTGCGGTGAAGCCGCAGCCGGACCATATAAGGAGCAGGACGATACAGATGGTTAAGCAACCCGTATCCGTGAACGGCGTTATTCGCTGGCGGGATGTAGGGTTGGCGGAAGATGCACGCCGGGAGCCAAAGGAGCGCAAAATGGTTGTTCTTCGTCATGAAATTGGCGACGTACTGCGCGATGTCCGTCAGCGTCAGGGTCGTACCCTGCGCGAGGTCTCGCACAGCGCGCGCGTTTCCCTTGGCTACCTCAGCGAGGTGGAGCGGGGACAGAAGGAAGCCTCGTCGGAACTTCTCTCCTCGATCTGCACCGCGCTGGATGTGCCCCTGTCTCTGATGCTTCGTGAGGTCAGCGACCGGGTGGCGAGCGCAGAAGGCATCGCCATACCCGACACCGTTCCATCCGAATTCTCGCGCGAGTTTGCCCGCGAATTTCCGGATGACATGGCGCGGGATCTGGCCCGCACACCGTAGACCTACATCGGGCACGCCGCCGCACCAGGACGGCATGCCTCCGCATGATGAAAAAGACCCCGCCGGCAACGGCGGGGTCTTTTTTCATGCGCGGGCTCATCCGGACTAATCCGCCCCCGGGCCCGTTGGCCTGCCCGGATGCCGGAGGCGGATCCGCTCAGCGTTCCCGTGCGTAGGATTCGTTGAGTTTCGTCAGCAGCGATCCCAGCTGCACCAGCTCCTCGTCATCCCAGCCATCCAGCAGCGTGCGGAAGAGATCCTTGCGTGCTGCCTGGGTGCGGGCCAGCGCCTGAGCCCCGGCCGGAGTCAGGGAAATAGCCTGCGCCCGGCCGTCCTGGGGATCGGCATGCTTCTGCACAAGGCCGAGGCTCTCGAGCATGACGATCTGCCGGCTGATGGACGGTTTGCCGATGCCTATGCTGGCCGCGATGTCGGTCAGGCGCATGGCCTGTTGCTGCTGAAGCAGCAACAGCAGGCCGTAGGCTGCCGGCTCCATGTCCGGGTGCACCTCGCGCGCCACCTTGTGCGAATTGGACCGCGCACGGCGCCACAGCACGGAGAGGGCATGCTCCAGCGTCTCGATGGCGGCTTCATGCTGCCGGGGGCGGGGGGAGGATGCCTGCTCGGTCATGGTTCCATTCTAGGGCCCGGCACCTGCCGGGCCGATGGCGGGGGTGCCGACGGCGCCACGGTCCCGGGGCGGGGGCGTCCGCCCCGGAAGGCGCCGATTTCCTCCCGGGGATGGCGGGCGCCGTTCGCCGGTGCCGCGGCCGTGAGAAGATTAAGCGATGCGACTTAGTGATTTCTGGCGGCTGATGGACGACGAGTTTGGCCCGGCCTACTCCCGGGTGCTGGCCTCCGACCTGGTGCTGGGTTCCCTCGGCGGCAAGACCGCAGCCGAGGCACTCGGCGGCGGGATTGAGCCCAAGACAGTGTGGCTTGCGGTCTGCGATGTCCAGGACGTGCCGCCCGAACGCCGCCTGGGCCGGGATATCGCCCCCAAAAAGTAGCCGGCGCGCGGAAGGGAATAACGGACACGCCGGTGTTCGGAATTCGAATATCTGTTCGGGTGCGGATATGCTCCTACACAAGGGCAAAACGACCGCCAAACTACCCCTGATATCCCCACAGCAACCCGCTCCGCTGTTTTGTCAGTGCCGCCGCATATGGTCGTAGGTGAGCAGGACACCCGGCCTTCGGGCCAAGCAAAAATCAAACAACCGAGGTGAAGAATGGCAGCAGCAGTCGACCGCGCAAAGGCTCTTGAAGCAGCGCTGGCCCAGATCGATAAGCAGTACGGCAAGGGCTCGATCATGCGGCTCGGAGACGAGGTCCGTGCTCCGGCGGAGACCATCTCCACCAGTTCGATCGCCCTTGACCTCGCCCTCGGCATCGGAGGGCTTCCCCGCGGCCGCGTGGTGGAGATCTACGGTCCTGAATCCTCGGGTAAGACCACCCTGGCGCTTCACGTAGTGGCCAACGCACAGAAGAACGGCGGCATTGCCGCGTTCATTGACGCCGAGCACGCCCTGGACCCGATTTACGCCGCCCGTCTCGGCGTCGACACGGACTCCCTCCTGGTCTCCCAGCCGGACACCGGCGAGCAGGCGCTGGAAATCATGGACATGCTGATTGGCTCCGGATCCGTTGACGTGGTCGTCATTGACTCCGTGGCAGCCCTGGTGCCCCGGGCGGAAATCGAAGGCGACATGGGCGACAGCCACGTGGGCCTTCAGGCACGGCTTATGAGCCAGGCCCTCCGGAAGATTGCCGGACGCCTGAGCCACACCAACACCACCGCCATCTTCATCAACCAGCTTCGCGAGAAGATCGGCGTCATGTTCGGCAGCCCGGAAACCACCACCGGCGGCAAGGCGCTGAAGTTCTACGCCTCCGTGCGCATCGACGTCCGACGGATTGAAACGCTCAAGGAGGGTACGGTGCCTGTCGGTAACCGCACCCGTGCCAAGATCGTCAAGAACAAGATGGCCCCGCCGTTCAAGCAGGCCGAGTTCGACATCATCTACGGCACCGGCATCTCCCGCGAGGGCGGGCTGATCGACATGGGCGTGGAGCACGGCTTCGTGAAGAAGTCCGGCGCCTGGTTCACCTACGACGGCGACCAGCTGGGCCAGGGCAAGGAGAACGCCCGCAAGTTCCTGCGGGATAATCCCGAGCTGACCGATGAACTGGAACGCCGCCTGCGCGAAAAGCTGGGCATTGACGGTCCCGCCGAAGAAGCTCCGGCCGACCCGAAGAAACTCAAGGCCGTTCCGAAGGACGCCTAGGCCGCCATGCAGCAGCACAACAGCGGGTTTCCCGGTACGGAAAGTCATTCCGGGGAACCCGTTGCCGTGCAGCCGGGGGAGCGGGAACGCGATCCCTACGGCACGGCCCGTAACATTGTCCTGCGCCAGCTGACCAGCGCACCGAAAAGCCGCCGCCAGCTCGCGGTGAAGCTGGCTGAGAAGGACATCCCCCATGACGTCATCGAAGCGGTGCTGGACCGCTTTGAGGAAGTTCAGCTTATTGATGACGCTGAATTCGCCCGCATGTGGGTGGCCAGCCGGTCCCGGACAAAGTCGCTCGCCAGAAGTGCGCTGAAGCGTGAACTCTCTGAGAAGGGAATCACCGGCGACTTGGCCGAGGAGGCGCTCGAACAGGTCAGCGACGAGGACGAACTGGAATCAGCGCGCGCCCTGGCCGGCCGCAAGCTCCAGCACTCCGTTGACCTGACGGACCGGGCCGCCCGTGACAAACAGGCGAGGCGTCTGGTGTCCATGCTGGCACGCAAGGGATATTCCCCGTCGGTGGGCTATCGGGTGGTCAACGAGGTCATCGGTGAGGTGCTTGAGCAGCAGCCCGAAGACGATTGGTAGAACCGTAGGGATAATCCGCCGTGTGGCGTAGGCTAAACCCCGATGTTGTCAATGTTGCTGCCGGGGAAGAAGTTAAGTCTTGTTTCCTGGGGATCCGTGATGCTGACCGGGGTGCTCGCCGCCGCGGTCCTCACTGCCGTGCCCGCCGATGCGGCAGACTTTCCTTCCTGGGAAGAGGTGGAACAGGCCAAGGCGAGCGTGGCAGCCACGGAAGGGCAGTCCGCCGAGATAGAAGCACTTCTGGGGGAACTGTCCGGCGACGCGGGGCGCCTGGGAAACACGGCGGTGCAGGCCTCTGCGGATCATCAGAGGGCCGCGGCGGAAGCTGAAACCACCAAAAGGGCCCTCGAAGTCCTCTCCGTTCAACGGGCCCAAGCAGCGGCATCGGCGCGCGGGCTTTCCGATCAGATGGGAGCCCTGGCGGCGCAGACCTACAAAACCGGCGGCATGGACTCCAGCCTGCTGATGCTCCTGGATGCAGATGCGGCAGTGGGCGCCATGGACCGCCTCACCACCCTGCAGGGAATAAGCGGGCGCACCGGCCAGCTGCAGGCTGAAGCCGCGGCTGCCGCCAATGTGCTGCGCAGCCTTGAAGACCGCGAGGCTGCGGCAGGGGAAGCCCGGGAGGAAGCCGCCGCCAAATCGCTGCAGCTGGCCCGTGATGCCGAAGCCGCCGCGGCCGCCGCCGACGCCGCGGTCCGGGAACAGGAAGAGCGCAGCGCGGTCCTGTTGGCGCAGCTCGCAGCCCTGCGGAACACGAGCGTTCAGCTCGAAGAGGAGCGGTTGCGCGGGCTGCAGGCCGAGGAGGACTACCGCGAGCAGCAGGTAGCACGGGAAGCCGAAGAAGCCGCACGCGAGGCAGACCGGCAGAGGGAAAACGACTCCGGGAACCGCGGGGGAATCACTCCGCCGCCGGTGGAAACGGGACCCGCTCCGGTGATAATTCCCACACCCGCTCCCCAAGTCCCACAGCCCAAACCTGCCCCTCCAGTCCCACCTGTCTCTCCGGCACCGCCAGCCCCGCAGCCTCCGCCCGCGCCCGCTCCCGGTCCCATCGATGATCCGGCCGGTGCCCAGGCCTATGCAGCCGGCCGGTTGGGAGCCTTTGGGTGGGGGCAGGACCAGCAGCGTTGCTTGGCCAACCTGTGGCAGCGTGAGTCGGGCTGGCGAACCAGCGCCAACAACCCGTACAGCGGCGCCTACGGCATCCCGCAGTCATTGCCCGGAGACAAGATGGCCACCGCCGGGGCCGACTGGCGGACCAGTTACCGGACCCAGATTGAGTGGGGTCTGGGATACATTGCAGCACGCTACGGCAGCCCCTGTGCGGCGTGGCAGCATTCCGAGGATGTGAACTGGTACTAACAGGGCCGGGTCATTAAAGCGTGACGCAACACGCCTGTCAACCAGATCGTTACGAAGCTGAGACCGCGGCCAGAATCCGCCGGTAGGGTCTCGGTCCTATGACTTCCTCCCACAAGAACGCCCCCGGGCGACGCGAAATTACCCAGGAACGCCGGCGCTCCCGCCGCACCCGCCAGCTCCGCGTCGGGGCCGTGGCTGCTGCCGGAGCTCTGGTCTTCTTCGGTGTTGCAGGGGCTTCCGTGCAAAACGACCAGCTGCGCGCAGGTCTCGTGAGCCTGGCTTCGCCGATCTCCGGCGCAACCTCGGATGACAGCTCCGATCAGACCCCTGCACCTACGGAGACGGCCGGGCCGGGAGACGAGTCCGGGGCCGGGGCGGAAGCGGAAGCCGCGGCAGAGGCGAAGGCCTCCGAAGAGAACCGGGCGGCCGACGATGACCGCGCAGCGGAAGAAGCGCGGGTGGCTGAGGCAGCCGCGGCTGAAGAAGCACGGGTTGCGGAAGCGGCTGCCGCGGAAGCGAAGGCCGCAGAAGATCAGGCCCGCGCGGCGGCCGAGCAGGAAGCAGCAGCTCAGGCTGCGGCTGATGCGGCTGCTGCTGCCCGTGCCGCCGAGGAGGCCGCTGCCGCTGAAGCCGCCGCAGCCTCCGTACCCGTGGATGATCCTGCCGGTGCCAAGGCTTACGCTGCCTCGGCCCTTGCCGGCCACGGCTGGGCCGCGTCGGAAATGACCTGCCTGAACACGCTCTGGGAGAAGGAGTCCAACTGGATGACCAGTGCGACCAACGCCAGCAGCGGTGCCTACGGCATTGTCCAGTCGCTTCCGGCTGAAAAAATGGCATCCTCGGGACCGGACTATCTGACCAACTACAAAACGCAGATCAACTGGGGCCTGGGCTACATAGAGTCCCGCTACGGAAGCCCCTGCGGTGCACTGAACTTCCACTACGCCAACAACTGGTACTAGACCTGCACACAGAAGG